>NZ_JBHTGO010000002.1:0-753991 GCF_042666835.1 Pantoea sp. GCM10028869 | reverse complement strand
AAGTGGGGGTGATCGACCTGAAGAAAAAGTCGATCACCATGGGTAAAGGATGTTAAAAAGTGTTCACCATGTCCCCGAACACCTGTCTACCATGTCCCCGGACTGTACACCCACAAGTGGGAGAGGGAACCGATCGAGCCTGCATGGGGCAGCGTCTCCCTCTCCCGCGTGCGGGAGAGGGCCGGGGTGAGGGACCGACCACTCCGAAACTTAAAACGTTTCCCAGTTGCTGTCCCCAGCCGCGCCGGTCAGCGCTTTACGCGGTGTGCCGAGCGTGGCTGGTGCGATCTGCGGATGACGCACGCCGCTTCTGGCCTGCGGCTGCGCGTGTGCCGCGCGCGGTACGCGGAACACCGCCACCGACTGGCTCAGGCGACTGGCCTGCTCTTCCAGCGAGGCCGCCGCCGCCGCAGACTCTTCCACCAGCGAGGCGTTCTGCTGCGTCACGCGATCCATCTCCGTTACCGCCTGGCCAACCTGATCGATACCACGGCTCTGCTCATCCGACGCCGAGGCGATTTCACCCATGATGTCTGTGACGCGCGTTACCGCATTAACGATATCGCTCATGGTCTCACCGGCGGTGCCGACCAATTCAGATCCGCTGTTCACGCGGCTGACGGAGTCTTCAATCAACCCTTTAATCTCTTTCGCCGCCTGCGCGCTGCGCTGGGCCAGATTACGGACTTCACCCGCGACCACCGCAAAGCCACGGCCTTGCTCACCGGCGCGCGCCGCCTCTACCGCCGCGTTCAGCGCCAGAATATTGGTCTGGAACGCGATGCCATCGATAACACTGGTGATGTCGGCGATCTTCTTCGAACTGCCGGCGATATCGCTCATGGTACGAACCACGCCTTGCACCACATCACCGCCCTTCTGCGCGGTTTCGGAAGCACTCAACGCCAGCTGCGACGCCTGACGCGCGTTTTCGGCGTTCTGCTTCACGGTGGCGGTCAGCTGTTCCATGCTGGCGGCGGTCTGCTCCAGGGAAGCCGCCTGCTCTTCGGTACGTGCCGAGAGATCGTTGTTGCCCGCAGAGATTTCGCTCGCTCCGGTAAAGATGGCATCCGAACCGTCACGCACATCACTCACCGTGCGCACCAGCGACTGCTGCATCTCATGCAGGCTTTCCGCCAGTTGGCTCATTTCGTTGCGTCCTTCGACCGCGATGCGCTGCGTCAAATCGCCCTGCGCAATGTGCTGGATATGCTGGATATTCTCATTAAGCGGCTTGATGAGGATTTTGCGCATGCCAAACCAGCACAGCACAATCACCGCCACCACAATCGCCAGCACCGCGCCTAACAGCCAGATCATGTGATCGTAGGCTGAGCTGTTGGCTTCGACGCCCGCCGCAGTCAGGCGATCCTGATCGGCACGCCATTGGCGGTACTCTTTCAGGAAGGCGTTTTGGCTTGGCGCAACCGGCGCTTTGGCTGCCTGATCGAGATCTTTTGCGACCAACGCGTCCTGCAACTGGCCTAGCGCGCTGGCATAGGCGGTATAGGTTTGATCGAGACGTTTGTTGAGCGCGGCATCCTGTCCCGGCGTGTCCGGCGTCGCTTTAAACAGCTGGTAGTTATCGGCGGCCTCTTTCTGGAAGGCTTTGCTGTCGCCGTACAAACCGGCGATATCCGCTTCGGTACCGGTCAGTTTGCTGGTTGCCATGCGCAGCTGAATGCGGGTTAACACCACACGGCTCTGATTGAGGCTCATGTAGGCGTCGTTGATGGCGGCGGTGTTTTTGCTCGCCAGTTGTGAAACGTTAAAACTGTTTTTGTCATCGCTTAGCGCTTTAAAAAACAGTGAGCCGGATGCCAGCTGTAAAAAGCCAAACACTAACAACACCAGCAATAAGCTGGTGACAACGCGGATTCTCGTAAACATAGTTTGCCCTGGAAAATGAAGGAAAAAATCGTACCGATCGGTTATCGACCAGGGGCGGAGAAGATTGAGGGATATTACAGCGTTTTTTTGCGGATTTATTGTTGATTTGTAAGGAATTAATTAATGTATGTAATGATAACGGGCCGCAGCAGCGCGGCCCGTTACGGGAACTATGCAGTACGCAGGTTATCCACCAGCGCCATCTCTTCGCTGCTCAGCAGCTTTTCGATATCGACCAGAATCAGCATACGTTCACCCAGCGCGCCCAGACCGGTCAGGTACTCGGTGGACATGGTGACCGCGAACTCCGGTGAAGGACGAATCTGCTCTTGCGTCAGCGACAGCACATCAGAAACGCCATCCACCACGATGCCCACCACGCGATGCTCAAGATTCAGCACGATCACCACGGTGTTCTCGTTGTACACCACATCCGGCTGCGAGAACTTCACGCGCAGGTCGATGATCGGCACGATCACGCCGCGCAGGTTGGTGACGCCTTTGATGAATTCCGGCGTGTTGGCGATGCGGGTTACCTGATCGTAACCGCGAATCTCCTGCACTTTCAGAATGTCGATGCCGTACTCTTCGTCACCCAGTGTGAAAACTAAGAATTCCTGGCCCACGGTTTCGCCAGCGATTTTGGTCACGGTTGCCATGTCAGTCATTTTTTTACCCTTTCGTTATCTATTACGCTGCGGCACCGGCCACACGCTTTTCACGGTTCAACGATTGCAGTGCTGAGACATCCACAATCAGCGCCACGCTACCATCGCCTAAAATGGTGGCGGCAGAGATGCCCGGCACTTTGCGATAGTTGCTTTCAAGGTTTTTCACTACCACCTGATGCTGACCAATCAGCTGATCGACCAGCAGCGCATAGCGACGGCCTGCGCTTTGCAGAATCACCACAATGCCTTGCGTGGCGTCGGTTTTGGCGTTCTGCACCTCAAACACATTCCACAGTTCTACCAGCGGCAGATATTCGCCACGCACTTCCAGCACGCGCTCGCCACCGGCCAGCGGTTTCAGCTCTTCTGCGGTTGGCTGCAGCGATTCCATCACCGCGTTGAGCGGCAGAATGAACACTTCGTTAGCGACGCGTACTGACATGCCGTCGAGGATCGCCAGCGTCAGCGGCAGCAGGATGCGAATGGTGGTGCCCTTGCCCTGCTTCGAGGAGATTTCGACGTGACCGCCCATCTCCTGAATATTCCTTTTCACCACGTCCATGCCCACGCCACGGCCCGACACATCGGTGACCTGCTCAGCGGTGGAGAAGCCCGGCGCGAAGATCAGCATGCCGACTTCTTCATCGCTCATGCTGTCGCTGACCGGCAGGCCAGACGACAGCGCTTTAGCCAGAATACGTTCGCGGTTTAGACCGGCACCGTCATCGATCACTTCGATGCAGATGTTGCCGCCCTGATGTTCCGCCGACAGCGTCAGGTTGCCGACGGCGGTTTTATTCGCAGCCAGACGTTTTTCCGGAGTTTCGATACCGTGATCGAGGCTGTTACGCACCAGGTGCGTTAACGGATCGATGATGCGTTCAATCAGGCTCTTATCCAGCTCGGTTGAGCTGCCGAGCAGCGTCAGCTCCACTTCTTTGCCCAGCTTGCTGGCCAAATCGCGGACCAGACGCGGGAAGCGGCTGAAGACGTACTCCATCGGCATCATACGAATCGACATCACCGATTCCTGCAGATCGCGGGCGTTACGCTCCAGCTGACCCATGCTGTTCAGCAGGTCGCCGTGCGCCACCGGATCCAGCGCACCGGAGCGCTGTGCCAGCATCGATTGGGTGATCACCAGTTCGCCAACCAGGTTAATCAGCTGGTCCACTTTCTCGACGGCAACACGGATGCTGCTGGATTCGCTGCCTTTAGCCGGTGCGGCGGCACGTTTAGGTTCGCGCTTCACCGCTGGCGTAATATCGGTGACGGTGGCGGTTTGCACCGGTTCAGCAGCCACTTCAGCAACCGGGGCGTCGGCAACGGCCGCCGCGCCTGTCGGGAAGTGAATCTGTGCTTCATCCAGCACAAAACAGAGCACCGCGACGATGTCATCTTTGCCGACGCCATCAATGGTAACGTCCAGCGAATTGGCGCCTTTCACTACGTTACTGACGGTACCGAGATTGCCGAGCTCCTCCAGCATCAGCTCCGGCTCTTTCTCTTTCAGGTCAACCAGTTGCAGGCGCAGACCTGCGGCCGAAATTGGTGCTGCGATCTCAACCACTTCGGCGACTTTGGGCGCTTCAGGCGCAATGCCTTTCGCTTCCAATGCCAGCTGACGCAGCGCTTCGCAGATATATTTAAAGCTTTCTGCATTCGGCTCCTGCGCCGTTTTATAGGCATCGAGCTGTTCTTGCATAATATCTTTGGTTTCCAAAAACAGGTTGATGATATCGGTGCTGAGCTGCATCTCGCCGCGGCGCGCACCATCCAGAATGTTTTCCAGGATGTGGGTGGTTTCCTGTAAAACCGTAAAGCCAAACGTACCGGCTCCGCCCTTGATGGAGTGGGCGGCGCGGAAGATGGCATTCAACTGCTCGGAATCGGGCTCCTGGGGATCAAGTCCCAACAGGTGTTGCTCCATATCCGCTAACAGCTCATCGGCTTCATCGAAAAACGTCTGGTAAAAATCGCTGATGTCCATGCTCACGGGATCACCTCGGCTGTGAGGGTTGGTCTGGTGTCACCGCGCTCGCCGTGGGCGTCGCCGCTGCCGCAGGGGCCGTTGCAGCAGCCGGCGCAGCCGGTGTTGCAGTGGAACCTGTTGGAGCAGTCGACGCAGCCGGTACAGCGGGTGCGGTAATGTTGGGAATCATTTGCGCCGGGTCGCTCACCTGAACGGCATCGCTCTCGGCATTCTCTTTTTCAATCGCCGCTTCGGTGTCGTGATTCAACACCAGCAGGCTAATGCGGCGGTTGACTGCATCATTAGCACCACGGTTTTTCAGCTTCATGGTGTCGGCCATACCGACCACACGCAGCATTTTGGCGCCGTCGAGGCCACCAATCACCAGCTCGCGCCGTGAGGCATTGGCACGATCCGCCGACAGTTCCCAGTTGCTGTAGCCACGATCGCCGTTGGCATACTGGAAATCATCGGTGTGACCCGCGAGGCTGATTTTGTTCGGAATATCATTCAGCACCGGCGCGATAGTGCGCAGGATATCGCGCATGTAAGGCTCCACGTCCGCGCTGCCGGTTTTAAACATCGGGCGGTTCTGGCTATCGATAATCTGAATGCGCAGTCCCTCTTCGACCATGTTGATGATCAGATGCGGACGCAGCGCTTTCAGACGCGGGTCGGCTTCAATCAGCTGGTCGAGCTTTTCACGCAGGCGATTCAGGCGGATCTCCTCCAGCTTCTTCTTCTGCGCATCCATATCGACAATCTTCTTCACTTCACCCTTCTGCTGCGTCGGATCATCGCCGCCGCCGGGGATCGGACTTTCGCTGTCGCTGCTGCGCTGACCGCCGGTCAACGCCACTTTCAGCGGCGTTTTAAAGTATTCCGCAATCTGGACCAACTCTTTGGGGCTGGAGATGGAGAGCAACCACATCACCATAAAGAACGCCATCATCGCCGTCATAAAGTCGGCATAGGCAATCTTCCACGAACCGTGGCTCCCATGGTGACCTTTATGTTTGCGCTTTTTAACCAGCACAATGGGGCGATTGCCTGCTTTCATGAATTCTCATCCGAAGTTTGTTTCGCCGGGTTCTTGGCGTTACGCACGTGCTCTTCCAGCTCCGAGAACGACGGACGTTCAGCGGAGTAAAGCGTTTTACGACCAAATTCCACCGCGATTTGCGGTGCGTAACCGTTGAGGCTGGAGAGCAACGTCACCTTCACGCACTGCATCATCTTGGTGGTTTCGGCACATTTCTGGCGCAGCACCGACGCCAGCGGAGAGATAAAGCCGTAGGCCAGTAAAATTCCGAGGAAGGTACCGACCATCGCATGGGCCACTAACGCACCCAATTCGGCCGCCGGACGGTCGGCTGACGCCAGTGCGTGCACCACGCCCATTACCGCCGCG
The DNA here is from genome assembly GCF_042666835.1 of Pantoea sp. GCM10028869. Classification (NCBI taxonomy): domain Bacteria; kingdom Pseudomonadati; phylum Pseudomonadota; class Gammaproteobacteria; order Enterobacterales; family Erwiniaceae; genus Pantoea; species Pantoea sp. GCM10028869. The sequence goes on along the minus strand of NZ_JBHTGO010000002.1, from coordinate 748,047 downwards.
ACAATACCGAAAGCCGGTAAGCCATCACCCACCGCCGAGATACTTTGCGCGGGGACTTCACACTCGTGCTCGTAGGTCTCAATCTCTTCATCCATCAACGCTTCAATTTCGAAGGCGTTCATATTTCCGCTGACCATCAAACGCAAATAATCGGTAATAAAATCGACTAACTGTTTATCGGACAAAATACGCGGATAGTTAGCGAAAATTTCACTCTGGCTGGGATCTTCAATGTCACGTTCTAATGACAACATGCCTTGCTGACGGGATTTCGCCATCAGGCGATAAAGCAGCGCCATTAAATCCATGTATACGGCTTTGTTATATTTCGAGCCGCGCATTAACAATGGCAGCGCTTTTAATGTTTTCTTAATCGATTTGCCATTATTGCCGACTAAAAAGGCACCAATACCGGCACCGCCGATAATGATCAGCTCCGCCGGTTGATAAAGCGCGCCTAAATGTCCGCCGACCATCGCGTAGCCGCCCAACACGGAGCCGACGACCACGATATAACCCAGAATTATCAGCACAAAAAATCCTTACGTCCGTAACGTGTTGATGGAAGTTAAGCCAGAGAGCCGCAGGTGTTATTCGTTGATCGCAGGCAAAAAAAAAGCAGCGGTATTAACCGCTGCTGGATGTTTTCCACGATGCGAACAAACTTAAACGGCGCGTTTAACCTGTTCATCCAGCAGTTGTGGAAAGGTATCGGCAGAATCTGCAGAAAGTTTACGTCTTTTTACGGCACGTGATGGCGGCTGGCACAGGCTGCAGACAAAGCTGCCGATGGGCTGATGAGCGTGGTTAATAAAGCTGCCACCACAGCACTTACAGTCAGACAGTTCCAGCATGCCACTTTCAACGAATCGCACCAGGGTCCATGCACGCGTTAGCGCCAACAGCGGGCCCTCGTCCGATTGCGGACACTGCTCAAGATACAAGCGATAAGCTTTGATTACCGCTTCAACGCCACTGTTCAAGCCGGTTTTCAGCAAGAACTGCCAGGCGTTACAGAACATAGAAGAGTGAATATTTTGTTCCCAGGTCATGAACCAATCGGTAGAGAATGGCAGCATACCTTTCGGTGGTGGCGCACCACGCAACTCTTTATAGAGTTTAATCAGGCGACCACGGCTCAGCTGAGTTTCACTCTCCAGCATTTGCAGTCGTGCGCCCAATGTAATCAGCTCCATGGCCAGCTGAATATCACGCGCTTCCTGAACAATACTTTTTTCGGTCATTAAACGGCCCTCTTCTTCGCAGAGACGTCATCTTTAGACGCATTTCGCAGGAGACGGCTGGATAATAAAATACCGGTGTGGATTTGCTGTAAGTCATCCACACGTGACTCTTGAGTGAGGCGATTAATATGGTTGTGATCGGTAAATCGGAACTGGCAAACCAGTTGGTTGGTTTCCGCTAATTTTACCATCTCAGGTAAAGTTAATTGCGACAATGCATCAGCCATCGATTCATCGATGCCTAAACGAAACATTGCTGAAGCTTTTTCCTGGTTAATTAAACGCTGAGCAAGGAGCAAATATGACAGATTGATGTCATATATATGTTTTAGTAATTCTGATGTACCCATTTTTTTCCATCCTGATAGACGCGACACATATACGGCCACAGAATTAAATTGTTCTATGGTTCGGGCTGCTGGTTGGTAAATCTAAAGATGGCAAAAAATAATCAGGCTTGAGCCAACGTGCTCCTGACTGTTGCACTTTTCGTCAGGACACTGATCTGTAGTAATCAAAACTCCAGGCCATTCTTTGCTTGAGTTGTAACCATCTTCCGTGACGTCTGCTTACAGTTTTTTAAGACTAATCTGAAAACAAGGCAAATCTATATTGTCTGATTTCGACATACAACGTGAGTGGCGCGAAATTTTAGATAAAGTGTGATCTACGTCACACTTTTAAGGCAAATTTTTTCTCTAAACCTTCAGCAGCGCTTTTCTGTTGTCCATTTTTTGCGCGATTTCTGATTATTTCCTTAATAGTTTGCTGAAGTAAGGCGGATTTTAGGCTGTGCGGAAGATTGTCATTACAACGCGATCAGTTATCTGTTCTATGGCAATTAGGGTGCTATAACACGCCATATAAAGGATTATATGCAGCATAATACTCTGAATTAGCATAAAACTATTCGCTTCTAAATTAATCACTTACAGGGAATATTGCCCATGTGCCGTAAAGCGAGACGCTAGCGAAGCGTGAAGTCTGGGCGCAGAGCGCAAGGGAACTGTTAGTGGATTGTAGGGAGTGTTTAGCGCACGGCAGGGGATGTAACAGGGCGTTACATTAGAGAAATGAATGAATAGGCATTTTTCGGTTTGCTCCACGATGACTATCGGCGCACCACCTGAGATCTTTAGGGTTGCGAGGGAAAAAAGCTCTTTTTGCCTTTCGTTTGTGTGCTTTTTAACCAAATCGTGCGCTTTTTGCTGATGAGTCAGCGCATTAGCGCTTTAAGAAATGAAATCGATTTCGAGAAGTTACAGTGGCGCGTGAAAACGCTGTGCAGCGGAGCGTAAATTCAAAGAGGCGCGATAAATCGCGCCGCTACGGAAGTGTGCAATAAGTGAGCAAAGCACCCAATGTTAGCATTTACCGTAGCGGCGCAATGTATCGCGCAATTAAGCGTTACGCTAATTTCGGAAAGGTAGCGACTTTATTTACCGTACCGTGATCGTCACTGCGTACCGGCAAAGTATTTAAATCTTTCAGGAAGCTTTCACGCCAGTGTGAAATATCCTGTTTGCGCAACACCGCCATCATGTCGTTATAACGCGAGATACGTTCGGTACGCGGCATGGTCAACGCGCGATCGAGCGCCGCCGCCACGTCATCTCGATCGTACGGATTGACGATCAGCGCGGAAGTCAGCTCATTGGCCGCACCGGCAAATCGTGACAACACCAACACGCCAGGGTTATCCGGGTCCTGCGCTGCTACATACTCTTTCGCCACCAGATTCATGCCGTCACGCAGCGGCGTAATCAAGCCGACGTTGGTGAGACGGAAGATCTTCATTAACAGACGACGATCAAAGTGCTGATTGAGGTAATAGAGCGGCGTCCAGCCCAGCGTGCCGTATTTACCGTTGATGCGCCCCGCTTCCGTTTCCAGCTGGTGACGGATGTCCTGATAAGCCTGCACATCGCCGCGCGAGGTGGGCGCAATTTGCGAGTAGCGAATTTTGCCGCGGTGCTGCGGGAAATTCTCCAGCAGGGCTTCGAAGGCCAGGAAACGCTCCGGCAATCCTTTAGAGTAATCCAGGCGTTCACAGGCGATGATATTCTGCAGATCGCCCAAATCGCGTTTCATCGCCGCCATTTTCGGTGGCAGCGGTCCTTCCGCCATCTCTTTGATGGTGTCCGGCTCAATACCAATCGGATAGACCTCAGTCATAAAGGTGTTACCGAAGGCGCGATGCTTCTTCTCTCCTTTATTCTGCAGCTGCGTCAGTTGGCTCAGGCTATCAAGGAAAGCTACGCGGTCAGATTCTGTCTGGAAGCCCAGCAGATCGTAGTCGCACAGCATCTCCAGCAGCTCCTGATGCGGCGGCAGAGCATTGAAGATCTCTGGCGTCGGGAACGGGATATGCAGGAAGAATCCGATGCGGTTATTAATGCCCTGCTTGCGCAGCTCGGCGGCAAACGGCAGCAGATGATAATCGTGGATCCACAGAATATCGTCGGGCTTCAGCAGCGGTTTAAGGCGCTGCGCCAGCAAAGTATTGACGCGGCAGTAGCCATCCCAGGCTTCGCGCTGATACTGCACCAGATCGAGGCGATAGTGGAACGCCGGCCAAATCACGGTATTGGAGAACTGGAGATAATATTGATCATAATCGTTTTGATTAAGCGGCAGTGACGCATAGGTGATGCCGTCTTTTTCGATCTGCGTAAGTTCTTCATCCTCTTCTTCACCCGAGAATTCGCTGATCTCTCCGTTCCAGCCAAACCATAATCCACCGGTATCTCGCAGTGCATCTAAAATACCGACAGCAAGCCCGCCTGCGCTGGCCTTGCTACCATCGGGGATCGCGATACGGTTAGATACGACGACTAAACGACTCATAACCTAAACTCCTTACCAACATTGTCATGTTCTAGTTGTAATAATAGTTGTTCAAGCCAGTGCCATACGGCCTCAACGCTGTTGAGGCGATAGCGTGCATGGCTGGCCCCTTCACCGACTTTGACAGAGATCCCCTGCATGGCATTTACCACGAGGAATCCTTTTTCATCTGTCAGGTCGTCTCCCACAAATACCGGAATGCGTCCGGCAAAGGGTGCTTCCTGCATGAACTCACGTACGGCAGCGCCTTTATCAATGCCTTGCGGCTTCAGTTCCACCACGCATTTACCTGGCTGAAGCGCCAGCTCGGGAAAGCGTGCAACGGCGTCTTCGGCCAGCTGCATAATGGCGTTTTCGTACTGCGGCGCATTGCGATAGTGAAGCGCAAATGCCATGCCTTTCACTTCTAATAGCGTATCGGGCCACTGATCCAGCGTCTGCTGCAGTTCAGTTTGCAGTGTTTGCGCAATATCCCCCGGCAAGCTGTGGCGATGCACGCGGCCCGCCGCATCGCGGCGTTCTGCACCGTGCACGCCCGCGGCGGGGGCTTCGAGTGGCGCGACTAAGGCGTCGAGTTGCGCAATCGGACGGCCGGAAACCAGCGCTAAGGCGCCGTGGCTAAGATTGGAAATGTGTTGCAGCAGCTGGCGTACCGGAGCGGGAATGGAGACCGACTCGGGCTGCGACTGAATCGCTGCCAGCGTGCCGTCTACATCAAAAAAGAAGGCGTAGAGTCCGCCACTTAATGACGGCAAGGTGCTGTTGTGATTAACCGCGGAGGTCACGACTCTTCTCCTGTCTTGTGGAATTTGTCATTACAGGATGTTCGGAGGCTGGCTGGGTGATCGAGGCGGTTGCTACCGCAGAAGTGTGTGCGAGGAGGTTTTGCAGATAACACGGAATTTCGATAGATAACACTCCACAAACAAACATCATTTAAACTCACTCGCCAGGCTGACTGCGAACATCGTCAGAATTAAGTGTAGACGCAGATCACGATATTGCCAGATACGCGCGGCCTGGCTATAGGATAAGTGGCCGTTTTAAGGCTTATGCCGCAAAAGAATCGCCTCAGCGCTTTTTCAGCCGTTTCGCTTATTTTTTAGCGTTGATAACGCCCTTCTCCCGCCTCAATTCCCGGATTATGCCGACTTGCATCCGCCGCGAGGATTATCATATGGTGCGTTTACCGTGCGGCTACAGCGCGGAAATAGCGCCCTGATCGGCATTGATCACGGCTGTTAGACCCATTCAGGCAGGAATCCGGATAATGGAAAACCGATCGACATCACATTTTTCACTTGTCGCGGCAGGTGAGCGAAGATGATCCCGCAAAGCTACAGCCAACGCGTTCACTTCTATTACTGCATTCTGGTCGCCCTGAAAATCAACGCCAAAACGAAGAAGTCTGGCGGCGTGCGCGGCAAGAATAACTTCCTGCTGAAATGGCTGCGTAATGCGCAGAACAACACCATTTTCCCGCCGGATATCACCAGCGAGATTGAGTGGCTGCGCGCCAAGATCATCAGCTCAGGACCCGACACCGACCTGGAACCGATGCTGCAATATGTTTACGACACGGCGAAGCGTGCCGAGACGATGCGTTTAGGTTCATGATTCCTTCCATTTATTCGACTCAATGGAAACCGCGATTTTATTGAGGCAACGCAATATCTGTATCGTCATTACCACGTAAATCTGGATACGGTTAAATCTTCTTATCTTGATGAATTTAATCGAAAAATCTTAAATCTGGCATCTACGTGAAGGTAATTAATATGATTAACAGAATGATCCTCAATGAGACCGCCTATTTCGGTGCGGGCGCGATTAATTCTATTGTCGATGAGATTCACAAACGCGGTTTTAACAAAGCGTTGGTGGTGACCGACAAGGATTTGATCAAGTTTTCTGTCGCCACCCGCATCACCGATCTGCTGGCGCAGCACGACCTCAGTTTCGCCATCTATGATGAGGTGATCCCCAATCCTACCGTTGAGGTGGTGCATGCGGGCGTCGAGGCTTTTCGTCGTTCGGGCGCCGATTATCTGATCGCGGTGGGCGGCGGCTCGCCGCAGGATACCTGTAAAGCTATTGGCATGATGATTGCCAATCCCGAGTTCAGTGACGTGCGCATGCTGGAAGGCGGCGCCGCCACGCGCAATCCCTCCGTACCGATCATTGCGGTGCCGACTACTTCCGGCACCGCAGCGGAAGTGACCATCAATTACGTCATCACCGATGAAGAGAAGAAGCGCAAGTTCGTCTGCTACGACCCGCACGATATCCCGGCGATTGCCATTATCGATCCCGACATGATGGCCAGCATGCCCGCCAGCCTGAAAGCGGCGACCGGCGTCGATGCGCTGACGCACGCCATTGAAGGCTACATCACGCGCGGCGCGTGGGAACTGACCGACATGTTCCATCTCAAAGCGATTGAAATTATTGGCCGCTCGCTGCGTGATTCGGTTAAAGGCGTGCCTGCGGGCGTGGCGGATATGGCGCTCGGTCAGTACATCGCCGGAATGGGCTTCTCGAATGTTGGCTTGGGTCTGGTGCACGGTATGGCGCATCCGCTGGGCGCGTTTTATGGCACGCCGCACGGCATCGCCAATGCGGTTCTGCTGCCGCATATCATGGCGTTCAATGCCGAGCATACCGGCGAGAAGTACCGCGATATCGCCCATGCGCTGGGCATGGAAGGTGCCTATAGCTGTTCATTAGCCGATGCCCGTGCGCTGGCCATTGATGCGGTGATCACCCTAAACCACGATATCGGTATTCCGCTCAGACTACGTGATATCGGCATGCAGGAGCAGGATGTGGATGCGCTTGCCACCGCAGCTTTCGCCGATGTGTGTACGCCGGGCAATCCGCGGGAGTGCAGCGTGACGATGATCGCTGCGCTGTATCGTGAGTTGTTCTGATTAGGCGTTAACCAGGTCACCATTAATGGCGACCGACGTGTTTTGTAGGTGCGCATTTATGCGCACCAGAACGACGCGCTTATTTAATTCATGCCAACATTCACCCTTTAAAATAATATTTATCTCGCGGCTTAAAATAAAATTAATTTAACCCGGTGCGCTTGCAGCAATGGGATGCCCGTTTAGTATTAATGAGGCGGCATGCAGTTGATGAGTACAAGGCTAAATTCACTCCTTCCCTCCTCCATTTCTTATCGTTATTTATTTTTAAACATCAGAATTAATTCCCTTTCTCCGTTTATTTTATTTTTTGAGGTGAGCTATGTTTCGACATGTAAAGCAGTTGCAATATACCGTGCGCGTTAATGCGCCCAATCCCGGTCTGGCCAATTTATTACTCGAGCAGTTTGGTGGTCCGCAGGGCGAATTAGCCGCTGCGATGCGCTATTTCATGCAGGGCTTAAGTGATGAAGATGCGGGTCGTCGCGAGATGCTGATGGATATCGCGACTGAAGAGTTGAGCCATCTGGAAATTATCGGTTCGCTGGTTGGCATGCTGAATAAAGGTGCCAAAGGCGAACTGGCGGAAGGCAGCGAAGAGCAAGGCGATCTTTATCGCTCCATCACCGGCGCGGGCAATGACAGCCATCTGACATCGATTCTGTACGGCGGCGGCCCGGCATTAACCAACTCCGCGGGCGTGCCCTGGACAGCGGCTTACATTGATACCATTGGCGAAGTGACAGCGGATCTGCGCTCCAACATCGCGGCCGAAGCGCGCGCCAAAATCCTCTACGAACGCCTGATCAACCTCACCGATGACGTGGGCGTGAAAGATGCGCTAGGCTTCCTGATGACGCGCGAAGTGGCGCATCAGCTGTCGTTTGAAAAAGCGCTCTACTCCATCCACAACAACTTCCCACCGGGCAAACTGCCGCCGATCGAGAAGTATGCGCACACCTACTACAACATGTCTCAGGGTGACGATATTCGCGGTAGCTGGAATTCGGATGAGAACTTCGACTATGTCGCCGACCCGCAGCCCGCAGTGGATGGTGGTGATGGCTCCGCCAGCGTGACGCTGCCGTCAAAACAGCTGAGCGATCTGGATACGCTGGCAACACGCACCGCTTCACAGCCCGATACCAATCCGATTACCGGCGCGGAACCCGGCAGTAAAACGCCGCTTACCAATCAGTAATTATCACAGGTCGCCCTAAACGGCGACCTGGCAGATTAATCCGGAAAACGCCCTTTCATTTCAGTTACGCGGCTGGGTTGTTGAGGGATGTGCCATAGTTGACGCTGGCATAAATAATAAGGATGGCTTGATGATGTTTGGTTTTTTAACTTCCCTGTTCGGTAGCCCGGAGTCATTAGTGCAAGTCATGACGCGCCAGGACATTCAGGAATCGATTGAGGAAGGCGACAGAATTATTATTGATGAAGATGGTAACGCTTCGGTTAATGCGTTGAGTCCTGAAGTGCAGCGCGATTTTGCCCATCATGTCAGCACATTAAAGGATATTTAAATGGGCACGGCGATATTTATGGTGATGATGGTTTGCGGCTATTGGTATACCAGCCGCGACATGTCGAGCCGTTTAAAAATTAAGCGTTCCTTTGGCTGGGATGTCTATTTTCTCATTGCGCTGTATGGCTGCATATTTGTGCTGCAAGGCGTGCTGGCCACCGCGATTATCTGGCTGATTCTGCTGGCCGCATCGGGCGTGAACAATGCGTTTGCGCTGACCTCGGCGGAGAATGTGCACTGGAACGTCGATTTCATGACGTGGAGCTTTTTAGGCATTCAGGCCCCGGTGGTGCTGATGCTGGCCTTTGCCATCCTGTTCTGTATGTATCGCTCCAACTGGGCGGTCAGCGCCCGGCTCAACGCCGGTGGACGCAAGGAGTTGTATCAACGCCTTTCCCGCTCCAACGGCATTGAACAGTTGCTATTGCAATGTATGGAAGAAGGCGAGCTGGCGTGGGTCACACTGAAATCGCGCCGTATCTATATCGGCATGATTCACGCGGCGACCTTTGAATATCCAAACACTGCCAACATTGTGTTGATCCCGATGCTGAGCGGCTATCGTGATTCACGCACGCTCAATCTGGCGATCGAGCATAATTACAGTCTGTGGTACCACAATCACAACATTGATTTCTCGTCCGCACCTAAAAGTGCCCTTGAGTTTCGTAAAGTGATTATGGTGCATCAAATAGAGAGTTTGTCGCTGTTTGATCCGGCCAGCGCCAGCGCATTAGCGATGGATAAGCAAAGCGGTAATAAACGCAAGTGGATGCGAAAATCCGCGCCCAAACGCGACTATCCCTAAATTTACTATTCAAAGATGCTGGCTTTATCGTGCAATTGCTTTATGTTGCACGGAGCCAGCAACATTCCATAATAAATCAAAATAATAAGGGCATCATGATGGACTTTAAAAAGTTCGAGGACACTTTACAGCTGTGGGGGAATTTACACTTCACGGGAATTGAACTGCAACAGCGTGATAATAAAAGCGAAATTTACGCGACCGGCACTAATAATCATACCCAAAGCCAGCTGTATATTTGCACGCTTTCAACTGATGTCGCTTCACACGTCCAGTTAAAACAGTTTCGCACCTGGTTGCACAGAATTAATATTGGCAAAGCGAAGCGCCGATTAGCTCTCGCCAGAAAGGTTTAATTCATTGTCCCCGCGCGGGGGACAGAGAGGAATATCAGGCGTCGTCAGGCGTGTAACCCACCACAATTTCCAGTGTTTTGCGCAGCACATCAGCTTCAGCATCACCTTCTGCGGTTTCCAGCGCCATAATCAAACAGAGAATAATCGATTTATTACTGACGCGCCCTTCCGTGGCCAGCACGTGGCGGATAACCCTATCCAATACGGCAGCTTCGTTTCTTAACGTACTGTCTGCATTGCGAAAATGCTCTGCCAGTTCGGTGTCAGGCAGTGCAGCGTAGAGGTTGTGATTTTCCGACATGATTCCAGTCCCGTGATTGTATCTACGCTCGAATTTACAGTGCCTAAATGCGAGCCAATCAGTCAATGTTTACGATTGTTACCAGACTGTTGGTTGTTACCAAACAGCTGAAGAACGTTGTCGCTTTGCGGCTGCTCTTCGCGCAGCTTTTTTCCCGCCGAAATACTGTTGCGTACATCGGTGATGGCGGCAGTAATCGCTGCACGCTGCTCTTCGTCATTGCTCTGCTGCTTCATCAGCATCAGCTGATTCAACAGCGCTTGCGTATTGACCGGGCCCGTACGCTGCAACAGCGCCAGCGCCGCTTCGCCAATAATTTCATCGATTATTTTCTGGTGTTCACTTCTATTCATAACGAATTTTCATAACGAATCTCTGACCGCCGCTTCGCCCCGGTGCGGGGCGAAACCAGTGTGGGAGCGTATTCAGAGTAAAATTTTAATACTTGTACAAGTTTGACGTCTGACTGGCTCTCAGCTTTCACGTTCAAATAACAAGCCAATCAGCTGATGATAGTGATGCTCTTCTTCAGCATTGGCGGCCAGTTCCAGTCTGCGCAGCAGCTTGGTGCATAGCGATTTGCGGTTGAGGTTACGGCCTTCGCGTAAGATTTCAACCACGATCTGACCCAAGGTTTCCTGCTGCGATGGCAGCGACGCTTTGCTGAAATAGTTGGCAATGGCCTCGACTGAACTCGGCGTGTATCCGTTCTGACGCATAATTGACCCCAATAAATGAAAAAGTTAGATCATTTGACCTAAGTAAAGTTGTACAGATAGCAAAAAGCTGTACAAGGAGCTTACTCAAGATATCAGGCAGGTTTTGTTGCAAAAAGTGCTAAGAAGTGTGAATTAGGACAATTAGAAAGCTTTTATTTCCAAATCTGTGCGCTCCGCGCCGAAAGTCATCGACGCGTGAGCCGGTTGGGATGGTCAATTGTCGTCGGCATCGGCCGAAGGCATTCTGACACTGCCTTCCTGGCGACTCAATCCGCGCAATGCTGAATGGACGCGATTATCGTTGCCCGCCGGTTGACGGTGCGTGAGCAACCATTGCTGCGCCTGGGCAATACGCTGCTGCTGTTGACTGTTTTGCTCTTTTCTCGCCATGCGCGCGAGCTCTGCCAGCAGTGAGGAAACGCTGACTTCCTCACGGCGCACCAGTAATGCATAGGCCGCTTCGCCGATAATTTTAGGTTGCGAATCTGACATCTTCTACCTCCTGAGAATATGGGCTTACGCTTGCTTCTCACTCTTCATTATAGATCATCGGCCTGGCACCTTGTTAACAGACAGCTCTGGTTATCTTGGGTTTTTGTTACTAACACGTTATGGTAACTGCCCTTCGGTGGCCTCTGCTCGCACCGACGACGTGATTAATAACAAGCATTAAGCAAGGAAATCTGGCATGGAGTTCACCATACGCAAAGCCACGGCAGAGGATGCAGAGCTGCTGCACCTGCTGGGCCGCATGACCTACAGTGCGCATTTCAAACATATGTGGGTTTCCGCAGACGAACTGGATGCCTTTATCGACAAGGAATACGGTCTGGCAGAGCTGAATAGCAGCCTCGCGGCGCCCAATGAGAGCTGGCTGATCGCCGAGACCGACAAGCCGATTGGCTTCGCCAAAGTCACCTGGAACACACCAGTGCCGGATTCCGGCATGAGCGGCGCGTTGCTCAACAAGCTCTACCTCAATCCAGAAGAAACCGGCAAAAACTACGGCCGCTGGATGTTCGAGAGCATCATCAATGAGGCGCGCGACAAGCGTGAAGGCTACCTGTGGCTGGAAGTGTTAGGCGATAACGTGCGTGCACGTAAGTTCTACGAAGCCTTTGGTATGCAGCACATCAAAGACATTCCGTTTATCACCGCTTCACAGCAGAGCACCCTGCAGATCATGGGGATGATGATTTAAGCGCAGCGGTAAGCCCTTTGGCACAAAATAAATTTCCTTTGTTGCCAACTGTTTTGCAAATCATTACGGGTTCTGGCTTGATCAAACTGCCTATTCGACATTACTGTATACATATACAGTAACGATTTGAGATCGCAGCCATGCAGTTTTATCAGCCCGCGGAAATCCGCGCTATTCTCGCCTTACCTTTGTTCATCAGCCGCGTGCCCTGCGGCTTTCCGTCCCCGGCGCAGGACTACGTTGAACAACGTATCGACCTCAACGACTTTTTAGTCGATCACCCCAGTTCAACCTATTTCATTAGAGTCAGCGGTGACTCGATGATCGACATCGGTATCAATGAGGGTGACATGCTGGTGGTGGACAGCTCGCTCAAACCCAAACACGGTGACATTGTGGTGGCTTCGCTTTCCGGCGAGTTCACCGTGAAACAGCTGATGTTACAGCCTTACCTGCATCTCAAACCGATGAATACCGCGCATGCGGTGATCGCCATTCCTGACGCCGATGAGTTCGAAGTCTTCGGCATCGTTAAACACGTGATTAAAACCATAGGCCGCTGATGTTTGCCCTGGTGGATGTGAATTCGTTTTACGCCAGCTGTGAAACGGTGTTTCGCCCGGATCTGCGCGGCAAGCCGATTGTGGTGCTGTCGAACAACGACGGCTGCATTATTTCGCTAAGCAGAGAAGCCAAGGCGCTGGGCATTAAGATGGGCGCGCCCTACTTCAAACATCGCGAAGAGTTGATGCGCCACAAAGTGGTGGTGTTCTCGTCTAACTATGCGTTGTATGGCGATATGTCGCGCCGCGTGATGGAGACGCTGGCGCTGATCTCCACGCGCGTGGATGAGTATTCCATCGACGAAGCCTTCGTTGACGTCACCGGCATCAACGCCTGCATGACATTCGAACAGTTAGGCCGCGACATTCGCGACCGTATTTATCGGGACACCCATTTGCGCGTGGGTGTCGGCATTGCGCCGACCAAAACCCTCGCCAAGCTCGCCAACTGGGCCGCCAAACGCTGGACCAAAGCCGAGAACGTGATGGATCTCTCTTTGCCCCACCGTCAGCGCGAGTTGATGAAACTGGTCAAGGTTGAAGAGGTGTGGGGCGTGGGCCGGCGCTTATCGAAAAAGCTCAACCTGATGGGCATTACCACCGCACTGCAATTGGCTGAAACCCCGACCGCGCTGATCCGTAAACACTTTGGCGTGGTGCTGGAGCGTACGGTGCGTGAATTATGTGGCGAGTCTTGTCTGGCGTTTGAAGAGGTGATTCCCAACCGGCAAAATATCCTCTGCTCGCGCTCGTTTGGCGATCGCATTACCGAATATCAGGATATGCGCGAAGCCATTGCCAATTACGCGGCGCGTGCCGCAGAGAAATTGCGCAGCGAGCGGCAATATTGCCGTCATATCGGGACGTTTATTCGTACCAGTCCGCACGATCCGCATCATCCTTATTATGCCAATGCGGCCAGCCAAACCTTGATTACGCCCACCGCTGACAGCCGCGATATTATTCAGGCCACGCTCAACTGTTTAGATCGCATCTGGGTGCCCGGTAAGCGTTATATGAAAGGTGGCGTCATGCTGGGCGATTTCTTTAGCGATGGCGTGGCGCAGTTTGATCTGTTTGCGGAATATCAGCCGCGTCACAATAGTGACCAGCTGATGGCCCTGATCGACAAGATGAATGCCCACCAGCGCGGTGCGTTATGGTTTGCCGGACAAGGCATTCAGAAACCCTGGTCGATGAAGCGCGAGATGCTGTCCCCGGCCTACACCACCCGGCTGGCGGATCTGCCGGTAGCGAAGTAAGCGCTTCACGCTTGAATTACACGCATGCGAATGCGATATTCAGCCCCTGATACGGTCACAGCTTAATAACATCCGGAGAACCTATGTCGAATGAAGAACGCGTAAACGAGCTGGAAGCAACGGTAAACCAGCTGCAGATTGAAGTCGCTGCCTTGCGCGAGTTAATGATTAAGCAGGTGGCGGTAAATAACATCACCTTCAAAGGGAAATATGATGAGGTGATTATTCAACTGGCGAAAGAATATGAAGAGCGCGGCTTAGAGGACGAAAGGAATAGCCAGATGCACGAGGCGCTGCGTCAATATATCAAATACCAGCTGCCCGCCGTGGAATAAGCCAATTACGCTTGCGATTCATCTATATTAATCCCTTTCACATCATCACGCCCTTCACGCTTTGCCCGGTACAAGGCGTGATCGGCGTACTCCAGCAGTTTTACCGCACTGAGGGTGGCAGACGTCGCAGTGGTGGCGCAGCCGGCACTGATCGTCACCCGCCCTTTGGGCGAAGAAATATGCGCAAGCTGCCTGATGCGCACCGCCTCAACCACCCGATGCGCAATCGTCATGCCCTCATCGAATGGGGTATCAGGCAGGATCAGCGCAAACTCCTCGCCGCCATAGCGCGCGGCGATATCGGAGCGCCGCGCAACCACGGCAGCTAATACTTCACCGATCGCTTTCAGGCACTTATCCCCGGCGATATGGCCGTAAGTGTCGTTGTAATGCTTGAAGAAATCGATATCCATCATGATCAGCGTGAGCGGTTTACCGCTGGCGGCGGCGTGGGCCAGCGCTTGATGCAGGAAACGATCAAACTCCCTTCGATTCGCCAAACCGGTTAAACCATCAACGTGCGCGAGTTGATTCAGGGCGAGGTTGGCGCTGTGCAGTTCGTCGCGCAGCTGAGTCAATTCCTGCTGATAGCGCAACACGCTACGCGCCTGACGCAGCTGGAAGACGCCGAGCAGCAAGATGGTCAGCAGCAGGATAATGCTGAGCAGAATATCCTGCGCCCGACGGTTAACCCACACATGGAACAGATCGTCACTGTTGTAACCGGCGGCGACGATAATCGGATAGCGATCGGAACGCGCAAAACCAAAGATCCGCGCCTGACCATCCAGCACCGATTTCCACTGCCCGCTGCCGCGATCCATTTTCGCCAGCATTTCCTGAAACAACGGGCTGGCTGAAAGATTTTTGCCGATGTAACTGTCAGGCATCGGACGCGCGTACAGCACCGTGCTGTCAGCCAGCATCAACACCAGCACATCGCGCGCACCGAGCTCGTAATAGCTGTAGAAGCGACGGAAAAAATCGACCTTGATGGTGGCCAGCAGCACGCCCTTAAAGCCACCGCTGGCATCACTGACGCGCAGGGAAACGGGGATGACCAAATCACCGGTGCTGCGGCTGTTGATCACCGGGCCGATATGCACGCTGTTGCGCCGGTTATGGCGCTGAAAAGTGAAGTATTCACGATCGGAATTATTGATATTGTTGGGTGCGCGTTGGGCGGAGGTGGCGATCCACTTGCCATCTTGATCGTAGTAGAACAAGCCGTGTAACTGCGGTAAGCGGCGCTGTAATTCGCGCATGGTATTACTCAGGTCAGCGCCCTGAATGCGTGTTGCCAGCTGTAGCTGCAGATCACGCTGTACCTGACGCAGCGACAGCTCGGTCTGCAGGAAGGTGTCTTCCGCCTGACGCGATTGTGATAACGCCAGATTCATCGCGGATTCCTGGGTCTGACGCACTGTCGCCAGCCAGTCTTCACGCAAGGTCCAGATACTCATACTGGCTACGATGATCAACAGCAGCAGTCCAGAGAGCACAATGCTTTTCAGTAAACCGCCGTCAGAAGAAACCGGCTTATCCATTTTTCTTTTAAACTGCATGTTGTCCTCTGTCTTCCCCACCAACAGAGTTAAGCAGGTAAACCACGCATCAGTGGACGAATACGGTTATTTTTCGGTCCATCGATAACTCCTATGACCAGTTGCGAAATATTACTGTAGTCTGGTTGCACCACATTGAGTGGCAGCAACACACAGTACGCGTTTACACGATCACTTCGGTATGCATATCGACCAGCCCGCTACGAGCGGGCTTTTTTTTGCCTAAGATGCAGGGAAAACGGGGCGGAGCAATCAACTCCGCTCCGCGCATTAGGCTGCGACGGTCAGCGCTTTTTTGCTGCGCGACCAGACACGATGGGATGCCATGACAGAGAGGAAATCCGCCATAAAGGTGCCCTCGGCTTTCACATCTTCCACCAGCCCTTCCTCGGCCTCGTTGTCCTGCACGTTGAACTGCGCCTTAAACCGGCGTGCATCACCGCTCAGACCGATGGCTTTGAGATGCTTGTAGGCTTCCAGCAGGAAGTAGCGTGCATCACCGCTCAGCAGCAACGCATCGATATTGCCATCCGGCACAATCACCGCATCAAAGGTCAGCGAAGGAAGACCGGTAAAGGTGGCATCAACCGGCAGCACCGATCCATCATCCGCCAGCACTTGTCCCATATGCGCTGCCAGAATTTTGGCATGCACGCCCTGCGCTTTCAGCGCCTGCAGAATCGCCAGCACGTCGGCGGCTTTCACACCGTCACTCAGCAGTAACGCCACCTGACGGCCTTTGATATCGCCGCTCGGTTTTGCATACAGACTCAGGCTGTCATCTTTTTTCAGGCCGTTGACATCTTTCGGCGGAACGGTGTTGAGCTGCTCATCACTCAGCTTCAGCCCCAGATTGGTGGCCACAGCCTGCGCCAGCGTGACGTCAATCTGCAGCAGATGATCGACCACGCGTTCGCGGATGTAAGGACGCGCTACCTTGCTAAGCTCAAACGAATAAGCGCCGATGATATGCTGCTGCTCTTCCGCCGTCTGGCTCAGCCAAAACAGCCGTGGCTGCGAGTAATATTCGCCAAACGATGGGCTACGCTCGCGCACCTTGCTGCCTTCCACCCGCTCCTGATAGCTCTCGAATCCGCCCTCTTTTGCCGCTGGCGGCACTTCACGTGGCCAGTTGTTGTTGATGGAGTTCGGTTCGTAGTTGGCCGGATTGGTATCGATTTCCGTGCGATGCATGCCCTGACGCTGGAAATTGTGGTACGGGCAAACCGGACGGTTGATCGGGATCTCATGGAAGTTCGGCCCACCCAAGCGGCTGATTTGCGTATCGGTGTAGGAGAACAAACGGCCCTGCAACAGCGGATCGTTGGTGAAGTCCAGCCCCGGCACAATGTGGCCCGGATGGAACGCCACCTGTTCGGTCTCGGCAAAGAAGTTGTCCGGATTACGGTTGAGCACCATTTTGCCGACCAGTTCGACCGGCACCAGCTCTTCAGGGATCAGTTTGGTGGCATCGAGAATGTCGAAATCGAATTTGAACTCGTCCTCTTCCGGGATCAGCTGCAGGCCGAGCTCATATTCCGGGAAGTCACCGGCTTCAATCGCTTCCCACAGATCGCGACGATGGAAATCGGGATCGCGGCCGGTCAGCTTCTGCGCTTCATCCCACAGCAGCGAGGCTTTGCCCGCCACCGGCTTCCAGTGGAAACGCACGAAGGTGGCTCTACCCTCAGCGTTAATCAGGCGGAAAGTATGGATGCCAAAGCCTTCCATGGTGCGGTAGCTGCGCGGAATACCGCGATCCGACATCGCCCAGATGACGTTATGCAGCGTTTCAGGTTGCAGCGACACATAATCCCAGAAGGTGTCGTGCGCGCTCTGCCCCTGCGGGATTTCGTTGTGCGGCTCGGGTTTCACCGCATGCACGAAGTCCGGGAATTTATGCGCATCCTGAATGAAAAACACTGGCGTGTTGTTGCCGACTAAATCAAAAACGCCCTCATCGGTATAGAACTTGGTGGCGAATCCACGGATATCGCGCACGGTGTCAGCCGATCCTGCGCCACCCTGCACGGTGGAGAAACGCACGAAGACGGGTGTGATTTTTTCAGCATCGCTGAGGAAACCTGCTTTGGTCAGTTTTTCCAGCGAGCGGTAGGGCTGGAAATAGCCGTGCGCCGCCGAACCGCGCGCATGAACGATACGCTCAGGAATGCGTTCGTGGTCAAAATGCGTGATTTTTTCACGCATGATGAAGTCTTCAAGCAACGTGGGCCCGCGCGAACCGGCACGCAGCGAGTTCTGATCGTTGGCGATGCGGGTGCCCTGATTAGTGGTCAGGTCGGCGTTTTCGCCATTTTTGCGGTACTCATCGAGCTGCTCAAGTTTGCTGTTTTGCGTGGCGGGCGCTTTCAGGCTGCCGGGCGCGGTAGGCTGCTTGCCCGGCGGCGTCGGTTCAGCGGCAGGTTTATGTCCACCGCCTTGCGGTGCTAAATCACCTAATCCTGGCTCAGAGGTTTCTGGCCCTTTATGCGGCGCGGTATGGGTTAAATTCTGTTCTTTTTTATCTTTCGACATGTGACATGCTCCTCCAGTTAAGACCCTATTAACTGTAGAGCATAAAAACATTTATATTTCGTCTGGTTTAGAAATGATGTTTAAAGAGATTAATGAGGAGAATGTAAAGCGAGGATATTTTAACCGAAAGGTAGCTTTAATGGTTTATTAATAAGATTAATCCTGATAAATACCGTTGCGCTTTATTCTAATTATTTTCGCACCCTCCACAGGGTCGCCATTAATGGCGACCAAAAATATCATGCGGCATAACAGGCGCTATGAATGCGTTAAGGTTTCAAAATCACCTTGGTCCAGCCCGCATCACGATCGTCGAAATGGCGGTACGCTTCGGGGCCTTCGGCCAGCGACAGTCGATGAGAAATAATGCTCGCCGGATGCGCTTTGTCGGTGGCAATCAATCGCGCTAGCTGGCGGTTATAGGCTTTGACGTTGGCCTGGCCGGTACGGATCGACTGCCCTTTAAACCAGAAGCTGCCGAAATCGAACGGCATTTTACCCACTTTGGCTAACTCGCTGGCCGCGCCGGGATCCTGCGGGATAAACACGCCCACCACGCCAATGCCGCCGGTGGCTTTGGTGGAGGCGACCAGGCTGTTCATGGTGGCGCTGTTATCTTCGTGTCCATGCTGATTACAACATTGATAACCCACGCATTCACAACCGCAATCCGTGCCGCGTCCATCCGTCAGATCAAGGATTTGCTGCACCGCTGCGTCGCCCACGGCATTGATGCCCGTTGCGCCCATCTGCTCCGCCAGCGCCAGGCGATCGGGGTGCGTATCCACCACAAACACCTGCGACGCGCCTTTGATGATCGCCGAATGCGCGGCCATCAAGCCTACCGGGCCCGCACCGTAGATGGCGACGCTATCGCCCGGTCGCAGGCCTGCCAACTCGGTTGCATGCCAGCCGGTGGGGAAAATGTCTGACAGCATCACATAATCTTCCTCTTTCTCCACCGCATCCGGTGGCAGCAGCAAACAGTTAAAATCGGCAAACGGCACGCGCAGCAGCTCGGCCTGGCCACCTTCCCACTCACCCATTTCAGCAAAACCGTAGGCCGCACCTGCGGTGCCGGGGTTGGCGGTCAGACAGAAACCGGTTAACCCTCTCTCACAATTTTCACAGAAACCACAGCCGACGTTGAACGGCATACATACGTAATCGCCAACCTTAAGTCGCTCGACGCCACTCCCCACCTCCACCACTTCGCCAAGGTTTTCATGACCAAAGATGCGCCCCTGTTCAAAGCTGGTGCGCCCCTCGTACATATGTAAATCGGAACCGCAAATATTGGTGGTGGTAATACGAATAAGCGCATCGGTAGGACGCACAATTTTTGCATCAGGAACATTTTTAACCGAGACATCAAAAGGCCCGTTATAGACGATAGCTTTCATGATTTATTTTCCTGAGTGGCTAGCACTCTTAATTAGAATGAGAAGATAAGCACGGCGCTAATTTAACGTCGCGCTTAGCCAAAGAAATAAAAACCGCGTCTACATACCCTGGCATAAATAAGTCAGTTGTGCTTTTTTCAATTACCGCTGCGTTTGTCGTGCAGTCGCGCATATTTGTGCCAGACTTAACACCGTGTCAGCAGGAAAATCTATGGAGAGCGTATGAAACAGGTTGTTTTAGCTTCAGTAATCATGATGTTCAGCGTTGGCGTGAGCGCAGCGGAAGGCGGATACCAATCAGGTGAAACAGCACCGCCGCAGAAGAATCAGGATGCCGGTTATAAAGGATCGGAAGACACCGCACAAACCCCGATTTCACGTATTCGTGATTTCCGTCAGGGCGGCTATGTCACGCTCGAAGGCCATATTATTGAAAAGCTGAAAGGTGATAGCTACAAATTCCGCGATGATACCGGCACGATTATCATTAATGCTGAGAAACCGGCCTTCAAAGAGAAAACCTATTCAGCCAGTGATAAAGTCCGCGTCAGTGGAAAAGTGTATGGGCGTGGCGAACAAACCACCTTGAGGGTATCGCGAATTGAAGAACCTTAAGGTTACGCATTTATTACCTTAAGAATAGCGGGTGAGTGCATGGCTTTTCATCCTCACCCTTTTTAGGCCTGACAGCGCAGTAGATAATCACATTCACATATACGTTTTTCGCCATTCCTTCAGCACTATTTTGTGGGTATATTAGCGCGCATGTAGTGAATAGAATTCGTAAGAGTCTGAATGAGTTTTTATGGATAGAACGATTTATATTGTTGACGATGACCCCGCTGTCATCAACGCGCTGCAAAATCTTCTGAGCTCAGAAGGCTACCTGATTTCGACCTTTACCTCCCCCGCTGAATTTTTACATCAGCCGCATTACCGCACCCCGAGCTGTTTAATTGTCGATATGAATATGCCGGGCCTCGACGGCTTTGATGTCTCGCAGGATCTCACCGCACGCGGATACACCATTCCCACCATTTTCCTCACCGGCTTTGGCACCATTCCTCTGACGGTTCGCGCGATGAAGGCCGGCGCCTTTGAGTTTCTCACCAAGCCGGTGATGCCGGATGACCTGATACAAGTGGTATCCGCTGCCATGGCGCTGGCCGAAAAAAGCGCAGCACTTGCACAGGAAAGAGTTATCCTCACCGGGCGTTATCACTCTTTAACGCCACGGGAAATGGAATTGATGCTGCTTGTCATTCGCGGTTTATTAAATAAGCAGATTGCCGCCGAAATGGGCATCAGTGAAATTACGGCAAAAGTGCATAAACGCCGCGTAATGGAAAAAATGGCGGTGCGTTCAGTATCAGAATTAGTCAGAGCTGCTGAGAAACTTCATTTACTGCAAGATGAATAAGGCGCGCGTTATAGTGATAACGGTCCGATTTTCCTGCCGCGAAATAGCGCGGGAGGATCAGATAAACTATTTCCCCAGATTTAATGGCAGGGTAAAGCTAAATACGCTGCCACCCTGTGGGCGGTTTTCCGCACTCAGCACACCACCATGACGTTTGATGATTTCATTACTGATGGTCAGGCCCATTCCCATTCCTTCCGCTTTGGTGGTGTAGAAAGAGTCGAATATCTTGCCGATAACCTCTGCCGATAATCCGCTGCCGTTGTCGGCCACCTCTATACGAATATGATTCGCGTCAGGATTGCAGGATGAGAGCCGCAGGATACGCGCTCCGGCATTATCCGCCATCGCCTCAATGGCATTAATCACCAGATTCAGCAGCACCTGCTGAATCTGTACGCGCTCGCAAAACACCTCATCCCATGGCGCTTGAATATCCAGTTCAAGTGCCACCGAGCGGCGCTCAAGTTCCAGACGCGACAAGGTTAAAATATCGCGCGCCAGCAGATGCAGCCTGGCCGATGCATACTCCGCGACATTATTGCGCGTTAGTGACTGCAGGCCGCGAATAATTTCGCCAGCGCGCCGCCCTTCGTTAATGATCTCCTCAATGCTTTCACTGGCTTTCTCCAGCTGAGCCGGATCGCGTTTCAACCAGCGCAGGCTGGCGCCAGCATTGGCCACAATCGACATCAGCGGCTGATTGATTTCATGGGCGATCGATGAGGTCAGCTGTCCTACCGTGGTGGCGCGCGCCACGCGAGCCAGCTCGGCCTGGGCAATTCTGGCGGCATCTTCGGACTGACGCTGCGCGGTGATATCCGTCAGCGTGCCGAAATATTCGGCGACATCCGGCCAGTTCTCCACCGGCTCACCAATGCCTTTGATATAACGGCATTCGCCGTCATCACGGATGATACGAAATTCAGCCTGCATGCTCACGCCATGCGCCACGCTGGATTCAATTAGCGCTTTCAGGCACTGAAGATCGTCTGGATGCACCCGCCGCTGAAACTCGGCCATCGAGGTGCTCACCTGCCCGGCGGGCAGCCCCATGATGCGTTTATATTCGTCCGATATCAGCTGGATATCCGGCTCAAGATGCCAGTGCCAGGTACCGGTATTACTGATTTTTTCACCCAGCATCAGGGAGGTCTGGCTGGCACGCAGCTGTTTTTCAATTTTCCGCCGCTGGATGTTCTCCTCCACCAGCTCGGCATACAGCCGCGCCGTTTCCAGAGAAACCGCAGCCTGCGCGCCTAACATCGAGACAATGCGCGAGTGCTCCGCGGTGAAAACATCCGGCATCAGCCGGTTTTCCAGATAGAGCACGCCCACCATTTGCGCCTGGCGGAACATCGGCACACACATCACTGCCGCGCCAGAGGCAACCAGATAGTTATCCTGACTAAACGGGCTAAACACTTCCGGCCGACCGGTACGGATTTCCTGTCCGGTGCGGATCACCGCCGAGAGAATCGACAGCGGCAAATCGGTCGCCACCGGCAGTTCATTAACGATTTTGACTCTGACGCCTTCCACCGTGGAGGAGGCGCGCGCCTGAATTTCCGGCACATTGCCGTCGATGAGGCGGATCAAAATACAGTGCTGCGCGCCGGCGCGCTCCACCAACATCATCATCAAAATATGGATCAGCCGATCAAGATTGATCTCTTCGGTCAATGCGCGCATCGCCGTGACCAGGCTTTGCAGGTCGCTGATCACCGCGCTCTGCTCAAAGGTCACGGTGTTTAACGCGCTCTGCGGCGGGTGCGCCGCCAGATGCGGATAGTGCATTTCAAGCTGACGCACCTTGGCGCCCGCGCCCCAGCGATCCCAGGCGGCAAGCGCGCCTTTGATGTAACCCTCGGCGGCGAACGCCATGCCGCGCGCACTGGCGCAGCGCGCAGCCAGTTCGCATGCCAGAGCGTTGATCGGATGAAACTGCCCTTTGCGCGACAGCTCAATGGCTTTTTCAAACTGCTCCAGCGCCGCGCCGCTGTTATCCTCCAGCCTGAGCAGTTCGGCGCGCAGCAGCGCCTCTTTGTCGGCGAAGGTGCCGGGGTTCTCCGTTGCCCAGGTGATGATTCTTTCAAGATGGCGCTGCAGTTGCTGCCGCTGCGTGGCATCAAGCTCATTCGGTTGCAGCGGTATGCTGAGTGAAAGCGCGCTGTAGAGATGGAAATCCAGCATATGCACATGGCCGGGAATCACGTCTGTGAGCGGTGCGGCGTCGCTGAACTGGCACTGGGCGGCGGCATACTCACCGGCAAAGAAGTGCGCCATGCCTTTATACAGCCGCGTCCAGAACTGCATCAAAAACAGCGGTTCAATGGCGTATTCGGGTTGCACCACATTTAGCGCGGGCGCTTGGAAATCATCGCCGGACAAGGTCTCACCGGCTGGCTTACGCAGGAACATCACGTAATCCAGCTGCATGCCGAGTATCACTTCCACATCGTGATACTGCGCTTTGCGCACATAGACCATGCCGCGCATGATCGAAGTATGCACGCCATCAAGATGGTCACCTCGCGCCAGGCAATTCATGGTGAGATGACGCAGCGCCAGACACGCCGACGTGCGATCGCCGATATCAACCGCCACATCAAAGGTCGCTTTAGCGCACTCGATGGCGTAACTGAGCGGCATGGTCCAGACGCTCACCTGATCCAGCGGCATCAGCGTGCGCGCTTTGTAGCTAACGAAGTCGTGCTTATACACCAGCTCGCGGGCCAGCAGCGCGCTGGCAAATCCTCGGCTGTATTCGTTGAACTGATCGCCACACACCACGCCGTACCAGGCAAGCGCCAGCGTGGAGGCACCGCTAATGCCCTTCTCCATCGTCAGATGCAGAAGTTTGCACAGGATAATGAACTGCAGCCGTGGGCTGATAAAAGCGGCGAAGGTGCTGGCGCTGGCCATCAAATTCATCACCGCTTCGGTTTTATGGCAGGTCACTCGCGCCAGGGAACGGAAGCGCGTGTAGGGATTTTTGCCAACCTCTTTTTTCAACCGTTGCCTGGCGACATCGCACTCGGCTTTATCCGGATAGCGCTGCAGATGAATGTCAAACACCGCCAGCCAGGCCAGCGCGGTTTCCAGCGCCAGCTGGCTGTCGGACTGACGCATATGAATTTCAGCAATTAGCGTCGCCGCTTCGGCTTTATCGGTGACCGCACCGGGCGTGGCGAGAATCTCAGAGCTCAACGCCAGCGCGCCCGATAAGTTGCCGTTTAAAAACTCACACTCCGCTTGCTCAAACAAAAACGGGCCGCTCTCCTCCGCGCCTGACGCTGCGTTGAGCGCTCGGGCAGCGTGTAAGAAACGCAGCGCGGAAGCGTAATCGCCCATAATTTTCGCGCGTCGGGTGGCGTTTAATAACAGCAGACTAAACGCAGCGGCATCAGGCGCTAAAAGTGCGCGGTTTTGCAGCGTGATGGTGTGATGCGCGGCACTGAACAGCAGCGCATGCGCATTATCCTGGCGCGCGGCCTGCATGTAATAGCGCGCAGCGGCAAAGTGAAAATCATCTTTTGCCGCCGACGAAAGCAACTTCAGCGCGGCCTCATGCATGCTGTCATGCATAAAGGTGTAGCTGTGATCGGTCAGCGAGATCAGCCGGGCCTCAGCCGCAGGGCGCAGCGTGGCGCGAAGGGCGCTAAGCGCCGTATCGAGGATGCCGGCCAACACCGGCAGATCGCCGCTACTGCCGATGCAGGCCAATCGGCCCAGCAGCTGGCGCAGCGGCAGCGCGAGCAACTGCAGCTGTTGCAGCACGCTGGCGGCAACGTTCGCGGTGTAATGGCAGTTTCTCAACGCGTGCGGATTGTAGGTCCATTTATGGGATGCAGCGTGTGTGATGTGGTGATCGCGCACCGCCTGGCGGTAAAACTCACGCGTGGCGAGCGGATTCCCGGCGGTTTTTTCATGGATGATCTGCGCCAGCTCGGTGGTCTCCGCGCTGCGCGTGTGAAAAATGCCGCCCAGCCAGCTGGCGATATTTTTCACCGACAGCGGCTCGGGCGTAATATCCACAATGCGCGTGGCCGCCGCACGAATGCGATCCAGGCTGGCGACCACCGTCGGACAGGGCAACGAGGCGCGATCGCGATGAGAAATCACCAGCAATAAGGGAATATCGTCGCTGGAGCGCAGCAAATTCTGTAGCAGCTGCAAGGTCGCCTGATCGGCCCAGTGCACGTCATCAATCAGCAGGATCAGCGGCCGCCCCGGCACCGTAAAGGCTTTCACCAAGCTGCAGGCCACCAGATTCAGGCGATTGCGTGCATCTAACGAGCGCGCATCCGCCTGCACGCTGGCTTTGTGGTTGAGCAGGATGCCCAGTTCGGGCACCAGATTAACGGCCAGCCCTACATAATTCCCCAGTTGGCGCGCAATGTGTGTTTTCCAGCGCGCCAGCTCTTCGGCGGGCAACCCGAGCAGATGCAGCGTCAGCGATCGAAACGCCGAGGTAAATACCGCGTAGGGCAAAATGGGCGAGTGCTGGTCGGCTTTGGTCACCGTCAGCAGCGCGTTTTTTTCCCGCAGGATTTTAAGCGCCGAGGCCATCAGCGCCGATTTTCCGGCACCGGACGCGCCGCTAATCGCCACCATGCAGTGTTTCCCGCTGCTGCACACCTCATCAAACGCCGCCAGCATCTCGCTGGCCTGAGCATGGTCGCTGTACAGCACATCGGATAACAGCGTTGTGGTTGGCACATCCTGTAAGCCCAGCGCGAAGGATTCAACTACGCCGTCAGGCATCAGGTTGGATTCACAGCGGCGCAGATCGGCCAGCACGCCTTCGACGGTTTGATAACGCTGCTCCGGCGATTTGGTTAGCAGGCGTAAAATGAGGGATGAGAGTACCAGCGGCACATCTTTGCGCAGCCGGTGCGGCGGCAGCGCTTCGGAGGCAATGTGATGGTGCACCCATTCAGCCGCGCCCCCTTCAGCGCTGCCATAGGGAAGCTTGCCGGTGAGTAATTCGTAAAGCACGATGCCCAGACTGTAGAGATCGCTGACCCGGCTGACCGCGTGCGCGGTGCGCGAGGTATGCTCGGGCGACATGTAGGCCAGCGTGCCGCCGGTCACAGAGGCGCGCAGCGGCTGCTGTGAGTCCGCTTCGATAAACGCCAGGCCAAAGCCGCCCAGCACCACGTCGCCTTGATCGGTAAAGAAGAAATTGGCCGGTTTGATGTCGCCGTGCACCAAACCTTGCTGATGCAGCTTGCTGAGCGCATTACACAGCAGCACGGCGCAGCTGATGAACTTCTGAATTTTACCCGCTGGCAGGCGCAGATAATCCGCCAGGGTTTGGTAGCGAAACGCGGGATAAATCAGGGCGTAGCGCCCCTGATATAACGTGTGGCGCAGCGGTTTTAGCGCCCAGCTTTCTGCTAATAAGGCGCGCAGCGCATACTCATTTTTCAGCAGTTGCGTTACCGGAAACTCCGCCTCTTCGGCCGCAGCCGTGGCCAGCACGAAGCGTTCATCGGAGATCGGGTGACGGCATTCGATCCACTCAACCTGCCCTTCCTGCGCCAGCGGGGTGAAAACGATGTCATCCGCCAGCACCAGCGCCGCGTCATCCGCGATATTTAACGACAGGAAAAGCGTGCTCATTGGCGCGCTGCCTGGGAGGAAAACGCCAAACGGATATGTTCAAACAGCAGGTCGATATCAATGGGCTTTCGCATAAAGGTGATCGCGCCTAAATTGATGGCATACCAGAGCATATTCTCATCACCATTGCCGGAGATGATAATTCCGGGTGGGTTCTCGCGACGCTGTACCAGCGCACGGAACAACTCAAAGCCCGACATGCCTTTGAGCTCAACATCAATAATAAATAGCGCAGCGTCATTTAGCGCCGTCTCGTCCGCTAATAGCGCTTCAGCCGACTCAAATGCCTGCGTTGCGTAACCTTCCGACTGAAGCAGATTGCTCAAACCACTGCGAACCGATCGTTCATCATCAACAACGACAATGCGCTGCGACAGCTGCATGCTGTGTTCCTTAATTATTATTCACTGCCTGCGGCGCGTCCTCAGGAGGTTTTGTCACTCGATGGCGGCGTGCCGCTGATTTTAGGCACACACTCATGACGAAACCAGGCCAGCGTGACCGGTTGACGGTTTATCAGGCGCTTACACAGCGGGATAATCTGTTCGCCGACCAGCATACCAAACAGACCAAGCAGCGCAATCACGGGCGGCGCTGGGGAATTGACGTCGATAACGGCATAAATGATGCCGACTAAAATACCGACCGAGAGCGATATCGCATAGGTTTTCAGCATGTTCAACCCGCCTGTTTTGCGGTGAGCATGGCGGGAGGTAGCGGCCTGTCAGCGGCCATCGCGCGTGAGGTTTTATCGACGGGCGCTACGGGATGCGTCAATTTTCCACCCAGCGAACTGCCCACAATCATGCCCAGCAAGCCCACCAGCGCCACGGCGGGCGGCGCCGGCGATCGCACGTTGAGCAAGGCGTAAATCAGGCCGATAAACACACCCGTCGCCAGAGAAATCAGTAAAGGACTCACCGGTCCTCCTTGAAAAAAGAAAGGCGAGCCCGTAAGCGCTCGCCTGGGTGACGATTTAGCGAACGGGCGCAGCAACCGGTGCCAGCGTGCGATGCTCGCTCTTCTGACGCGATGGCGCTTTGTGCACCATGGTGTAAGCGTAATCAACGCCGATGCCGTAAGCACCGGAGTGCTCTTTCGCGATATCCATCACCGCGTTGTAGGTCTCTTTGTGTGCCCAGTCGCGCTGCCACTCCAGCATCACCTGCTGCCAGGTCACCGGGATCACGCCCGCCTGAATCATGCGCTGCATGGCATAGTCGTGCGCTTCTTTGGTGGTGCCGCCGGAGGCGTCAGCCACCATGTAGATCTCATAGTCGCCTTCCAGCATGGCGCACAGCGCGAAGGTGTTGTTACACACTTCGGTCCACAGACCGGAAACCACAATTTTCTTCTTACCGTTGGCCGCCAGCGCATCACGCACTTTCTGGTCATCCCACGAGTTCATCGAGGTACGCTCAAGAATGTCCTGGCCGGGGAACACATCCAGCAGCTCCGGGAAGGTGTTACCTGAGAAGCTCTCGGTCTCCACCGTGGTCAGTACGGTAGGAATGTTGAACACCTTCGCCGCTTTTGCCAACGCGACCACGTTATTTTTCAATACCTGACGGTCGATGGACTGCACGCCAAATGCCATTTGCGGCTGCTGGTCAATGAAGATGATCTGGCAGTTGTGCGGCGTCAGTACTTCTAATTTACTGGTTGTCATTTTTGTATGCCCATTGAGGTGAATGTCTGGGCGCAGTGTAAGAACCTTTGGGCACACGAACCATTATCTATAGGTATAACTATACGAAGGTATACCTATCCTTTTGTATAACTAGACGCTTTCCGCACCGCCTGAACATAATCCCACCCAGTATTTCACCTGCGAAATTGGCAGGACCTCTTATTCAGGAGCTTTTATGGTTACGTTAGGCAAAGCAGACATCATTTTGACCAATGGGCGATTTCATACTGTCGATCGCGGCAACCCAATTGCCGAGGCCGTGGCGATGCGCGATGGCAAATTTCTCGAAGTGGGCAGCCTGGCCGACGTGATGCAGCATCACTGCGAAGGCACCAAAGTGATTGACCTCAAAGGCCATACCGCCATTCCCGGCCTGAATGATTCCCACCTGCACCTGATCCGCGGGGGCCTGAATTACAACCTCGAACTGCGCTGGGAAGGCGTGCCCTCGATCGCCGATGCGTTGCGGATGCTGAGAGAACAGGCGCTGCGCACGCCGTCACCCCAGTGGGTGCGCGTGGTAGGCGGCTGGACCGAGTTTCAGTTTGCCGAGCGTCGCATGCCGACGCTGGATGAGATCAACGAAGCCGCGCCCGATACGCCGGTGTTTATCCTGCATCTGTACGATCGCGCCCTGCTCAACCGCGCCGCGTTGAAGGTCGTCGGCTACACCAAAGACACGCCCAATCCGCCGGGCGGCGAGATCCAGCGTGACAGCAATGGCAACCCGACCGGCATGCTGATTGCGCGCCCGAACGCCATGATCCTTTACGCCACGCTGGCGAAAGGGCCAAAACTGCCGCTGGAGCAGCAGGTCAATTCCACCCGCCAGTTTATGCGCGAGTTGAACCGTCTGGGCCTGACCAGCGCGATTGATGCAGGCGGCGGTTTCCAGAACTATCCCGAAGATTACGAAGTCATTGCCGAGCTGCATGAGAAAAAGCAGATGACGCTGCGTATCGCCTACAACCTGTTTACCCAACGTCCGGGCCACGAGCTGGAAGATTTCGAGAAGTGGACCGACATGCTGACGCCGGGCCAGGGCAGCGACTATTTCCGTCACAACGGTGCCGGTGAAATGCTGGTGTTTTCCGCCGCCGATTTTGAAGATTTCCTCGAACCGCGTCCGGATTTGGCGCCCGGCATGGAAGATGAGCTGGAGCGTGTGGTGCGTCATCTGGTAGAACATCGCTGGCCGTTCCGCCTGCACGCCACTTACGATGAATCGATCAGCCGCATGCTGGATGTGTTTGAAAAAGTGAACCGCGACATTCCGTTCAACGGCCTGCACTGGTTCTTCGATCACGCCGAAACCGTGACGCAGCGTAACCTTGACCGCATCAAAGAGCTGGGCGGCGGCATTGCCGTACAGCATCGCATGGCGTTCCAGGGCGAGTACTTTGCCGAGCGTTACGGCATTGAGGCCACTCGCCATACACCGCCGGTGGCGCGCATGCTGGAGACCGGCGTGCCGGTGGGTTTAGGAACCGATGCGACGCGCGTGGCCAGTTATAACCCGTGGACCGCGCTTTACTGGCTGGTCTCGGGACGCACCGTGGGCGGCATTCAGATGTACGACGTCAACGCGCGCCTCGATCGTGATACGGCGCTGATGTTGTGGACGCAGGGCAGCGCCTGGTTCTCCAGCGAGCAAGGTAAAAAAGGTCAGATTAAAAGCGGTCAGCTGGCCGATATGGTGGTGCTGAGCAAAGACTACTTCAGCGTGCCTGAAGAGGAGATCAAAGGCATTGAGTCGGTGCTGACGGTGGTGGACGGAAATATCGTTTATGCCGCAGGCGCTTTCAGCTCGGAAGCGCCGCCCCTCATTCCGGTGCTGCCGGAGTGGTCGCCGGTGGTCAAGGTTTCCGGCCACTATCGCAGCGCGCCGCCTGGCGCCACCACACGCGTGGGCATGATGCAGCAAGCGCATCACTGCAGCGGCCCGTGCGGCGTGCACACACACTCCCATGAGATTGCGCGCGGCGCCAACCTGCCGGTTTCGGAAGAGAACGCCTTCTGGGGCGCGCTCGGCTGCAGCTGCTTCGCCTTCTAAACCATGAAACATTCACTCTCACAGCCGCCTCGCATTGATGCGGGGCTGTTCTTCCTGCGCCTTACCGGCTGCCTGCTGTTGTTGCACGTGCACGGCTTGCCGAAGGTGTTCCACTTCAGTGAAGAACTGACGCGTATCGAGGATCCCTTTGGCCTGGGTGCCTATTTCAGCCTGCTGGCGGCGATCGTTGCTGAAGTGGTCTGCCCGCTGTTTATCCTGCTCGGCGTGTTTACCCGCCTCGCCTGCCTGCCGATTATCGGCGTGCTGCTGGTGGCGATGCTGTTCGTCCATCCCAACTGGAGCATAGCGGAAGGACAGTTTGGCTGGCTGCTGCTGATCATTTTCACCACGCTGGCGCTGACCGGCCCCGGTCGCTGGCGCGTGTTTGGCGGCGTTTCGGAGGTTGTTCATGGCGCAGGTTAATGACATTCATGACATCCCCGAGGCGGATCTGCCGCCCGTTTCGCAGACGGTTTCACCATGGCAGCCGCTGCGTCAGCGCGTGTTCCGCATGCTGTGGATCGCTACCGTGGTATCCAATGTCGGTTCATGGATGAACGACGTAGGCGTTAACTGGACCATGCTGACACTGAGCGCCGATCCGCTCTCGGTGGCGCTGGTGCAGGCCGCCAGCAGCTTACCGATGTTTCTGTTTGCACTGCCGTCTGGCGTGATGGCGGATATCGTTGACCGGCGTAAATACCTGCTGTTCTCGCAAATCTGGGTGTTTATTGCCGCCGCGAGCCTGACATTCCTTTCCTGGGCAGACCTGGTCACACCGATGGTGCTGCTGATTGCGGCGTTCCTGCTGAGTACCGGCGCGGCCATGAGTTCTCCGCCCTTCCAGGCCATCGTGCCGGATTTGGTCAGTAAGGAGGAGCTCGGCCCGGCGATTGCGCTCAACTCGCTCGGCATAAACATCAGTCGCGCTATCGGCCCGGCGCTCGGCGGCCTGATTCTGTCGTTTGCCGGTCCGTGGATGGTGTTTCTGCTGAATGCGCTTTCGGTACTCGGCGTGTTTCTGGTGCTGTATGTGTGGCAAGCACAGCCCAGCGTGCAGCGTTTGCCGCCGGAGCACTTCTTCCCGGCGGTGCGTGCCGGCGTGCGCTATGTGCATGCTGCGCCGGTACTGCGCAATGTGCTGGTGCGCACCATCGCTTTCTTTGTGTTTGGCAGTGCCGGTTGGGCGCTGTTACCGCTGGTGGCTCGACGCGAACTGGGCCTCGGGCCTGGCGGCTACGGCATTATGCTGGGTTGCATCGGCATTGGCGCGATTTGCGGCGCGCTGCTGTTGCCGCGTATGCGCAAACGCTTTAATCCCGATCAGCTGATGGTGCTGGCGAGCCTGATGTTTGCCATCACTCTGCTGGCGCTGGCGTTTATTCGTCACCTCTGGTTGCTGAATGCGTTCGAGTTCTTTACCGGCTTTGCGTGGATTGCCGTGCTTTCCACCCTCAATCTTGGCGCGCAGCGCAGTGCCGCCAAATGGGTGAAAGCCCGGGCGCTGGCGGTCTATCTGACGGTGTTTTTTGGCTCGATGACGTTAGGCAGCGCCATTTGGGGACAGCTGGCATCGACATTCAGCATTCCATTGTCACTGACTGTCGCCACTGTCGGCATGCTGCTGGCGAGCCTGACGGTGCTGCGCTGGCGGCTGGATCAGGATCCGGATCTGAACCTCGACCTCAGCACGGTCAGCGATCCCTTGCCCGAGCTGGAGATTCGTCACGATCGCGGGCCGGTGATGGTCAGCTATCATTATCAGATCAACCGCAGTGATGCGCATGCCTTTGCGGTGTGCATGCAGGATATGCGTCGCGTCAGACGGCGTGGCGGCGCGCTGAACTGGTCTCTGTATGAGGACATGCTGCAACCCGACATGTTTGTCGAGACCTTTGTGGTTGGCTCATGGATGGAGCATCTGCGTCAGCGCGAGCGCTACACCATGAACGATCAAAAGATTCAGAACCGCGTGCTGGCATTCCATCAAGGCACGGAACTTCCGGAAATTCGTTATCTCGTGGCGCCTGAATAAGGCGCTCTCATTCATCGACATTAATAAGGCCGAAACATGAGCACATTTAAGACGCAGGATGGTACGCAGATCTATTTCAAAGATTGGGGTACCGGCAAGCCGGTGCTATTCAGTCACGGCTGGCCGCTCGACGGGGATATGTGGGACAGCCAGCTGAATTTCCTGGCGGAGAAAGGCTATCGCGTTATCGCTTTTGACCGCCGCGGCTTTGGCCGTTCCGATCAACCGTGGGAAGGCTACAACTACGATACTTTTGCATCGGATATTAACGACCTGATTAGCCATCTGGATCTGCAAAACGTGACGCTGGTGGGCTTCTCAATGGGTGGCGGCGATGTGGCGCGCTACATCAACAATTACGGCACAGCGCGCGTGGATAGCTTAGTGCTGTTGGGCGCGGTGACACCGATCTTCGGCAAGGCCGATGATTATCCAGCAGGCGTCGATTTGTCGGTGTTTGAAGGCATTCGTCAGGGCTTACGTAAAGATCGCGCGCAGTTCATCAGTGATTTTGCCACACCGTTCTACGGCACCAACGCCGGTCAAACGGTTTCAGAAGGCGCGCTGACGCAGACGTTGAATATTGCGCTGCTGGCGTCACTAAAAGGGACGATTGATTGTGTTACCGCGTTCTCGGAAACCGACTTCCGTCCTGATATGGCAAAAATCGACGTGCCGACGCTGGTGATTCACGGCAGCAACGACCAGGTCGTGCCGTTCGAAACCACCGGGAAAGTCGCCGCCGAAATGATAGCCGGCGCGCAGCTGAAAGTGTATGACAACGCACCGCACGGCTTTGCGGTGACGCATACCGATCAGCTCAACGCCGATCTGCTGACGTTCCTGCAATCGCTTTAACGGGAATAACATTAATCGGCCGGTTTGGCCTAATACTTGTCAGTTATGAAAGAGTTTGGCTTAAGGGCTGCATTAATCGTGCGGGCTCTGACACATCTGCTGCGTCACGGGCCGTCCTCGCGCCGCTAGCGCGGTGTCTTCGGCTTCCACGTTGTGCCGACGGACCGTTCGGGGATCGGCCGTCCTGGCCGGCCCCGAACTGCCTCACGCATCCATGCGTGAGGCTCCTGGCCCAACGTAAAAGCCTCAGCGCTGCGAATAGCCCTTATGCCGCAGCAGACGCGCCAGCGCCGGGAGCTCATCAGCCCTTTTCAAAACACGCACTGAAGCGGACCGAGGCACTTTTTTGGGCAGAGAACTATTGCGGCGTGGCGGCAGCAAATTTCTCTAATGCCGCCCCGTCGAGCCGATAACGCACCCACTCATTTAACGGCAGCGCATCAATACTGAGATAGAACTCTCTGGCCGACTGATCCCAATCTAACGCACTCCACTCAATGCGGTTGCACTGGTGATTGACCGCGTGCTGCGCAACATACTGCAGCAGCGCTTTGCCTGCACCGAGGCCGCGAAAATTGGGCGAGAAGTACAAGTCTTCCATATAGAGTCCGCGCCGCCCCAGCCACGCCGAGTAGCTGCGGGTAATCACTGCATACCCGGCGGTTATGCCATCAATCTCGCACATCAACGCCTCGCTATGGCTTTCGGGATTGAATAGCGTCGTTCTGATCTCTTCAACGGTAGTTGATGACGGCTGTAATCCATGTTCATAAACAGACAACTCAGCAATCATGTCGTAAATGGCGTCCGCGTCATCAGGATTGGCTGGCCGAATAGTCATCTTCATGCATTATTTTCTTATTTAATCAGATTGATGCTGCCCAGCATAATAGGTATTGTTCGATGAAATAAGTGCAATAAAATCAATGATAGGTGAATTTCATGCATCATGTGCTGCGTCGACTGGACTTGAATCTCCTCCCTGTTTTCGACGCAGTTTTCAGACATCGTTCGGTCAGGCTGGCGGCGATTGAGCTCAGTTTGAGTACTTCCGCGTTAAGCCACGCGCTGTCCCGATTACGTGAGTTTTTTAAAGATCCGCTGTTCTACCGCGAAGGCCACAAAATGTGTCCCAGCGTTTATGCCTGCCAGCTGGCGCCCTATATTGCCGAAACGTTAACCGGGTTAAATCGGCATCTCAGTCCGCTGAAGCCTTTCGATCCGCTGACCAGTGATGACTGTTTTAGAATTGCGGTAACGGATTACACCGCTTTTTGTGTCTTTCCGCGGCTGATGCATGCGCTGACTGATACGGCACCCAACCTGAGTTTTGAACTCTGCCATTTGCCGCATAATCCGGCGCTGATTGAATTACTGGCGGGTGAAATCGATATGGCGCTGAGTTTTAGCGAGCCGGATAGCATGCATCATCCCGATCTCGACGAGACCGATTTATTCAGTGATGAATTTATGGTGATTGCCAATGCGCGACGCAGCAGTCTGAATCTTGACGACTATCTTGCCGCCGGGCATCTGGTGGTTACGCCGTGGAATGAAAAACAGGGATTGCTGGATTCCCATCTTGCGCGCATTGGCCTTAAACGCCGCATCGCCATCAGAACGCCATCGATGCTGAGTGCGCCCTTTATTATCGCGGAAAGTGAATTGCTGATGGCGATCCCGTCTTTCGTTGCCAGTAAAATTAAACAGGCCGCCGATGTGACCTCATTCAGATTGCCGTTTCCCGCGCCAAGGTTCACCGTGAAAATCTATTCACACAAACGCAGCGGTAAACGGGAACCTACGGAATGGATTAAATCGATGATGGCTAAAACCATTTCGCAGCAAGCGTAACGTTTCGAGGATTAACGGACGATTTTTACTGGTCTAAAAATCGTCCGTTATAATCGGATTTAATGGGGTAATGCTCGTTGTAGCGACCAAAAAGCCGATAGCGATTTAGCGCAATGCGGTCGTAACAATAATTGCTGATAACGTCAGGCATAAACCTCACGACTGACAAAACGCGCCACGGCCACGGCATATAGTGCATGATGCGGAAAATTGCCTGCGCACGGAGCCAATGATTTTGCCCATCAATCAAAACGATGGTGCGAATATCTTCATCTGGCAGACCGACAAAACGTAATAGCGCTTTCCCCTGCTCACTCTGAACCGCCGCAAAACGTACATGGCGTGGAATGCGATGACGCAGGAGAAACATCACCCACGCGTTGCACAGTTTGCATACGCCGTCGTATAAAACGACCTGTTCTCCGGGATTTATCCCAGCTGGGTTTGTCATCATCGTCTCCTCAACCATAGAGATGGTCGCAGCAGATAAGCTGCGTTACGCCGCCTGCCACTCCGCCACCAGCGTGTTAATTAATTCTGCCGCCGGCATTTCCCGCGCCAGCGCGGCGCCCTGCCCGGCCCACTGCGCGCCAAAGCCGTGCGCGCCTTTAGCGGCGGCGGCAGCAGCGAGCGCTTTGCCCAGCGCGTAGGTGAGTGGATAAGGGGGAATGGCATCCTGCGCGAACTCGCGCGCCAGCTGGCAAAAATCGTTGGTGAGACATCTTGCCGATCGGCCAGAAATGGCGGCAATCATCTCGGTACTGTTGGCTTTCGCGCTTTTCAGCGCCTGACGATATGCCGCGTTGGCGGCGGATTCCGGGCACAGGATAAACGCCGTACCCAGCTGTACACCCGCCGCGCCCAGCTTGAGCATGGCAGCCATGCCCACGCCATCCATCACGCCGCCGGCGGCAATCACCGGCAGCCGCGAGGCCCGGCGAATCGTCTGCACCAGCGTAAAGGTGCTGAGCTGCTGATCGTCATTTTCTGGGTGGAATATCCCGCGATGCCCGCCCGCCTCAATACCCTGCGCCACAATAAAATCGATGTCAGCGGCTTCGATGGCACCTGCTTCAGCAACGCTGGTGGCGCTCGCCAGCGTGATAATGCCGCGACGTTTCAAGCGCTGCACAACAGCGGCGGACGGCAAGCCAAAGTGGAAACTCACTGCGGCGGGCGCGGTGTCCAGCAGGACCTCCAGCATCGCGTGGTTATCCACGAACGTTTGATAAATCTCTGACAGCGCATCGGGCGGTGTCGCTTCATAGCGAGCAAACACCGGCTTGAAACGAGCGATCCACGCCTGTTCTTGCTGAGGATTGCGCTGCACCGGCGCGTGGCAGAAGACGTTGACGTTGATGGGCGCGGCTGTCAGGGCGAGCGTTTTGCGGATCATGCTATCCGCCTGTTGCGGCGTTGAAGCGCCCACGCTGATCGAACCCAGCGCCCCGCTGGTGCTCACCGCCGCCGCCAGTTCCGGCGTCGAGACGCCCGCCATCGGCGCCTGAATGATCGGATAGCGAAGGTTAAGGGTCTGACACAGGATGTTGTTCATATTATTGGCCTGTTGGTAAGAGGTAGCCGATAACATGCCGCGATTTTTCGGCTCGGTAAAGGCTGGCATCTACACTTAATGTGTCTGTACCTACAACAGGAGAATCCCGATGCATAAAATCGACTTTCCGGTAAGCAAAGCGCGGAAGTATCTGGAGCCGGGTCCGGTGGTGCTGCTGAGTTCCCAGTTTGAGGATCATCGCGACATCATGACGCTCGGCTGGCACACCATTCTGGAGTTCTCGCCGTCGCTGGTTGGCTGCATGATTGCCGGCGGCAATTACAGCCATGAACTGATTCGCCAGAGCGGCCAGTGCGTGATTAACGTGCCGTCGGCCAATCTGGTGGACAGCGTGGTGGCGATCGGTAACAGCCACGGCGATCGTCTCGATAAGTTTGATGCCTTCAATCTGACACCCGAACCGGCAAGCGTGGTCAATGCGCCGTTAATCGGCGATTGCTTTGCCAGCTTTGAGTGCCAGCTGTATGACGATTCCATGGTAGATAACTACAACTTCTTTATCTTTGAGATCGTTAAAGCGCATGTAGCGGAAACGCCGGAGTTTCCGCCGACGCTGCACTACACCGGCGAAGGACGCTTCAGCGTGATGAGCAATTTGCAGCTCGACAAGCGCGGCGACTTTAAGCCTGAAATGTTAATTTAACTGCTTGAATTGATATGGGCTTGCCCCCACTTTGATTCTTTCGCCCTGACAGGAGTAGATATAATGGCAACCGAATATGCGGTGATCGCAGGTGGCTGTTTCTGGTGTACTGAAGCAGTGTTTAAAGATGTGATTGGCGTGGAGTCAGTCGAGAGTGGATATACCGGCGGCGCACGCCCGAATCCAACCTACGAGCAGGTGTGCAGCGGTGCGACCGGCCACGCAGAAGCGATTCGCATCGGTTTCGATCCAGAGCAGGTGAAGTACGGCGATCTGCTGGATATCAGCTTTGCCACCCACGATCCCACTACGCTGAACCGCCAGGGCAACGATGTGGGCACCCAATATCGCTCTGCGATTTTCCCGGCGAATGCTGAGCAGGAAGCCGAAGCGATTGCCGCGATTGCGCGCGCGCAGGAGAACCTGAGCGATCCGGTGGTGACCACCATCGAGCCGCTGAAAGAGTGGTATGCGGCAGAAGGTTATCATCAGGATTATTGGCAAGGCGCAGGTCAGCGCAACGGCTACTGCATGGCGGTAATCCCACCGAAACTGCAAAAGCTGCGTAAGAGCTTTGCGAATCGCGTTAAATCGAGTTAATTCAGTACCGCCAATGTTGAGGCCGCCACGAATGGCGGCCTTACATGGTGCGCGACCTTCTTCTGTTTATCCGTCATAATACGTGCCCTCTTCTCCTCCGAGAGCGATCATGTCTTCTTCACAGCAAGAAATCGCGGCGCGCAAGCAG
Organism: Pantoea sp. GCM10028869; assembly: GCF_042666835.1. NCBI lineage: Bacteria > Pseudomonadati > Pseudomonadota > Gammaproteobacteria > Enterobacterales > Erwiniaceae > Pantoea > Pantoea sp. GCM10028869. The sequence goes on along the minus strand of NZ_JBHTGO010000002.1, from coordinate 709,939 downwards.
CCGATGAAGCTTAATACGCTGGTCACCCTGATGCTCAGCGCAGTGATTGTGCTGGTGCTGCTCAGCGTGCATATGTTCTATTTCTTCCAGATTGGCGCAGCGACCCGCGCGCAGTTGGAGGATAAAGCCATGGCGGTGGCGCGCACGCTGGCCAAATTTCCTGAGATTCAGCACGCGCTGATATTGCCGCCAAATGCCACCAGCATCCAACCCATTGCTAAAGCCGTGCAGGAGAGCAATAACCTGCTGTTTGTGGTGGTGACCAATATGGATACCATCCGCTATTCGCACCTGAATCCTGAACTCATCGGCCAGCACTTTATTGGCACTGATATTGAGCCCGCGATACGCGGTCATGAAAACGTCTCCGTCAATCAAGGTGTTCTGGGCCGGGCAATGCGCGTCTATACGCCGGTATATAATGCGCAGCATAAGCAGATTGGTGTCGTGGTAGTGGGCATTTCACTCAGCGCCGTTACCGATCAGATTAACCAAAGCCGCTGGAGCATCTTGTGGACTATCCTGATTGGCACCTTTGCGGGCGCCATCGGCACCCTGGTGCTGGTGCGCGTGCTGAAACGCATCCTGTTTGGCCTCGAACCCTACGAAATTTCCACCCTGTTTGAACAGCGCCAGGCGATTCTCAACTCGCTAAAAGAAGGCGTGGTGGCGATGGACGATCAGGCGCAGGTGACGCTGGTGAATCAGGCAGCGCATTCGCTGCTGAACGATTCGATGGGCACCATCAGCGGCGACCGCATCTATGATGCCTCAGTGATTAACGATCATTTGCGGGATGTGCTAAACAGTGGGCGGGCGCGGCGTGACGAAGAGTTGAATGTGAATGGCCGCGTGTTGTTAAGCAATACCGTGCCGGTGCGCACGCAGGGGCAGATTATCGGCGCGGTCTGCACCTTCAGGGACAAAACGGAAATTAGTCAACTGATGCAGCGTCTGACGGGCATGGTAAACTACGTCGATGCGCTGCGTGAGCGCTCGCACGAATTTATGAACAAGCTGCATGTGATCCTCGGCCTGCTGCACATGAAAAACTACACGCAGGTGGAAAGCTACATTCTCAAAACCGCCAATAATTACCAGACGGAGATCGGTTTCCTGCTCGATAAGATTAAGTCGCCGGTGATTGCTGGTTTCTTGCTGAGCAAAATCAACCGCGCGTCGGATTGCGGCCATCGCCTGACCATCAGCGATGCCAGCTTCCTGCCCGACAGCGGCAATGAGCAGCAGATGGCGGCGCTGATTACGGTGATCGGCAATCTGATTGAGAACGCGCTGGATGCGATGAGCGAGCAGGTAGAAGGCGAGATTCACGTGATGCTGCACTACCAAAACGGTTGGCTGACCTGTGAAGTGAGTGATGATGGTCCGGGCATTGAAGCCGATCATCTCAGCACCATTTTCGAAAAAGGCTTCTCCACCAAAGGTGAAAACCGCGGTGTCGGGCTGTTTCTGCTGCAGCAGCAAACCGAAAATATCGGTGGCAGCGTGAGTGTGGAGTCAGAACCCGGCGTGTTTACCCAATTTTTAGTCCAACTTCCCTGGGATGGAGGAAACCAATCCGCATGATCAATGTGTTAGTGGTCGATGATGACGCCATGGTCGCCGAGCTTAATCGCGCGTATATCGGCCAAATTCAGGGCTTTCACTGTTGTGGCACCGCCTCAACCTTGAAGCAGGCGAAAGAGATCCTGTTCAATAGCGATACTGCGGTCGATCTGGTGCTGCTGGATATCTATATGCAGCAGGAGAATGGCCTCGATCTGTTGCCGGAGCTGCGCACGGCGCAGAGCGCGGTGGAAGTGATCATCATTTCGTCGGCGGCCGATGCGGAGAATATCAAAACCTCGCTGCACTACGGCGTGGTGGATTACCTGATCAAACCGTTCCAGTTTCCACGTTTTGAAGAGGCGCTGACCGGCTGGCGGCAGAAGAAATCGCTGATGGACAATCAGCATTATTATCAGCAAGCGGATGTGGATCTGCTGATTCACGGCAGCCCGGCAACGCAGCATGACAATAAGCGCCTGCCAAAAGGCTTAACGCCGCAAACGCTGCGCACGCTGTGTCAGTGGATTGATGCGCATCCGGGGCATGAATTCTCGACCGACGAACTGGCGGCTGAAGTGAACATCTCGCGCGTGTCGTGTCGTAAATACCTGATTTGGCTGGCGCAGATTAATATTCTGTTCACCAGCATTCATTACGGCGCGACCGGCCGTCCGGTGTACCGCTATCGCCTGCAGCCGGAATACCATTCGCTGCTGCAGCAATATTGTCAGTAACGTAGCCGCCAGTCGACATCGAGCTGCTGGAAGTGAAAGTGCTGCGGCGAGGAGCAGATGATCTGCCGATCGCGCGTGACAAACACCGCGTCGATGTCGGGCTGGTCAGCGAGATAAGCCAGCCCTTGCTCCACGCCCATGCCAAAGAGCAGCGTGGTGTAGATATCGCCATCAATCGAGCGATCGGAAATCACCGTCACGCTCAGCAGTTCGTTATCAAGCGGATAGCCGGTTTGCGGATCAAAAATATGATGCCAGCAGCGGCCGTCCAGTTCGAAGTAGCGCTCATAAATCCCCGACGTCACCACCGATTTGCCCTGCACCTGCAGCACGCCTAACAGCTCATCATCACGACCAAACGGCTTTTTCAGGCCAATGCCCCAACCCTGCGGCTCGTGCGGCGGCGAACCCAGCGTTTGCACATTGCCGCCCAGATTGATCAGCGCCTGCTGCACGCCCTGCTGGCGTAAAAACGCCTGCACGCGATCGGCGATGTAGCCTTTGGCGATGGCGCCGAGATCGATCTCCATGCCTGGCTGTTGCAAAAACACTGAGCGATCGGCGGGATTGAGCACGACCTGATGCGGATCGGTCAGCTTTAGCAGGGATGCGATTTCTGGCGCAGGCGGCACCGCACGTCCCTGAAAACCAATTTTCCAGCGCTTCACAATCGGCCCAATGGTGAAATTGAAGGCGCTGTCCGGCAGTAAACTCACGGCGTGTGCCACGCTAATTAACGCAAACACCGCTTCGCTGACGATCACCGGATGACGGCCTGCGGCGTGGTTGATCGACATCACTTCGGATTCAGCGCGGTTAACGGTGAACAGGTTTTCCTGCTGTTTAATCAGTTGAAATACGTGGCGGGCAAGCGTGGGATTGTCATCAAACAATTTGAGCAGAATGGGCGAACCCATCAGAACGGCAGAGTAAGAAAAGACGCCAGCGGTCATTGCATGCCTCTAAAGAAAACGATGCCCGCACAAGGCGGGCATCTTTACAGCTTAGTGTCCTAACGCCAGTTTAGCCGCGTTGTGACCGGCTTTGATACCGAAGATGATAATATCGGCCACCGCGTTGCCGCCGATGCGGTTGGCGCCGTGGATGCCGCCGACCACTTCACCGGCCGCCCATGCGCCTGGAATCACCTCTTTCTGCGCATCCAGCACCGCGGTATCGGTGTTGATGGTCACGCCGCCCATGGTGTGATGCACGCCCGGTGCGATACGAATCGCAAAGTACGGACCTTTATTCAGCGGGTGACGCAGCGCGGTTTTACGACCAAAGTCTTCGTCATCCTGCTTCGCCACGAACTCGTTGTAACGACCGAGCGTGGTTTGCAGCGCTTCCTGATCCATGTTGAGTTTCACCGCCAGCTCGTGTGGCGTTGGCGCGCTGATGACAAAGCCTTTAGCGATGTATTCGTCAGCCGCTTTGTTATTGGCGCGTACCTGCTCGTCAAACACAATCCACGCACTCTTCTCAGGCAGCGCGATGATCTCAGCGGACACTTTGTCACGGGTTTCCATTTCATTGTAGAAACGCTTGCCTGCCTGGCTCACCAGAATCGCCCCGCCGCCGCGCATTGCTTCGGAAATCAGGTACGACGTGGTTTGCTCAACCGTTGGGTGAATCTGGATTTCACCCATATCCACGGTATCCGCACCGATGTGTTGCAGCATGGCGATGCCGCTGCCGGTGGCGCCTTTATGGTTGGTGGTGACGAAACCGTCCAGCTCAGGGCGATATTTCACCACCATTTCGCGGTTGGCACTGAAGCCGCCGGTCGCCACAATCACGCTTTTGGCGTTAATAATGCGGCTGTCGTTATACTCATCCACCACTTTCACGCCGGTGACCGCACCGTTTTCCACTAAAATTTCGGCCACTGAGGTTTCCAGCAACACTTCGATATTGCGCAGATTAACGTTTTTCACCAGCCCGCTGATCAGGAAGCCGCCGACTGCCGAACGATCTTCCGGACGGTGCGTACGATCGATGCTCATGCCGCCGGTGATGGTGATGTCGCACAGCTCGATGTCTTTGGCGGCCAGCCACTCAATCGCTTCGGGCGCCTGCTCAACAAATTCGCGCAGCAGCACCGGATTGTTTTTGAATTTGCCGCCTTTCAGCGTCTCTTCATAGAACAGCTCTTTGCTGTCTTCAATGCCTTTCAACTTCTGATAACGGGTTTCCGCCGCGTTCATCCCGACCGAGGCTTTGATGGTGTTACCGCCGATGGTGGGCATCTTCTCGATGATCACCACGCGTGCGCCATCGTCATGCGCCTGAATCGCCGCCGCCAGACCGGCACCGCCGGTGCCCACTACCACCACATCGTAATTCACCGGTGCGTTCGGGTTACCGCCCTCTTCAATCACATACTCTTTGCTTGAGGTGGTCATGGCACGTGATACCGCTTTTTTCAGCGCTTCACTTTGCGTGGTGGCGCCAGTGATGGCGTCAACGTGCGGGCTGTTCGCCACCAGAATGCGTTCACGCAGACTTTCGAAGGTGCTGGTGAAGTCGACGTCGAGGCTCGGATCCGGCACCAGCGAGATGTCGGTAATACGGTCGGTGTCGAGGGTAACGTTGATTTTCAGCTTCAGCGCTTCGGCTTCGACTTTCGCCTGATAAACGCCCGCTTTGTATTTACGGCCGGTATCGCTGACGTCGCGGATCATCGCATCCACCAGTGAGAAGCGCCACAGCGGTTCCGGGATAGTCAACTCTTCGCGCTTGGTGCTGTCGATATACAGCTCCATGTGCTGATTCTTGATGACGCGATCGGTCCAGTCCGGATAGGCGATACAGGCTTTGCCCACCGCCACCAAGTCGAAACCGTGCTCCAGCGCATTCTCGGCATCTTCTTTATTGACGACGCCGCCGACGCCGATTACCGGCACTTTCGCCAGGTTAGGCGAGCGCTGTGCCAGATATTTGGTGATCAGTGGCGTTGGGTCCTGAGTATCAACAATCGATGGACGCAGCAGCTGACCAACCGAGAAGTGCACGTAATCGAGACCGCGTTCTGCCAGTTTCTCCAGCAGATAGAGCGTGTCATCCCAGCGGATGCCCGGCACTTCCAGTTCTTCCGGTGAGAAGCGATAGCCGATGATGAAGTCTGCCGCAGCGAAGCGGTCAGCCATTTTGTGGGTGATTTCCAGCACTTCCAGTGGGAAACGCGCGCGATTATCGCGACTGCCGCCCCATTTGTCGTCGCGCTGGTTGGAGTTTGGCGAGTAGAACTGCTGAATCAGATAGGTGTTGGCGCCGTGAATCTCCACGCCGTCGAAGCCGGCTTTGATCGCGCGGTTCACCGCATCACCAAACTTGGTGATCATCACCTCCACTTCTTCTGCAGTCAGCGCCTGAGGTTGAGTGGCACCGTCACGCGGTGCAGCGATGGCGCTCGGCGCGACCGGGGTTTTACCGCCGATCAGCGCCGGTTCAACCATACGGCCGCCGTGATAAATCTGCAGAATCGCTTTGGAGCCTTGCGACTTGATGGCGTGGGCGATTTTCGCCAGACCGGGGATTTTGTTGTCGCTGTCGATACCGAGCGCGCCTGGAAACGCAGGGCCACGGTTATCAATAAAGCAGCACTCGACAATCACGGTACCGATGCTGCCGGCGCGCACGCGATAATATTCGACAAGGTCACTGGTAACACCGCCATCGTAATAACCGGTACATGTGGTCATCGGTGCCATAACCAGTCGGTTTTTAAGCACCGCACCTTTCGGTAACGTAAGCGGATTAAGAATCGGGGTGAGCGTATTCATGATGAGCAACTCCAGAATTAAGAAACTTGGTATTCAATTCTTTGGCGGTTCGGAGAATTTTATAATTATTTGAGTGGTCCGATTTCATGGCGTAAATATAGCATTTTATTTACTTACATAACCTTATTCGTTAGTTATATAAGTTTTACGCATGAAAATAATATTTGAGGCTTATTGCTAAAAGCTGCGCTCCGCTAAGTTTTAACCAAGACTTGACAAAAATCAACTTTTTCCTTACATTTAAAACAAATCTAGTCTTATCATAAAGATAAATCGTCTCCTTTCTCTGTTTTTTGCTTGATTTGTGCCGTTTTATTCATCTCACACAGTTAATTTTCACCTAATGGTTCGTTAATTAAGGCGCACAGGTTTAAAGCAAAAAAATCACCAATAAATTTTATTGATCTAGATCAAAATAGATATTTTAATTAATCGCATCATAAGCGCATCCATTAGATAATTCGCGCATCGAATTTTGTAAATGGCGATTTATTAAGACTCAGTTTTAAATGTCACGACTAATCTGTTAAAAGGGTTTTGTAACTAAAAAAACCAGCTTGGTTCGGGGCGTATATCCGCATTCTCCATAACTTGCAGACAAAACTATGAACACACAAACAACCCAGAGTGAATCCCTCACCGCGCCTCCCGCGGCACCAGGGAAAAAAAAGAACCGCCTGATAATGTTGTGCCTGCCAATTATTGTGGCTGTGCTGTTGCTGCTGGTACCGACTCCTGCGGGATTGGAACCTTACGCCTGGCACTTCTTCGCCATTTTTGTCGGGGTTATTGTGGGACTGATTTTCGAGCCGCTGCCGGGTGCCGTTATCGGGTTAACCGGCGTGGTGGTGATTGCGCTGTTCAGCCAGTGGGTGCTGTTTAGCCCGGCAGAACTGGCGGATCCCAAGTTCAAAACCGCGGCGCAGTCGTTCAAATGGGCGGTGAGTGGCTTCGGCAACTCCACGGTCTGGCTGATCTTCGGTGCCTTCATGTTCGCCGCAGGCTACGATAAAACCCAGTTCGGTCGCCGCCTGGCGCTGATTCTGGTGAAATATCTGGGCCGTCGTAGCCTGACGCTGGGTTACGCCATTACCTTCGCTGACCTGTTGCTGGCGCCGTTTACGCCATCCAACACCGCGCGCAGCGGCGGTACCATCTATCCCATTATTGCAAACCTGCCGCCGCTCTATGGTTCAAAACCGAACGATCCTAGCGCACGTAAGATTGGTTCCTACCTGATGTGGGTGGCGATCACCGCCGCTTGTATCACCAGTTCAATGTTCCTTTCTGCGCTGGCACCAAACCTGCTGGCGCTGGCGCTGGTAAAAAGCGTGGTGGGCTTTGATATCTCATGGGGCATGTGGTTCCTTGCCTTCCTGCCGCTGGGCGTGCTGCTGATTCTCACCATGCCGCTGCTGGCTTACTGGCTTTATCCGCCAGAAGTGAAAGTGAACGATGAAGTACCGCGCTGGGCCACCGCTGAGCTGGCCAAACTCGGTAAACTGAAACGTAACGAAATCCTGCTGCTGGGCTTCGTGGTTGCGGCGCTGATGATGTGGATCTTCGCCACCGCCTGGATTGAGCCCGCAATGGCCGCACTGTTAGTCATCGTGCTGATGCTGTGGACCGGCGTACTCAACTGGAATGACATCACCAGCAATAAAGCCGCCTGGAACACCTTCGCCTGGTTCGCCACGCTGGTCGCGCTGGCGGATGGTTTAGCGCGCGTTGGCTTCATCGCGTGGCTGGGTAAAGAAGGCGCAATGCTGTTGCAAGGCTATGACCCGCAGGTTTCTGCCGTCGTCCTTCTGGTCGCCTTCTACCTGCTGCATTACCTGTTCGCCAGTACCACCGCGCACACCACCGCGCTGCTGCCCGCGATGCTGACCATCGCCGCATCCATTCCGGGCATCAACATGCCGGTGTTCTGCCTGATGATGTGTGTTTCTCTGGGTGTGATGGGCATTATCACCCCGTACGGCACCGGCCCAAGCCCGATTTATTACGGTAGCGGCTATCTGCCAACTAAAGATTACTGGCGCCTGGGCACCATCTTCGGCGCGCTGTTCCTGGTTCTTCTGATGGTTGTCGCCTATCCATGGATGGTGATGATGTTCTGATGATGTTGCTTCGATGTTAAAAACGGAGCCGCGCATTACCGTGAAAATGTTATGATACTCGCCAGTCAGCCCCTGCGGAGGGCTGGCGAGAGAAAATCGAATAACAAACTGCCTAATTTGTCGCCCGTCATGCTGGCGGGCCACACGAAGCTAAGTGAGCCAACATGTCGAACAAACCCTTCTATTATCAGGATCCCTTTCCTCTCGCCAAAGATGATACCGAATACTATCTGCTGAGCCGCGATTACGTCTCGGTGGCCAACTTCGATGGCGAAGAAGTCCTGAAAGTCGATCCCAAAGCGCTGACGCTGCTGGCGAAGCAGGCATTCCACGATGCTTCCTTCATGCTGCGCGCCTCGCATCAGGCGCAGGTCGCGTCCATTCTTGCCGACGATGAAGCCAGCAAGAACGACAAATACGTCGCCCTGCAGTTCCTGCGCAACTCCGAAATTGCCGCCAAAGGCGTGCTGCCAACCTGTCAGGATACTGGCACCGCCATCATCATGGGCAAAAAAGGCCAGCGTGTCTGGACCGGTGGCGGCGATGAAGCCGCGCTGTCGCAAGGCGTTTACAACACCTTTATTGAAGATAACCTGCGCTATTCACAGAATGCCGCGCTGGATATGTATAAAGAGGTGAATACCGGCACCAACCTGCCGGCGCAGATCGACCTCTACAGCGTTGATGGCGACGAATACAAATTCCTGTGCATCGCTAAAGGTGGCGGTTCCGCCAACAAAACCTATCTGTATCAGGAAACCAAAGCGCTGATTACGCCCGCCAAATTGAAGAACTACCTGATCGATAAAATGATGTCGCTGGGTACCGCGGCCTGTCCGCCGTACCATATCGCGTTTGTGATTGGCGGGACTTCAGCCGAAGCTACGCTGAAAACCGTCAAGCTGGCCTCAACCCACTATTACGATTCGCTGCCGACTGAAGGCAACGAGCATGGTCAGGCGTTCCGCGACATTCAGCTGGAAGAAGAACTGCTGAAAGCCTCGCAGGAGCTGGGCCTCGGCGCGCAGTTCGGCGGTAAATATTTTGCGCATGATATCCGCGTGGTGCGTCTGCCGCGTCACGGCGCATCCTGCCCGGTGGGTATGGGCGTGTCATGTTCCGCAGACCGAAATATCAAGGCCAAGATCAACCGTGAAGGCATCTGGATTGAGAAGTTGGAAGACAATCCAGGCCGCTATATTCCGGAAGCGCTGCGTCAGCAGGGTGAAGGCGAAGTGGTGCATGTCGATCTCAACCAGCCGATGAGCGAAATTCTGGCGCTGCTGTCGGCTTATCCGGTCTCAACCCGCTTGTCGCTTAACGGCACCATTATCGTGGCGCGCGACATTGCGCACGCCAAGCTGAAAGAGCGCATCGATAACGGCGAAGGCCTGCCGCAGTACATCAAGGACCATCCGGTCTATTACGCGGGTCCAGCGAAGACGCCAGAAGGTTATGCCTCCGGTTCACTCGGCCCAACCACTGCAGGTCGTATGGATTCCTACGTTGATCTGCTGCAGGCCAATGGCGGCAGCATGGTGATGCTGGCGAAGGGCAACCGTAGCAAACAGGTTACCGATGCGTGTCAAAAACACGGCGGCTTCTACCTGGGCAGCATCGGCGGCCCGGCTGCGGTGCTGGCACAGCAGAGTATTAAGAGTCTGGAATGCGTGGAGTATGCCGAACTCGGCATGGAAGCGATCTGGAAGATTGAAGTGGAAAACTTCCCGGCATTCATTTTGGTGGATGACAAAGGAAACGACTTCTTCCAGCAGATTCACAATAACTGTGCCGCCTGCGTGAAGTAATCTGCGCATCGCACCACAAAAAAGCCGTTATCTTGTGATAGCGGCTTTTTTATTGCGATATTTCTGACGAATTGATCATCGAATGAGGCAAAACAGAAAGGTTAAAAACGGAATTGGCTCTCCAGTTGACGCAATGTTTCCATGCGCTGTGCCGTGGCGATTTCGCGCGCTTTTACTTCCAGCAGCAGGTCAGCATCGTTCTGGCCAATCACATACACCGCCTGACGCCCAGGCAGGTTAACGGTAATAATATTTTGCTCCACACCGTCCAGCATCTCATCATGCTGTTCCAGGTAGTTATACAACGTGTTCATGAAATCTCCTTGAAAATAGGTGGGCTATTCTGCCCAATCGCCTCCTTTAAACACACAAGACCTGGCTTAAAGATGCCACCTTGATCAGAAAATTCTGGCGAAGTGAATATCCTGCAGCGGCAAGATGACGAAGAGATGAAAAGGCAGCGAGATTGCCCCGCCGCCATATTCAATCAGAAGAAACCCAGCGGTTGCGTGCTGTAGCTCACCAGCAGGTTTTTCGTTTGCTGATAATGATCGAGCATCATTTTGTGGGTTTCGCGACCAATACCCGATTTCTTATAGCCGCCAAACGCCGCGTGCGCCGGATAGAGGTGATAACAGTTAGTCCACACGCGACCGGCTTTGATGGCGCGTCCCATGCGATAGGCGCGATTGATGTCGCGCGTCCAGACGCCCGCGCCCAGTCCGTAAATCGAATCATTGGCGATTGCCAGCGCTTCCGCTTCATCTTTGAAGGTCAGCACACCAACCACCGGGCCAAATATCTCCTCCTGGAACACGCGCATGCTGTTATCGCCTTTCAACAGCGTCGGCTGAATGTAGTAGCCGCTGGCAAACTCTTCGCCCACTTTCTCTACGCCGCCGCCGTGCAGCACCTGCGCGCCCTCTTGCTGCGCAATTTCCAGATAAGAGAGAATTTTGTCGAACTGCTGCTGCGACGCCTGCGCGCCAATCATGGTTTCGGTATCCAGCGGATCGCCACGTTTAATGGTTTTGATGCGCTTCATCACCGCCGCCATAAACGGCTCAAAGATCGATTCCTGCACCAGCGCGCGTGACGGACAGGTACAAACTTCACCCTGATTAAGGAAGCCCAGCACCACGCCTTCTGCCGCTTTCTCAATGAAACTCTCTTCGGCATCCATGATGTCTTCAAAGAAGATGTTCGGTGACTTGCCGCCCAATTCAACGGTGGACGGGATCAGGCTTTTCGCTGCCAGCTCCAGAATATGGCCGCCGGTGGCAGTGGATCCGGTGAAGGCGATTTTGGCGATGTCCGGATGGGATGCCAGCGCTTCGCCTGCCTCTTTGCCGTAACCATGTACCACGTTGATCACACCCGGCGGCAGCAGATCTTTGATCACTTCCATAAACAGCGTAATCGACAGCGGCGTTTGCTCGGCCGGTTTCAACACCACGCAGTTACCTGCGCCGAGCGCCGGCGCCAGTTTCCATGCCGCCATCAGCAGCGGGAAGTTCCACGGAATGATTTGCCCGACCACGCCCAGCGGTTCGTGGAAGTGATAGGCGGCGGTGAACTCATCGATTTCAGCGGCGGTGCCTTCCTGCGCACGCACGCAGCCAGCGAAATAGCGGAAGTGATCGACCGCCAGCGGCAGATCCGCCGCCAGCGTTTCGCGTACCGGCTTACCGTTATCCCAGGTTTCGTTGACCGCGATATATTCCAGATTCTCTTCCAGCCGATCGGCAATTTTCAGCAGCACCAGCGAGCGTGCCTGCGGCGAGGTTTTGCCCCACGCATCGGCAGCGGCCTGGGCGGCAGCCACGGCGTTATCGATATCGGCGCGGTCCGAACGGGGAAATTCGCCAATGGTAGAAGCATTGATCGGTGAAGTGTTGACGAAGTAGTTACCGTTCACCGGCGCAACAAATTCGCCGTTGATAAAGTTGCCATAACGCGATTGCAGAGTAATGAGAGAACCTTGTTCTCCCGGAGCAGCGTAACGCATGGTGTTTCTCCTTGCGGGACAGAGTGGCGATTAACAACTATGAAACCTGTTATTAACATTGGGCGATCCACGCCAGCCTGTCAGATCGTAAAAGGGGAAACTGTGACCGCACCGAAGGAAATGTGGCGAGCGTAGGCCGCTACAGATAATTCCGAGTTTTCCCGCTTATGCCGCAAAAAGCGGAACATGGGCGAAATATGTGGTCAATATGAAGCAGGATACTAACCAGGAGAAACAGATGTTGGCTTCAGCCCTGACGTTAATGCGTGCCAAAGCGAACTTTGTTCAGCAATTTATCCGCAACCCGCGCAAAATGGGCAGCATCACGCCCTCTTCAGCCGCGCTCTGCCGCACCATGTGCGATGCGGTGAACTGGGATAACAGCCTGCGTATCGCCGAACTGGGCGCCGGTGATGGCGTGCTCACACGCCACGTGCTGGCGCGCATGTCACCGCAAGCACAGCTTGATGTGTTCGAAATCTGCCCGGAACTGGTGAAAAGCCTGCGTGGATTGCCTGATGCGCGCATGCAGGTACGCGCCTGTTCGGCGGAATATCTCGCCGGGGAATATGATGTGATTTTTTCTGGCCTGCCGCTGCTGTCATTACCGCCCGCCACGCGCGATAACATCCTCAGTGCGGTGCATGATGCGCTGGGTCCACGCGGCGTATTCGTGCAGTTTCAATACACCTCGTTCACCCAGCCAAATTTGTCACGTTACTTCACCTGGGAACGCCAGCGGGTGCTGAAAAATATGCCACCCGCGTGGGTTTATCGCTGCACGCGCAACTACGCGCCCTGAGCCTGCGCGCGCGGCTGCGGCCGCGTTTGTAGCCAGAAGCTGCGCAACAGTTCGCGCGACCAATCTTCGCCTGAAAGAACCGTGCCATCGTCACTGACGCCCGCCGGTAAACAGGCGGTCATAATCTTGCGGGTAAATTCCGGATGGAACTGCACCGACAGCGCCTGCGGCGAATAACGCAAAATCTGACAACCATCCTGCGCCGAGCTCGCCAGCACCTGCGCATGCTGCGGCGGCGTTAACACCGATTGCCGATGTGACAACCACGCCTGAAACTCGCCCGGTAGATCAGCCAGCCAGGGATCGTTGTGCCCCTGCGCATTGCGCGTCAGCGGTTTCAGTCCACGCTCCCAGCCCTGCGGGTTATCGCCCACTTTGCCACCCAGCGCATACGCCATCAGTTGATGCCCGTAACAGACGCCCAGCAGCGGCAGCTCCGCCTCCAGCGCGCCACGAATCCAGGCGGCGGTGCGTTCGCTCCAGTCAGCGTGATCGGTGACCATCGCCCAGGAACCGCTGAGGATCGCGCCACTGACGCGGTCAAAGGCCGGTAAATCATCGCCCAGATGCGGACGCACAATCACATAGTCATCGGGCTGCAGTTGCAGCGCGTCGATAAACCAGCGGGGTTGTTCACCAATTTGCGCCACAACCTGCGGCGGCGGGACTTCGAGTTGAATCAGAGCAAGAGGTAAAGCGCGGGTGTGTGTCATGCCGAATACGGTCCTCGTTATGGTCGCCTTTCGGACATCCACTTTGACAGTAAATCAGCGACATGTCTTATTTTTTTTCCTGCATGAGCTAATGCTTAAGCGAAAAAAATGTTGCCCGACATGCCCGAAGTGCGCGCCTTCATGCCATCATTAGCCGGTGATCATCTTTGTACAACGTGAAGGAAGACCTCGTGGCAGTGCGGCATTTTTTTATGGTTCTGATGGTGGTTTCCATCTGGGCTTTCAACAACGTGGCGGTGAAGTGGGGATTACTGGAACTTCCGCCGCTGTTTCTCACCTGGATGCGCTTTGTGGTGGTAGCGATTGTGCTGGTGCCATTCTGCCGCATTACGCGCGCGCAACTGCCGTGGCTGCTGACGCTGGCGTTCACCTTCGGTTTTATGCACTTCTCGCTGCTATTTGTCGGCATGCGCTACACCGATGCCGGCACCGGCGCCATCGTGGTTCAGCTCGGTACGCCGATTGCCATGCTGCTGGCGATGGTGATTCTCAAAGAGAAATTGCGGCTGGTGCAGCTGTTTGGTATCGCCATTTCGCTGAGCGGCGTGGCGGTGCTGTCGGGCAGCCCGACCATTCCGGCCTGGTGGGTGCTGTGTATTCTGTTGTGCAGCGCGTTTGGCTGGGCGATCAGCAATATGATTGTGAAAAAATCGCCGCCGATACAACCGCTGACGCTCACCGGCTGGATCTCCTTCCTTGCGGTGCCGATTGTCGGTGCCGCTTCGTGGCTGACCGAATCCCATCAGTTTTACGCGCTGAGCCACGCGGGCTGGCGCGGCTGGTTTGGCATTCTGTATAGCGCACTCGCCTCGTCGATTGTCGCCTATACGCTATGGTACGCGCTGCTGAAGAAATACAACGTCAACCTGATCATGCCCTATTCGCTGCTGACGCCGGTGCTGGCGGTATTGATGGGCGTTTTCGTCTTGGGTGACAGCATGAACAGCTTTAAGATCCTCGGTGCGTCACTGGTGGTGCTGGGCACCGCGATTGCGGTGATCAACCTGCGTAACCTGCGGATGCATGCGCGTTTTCCGCGCTTACGCCGCCGTTAATCCGCTCTGCTATGCTTGAGTCTCGCGCGTTTTCCGGAGACTCAACATGGATTCTCAACGTGCTGCCGCACTGTGGCAGCAAATGTGGCAGGGATTGCGAGGCGCAGACCCGCTTCCCTCGCCGACTTTTCTCCAGCCCGACACTTTTTCCTCTGCCTTTGCCGTCAGCGAATTGGCGGCCACCAGCATCGGCCTCGCCAGCCAGGCGCTAAGCGATCTGCTCGGCCAATCCGCGCCGGTCAGCGTTAATGTCCGTCTCGCCTCGCGCTGGTTTCAGCACAGCCTGATCCCGCTCAATCGACCGCCTGCTGCGCTGTGGGATGAATTCGCCGGTGATTACGCCAGCGCCGACGGCTGGATCCGCCTGCACACCAACGCGGCTCATCATCGTGCGGCGATGGAGCGCGTGCTCGGCCAGCATGCCGATCGTGCCGCGCTGGCCGATGCGGTGGCCCGCTGGCCCGCCGCCACGCTGGAACAGGCGGTGATTGATGCCGGCGGCTGCGCCGCGCAGATGCGCAGCGAAGCGCAATGGCTGCAGCATCCGCAAGGCAGCGCCGTGCAGCAGGAAGCGCTGATTGCCCAACAGGCCACCGACGCCGCCCCGCCGCCCGCCTGGTTACTGTCGCCCGCGCGGCCGCTGGTCGGCGTGCGCGTACTGGATCTCACGCGCATCATTGCCGGACCGGTGGCGACACGTTTTCTCGCCAGCCTCGGCGCACAGGTGCTGCGCATCGATCCGCCCGACTGGCACGAACCCACGCTGGAAGAGGAGATCACCTGCGGCAAACGCTGTGCGCGCCTTGATATCAAATCCCGCGCCGGGCGCGAGCAGCTGCGCCAGCTGTTGCAGCACAGCGATGTGCTGGTACACGGTTATCGTGCTGATGCGCTGGAAAAACTCGGGCTGGATGCCGATACGCGCCGCCAACTCGCGCCGGGCCTGGTGGATGTCAGCCTCAATGCGTGGGGCTGGAGCGGGCCGTGGCGCAACCGGCGCGGCTTCGACAGTCTGGTACAGATGGGCTGCGGCATCGCCGAACAAGGCATGCGCTGGAGCGGCAATAATCAACCAACGCCGCTGCCGGTGCAGGCGCTCGACCACGCAACCGGTTATCTGATGGCCGCCGCGGTGCTGGAAGGTTTGCGTCAGCGCTTGACCAACGGCATTGGCTGGCAGGCGCGCTTATCGCTGGCACGCACCGCGCGGCTGTTGCAGCAGTTCGGTGCCGCGCCGCAGAATGCGCAAAACGGTATACACGCGCAGCACGATGACGCGCTGAGCGCGATAGAGATCAATCAGTGGGGAATTGCAGAGAGATTGCGCGCCGCAGCGTATTTGCCCGGCACGCCAATGATCTGCGCAACGCCAGGCGTGAAGCTCGGCAGCAGCGCAGCAAGCTGGTAACGATTACGCCTCGTCGCCCTGCTCTTCGTTCAGTTCGTCGTACATCGCCTGCATCGCCTCACGGCTCAGCACCGCCAGCGTGCGGTAAAATGCCGTGGTGGCATGCGCTTCCACTTTGCCGAGGAACGCGCCGCACCACGGCAGCAGATACTCATCAAACAGCGCCAGCTGCGCGGCAGATTCATCCTCTGCCGACTGATCTTCCAGCCAGGATGCCGCCAGCAGCAGCACGCCAAAGTGATCGGCAGGCGCTTCGCTCAGCGGCATGCCGCGCGCGCTGAGAAACGCACGCACGTCTGCTTCAGCAACACCGTTTGGCCACTGTGACGCGTACGGCGGCACGCTGCACTCGCTGCCGACAAACAGCGCATTGTAGTCAGCGGCCAGCGCCTGCGGATCGCTATTCTGCTGCAGGCGCGTCAACAGTTCGTCCTGCTCCAGCGGCCACTGCTGTTGCAGTTTACCTTCACGCAGCAGAGTGAACAGCGGCACCAGCAGCGGATCCTGCGGCTGGCGATTAAACAGCGAGCCGATGACGCGGCAGAGTATGGAAAACTCATTCATGCAACAGAATTCCTTGAGGTAAAAAAGTTAAAAATCAGCAAATTCGGGAATCGTTTTGCCGGTGCGCAACGCGAGAAAGTCGAGCAGGCGACGCGGCGTGACATTTAACACGCGATCTTCGGGAAAATCCACTTCGCTGGTGATGCGCAGGCAGTGTTCGAAATTGCCCAGCGTAAACGCGGTATGCGAATCGGAGCCAAACGCCAGACGTCCACCAGCATCACGCACCGCTTCGGCAATGGCGCGACAGTTCGGTTCGCTGCCCGGACGCGAATGGGTAAAGGAGGAGTTGTTGATCTCCAGCGCCACATCGTAATGCGCGGCGGCTTCGGCAATTGCGCGGATATCCACCGGGAACTTCGGGTTGCCCGGATGCGAAATGATATGCACCAAACCGCCCGCCATCGCCGCAATCATCGCTTCAGTGTGATGTGCTTTATCACGCGGCGCATAAACCGGTTCGTGGAAGCCCGCGACAATCAGATCCAGCGCATCCAGCATCGGGCCGCTGCAATCGATCTCGCCCTGCTGATTTTTGATGTTGGCTTCGATACCGCGCAGCACGCCAACGCCATCAATCACGCGCGGCCAAATGCGCATGTTGACGAAATGCCAATAGTGCGGCGCATCGGCCATATCCGGGCCGTGATCGGTAATCGCGAACAGCTTCAGGCCGTTCTGTTTCGCCTGCGCCACATAATCATGCAGCGTGCTATAAGCGTGCGTGCTGGCAACGGTGTGCATATGTAAATCAACGGGATACATCTTCATCTCCTGACCCAATGGGAATTAATAACCGCGCTGGCGATCGACTAAACCACCCGGCTGTTGACCTTGCTCCAGAGCAAGTATGGCATCCGCAATGTAATCCATCGCCTCGCCTGGCAAGGTAATCGCCGCAGTATGTGGCGTGATTGTGACATGCGGATGAGACCACAACGGATGATCCTGCGGCAACGGCTCGCGCTGGAACACATCCAGCGCGGCGGCGGCCAGCTGACCGCTGTTGAGCGCCGCCAGCAGATCGGCTTCTACCACATGCGCACCGCGCGCCAGGTTAAGGAAGCAGGCGCCGTGCGGCAATGCGTTAAACAGCTGGCTATCAATCAGGTTGGTGGTTTCCGGCGTGGTCGGCAGCAGATCGATTAGCACCTGCGTGCCCGCCAGGAAAGCATTGAGCTGTTCGCGGCCATGAAAGCTTTGCACACCGTCGATCTGCTTCGGCGAACGGCTCCAACTGCGTAACGGAAAGCCCCACTGACGCAGACTCTCCAGCACGCTACGGCCTAATACGCCCGCGCCGAGCACACCAATGGTAAAGTTTTCGCGATCGAAACCGTCAAGCTCCTGCCAGCAAGCCTGCTGCTGCAGTTGACGATAGTCGGCAAAACGGCGGAACCAGCCCAGCACACACCAGTTGGCGTACTCCTGCATCTGGCGCGCCATGCCGGTATCTTCCAGGCGGAATAACGGCACAGTGTCGGCCAGCATCTGTGGATTGTCACGCAGCTGTTTGAGGATTTCGTCGACGCCCGCGCCCATGGCAAATACGCCTTTCAGCTGACGCCCCGCCAGCATCTCGACCGGCGGAGAACGCACCACCGCATAATCGGCCGGCGCGTTGTCGCCCGGCTGCCAGTCACGCACGCGCGCCTCCGGTAAACGCTGACGCAAACCTTCCAGCCAGCCTTGCGGCGCCAGCGACGGGTGATACCAGATTATCTCCATACGACTCTCCTTTTTTTGCTTCAGCCTCAGGCAAATAGCCGTACAGGGCAAGCAAAAACCTTAGCCTTGAGGCAATTTCTCACGTGATTAATTCCGGGCGCTTCACATTTCCACCGCTGTGCGAGGCTAAGCGGCGCGATTACGACTAAAGTTGTTCGGGTGGTCAATGCGTTAGCACACCACCTTTTCGGACAAGGAGAAAAACCGATGATAAAAAATGCCGTATTCACGCCCGCGCGTCTGACCTTTTTACTTAGCGCCGCGTTGCTGGCCGGTGCCAGCGCCGCACACGCCGACGATCAAAACCGCATGCTCAGCAACCAACCGCAGCCACCGGATGTGCGCCTGGGACCGTTGTTCAATGCGGTACAGCAGGCTAAATTTTATCCGGATCAGAAAACCTTCGCCGATGCGGTGCCGAAATCCAATCCCTCGTCGATTCTGGCCGACTGGCAGATGCAAAAAAACCAGCGCAACTTCGATCTCAAGCATTTTGTCGACAGCAACTTCACGCTGCCAAAAGAGGGTGACAAATATGTGCCGCCCGCCGGGCAAAGCCTGCGTGAGCACATCAACGGTTTATGGCCGGTGCTGACGCGTACCGCGCAAAGTGCCAGTCAGTACGATTCGCTGCTGCCGCTGCCCAAACCTTACGTGGTGCCTGGCGGACGCTTCCGCGAAGTGTATTACTGGGACAGCTACTTCACCATGCTTGGCCTGGCGGAGAGCGGGCACTGGGATCGCGTGCAGGATATGGTGGATAACTTCGCCACCGAGCTGGACAAATATGGCCATATTCCCAACGGCAACCGCAGCTACTATCTCAGCCGCTCGCAGCCGCCGTTCTTCAGCTTGATGGTTGACCTGCTGGCAACGCACAAAGGCGACGACGTCTATCGCCAATATCTGCCGCAGCTGCAGAAAGAGTACGATTACTGGATGGCGGACAGCGACAAAGTGGCGGCCGGCCAGGCCAGCAAACGCGTGATTAAACTCAGCGACGGCACGCTGCTTAACCGTTACTGGGACGATCGCGATGCGCCGCGTACCGAATCCTGGCTGGATGACGTCAACACCGCGAATAAAGCGCCGGAACGCAATAAACAGCAGGTTTATCGCGACTTACGTGCGGGCGCGGCTTCGGGCTGGGATTTCAGTTCGCGCTGGTTCACCGATGCGCACAATCTGGCGTCCATCCGTACCACGCAGCTGGCACCGGTTGATCTTAACAGCCTGATTTTCCACCTCGAACAGACATTGTCTAAAGCTGCCAAACTGGATAAGCAGGATGACAAAGCCAAACAGTTCGCGGCGGATGCTGAGAAACGTCAGGCGGCGATCAATCGCTACCTTTGGGATGACAAAAAAGGCTGGTACGCCGATTACGATTTCCAGAAGAAGCAGGTGCATTCACAGCTGACCGCTGCGACGCTATTCCCGCTCTATATGCAGCTCGCGAGCGATAAGCAAGCTGAACGCACCGCTTCCGCAGTTGAAAAACAGCTGCTGAAACCCGGCGGACTGGTGACCACCACGGTGAATAACGGCCAGCAATGGGATGCGCCAAACGGCTGGGCGCCGCTGCAATGGGTGGCGGTAGAAGGTCTGGAGCATTACAAGCAGCCGAAACTGGCGCAGCAGATTGGTCAGCGCTTCCTGCAGAACGTGCAGGCGACCTACGACAAGGAACATAAGCTGGTCGAGAAATACGTGGTTGAAGGCGCGCAGCTGGGCGGCGGTGGCGGCGGTGAATATCCGCTGCAGGATGGCTTCGGCTGGACCAATGGCGTGACGCTGAAGCTGCTGGATAAGTACTGCCCGAAAGACAAAACCTGTAATAACGCTGGCGATATCCCGAATATGCCGGTTTTAAGTCGCGCGAAGTAATTACCTCTATTCTGCCGGGCGAAGTAGCCCGGCAACTGCACATTCCCGTCGCGGCGCGATTTATTGCGCGACCCGAACCTGGGTAAGGTTTCGCCAGTGCAATGCGCGATAAATCGCGCCGCTACGGCTCGTGCCTGTCATCTGTGCATTTTCCTCACATTCCTCTAGCAACAAACTCACATCTTGAAACATCCGCGACAAAAGATAATAATTCTCAATCTGATATCGATAGCTATTCCCATTAAAATAACAGGAACCTCTCATGACCTCGTTGTTTACCCTTAAACGTGGCCGCGTACTGTGCGCGCTTGCGCTGGCTTTACCCGCGGCAAGCTTCGCTGAAGAGTCGATTGTCGTGACAGCGCAACCGCAAGAGAGCGCCACCTCACCGACGCAGGGCTATCTCGCCACGCGCAGCAGCGGTGCCAGCAAAAGCGATCAGCCGCTGATCACTACCCCGCAGTCGATCTCGGTAGTCACGCGTCAGCAGATGGAAGATCAGGGCGCGCAGGATCTCAATCAGGCGCTGGGTTACACGCCGGGCGTCTTCACCAACTTTGGCGGCGCGGCCACGCGTTATGACACCATCGCGCTGCGTGGTTTCCACGGCGGCGATGTCGATAACACCTTCCTCGATGGCCTGCGCGTGATGAGTGACGGCGGCAGCTTCAACATCCTGCAGGTGGATAACTGGTTCCTCGACCGCATCGATGTGATTAAAGGTCCCTCCTCCGCGCTCTACGGCCAAACGGTGCCGGGCGGATTGGTGAATATGGTGAGCAAGCGCCCGCAGTTTGCTGAAGAGGGCCACTTCCGCCTGGCGACCGGCACCAACGCCACCAATAACGCCGCCTTTGATTACACCAACGCCATCAACGATCAGTGGGCATTTCGCGTAACCGGCATTACGCGCAACAGCGATACCCAATACGATCACACCCGCGAAGAGAAATATGCGATTTCGCCACAGCTGATGTGGCAGCCAAGTGAAGATACCAACTTAGTGCTGCGCGCCTACCTGCAGAAAGATCCGTCCGGCGGCTATCACGGCTCGGTACCGGCGGAAGGCACGCTCTATAGCCATAATGGCCGCAAATTGAGTGACAGTTTCTATGAAGGTGACACTGCGCTCGATCAGTTCAAACGTCGCGAGCAGATTTACAGCTATGACTTCTCGCATCGCTTCAACGATGTGTGGTCAGTGTACTCCACCGGCAGCTACAGCCACTCCAATACCGAGCTCGATCAGGTTTATCAGATTGGCTGGAACGCAACGAATCCAGACCTGCTGAACCGCTACTACTCCGGTGAGCGTTCATCGCTGAGCGCGTGGGCCAACGACAACCGCTTGCAAGCTGATTTTGCTACCGGCGCGGTTCAGCATCGCGTGACGCTGGGCGCGGAATACCATCGCTATAAAAACGACATCACCAAAGCCAGCGGTGCCGCCAGCGCGCTTAATGCGTGGAACGGCGAAGAAGTGGGCATCATGCCAGACTTCGACTGGACATCGCAGACGCGCCGCTACTATCAAACCGGTTTGTATCTGCAGGATGAGTTGCAGCTCGATCGCTGGCATCTGGATTTGTCGGGACGCTACGATCGCATCGTGTCGGAAAACGGCACCAGCCGTCGTCAGGACGATCACATCAGCGGCCGCGCTGCACTGTTATATGCCTTCGAGAACGGCATCTCGCCTTATGTCAGCTGGAGCCAGGCAATAACGCCGGCTTCGTTAACCGATCCTTTCGGCAATCAGCTAAAACCGACTACGTCAGAGCAGTATGAAGCGGGCGTGAAATATCAGCCGCTGGGCACGCGCGATATGTACTCAATCGCGGTGTACGATTTGACCCAGGACGATGTCGCCAACCGTAACGTGCTGGACGGCACTTACACGCCGTCGGGCAAAGTGCATTCGCAGGGCATTGAACTTGAGGCGCGTAATCAGCTGACGTCGCGTTTTAGCACTATCGCCGGCTACACGCTAAATCATCTGCGCTTTAAAGATTCGGTGGACGGTAACGATGGCCATACGCCGTATGTGACGCCGAACAGCATGGCATCGTTGTGGGGACATTATCAGTTTGACTACGGCTTGAGCGCCGGTGCGGGTGTGCGCTATATCGGTAAACAGTGGGCGGATAACGAGAACACCACGCGTCTGCCATCGGTTACGCTGTTTGATGCGTCGGTTCGCGCCGATCTTGGCGCATGGAACTCACAGCTGAAAGGCGCCTGGCTGCAGGTGAATGCCAACAACCTGACCGATAAGACGTATCTGGCCGCCTGTTACGGCACCGGTTACTGCTATCGCGGTGCCGAGCGCACGGTCATGGCCACGGTGGGCTACGACTTTTAATCAGGCATAAAAAAATCCGCCACCCTTTGCGGGATGGCGGATTTCATCAAATACTGGCGCGATTAACTTCGCACTTTACGGTAGATCCACAGCACCACAATGGCACCAATCACTGCCACCACGAAGCTGCCAAAGTTGAAACCGTCAACTTTACCGAAACCAAACAGGGTACTGATCCAGCCACCGACAACCGCACCCACCACACCCAGAACCACGGTGATGATAAAGCCGCCGCCATCTTTACCCGGCATAATCCACTTAGCGATAATCCCGGCAATCAGACCAAAAATAATCCATGAAAGAATACCCATGTACTGCTCCTTACGTTATTAATCAATGTGTTCACCGCCTCTAGTATAGACGGGATTTTATGATCTGCATCCCAACTTGCCGCCGTAAATAGCCGTTAGCTGACTAAAGGTTAGCGCAGCGACGCCGATAACTGACGAACAGCATTGTCAGTCGTGAAAATAACAATCGGATAAGTGGAGCAGGACGTGGGAGAAGCCGATAAAGAACAATACCTCAAGCGAGGCACGTTAGCGGTTTTGGGCGTGATGAAGGACCTGTTGCGTTTTCAAACCCCGTTGATGGTGAATTTTTCGCGCGGTCAGTTTATCAGTCGCTTGCTGTCAGCCGATGAAGATCAGGTGATCTTTGACCTCGGCAGCAACGCGCTGGATAACGATTTAGCGCTGCAAGGTGGCGAAGTGAATATTGCCGCCGAAACGCACGGTGCCAAAGTCGAATTTGGCTTAACCGGTTTACAGCGGGTTGAATTCGAAGGCTTACCCGCTTTTGCTGCGTCGCTGCCGGAACTGGTGTGGCAGATTCAACGTCGTGAATTCTTTCGCGTCAATGCGCCGCTGGAACCAGTTTTTTATTGCCACAGCCAGTGGCCTGATGGGCGTACCGCGCGTTTCCGCCTGCAGGATCTGTCACTGGGCGGCGTCGGCGTGCTGCTGGACGAAGCGTTACCGGAAGGCCTCAATCGCGGCGATACCTTTAAAAATCTGCGCGTGGATTTAGCTGAGTATGGTCATTTTGAGGTGACTGCACAGCTGCTGCACATTGGTGAACGCACCGTAGTGACCAGCAAGAATGAAACCCGCGCCACACCGCGCCTTAGCTTCCGCTTTACCGCCATCGAACCGATTCAGGAACGCCAGCTACAGCAGGTGATTTTTGCGCTGGAACGTCTGGCGCGTGATAAAGCCAACCGTTTCCAGTAGCGCTGGACGTTTATCACCGTACAACATCGTAGCGGCACAATTTATTGCGCTATTTGGCATGAGATACACGTCTAAAAAGCGCGATAAATCGCGCCGCTACGAAGCGTGCGCGATTTATATAACGATAATCAATGCGGCTGATAACGGCAACGCGCCACCGCATCCAGCCAGCCGTGATAATTCTCCTGCATGCTTTTCGCCTGATCCTCACGCGGCGTGATCACGCTACCGCCCTGTAACGCCTGCATCTCACTGCCCTGCTGCCACCAGCCTAAGGTGCGGCCCGCTAATAGCGCGGCGCCCAGCGCAGAAACTTCTGCCGTGGGTACGCGTTTCAGTGGCCGCTGCAATACATCGGCCTGCATCTGCATCAACCAGCTATTTTCCGTGGCGCTGCCATCCACGCACAGCGCAGGAAGTTGCACGCCACTGGCCTGCTCCATGGCAAAAAACACATCGGCGATCTGGAAGGTGATCGACTCCAGCGCCACGCGCGCCAGCACCTCCGGCGTAGCCGCATCGGTCAAGCCACATACCATGCCGCGCGCTTTCAAATCCCACCAGGGCGCGCCAAGACCGGAAAGCGCCGGCACAAAATAGATGCTCTGATTGTGTTCGCTGCGCTGCGCCAGCGCAGTGAGTTCTCGCGGATCATGAATGCCAAGCATGCGGCCCAGCCACGCCGCGCCGGAACCGGTGTGGGTAATGTTGCCTTCAAAGGCATAGCGCAGCGTGCCGTCGTGCCACGCCACCGTGGTGCTGAGGCCATTTTCCGTCAGCAACGGCGTCGCCATCGACATCATCAGTGATGAACCGGTGCCGTAAGTGGCTTTCACCACCTCTTCGCTGCCGTTGCGCTGCGCTTGCAGTGCAGCGTGCGAATCGCCGATGCGTGACAAAATCGGCGTGCCGGGCGCTAAACCGGGAATATCGTTGCGTGTCACCACGCCTTGCGCGCTGGCCGAGGGCACAATCTGCGGCAGCGCCGCGCGGGGAATATGGAACAGCGCCAGCAATTCATCATCCCAGTCGCCGCTGTGCAGGTTATAGAGTTGGGTGCGTGCCGCATTGGCATGATCGGTGACGAAGCTTTCGCCGCCGCTCAGTTGCCAGCTCAGCCAGCTATCCACGGTGCCGATACAGAGTTCACCGGCCTGCGCGCGCGCGAATGCATTCGGCAACGCAGCAAGCATGCCGGTAAGTTTACCGGCCGGGAACATCGGATCGACCGCCAACCCGGTGAGTCCGGTGATGCGCGGTGCTTTACCCGCCACGCGCAGATCGCGGCAAAACGCCTCCGAGCGGCGATCCTGCCAGCTGACCAACGGCGTCAGCGGCTGACCGTTATGTCGCTGCCAGATCAGCACCGATTCGCGCTGGTTGCTGATCGCCACCGCCGCAACCTGCGCCCCCGCACACTGCGCCAGACAAGCGCTCACCGCCTGTTTCACCGCCTGCCATATCGCCAGCGGATCCTGCTCCGCCAGACCCGGCTGCGGATGTTCCAGCGTCAGCGGCTGACTGCCGCGTGCCACCACATTGCCGGCACGATCGACCGCAATCGCTTTCGCGTTGGTGGTGCCTTCATCAATTGCCAGTATCAACGAACCTGCCATCTTTACGCTCCTGCACAGATGCGCGCTGCACTCTTCACTACGCTGGCGGCATCAATACCATGTCGGGCACGGGTTGAGGCGCGATCGCCAGCAATCGCGTATTCGCCGTCGGGGATGCCCAAACGCAGCAGCGGGATGCCACAGCCGCCTTCCGCCAGCACTTCCGCCACCAGGCTGCCGACGCCGCCGTTGACGTTGTGTTCTTCCACGGTAATGACCGCTGGATAGTGCTTTAACAGCTCGCGCAGCTGTTGGGTATCACAAGGTCGAATCGATGGAATGCTGATCACACCTGCTGTAATGCCTTGCTCATGCAGTTGCTCGGCGGCGTGAACCACCTCGTGAACCGTCGAGCCCATCGCCACCAGCACAATGTCATGACCTTCACGTAACACGTCGATTTGGCCAGGCCGGAATTGGTAATTTTCATCGTGCAGCTGCGGCAGATCTTTACCGTCCAGACGGATGTACACCGGCCCGACATGCGCCAGCGCATACCCAATAATCTGGCGGCACTCCAGCGGGCAGGATGGCGCATAAATTTCGATGTTGCCGAAGCCGCGCATCACTGCAATGTCGTCGATGCTGTGATGGGTGCTGGCCAGCGGGCCGTAGCTGGCACCGGCATTCAGGCCAAACAGTTTAACGTTGGTGTTGTTGTAGCAGACGTCGACTTTAACCTGCTCATTGGCGCGGGAAACCAGGAACGGCGCGGCGTTGCAGGTCACGGCCACTTTGCCGCCAATTGCCAGACCGGCGGCGGTGCCCACCAGCGTTTGCTCCGCGATACCCACGTTGATCAGGCGATCGGGGAATGCTTTGATAAAGGGCGCAATTTTGGCGGTTGAGGTGGAATCGGCCACCACCGGCACTAAATCGACACCACGATTAACCGCATCAATAAATGCCTCAACCATTACCGTCGCCAGGTGTTTTGCATTACTCATCTTTTAATTCCTCCAGTGCCAACGCAATCTCTTCCCCTTTCGGCACACGGTGATGCCACTCCGGTTTGCCCTGAATAAAGGAGATGCCGAAGCCTTTTTCGGTATGCGCCACAATCACCTGCGGCTTGCCGCTGTTGCGCGGCAGGTTTTCGATGGCGTCCACCACCGCCGCCATGTCATTGCCGTTGCACTCACTCACATCCAGACCAAAGGCGCGCCATTTTTCCGGCAGCGGATCGGTATTCATGATGTCGCGCGTATGCCCCGCCAGCTGCAGCTTGTTCTTGTCATTGATGATCACCAGGTTATCGAGGCCGTAATGCGCCGCCACCAGCGCCGCTTCCCAGTTGCTGCCTTCCGCCAGCTCACCGTCACCGGTGACGACAAAAATGCGTCGGTCGCTGTTATCTTTCTTCGCCGCCAGTGCAATGCCGACCGCCACCGGTAAACCGTGACCCAGCGCGCCGGTGTTCAGCTCAACGCCCGGCGTTTTTTGCCGCACCGGATGGCCCGGCAGATGCGAATCGGAATGCTGATAAGTTGGCAGCCATTCGGTGGGGAAATAACCGGCTTCTGCCAGCACGCAGTAATAACCGCCCACCGCATGGCCTTTCGACTGGATATAGATGTCGCGCTGCGGATCGTTGGTGCGATCTGGCGCGCAGTTCAGGATGCGGAAATAGAGCGCGGTAAGGATCTCAACCTGTGAGAGATCGGCACCGGTGTGACCGCCCGCCGGGCTGCCCGCATTAAGCTGGATGATGCGGCGGCGCACGGCGCGCGCTTTCGCTGCCAGATCCGCTACCGTGTATTTGAAAGGATTCATAGACACCTCTGAATTTTAAAGCATTGATGAATATTTATTCGTGATGAAGAAAAAAAGGTGCAGACAATCAGCGCCTGCACCCAACCGATTAACTTTTTGCCGGGCTACCGCCCTCCTCAATCAGCGCTTTCTGCGCCACCACCGCCGCTTTCTGCTGCATGCGGCTCTGCATTTGGTCGATGATCACCGCCACGATAATCACGATGCCTTTGATCACCATTTGCCAGAACTCGCTCACACCCATCATGATCAAACCGTCGGCGAGGAAGCCGATCACAAAGGCACCAATCAGCGTGCCAAGAATGGTGCCGCGTCCACCCGCCAGCGAGGTACCGCCCAGCACCACTGCGGCAATCGCGTTCATTTCAAAGGAGGTTCCGTTCGCCGGATGGCTGGCCACCAGCTGCGACGAGACCACGATGCCAGCAATTGCCGCGCAAAAACCGGAGATGGCATAGACCCAGATTTTCACCGACTTCACTTTCACGCCCGAGAGTTCAGCGGCGCGTTCGTTATCGCCAATCGCGTAAACCTGACGGCCAAACGGCAGGCGGCGCGCCACGTAGGCAATCACCAGCGCCAGCAGCACCATCATCCAGATGGCCCACGGCAAACCAAGGAAATAGCCAGCGCCAATCTTGTCGAATCCGGTATTCCCCAGCATTTCATTGCCCTGCAAACCGGGGAAGGTTTCGCCGCCCGAGGTGAGCATCGCCGTGCCGCGCAGGATGTACATGGTACCGAGCGTGCAGATGAACGGAGCCACGTTATAGCGGGTAATGATCCAGCCATTGACCGCGCCAATCAGCCCGCCAATCAGCAATACAATCGGCACGATTAGCCACACGCTGGGAAAGATAGCGATGCCAAACATCGGCAACACAATGCCTTTGGTAATCAGCCAGCCGGCGATCATGCCGCACAGGCCGAGCGTGGCGCCGATGGAGAGATCGATGCCCGCCGTAATAATGACAAACGTGATGCCGAGCGCGAGGAAGGCGTTAATGGCGATGTGTTTCACCATGATCACCATGCTGCCCACCGCGAGGAAATCGGGCACCGTGATAGCGAAGAAGCCGACAATCAGAAACAGCGCAATAAAGGTGCGCAGTTTGAGCAGCAGCAAAATCAGGCTTTCGCGAGAGTTGAATGCTTTGACAGGCGATGCGAGCGCGAGCGCGCCATTGTTTTTCATATCAGAACCCTTGTGCGCTTGCTTTAACCAGCGCCGCCTCTTCCGCTTCAGCGCGCGGCAGGTCAGCAGTCAATTTGCCGCCGGACATCACAATGATGCGATCGGCTACGGCCATGATCTCTTTCAAATCCGAGGTGGAGAACACCACCGCAATGCCCTGCTCCGACAGCTTCACCATCATGCGGAACACTTCGCCTTTGGCACCGACGTCGATACCACGGCTCGGTTCATCCAGCAGCAGCAAGCGCGGATTGGTCAGCAGCGATCGGCCAATCACCACCTTTTGCTGATTGCCGCCGCTCAGTGCGCTAATGGCGACATCCGGCGAGGAGATTTTGATTGCCAGATTGCCGACGGTGCTGGTCACCACTTCGCGTTCCGCCTGCTCTGAAATCACGGTGCGATGCGACAGACGCCGCCACAGGCTAGCAATGGTGAGATTGCTCGCCACCGATGAGATGGGAAAAATGCCCGAGCGTTTGCGATCTTCCGGCACCAGACTCATGCCCATACGAATGCGTTCAGCGGTGGGTAGACGCGTCGGCAGCGGTTTGCTGTCGAGCCACAGCTTGCCGAGATAGTTACGCTGCGTGCCAAGCAAACACTCAAACAGCTCGGTGCGCCCGGCGCCCATCAACCCGTAAATGCCGACGATCTCCCCGGAACGCACCTGAAAACTGACATCATCCACCAGCGTGTTGCCGTTCGGGCTGACGCAGGTGATGTGTTCGGCTTCCAGCACCGGCGAACCGAACTGGCGATCCGGCGGCAGGAAAGTGCCCACCGGTTCACTGCCCAGCATTTCGCGCACGATCCACGGCACGTCGATATCGCTGACCTGCGCTTCGGCCTGAAAACGCCCGTCGCGCAGAATGGTGATCACATCACCAATCGCCATCAGCTCCTCGAGCCGATGCGAGATATAGATGATGGAGACGCCCTGACGCGTCAGTTCGCGGATCACCCGAAACAGGATCTCCACTTCAGTTTTGCTCAGCGCCGAGGTCGGTTCGTCGAGGATCAGAATGTCAGCGTCCTCCGCCAGCGCTTTGGCGATCTCCACCAGTTGCTGCTGGCCAACCTTCAGGCTGCCGACCTTCTCATCCGGTGAAATTGGCTGATCGAGGCGCTGCATCAGCGCGGCGGTGCGGCGTTTCTGCTCGGCTTCATTGATGGGCCGAATGCCGCTTTGGATTTCCCGGCCAAGGAAAATGTTCTCCGCTACGCTGAGGTTCTCAAACAGGTTGAGCTCCTGATGCACCATGCCGATGCCGTGACGCGCGGCGTCTCGCGTGCTGTGAAACGCCACTTTGTTACCGTTCAGGAACATCTCACCGCTGGTCGGTTGCTGCACGCCGGCGAGAATCTTCATCAGCGTCGATTTTCCCGCGCCGTTTTCGCCGATGATGACGTTGACTTTGCCGCGCCACACGCGGTAATCCACGCGATCCAGCGCTAAGGTGCCAGGGAATAGCATCGACATCTGATTAGCTTGCAGAATGATCTCGTCGCTCATTATGGATTCCCCTGCTGCAGCTGCACCACAACCACCTCATCCACTGTGCCCGCGCCCATGCTGACGGCCAGCAGCGCCTGCGCCGGTTTGCCCACCCAGCTGGCATCCACTGCGGGCAGCTGTTTCACCGCGTGGCGATTGAGTGCTTTGGTGAGCTGCGCGTATTGCACCTGATTAGTAAACTCTTCAAAGCGGAAACCGGCTGCATCGCGAATCGCGTTGCCGCGCAGCACCGGACCAATCAACACTTTCACCGGCTTGCCGTTGATGGTCATGGTGAGGCTGCGTTCCCGCTCGTTGCTGTTATCAAACGCCGTTACCGTGCCTGCCGCGCGCACAAACACGCTTTCGCTGCCGCCCGCTTTGACGGTGTGGCTTTTGGTTTCCATATCCGCCCAGCTCAGCGCCTGCTTCTCAGCTGGCTGCTGCACGCGGCTGGCCCAGCTTGACTCCGCAATCTGCTGCGGCGTTTGATCGCTGTAGCCCGGTTTAGCGTTAGGATCTTTCGGCATGATGGGTTTGCCGTTGGCATCGAGATCCACCACGGTGCAGGCGGCTAACATCAGCGTCAGCAGCGCCACCAGCGTGCCGCTCAGCGCTTTCCCCTTCATGCCGGCCTCCATCTTATTGCGCCAGCTTGAAGGTTTTCAGCTTCGCGGCATTGCTGTCGTCAATCAGCACGCAATCCATCAGCTGTTTCTCTTCTTTCTGCGCTTTGCCGTTCTTCAGGTAGTAATCCACCTGCTCGACGGCCATCTGCGCCTGATCCCAGCCCGGCTGCAGCACGGTGGCTTTGATGTTGCCTTTATTGAGGATGGAGTCGCGGGTGTAATCGCTACCGTCGAAGCCGACCACAATCACATTGGTTTTGCCCGCCGCTTTCAGCGCCGCTTCCGCGCCAAGCGCCATGGTGTCGTTACCGGAGATCACGCCGACAATGTTGGGGTTCTTCTGCAGGATGGTTTCCATGCGGCTAAAGGCTTCGGTTTGGCTCCAGTTGGCACTCTGCTGCGCCACCATTTTCAGATCGGGATAATCATCCAGCACGTCGTGATAACCCTGTGAACGCACGCCCGCGTTGGTATCTGACTCTTTGCCCAGCAGCTCGACATAATCCCCTTTTCCGTTCAGCAGTTTGGCGAACTTCTCGGCACCGAGCTGTGCGCCCTGATAGTTGTTGGAGACGATTTGCGCTACGGCGATGCCGGTTTTATTGATTTCGCGGTCAATCAGGAAGGTAGGAATGCCGGCATCTTTGGCTTTTTGCACCGGGCCAACGGTGGCATCCGCACCGGCGTTATCAAGAATGATGGCTTTGGCTTTGCGCGCGATGGCGGTTTCAATCAGCTGATTTTGCTTATTCACGTCATCATCATGTGAGGCCACCAGCGTGGTGTAACCGAGCGCTTTGGCTTTCTCCTGCGCGCCGTCGGCTTCGGCCTTAAAGAACGGGTTGTCATGTGATGGCGTAATAATAGCCAGCAACCCCTTATCCGCCGCCAGCGACGCCGCCGAGATCATCATGATTGAAGCAAGTAGAGAGACTTTGAGGGCAGAGGCTTTCATTTGTTATCTCCGATTGAATATATATTCAATTGCGATTTTATATGCATAATGACTATGCGCTGGCTTTCTGAGCACGTCCATTGCCCGATCCTCAAAAAGCGAAAACGATCACAAAATGTTCTGCGTTGTTATTTATGACAGGCTGATTAACAATACCAGGCAGGTTAAGAGAGAGAAAAAACCATGGCAAAACAGGATGAACAGCGGCTGATGGTGAAAATCGCCACGCTTTATTATGTGGAAGGCAGGAAGCAGTCCGACATTGCGCAGCTGTTGAAGCTGTCGCAATCTTTTGTGTCGCGCATCCTTAATCGCAGCGTGAAAGAAGGTGTGGTGAAGATCAGCGTGGTGCCGCCGGCCAATGTGTTCCCTGAGCTGGAAAAAGCCATTGAGCAGCTGTATCAACTGCCGCAGGTGATTGTGGTGGATGTGCCGGATCAGGCTTCTGCGTTGCAGATCAAACAGGCGATCGGTTCCGCCGCCGCGCACTATCTGGAAACGCGGGTGCGTGCCGATGAGCTGATTGGCATTTCCTCCTGGAGCGGCACCATTCGCGCCATGGTCGATGCGCTGCATCCGCTCAGCGCGCCGTGCCAAGGCGTCATTCAGCTGCTGGGCGGCGTGGGCGCTAACGGCAATGTGCAGGCCACGATTCTGACGCAGAATCTCGCGGCGCTGCTGGGTTGTCCGGCGTGGCTGCTGCCGTCGCAATCAATCGAACACTCGGTAAAGGATCGCCAGCGTTTATCGGTTAATCCCGATGTCGCGGTGGTACTGGAAAAGTTTGATCAAGTGGACCTGGCGATTGTCGGCATCGGCGATCTCGAGCCGTCCGCCCTGCTGCGCAATTCCGGCAACTATTACGACGGTGAGATGCTGCAAACGCTGGCTGAACGCGGCGCGGTGGGCGATATCTGCCTGCACTATTTCGATGCCGACGGTCAACCGGTGCTGAGCGCAGAGGAAGATCCGGTAATTGGCATGGAGTTGGCGCAGGTAAAACGCTGTCCGCAAGTGGTGGCGTTAGCGGGCGGCAAAGAGAAAGCGCAGGCGATTCGCGGGGCGTTGCGCGGCGGTTATGTGCAGGTGTTGATTGTGGATTATCCGACGGCGCGATTGTTGGTGTAGCGGCGCAATTCATTGCGTCATAAATCGCGCCGCAACAGATAGGTGTAAAGCATCAACCGATGGTGCGGTAGGCGGTGGTGACTTTCCATAAATAACGCGGGGCCTGCGCCGCCGGATGCTTATTCTGTACGTGCTGGTAAAACTCGTCCGGCGTCATGGAATTGATCATCGCAATAGCACGCTCGCGGTCACGTGAGAAAGTACGCAGCAAGGCACCGGCACCGTTGGCGTAGGAGACAATGGTGGCGTAACGCAGGGTCAGCGGATCGCGAATTCCGGCTAAGGCGGAATCCTGCAGAATTTTCAGGTAAGCCGCGCCAATATCGATGTTCTTCGCCGGATCGCGCAGCTCGGACGAGGATGGCTGACCATGACGGCCCTGGGTGCGATAGACTTCGCGGCCCGCGGTCGAGGCCTTAATTTGCATCAGACCAACCGCATTGGAACGGCTCACCACGGTGGGATTGCCTCCGGATTCGACACTAATAATGGCGCTGATTAACTTCTCATCAACGCCATAATGACTGGCGGCATCTTCGGTAAACATTGACCATGCATCATTCACTTTCGACGGCGGTGCCTGAGTTAACGGCGTATTCTTCTCGGGCAGTGCCGGTTTTTCCGGCTCGCTGGAACAGCCAGCAAGCAGCAGTGCAGAAAGCATAAGTAGGCGAATTTTCACTGATTTTTGGTTCCGCAATAGGGTTGGCGCAAGCTATCATACCTGGCGCAGCGCGATGCAAAATTACCGTTTATCCTAAATCGGTAAAAAACCTTATGCTACCGTGACTTCGATAACGCATTTCGTCATCATCAGCAGGCCACTCTACAGCAGGATGGAAGTTATGGTTACTCCCCGCACGCTACGTCTCATCGCCCCTTCCGGTTATTGCCACAATCAGGACGCCGCCCAGCGCGCGGTGAGTCGTTTACAGGCTGCTGGCCATCATCTTGACAATCTATCGGCGATCACCCGCCGCTTTCAACGCTTTGCCGGCGATGATGCGCAGCGGCTAAATGATATCAATGCGCTGGCCACGCTAGAGGCGCTGCCCGATATCGTGCTGGCGGTGCGTGGCGGCTACGGCGCTTCACGTTTGCTGGATAAGATCGATTACGTTGGCCTGCAACGTCGATTGCTCAATCAACCGGTGGCGCTGTGCGGCCACAGCGATTTCACCGCGCTACAACTGGCGTTACTGGCACAAATCGGGCTGATCACCTTTAGCGGGCCGATGTTGGCCGGTAACTTCGGCGCCGAGGCATTATCTGATTTTACCGAATCGCACTTTTGGCAAACGCTGACATCACCTACAGTCAATCTAAGCTGGCGCAGCACCAGCCCGGATCACGGCCGCTGGCAAGGCACTTTATGGGGCGGCAATTTAGCGATGATTTGCTCGCTGATTGGTACGCCGTGGATGCCGCAAATTGAAGGCGGCATTCTGGTGATCGAAGATGTGAACGAACATCCGTTCCGTATCGAGCGCATGCTGATTCAGCTGCAGCAGAGTGGCATTTTGTCGCGCCAGCAAGCGATTATTACCGGCAGCTTTACCAGCACATCGCTGTCGGCGTATGACAACGGTTTTGATTTTGCCACCGTGTGGCAGCGCATTCGTGACGAGTTTCAGATTCCAGTGATTAGCGATCTGGCTTTTGGACACGATGCCGATACCGTGACGCTGCCGCTGGGCGCTAGCGCCACGTTGCAGATCGAGAATGGAGAAGCACAGTTCGCCTTCACCGGCCACCCGACATTGCGCTAACGTGTTGCCGCAGGAGACCGACAATGAAGCCACTGTACGACGATTTGTGGATCTCCACGCCAGAATTCCCCGCCGAAGAGACGGCGAGTGACTTAATGATGCATGGCTTTATGCTGTGCCACCCACGCGGCAATTTATTGATTGGTCGCGTGGAGCATCCGCTCGACCATGAGTTCCTCAACGATGCCGGCGGCGTCATTCGCCACTATTTAACTCACTGGCACGAAGCCGCGCCGGGGGCGATCGCCATTCAGCAGCGCTTTAATAGCGCGCTCTATTGCCACAGTCGTTCGCTCGGGCCGGTCAGTTTGGTGATTGAGCCCGACGAAACCTTTACACAGCAAGAGACGCACTTCGGCGATTTTCACCTGCTGCCGACGCCCGGACACACGCCCGGCAGCAGCAGCTATCTCTACCACTCGCCGCTCGGCCACACTTATCTGTTTGTCGGCGATACGCTGACCCGCGATTACAACCGCTGGATCAGCGTGCTGATGCCTGAAAGCAATCCCACCGAACTGCAGCAGTCGCTGGAGTTGTATCGCTCGTTACGCCCGGATGTCGTGCTGATGAGCACCACGCGCGGACATCTTTCGTGGGCTAAGGTGAATTTGCAGAGCTGGCTGGCAGCCATTGATGAGGCGGAACAGTCGCCGCTGGATTTGCGCCAGCGGCAACTCATCAAACCGGGTTATTAACTCACGAGTTTGGACGCGCGCTGTCGTCGTAGCGTTCCAGCGACAGAATCTGCGCATCGCGCTTATCGGTGCGGCTGCAGGGCAACAACTTGTTGCTGTTGGCGTAGACGAAGAAAGTTTCATCGTTCTTTTTATTCACGATTAACTGATCGCCATTACGAAAACGGGTGATGGCGACTTTGTCGCCCCCTTTCAGGCTGGTGCGCTGCTGCCCGGCAGCAATCTGGAAGTGGCGCGTTGGCCACATTAACGTACTCAAACCATACTCGGCACGCGATACCGTCATAGTCGGACGGCCGGGACAGGTGATTTGGTATTCGGTTTCGCTCCAGGCGGGCGCTATCTGACAAGCCAGCACGCCAACGGCCATGACTAATGCCTTCATTGGGTTCTCCGCTGAGGTTAAATGATGATTTCGTGGAGGGATTGGCCTTGCTGCTGCATTCCATAAACTTCATCCAACAACAGCAAAGCCTGGTACATCAAGCGCAATGAGATTCTGCGGGAGCAGGCTCTACTCAGCAGCCACTTGCGCCGCGACCAACATCAATGCCAGTCCGGCCTCTTCGGCTTCAAAACGCTGCATCACTTCCTGAATGGCCGCTACGCAGTTCATTACCTGCTTCTTTTTGTCGGCTTCTAATTTGTCGATCGCGTGCTGAAGAATCATTAAACTCGCTTCTTCTTCTTTCATTAATTTACCCTTGTTTTGCTTACCTGGTGCGCAACGCTGGCAAGAATACCGTTTCTCCGCCAGGAAAGTCACCCCTTTACATTCCTTCCGCTTAACGATTATACAAATGACAAATAGGAAGCAGCGTCAGACCTGCTATGATCCACTTATCAGTACGCATAGGCGTGCCATGGCAAACCAGGGAATGAAGCAGGTGCTCATGTGGCGAATCACGGTTGTACTCACCCTTTTAATGTTGGCTGGCTGCAGTTCCGCACCGAAAGGTGTCGACTGTCCGGGCGAAGTGTCGACGATTTATGGACAATCGATGGGCAACACGCAGGCGCGCATCTTTGATTTGGTGAGCGCCTTCGCCGTATCGCGCGATGGCGTGAAGGTGCAAAGCGGTACGCTGCACTCCACCGATCGCTTTCAGTACGTGCCATCGGCCATCACCGCGGAGGGCTTTTACGCGCAACGCCTGTCTGATAAACAGTTCCGCCTGATCAATCCTTATCAGAACACCATGATTACCTGGACGTGCCCATAAGCCGTGCGTCGCAGCGTGAGATGGTTTATTGTCTGCCCATCGCACGCGGCGGACCTGCATGATGGAAGAGAGTCTGGATAACAACGGCTATATCGATTTCCCCTTTCCGGCCAGCACCAACGCGGATGGCTCGGTGAACCCCTGTGGATTTGACCTCACGCTGGAAACCGATCGTATTGATGAGATCACCGCCGGTAAACACTCCGAAAATATGCGGCGCCTGCTGGAAGAAGTGAATCTGCAGGATGGCTTATTTATGACGCTGGCCTGCGACTGGCAGCAACGTGACGATGGCGTGTGCGGATTTATCGATGTGGCATTTCGTCCGACGGTGGCAGGCTTCAATACGGAAGAGACGCAAAGCCTCGATCAGGCGTTTGAAATCTACCTCAGCCGTCAGGAGAAGCAGCACAACATGCAGAGTGGCACGCTAATCAACTACGCGCGTGCCGTGCTTGATTGGAGCTGGTCTCCCCTGCAGCAGCGCCACATGCGCTACGAAAAAGTGACCTTACGCTATTACTGCCAGCAGGCCGACGATGCCGAATGGTGTTTTGACCACCTGCGTCACTTTCTGGTGAGCTGGTATCCGGCTTATCGCGGTCAGCGCTAACTTCAGGTTTTCGCTTTCCCACTCCGCTGGCATGCGCAGAATTTTTGCGTACTGCAAACTGCTGTTACAACCTTTACCGCTGCGTCATTTGCTGCATGCAGTTTCTCTGACTACGCTTTACAGGACATTCACCACGATCAGGGAGTCATTATGAGCGACAAAGCGGAAGCAAAATTGAATGAAGCGGCGGGTGCCGTCCAGGAAAAATTTGGTCAATTCACCGGTTCACGCCGTCATGAAGCCAAAGGCGCGGCGCGCCGTTATCCGGCTCAGGCCAGCTATGCGGTTCAGGATGCAGCGGATTGTGTGGTGAAATCGGTACGCGATAACCCCGCGACCGGCCTGGCAGTTGCAGCCAGCATTGGTGTGATTGTCGGTTTTCTGCTCGGACGTAAGTAATCCGTTAAAACGGGGCCTCAAGGCCCCAATTTTAATGGTGCTGACCCACCTCATATATTCCTTCTTTGATGTGTTCATCCGGCGTTTCAGCCACATCTGCGGTGCTGTTTTCCATCTTCAAATGACGATCGTGCTGCAGGGTTAACGTTATTGAGCTTGAAGGCTGTGCGCAAGCGACCACAGACAGCATCAGAAAAAACCACGCAGCGACAACTTTCTTTACCATCGTTCTTTTTCCAGCAAGCTGAGATATGTCGGCTCAGATTGCCCGAGTAAATGAAAATGAGTGTCAATGTGCCGCAAAGCTATGTAGTCAGTTGTGTACAACTACACCTGCGCGCGCCGTGCTTTGTATCGCGCAACCATGGTCATCAGCGCCTGGTAAATTAATCCCGCATACAAGCTCATCACGATCACCATGCCGATCTCTTTGCCCTGCGCCTGCCACGAAACAAACCACATAAAGATGCCCCACAACAGCGAAAACAGCAGCCAGCCTTTAACGAACTTGATTACACCTTGCATACCACCTCCTGAATCGTAAGCGCTGAAGATAACGGTTTAGTCTTTAATGCACACTGCCATCAGCACGTAAATGTTAACTGTTTCAAAGTTCTGCGAAAGGGAATGTAACCCCACGATGGTGTAGACTAATGCGCACGCGTCGCATATCGCCATCGGCGCGATTATGTTTGAATTCCCGCCAACACTGTCCGGCATGTGGTTGAAATGAATTATTTAAGCAAGATACAAAGTTTTATTGAGGGCAACACGGTGCTGTCGGCCGCTTTTAGCCTGGTGTTACTGATGTTTGCCGGCATGATCGCCCATCTGATCTGTAAATTCTTTATCGTTAAGGTGGTCAGAAAGGTGTTCTTCAGCACGCACAAAAATCAGGTGCCGCTGGATAAGGACGTCAGGCTGTCGGAGAAGCTCTCTAACTTTATCCCGGTGATCACGGTCTATTATCTGCTGCAGTTTATGCCAGATTTACCCGAGCATCTGTTGATCGCAATTAAGACCATCTGCGGCATTCTGTTCTTCGTCTATTTATCGCTGTTCTTTACCGAAGTGCTGGAGATCGTTAATAACTCCTATTCGAAAAAAGCCAAGCGCAAAAATCACTCGATCAAGGGTTATATCCAGGTCGGCAAGATTCTGGTGCACATTATTTCGGCGATTATGATTCTGGCGATTATGTCGAATAAATCGCCGGTGATTATTATCTCCAGTTTGGGTGCCGTAGCGGCGGTATTGATGTTGGTGTTCCAGCATACGCTGATGTCGCTGGTGGCCAATATTCAGGTGTCATCGAACGATGTGCTGCAACTCGGCGACTGGATTGAGATGCCGGATAACGGCATCAGCGGCGAAGTGATCGATATCGCGCTGCATACCATCACCATTCGCAACTGGGACAATACGCTGTCGCGTATCCCCACCAAAAACTTCCTCACCGAAACCTACACCAACTGGCAGGCGATGTTCTCCTCCGGCGCGCGCCGCATTATGCGCAGTTTCCATCTTGATCAGATGTCGATACGCTTTCTCGATCACGAGCTGGTGCAGCAGATGAGCCAAATCCGCGGCGTCAGTGAGCAACTTTCAGCACTGATGGATGGCCGGGATAGCAATGCGGTGGGCGAACGCTGGTTTGCAGAAAACGGCATTACCAATCTGACGGTGTTTCGTAAATACCTGACGGCGTGGCTGTCGCAGCGCGACGATATCAAAAAGGATATGTATATCGTGGTACGCGCCATGAAGCCTTCGCCCGAAGGCTTGCCGGTGGAGGTTTATTGCTTCACCTCGTCAGTATTGTGGGTAGATTACGAGGATTCTCAGTCGGCCATTTTTGAGTATATCTATGCAATTGTCGGTCACTTCTCCCTGCGGATGTATCAGCAACCGGGCGGCAGCGATTTCTGGCGACTGTCGCAGGAGCGTGCTCAAATCGCCAAACACAATGAGCAGCAAGTCGATTAATGCATAAAAAAACGGAAGCGATTAGCTTCCGTTTTTTTATGATGATGAGTGAATAGCCTGCGCTTATGGCATACCGGTGAGGACGCTGATTTTTCAACTTTATTTATCGTACCCTGCATGTAAAATTCTCATCTATTTTGCAAATAATGATGTCGTCAAGGCTAATATTTCACTATGTTGAAATTATTCTCACGTTTCTTATCAGTTGGCATCATTAACACCCTGATTCATTGGATGGTGTTTGCAGCCCTGTATTCTCTTAATACCCGCCAATGGCTGGCTAATCTGTTGGCTTTCATTGTCGCGGTAACATTTTCATTTTTTGCCAATGCACGCTGGACGTTTAAAGCCGAAGCGACAACTTTTCGCTATGTCATCTTCGTGGCCTTTATGGGCATAATGGCCGCCGGCATCGGCAGTTTCGCCGATCATACGCATATTAATCCGATTATCACGCTTATTTCATTTTCTATAATAAGCCTGGTATTCGGCTTCATCTATTCAAACTTTATTGTTTTTAAGGTGAAAAAATGAAAATTTCTCTGGTCGTTCCCGTCTTCAATGAAGAAGACGCAATACCTATATTTTACCGTGCGGTCAAAGAAAAACTCTCTGCATATAATTTAGAGATTGTCTTTATTAATGATGGCAGCACTGACAGAACAGAGCAGGTCATTAAGTCTCTCACGGATATTGACGAATCAGTGTTGAACATTAGTTTTATTCGTAACTTTGGCAAAGAAGCCGCACTGCTCGCAGGACTTGAACATGCTACCGGTGATGCAGTAATCCCAGTAGACGTTGACCTTCAGGATCCCATTGACGTCATTCCCTTGCTCATCAGCAAATGGCAGGAAGGTTGGCCAATTGTGTTAGCAAAACGCGTAGACAGAAGCAGCGATAGTCAGTTTAAACGCAAAACTGCTGCCTGGTTTTATAAGCTACACAATCAAATTAGCTCACCAAAGCTCGAGGAAAATGTTGGGGACTTCCGTTTACTTTCGCGTGCTACAGTCGAAAACATCAAGTTATTGCAGGAACGAAATCTATTTATGAAAGGTATTTTAAATTGGGTGGAGGGTGATGCAGCTATCATAGAATATAGTCGTTCCGCTCGCATTGCAGGGCAAGCGAAGTTCAACGGCTGGCGCCTTTGGAATTTAGCGCTTGAAGGGCTCACCAGCTTTTCAACATTTCCATTAAGAATATGGACATATATAGGTTTTTTTGTAGCATTCTTATCATTCCTTTATGGAACATGGATGATTATTGACAAGCTAATATGGGGTAACTCCGTAGCTGGTTATCCATCATTACTGGTATCAATACTTTTCTTAGGTGGCATACAGTTGATAGGGATAGGTGTACTGGGAGAATATATTGGTAGAATCTATATAGAGACCAAGCACAGGCCGCGATATATCAAAAAAACCAATGATTAAAGATTCATATGAACTTTTAAACATATCTTATGCCGATACATTTTCCATTCAAACAACCCTCATTATAAAAAACGGGAGCCATTGGCTCCCGTTATGCTTTCTGCCCGAGTGGCAAATTACATGTTGCTAATGATCGCGTCACCAAACTCTGAACATTTCAGCAGTTTAGCGCCTTCCATCAGACGTTCGAAATCGTAGGTCACGGTTTTGTTAGCGATAGCGCCTTCAACACCTTTAACGATCAGGTCAGCCGCTTCGAACCACTCCAGGTGACGCAGCATCATTTCTGCCGACAGAATCACTGAACCTGGGTTCACTTTATCCTGACCTGCATACTTCGGTGCTGTACCGTGCGTCGCTTCGAACAGGGCACATTCGTCACCGATGTTGGCGCCTGGTGCAATACCGATACCGCCAACCTGTGCCGCCAGGGCATCAGAGATGTAGTCACCGTTCAGGTTCATACAGGCGATCACGTCGTATTCCGCCGGACGCAGCAGGATCTGCTGCAGGAAGGCGTCGGCGATCACGTCTTTAACGATGATCTCTTTACCGGTGTTCGGGTTCTTGAACTTCATCCACGGGCCGCCATCGATCAGCTCGCCGCCGAACTCTTCTTTCACTAACTGGTAACCCCAGTCTTTGAAAGAACCTTCGGTGAACTTCATGATGTTGCCTTTGTGAACCAGGGTCAGAGAATCACGGTCGTTGGTGATGGTGTATTCAACTGCTGCGCGCACCAGACGTTTAGTGCCCTCTTCCGAGCATGGCTTAACGCCGATACCACACTGCTCAGGGAAGCGAATTTTCTTCACGCCCATCTCTTCGCGCAGGAACTTGATCACTTTATCAGCTTCTGGCGTGCCCGCTTTCCACTCGATACCGGCATAGATATCTTCTGAGTTTTCACGGAAGATCACCATGTCGGTCTCTTCTGGACGCTTAACCGGGCTTGGCGTGCCTTTGTAGTAGCGAACCGGACGCAGACAAACGTACAGATCCAGCTCCTGACGCAGCGCAACGTTCAGAGAACGAATACCGCCACCAACTGGAGTAGTCAGCGGGCCTTTGATGGCAACGCGATATTCTTTGATTAAATCGAGGGTTTCCTGCGGCAGCCAGACGTCCTGGCCGTAGAGTTCTACAGATTTTTCGCCGGTATAAATTTCCATCCAGGAAATTTTTCGCTCGCCGTTGTAGGCTTTCTTCACAGCGGCATCAACCACTTTCAACATTACCGGGGAAACATCAACGCCGATACCGTCACCTTCAATGTAAGGAATAATCGGGTTATTCGGAACATTCAGTTTTCCCTGATC
This sequence comes from Pantoea sp. GCM10028869, assembly GCF_042666835.1. Lineage (NCBI taxonomy): Bacteria > Pseudomonadati > Pseudomonadota > Gammaproteobacteria > Enterobacterales > Erwiniaceae > Pantoea > Pantoea sp. GCM10028869. Next base: position 667,900 of record NZ_JBHTGO010000002.1, on the reverse strand, counting down.
CAGGGTGATTTTTTGACCTTCCGCCGGAACAACTACTTTGCTTTCCATCAACCTCTCCTTCGAGCGATTTTTTGTTAATGATTTGTAAGATGCGGGTCAATACTACTTGATTATTTCCGCTACGCCAATCACCGTAGTTTCGCGCTATAATGCGCCGAATGTTTCCGACTGCAAAGCCCATGCGAAAAACTTCTCAACGAATTCACCAGGATAAGCGCGCAAGCGCCCCGGCACGTAAGCCCGTGCGCCGCGATACCCGTCCGAAAGGCCCAAGACGCGTCATACTCTTTAACAAACCATTCGATGTTTTGCCGCAATTCAGTGACGAAGCCGGACGCCGCACGCTGAAGGATTTTGTGCCGGTGAGCGACGTCTACGCCGCTGGCAGACTTGATCGCGACAGCGAAGGATTGATGATTTTGACCAACGATGGCGCGCTGCAGGCGGCGCTGACGCAGCCCGGCAAGCGCACCGGAAAGGTCTATTTTGTGCAGGTGGAAGGTGCGCCGCAGGAATCAGATTTATCCCTGTTACGCAGCGGCGTGACGCTGAACGATGGCCCCACTTTGCCGGCAGGGATTGAGTTAGTGGACGAGCCAGAGTGGCTATGGCCGCGCCAGCCGCCGATTCGTGAACGCAAAGCGATTCCCACCAGCTGGCTGAAAATCACCTTGTTTGAGGGACGAAATCGCCAGGTGCGCCGCATGACGGCACACATCGGCTTTCCGACATTGCGCCTGATTCGCTTTGCGATGGGCGAACATCAGTTAGGCGATTTGCCCCCGGGTGAATGGCGCGATATCAGTGCAGCCATTTAATAACTTTTAGTTAACAATTTCGGAGGAAGGATGTTTAAACCTCATGTAACGGTCGCCTGTATTGTGCAGGCACAGGGACATTTGCTGGTGGTTGAAGAGCGCGTGCACGGTCGTATTACCTGGAACCAGCCCGCCGGGCATCTTGAGGCCAATGAAACCCTGCTCGAAGCCGCCCAGCGTGAACTGTTTGAAGAGACCGGCATTGAAGCCACACCTGAATATTTCCTCGGCGTGCAGCAGTGGATTGCGCCGGACGATACACCTTTTGTGCGTTTCCTGTTTGGCCTCGATCTGGCCGAAAAAGTCGATACCTCGCCGCACGATCGCGACATCGACTGCTGCTGGTGGCTGCCGCCAGAGCAGATTCTGACGGCCAATCGCCTGCGTTCGCCGTTAGTGGCAGAGAGCGTGCGACTGTGGCAACAAGGCGAGCGTTATCCGCTGCATCTGGTCGCGCCGTTCCAGTGGCCGTTTCATGAGGGTGCGCGCCCCGCTTCTGCATGATAGAATGCGCCGCCTGTTTTTATCGTAATTTAAGAGTGCGTCATGTCTGACAACAGCCAGAAAAAAGTGATCGTCGGAATGTCCGGCGGCGTCGATTCTTCCGTTTCCGCCTGGTTACTGCAGCAGCAGGGCTACCAGGTTGAAGGCCTGTTCATGAAGAACTGGGAGGAAGACGATGGCGAGGAGTATTGCACCGCCGCCGATGATCTGGCTGACGCACAAGCCGTGTGTGACAAACTCGGCATTAAACTGCACAAAATCAACTTCGCCGCTGAGTACTGGGATAACGTGTTCGAGCACTTCCTGGAAGAGTACAAAGCCGGCCGCACGCCGAATCCTGACATCCTGTGCAACAAAGAGATCAAGTTCAAAGCCTTCCTCGAATTCGCGGCGGACGATCTCGGCGCAGACTTCATCGCCACCGGCCACTACGTGCGCCGTCAGGATGTAGATGGTCAAAGCCGCCTGCTGCGCGGCCTCGACGGCAACAAAGATCAGAGCTATTTCCTCTACACGCTCAGCCACCAGCAGATCGCGCAAAGCCTGTTCCCGGTTGGCGAACTGGATAAGCCGGAAGTGCGCCGCATCGCTGAGCAGCTGGATCTGATCACCGCGAAGAAGAAAGATTCCACCGGCATTTGCTTTATCGGTGAGCGCAAGTTCCGCGACTTCCTTGGTCGTTATCTGCCTGCGCAGCCGGGCGAAATCGAAACCGTTGACGGCGAAATCGTCGGTGAACATCAGGGCTTGATGTACCACACGCTCGGCCAGCGTAAAGGTCTGGGCATCGGCGGCCGTAAAGAGAGCAACGACGATCCCTGGTATGTGGTCGACAAAGATGTGGCGCGCAATCGCCTGATCGTGGCGCAAGGCGGCGAGCATCCGCGCCTGATGTCCGTGGGGTTGATTGCCCAACAGCTGCACTGGGTTGATCGCCAGCCAATGACCGCGCCGCTGCGCTGCACGGTGAAAACCCGCTATCGCCAGACCGACATTCCGTGTGAAATTATTCCGCACGGCGATGACCGTATTGAAGTCCGTTTTGACGAGCCGGTTGCGGCCGTCACGCCAGGCCAATCCGCCGTGTTCTATCTCGGTGAAGTGTGCCTCGGCGGCGGCATTATCGAACAACGCCTGCCTCTGGCAGAAGCCTAAGGTCGGCGCTGCCCGACGCGATGACAGGAGTTAAGCGTGGCTAAGAACTATTATGAGATTACGCTGGCGCTGGCGGGCGTATGCCAGGCCGCCCATGTGGTGCAACAGCTCGCGCAGCAGGGAAATTGCAATAACGCGGCACTGAATGTGTCGCTGCGCAGCCTGATCGATCTCAATCCCGGTTCGACGCTGGCAGTGTTTGGCAACGACGAAGCCAATTTAAAGGTTGGATTAGAGACCTTGATGGCGGTGTTGAACAGCAGCAATCGTCAGGGTGCCAGCGCTGAACTGACCCGTTATACCTTAAGCATGATGGTGCTGGAGCGTAAGCTGCATGGCAACAAAACCGCGATGAACACGCTGGCACAACGCATCGGCCAGCTTGACCGCCAGCTGGCGCATTACGAGCTAGAATCGGACACCATCATCAGCGCAATGGCCGGCATTTATGTCGATGTAATTAGCCCGCGGGGCCCGCGCATTCAGGTGACCGGTTCGCCGCAGGTACTACAGAATTCACAAGTGCAGAGTAAAGTACGCGCCGCCCTGCTGGCCGGCATTCGCTCTGCGGTGTTATGGCAGCAGGTTGGCGGTGGCCGTCTGCAGCTGATGTTCTCGCGCCAGCGCTTGCTGAGCGAAGCCAAAACCATTTTATCCCGCCTGGGCCCGGCGTATTAAGCGCCGCCCCGGCATAATTGTTAAACGATTCAGGAGTTGCACTGATGGAATTATCCTCTCTGACCGCCGTTTCACCTGTCGATGGTCGTTACGGCGATAAAGTCAGCCCACTGCGCGCCATTTTCAGCGAGTTCGGTTTGCTGAAATTCCGCGTTGAGGTTGAGGTTCGCTGGTTACAAAAATTGGCCACGACTGTCGAGATCAAGGAAGTTCCTGCATTTGATGCCGACGCAAACGCTTTCCTTGATGCCATTGTCGCCAATTTCAGCGAAGAAGACGCGGCACGCATCAAAACCATCGAGCGCACCACCAACCACGACGTCAAAGCCGTGGAGTATTTCCTGAAAGAGAAAGTGGCCGATGTACCCGCGCTGCATGCGGTGTCTGAATTCATCCACTTCGCCTGTACCTCCGAAGATATCAACAACCTGTCGCATGCGCTGATGCTGGAAACCGCTCGTCGTGATGTGATCGTGCCGTTCTGGAACCAACTGATCGATGCTGTTAAAGGCCTGGCACACGAATATCGTGACATTCCGCTGCTGTCGCGCACCCATGGCCAGCCGGCAACGCCGTCAACCATGGGTAAAGAGATGGCGAACGTGGCATACCGTCTCGAGCGCCAGTTGCGTCAGCTGAGCAAAATTGACGTGCTGGGTAAAATCAACGGTGCGGTCGGTAACTATAACGCCCACATCTCCGCCTACCCGGAAGTGGATTGGCACCAGCTGAGCGAGCAGTTTGTTACCTCCTTAGGTCTCACCTGGAACCCGTACACCACGCAGATCGAGCCGCACGACTACATCGCTGAACTGTTTGATTGCATCGCGCGCTTCAACACCATTCTGATCGACTTTGATCGTGATATCTGGGGCTACGTGGCGCTCAATCACTTCAAGCAGAAAACCATCGCCGGTGAAATCGGTTCGTCCACCATGCCGCACAAAGTGAACCCGATTGACTTCGAAAACTCCGAAGGCAACCTCGGTCTGGCTAACGCCATGATGCAGCATCTCGCCAGCAAACTGCCGGTGTCACGCTGGCAGCGCGACCTGACCGACTCCACCGTGCTGCGTAACCTTGGCGTGGGCATCGGTTATGCGCTGATCGCTTATCAAGCCACGCTGAAAGGCATCTCTAAACTGGAAGTGAACCGCGATCGTCTGCTGGACGAGCTGGATCACAACTGGGAAGTACTGGCTGAGCCGATCCAAACCGTGATGCGTCGTTACGGTATCGAAAAACCGTACGAGAAGCTGAAAGAGCTGACGCGCGGTAAACGCGTTGATGCTGCCGGTATGCAAACCTTTATCGATAGCCTCGAACTGCCGGAAGAGGAAAAAGTGCGTCTGAAGCAGATGACGCCAGCCAACTACCTCGGCCGTGCGATTCAGATGGTTGATGATTTGAAGTAATGCGGTGGCCAGGCGCGTTTCGCGCGCCTGGTTGTTCTCTGGTTTAGCTGGCTTTGCGTATACTCTCCTCATCATCACTACGTTCGAAGCTAAGGAAATACTATGCGTGTTCTGGTTGTGGAAGATAATGCGCTGCTACGCCATCACCTCGCCGTGCAATTGCGTGAAATGGGCCATCAGGTCGACGCCGCAGAAGATGCCAAAGAAGCGGATTATTTCCTGCAAGAACATGTCCCCGACATCGCGCTGGTCGATCTCGGTTTGCCCGATGAAGATGGCATGTCGCTGATTCGCCGCTGGCGCACCGATGCGGTACGTCAACCGATTCTGGTCTTAACCGCGCGCGAAGGCTGGCAGGCCAAGGTGGAAGCGCTGGAAGCGGGTGCCGACGACTATGTCACCAAGCCGTTCCACATTGAAGAAGTGGCTGCACGCTTGCAGGCGTTGATGCGTCGCAACAGCGGACACGCGTCGCAAATTATCTCTATGCCGCCGTTCCAGGTCGATCTCTCTCGCCGCGAACTGACGGTGCAAGATGAACCGGTAAAATTGACCGCTTTCGAATACACCATCGTCGAAACCCTGATTCGCAACGCGGGTAAAGTGGTGAGCAAAGATTCGCTGATGCTGCAGCTCTATCCGGATGCCGAACTGCGCGAAAGTCACACCATCGACGTGTTGATGGGCCGTCTGCGTAAAAAAATTCTCTCACTCTATCCAACCGAAGTGATCAACACCGTACGCGGCCAGGGCTATCGCTTTGATCTCTGATTTATGACGTGGTTCCGGCGTTTACGCCCCTTCTCTCTCCGCGCTCGTTTTCTGCTGGCGACCGCGGCGATCGTGTTGTTTTTGTCACTCTCCTACGGCATGGTCGCGGTGGTTGGCTATGTCGTCAGCTTTGATAAAAATACCTATCGCGTGATGCGCGGCGAGAGCAATCTGTTCTTTACGCTGGCGCAGTGGCACGACAATCAGCTCACCATTGGCCAGCCGGAGCGCATGACGCTCAATTTCCCCACGCTGGTCTTTATCTACGATGAACGCGGCAAACTGCTGTGGCAGCAGCGCGATGTGCCCGAAATCCGCAAAAAGATCCATCGTGAATGGCTGCTCAAGCCCGATTTCTACGAAATCGATACCAGCAACCGCACCAGCATGGCGGCGATGGGCAACAACCCGCAGGCGAAAGAGCGGCTGCACGCGCTGGATAGCGACAGCAGTGACACCTTCACCCACTCGGTCGCGGTCAATCGCTACGATGCCACCACCAACTTACCGGCGCTGACCATTGTGGTGGTCGACTCAATTCCGCAAGAGTTGCAGCATTCCGATGTGGTGTGGTCGTGGTTTAGCTATGTGCTGGCGGCCAATCTGCTGCTGGTGATCCCGCTGCTGTGGCTGGCGGCGCACTGGAGTTTGCGGCCGATTGGCGATCTCACTTCGCAGGTGCGCGAGCTGGAAACCGGTCAGCGCGAGAATCTTGATGACAATCCGCCGCAAGAGTTACGCAGTCTGGTGCGCAATCTTAACCTGCTGCTGACCAACGAACGTCAACGCTACACGCGCTATCGCACCACCTTGTCGGATGTCACCCATAGCCTGAAAACCCCGCTGGCAGTGCTGCAAAGTACGCTGCGATCGTTACGCAATGGTAAAGAGTTAACCATTGAACAGGCCGAACCGGTGATGCTGGAGCAGATCAGCCGCATCTCGCAGCAGATTGGTTATTACCTGCATCGCGCCAGCATGCAGGCCGATCACAATCCTCTGCAGCGCGATTTGCATTCGGTTTCGGCGCTGCTCGATAGCCTGTGCTCGGCACTGAATAAAGTCTATCAACGCAAGGGCGTGGCGATCACGTTGGATATCTCGCCGGAGCTGACCTTTATCGGCGATAAGAATGACTTTATGGAAGTGCTTGGCAACGTGCTGGATAACGCCTGCAAATATTGCCTCGAATTTATTGAAGTCACCGCACGACAAACCGACAACACTTTGCATCTGTTTATTGATGATGACGGCCCCGGCATCCCGGAGAGCAAACGCGATCTGATCTTCGTGCGCGGTCAACGTGCCGACACTTTGCGTCCCGGCCAGGGATTAGGTTTAGCCGTGGTGCGCGACATCCTCGAACAGTACGCCGGTCAGGTGATCGCCACCACCAGCCCGCTCGGCGGCGCGCGCATGGAAGTGATTTTCCAGCGCCAGGAAGTCGAGCATCACCGCGAGTAGAAAGGGACGCGGGCTGTTATACTTGCCATCATTCTTTGCAGCAAACGGACTCCTCATATGGACTATCAGCTCGATATCAACTGGCCCGACTTTATTCAACGCTACTGGCAGAAACGCCCGGTGGTGCTTAAACGTGGATTTAAAAACTTCGTCGATCCTATTTCTCCTGACGAGCTGGCCGGTCTGGCGATGGAAAATGAGGTGGATAGCCGCCTTGTCAGCCATAACGAGGGCAAATGGCAAGTCAGCCACGGCCCGTTTGAAAGCTACGATCATCTCGGTGAGAGCAACTGGTCGCTGCTGGTTCAGGCGGTCAACCATTGGCATGAACCTTCTGCCGCACTGATGCGTCCGTTCCGTTTTCTGCCCGACTGGCGTGTTGACGACCTGATGATCTCGTTTGCCGTGCCGGGCGGCGGCGTCGGTCCGCATTTCGATCAGTACGATGTGTTTATCATTCAGGGCACTGGCCGCCGTCGCTGGCGCGTGGGTGAAAAAGTGCCGTTGAAACAGCACTGCCCGCATCCGGATCTGCTGCAGGTTGAGCCTTTCGACGCCATCATCGATGAAGAGATGGAGCCCGGCGATATTCTCTATATTCCGCCAGGATTCCCGCACGAAGGCTATTCGCTGGAAAACGCCATCAACTATTCGGTCGGCTTCCGCGCACCGAACGGTCGCGAGCTGATCAGCGGTTTTGCCGATCACATGCTGGCCAACGAATTGGGCAGCTACCGCTACAGCGATCCCGATGTGCCATCGCGTGAATGCCCATCGCAAATTCTGCCGTCTGAATTGGAAGGCATCCGCAAAGTCATGATGGATGTGATTAACCAGCCGGAGCAGTTTAATCAGTGGTTTGGCGAGTTTATTTCTCAGTCGCGTCATGAGCTGGACGTCGCGCCGCCGGAGCCGCCGTATCAACCGGACGAAATTTACGATGCATTGCAGCAAGGCGATGCACTAACGCGGCTCGGCGGCCTGCGCGTATTGACCATTGGCGATGTGGTGTTTGTGAACGGTGAATCGGTCACCAGCAGCCATCCGCATGTGCTGGCGGCATTGGCGCACAATCACGTGCTGACGCTGGAAGATTTCGGCGATGCGCTGGATGACCCTTCACTGCTGGCGCAGCTGGCGGCGTTGGTGAATAGCGGGTATTGGTTCTTCGGCGAGTAAGTTTCAGTCTGTCTCGGGGTTTCTAAAACTCGGTGGGTGCTCGCTGTCCCCCTCCTCGGTGGGTGCAGGCTGTCCCCCTCCTCGGTCCTCCCCCATAAATGGGGGAGGAAGATGCTGCAATAAGTGAGTAGGGAGTTGCATGTGGCAGCGTCTCCTTCCCCCATTTATGGGGGAAGGCTGGGATGGGGGACAACCCGCACTAAGCAAGCACCATCACCCCTTCTTCTGCCCCGCCAGCTCAGCCAAACGCACAATCACATCCACCGACTGCGCCATCACATTGAGTGAGGCGAACTCGTGCTTGCCGTGATAGTTGTAGCCGCCGGTGAACAGGTTCGGGCATGGCAATCCTTTCCACGACAGCGCAGAGCCGTCGGTGCCGCCGCGAATCGGTTTGACGTTCGGTTCGATGCCGCAATCGCGCATCGCCTGCAGCGCCAACTCAATAATGTGCGGATGCGGTTCGACTTTCTCGCGCATGTTGCGATAGCTGTCGCTGATCTCCACTTTCACCGAACATTCGCTTTGCAGCCCTTTGCTGACGCGCTGACCAATCTCTTCCAGCAGCTGTTTACGCTGTTCATAGCTGTCGGCATCAAAATCGCGGATCAGATACATCAGCTCGGCGTGCTCAACCGTGCCTTTGATGGTGTGCAGATGGAAGAAGCCTTCATAGCCGTCGGTATACTGCGGCTTCTCTTTGGCTGGCAGTTCCGCGTGGAAGCGCATCGCCAGATCCAGCGCATTGACCATCACATTTTTAGCGCTGCCCGGATGCACGTTGTTGCCAGTGATTTTAACCATCGCGGTAGCGGCATTGAAGTTCTCGAACTCGAACTCGCCGAGATCGCTGCCATCAACGGTATACGCCCAATCGGCGGCAAAGCCTTCGACGTCGAAGTGCGACGCGCCGCGACCAATCTCTTCATCGGGTGTAAAGGCCACGCGAATCGCACCGTGTGGCGTATCCCCTTTTGCCAGACGCGCCATCGCGGTCATGATCTCGGCGATACCGGCTTTATCATCCGCACCGAGCAGCGTTTTGCCATCGGTGGTGATCAGCGTATGACCGATCAGCTTATGCAGAACCGGGAACATCACCGGTGACAGAATTTCATCACCGTTACCGAGCGCGATATCGCCACCGCGATAGTTTTCAATAATCTGCGGATTGACGTTTTTGGCGGTAAAATCCGGCGAGGTGTCCATATGCGAAATAAAGCCGATCACCGGCGTGGCCCAATCAACGTTAGCCGGTAAGGTGCCCATCACACAGCAGTGATCGCTCAGAGAGACATCAACAAAGCCCAGCGCGATAAGTTCTTCCTGTAATTGACGCGCCAGCGTCCACTGCCCTTCGCTGCTTGGCACCTGTCGTGCCTGAGGTTTTGACTGAGTTTCTACTGCAACATAACTGAGAAAACGCTCAAGTAATTGATCCATCTGTCATCCCTCTAAAGAACCTGCGTCATTATCATGGTGGCCAAATGGCACCATGTTGCGTCAAATCATTATCCTTCAGGTTAGCTCTCTCAACGTGACTTGCGTTGAAAATTCGCTCACTCGCGCCTGTCTGACTTATCCGTTACGCATACTCCGGCATTTTTCAGAGTTTTCAAGGTAAATCCGTGGCAAAACATGGCATTGACACATTTTTGCGGTATCATCGCGCCCTTCATCACAGCAAGCGGCCACCAGCGGCTATGCTGTAACCTGATTCACCATCAGACTGAGTGACTAAAATGACGCAAACACGCGCGCCTGCGCTGGTTACGCTTTCTGGCATCAGTAAAGCTTTTGATGGCAAAACCATCATCTCTGACTTTGACCTGACCATCCGTCACGGCGAGTTCATCACGCTGCTTGGCCCTTCCGGCTGCGGAAAAACCACCATTTTACGCTTGATTGCCGGGCTGGAAGCGGCCGATCGCGGTCATATCATTCTTGATGACAATGACATCACCGATCTGCCCGCCGAGCATCGCCACATTAACACCGTGTTTCAGAGCTACGCGCTGTTCCCGCACATGTCGGTGTTTGAGAACGTCGCCTTTGGCCTGCGCATGCAGAAAACCCCGGCGGCGGAGATCACCACGCGCGTTAACGATGCGCTGGCGATGGTGCAGCTGGAGAGTTTTGCCGATCGCCGTCCGCATCAGCTTTCGGGCGGTCAGCAGCAGCGCGTGGCGATTGCGCGCGCGGTGGTCAATCGCCCGAAAGTGCTGCTGCTGGACGAGTCGCTGTCGGCGCTGGATTACAAGCTGCGGCGCCAGATGCAAAACGAGCTCAAAGCGCTACAGCGTAAGCTTGGCATCACCTTTGTGTTTGTGACGCACGATCAGGAAGAGGCGCTGACCATGTCCGATCGTATCGTGGTAATGCGCGATGGCCGCATCGAACAGGACGGCACGCCACGCGAGATTTACGAAGAGCCCGCCAACCTGTTTGTGGCGCGCTTTATTGGCGAGATTAACGTGTTCGATGCCGAGGTGCTGAACAGCGATCATGCGCCTACAATCCGCGCGCGCGTGGAAGGCCTTGAATGCATGCTGCAATGTGATTTCCCGGTCAGCGTCGGCGATAAACTGCACGTGCTGCTGCGCCCGGAAGATCTGCGCGTTGAAGAGATCGACCACGACAGCCGCAGCGATAATCTGATCGGCTTCGTGCGCGAGCGCAACTATAAAGGCATGACGCTGGAGTCTACTGTTGAGCTGGAGAACGGCATGCTGCTGACGGTGAGCGAGTTCTTCAACGAAGACGATCCCGATTTTGATCACTCGCTGAACCAGAAAATGGCCGTCAGCTGGGTCGCCAACTGGGAGGTGGTGTTGCCGTATGAAGTTGATGCGTAACCGCCTGCAGAAAGTCATTGTCGCGCTGATCGTCAGCTGGCTAACGCTGTTTGTGCTGCTGCCTAACCTGATGATTTTCGCCACCAGCTTCCTGACGCGCGATGATGCGCATTTTGTCAGTATGGCCTTCACCCTCAATAACTACACGCGGCTGCTCGATCCGCTCTACGCTGATGTGCTGCTGCACTCGCTGAATATGGCGTTGATCGCCACGCTGTGCTGCCTGCTGCTCGGTTATCCGTTTGCCTGGTGTCTGACGAAACTGCCGGCGCGCCTGCGTCCGCTGATGCTGTTCCTGCTGATTGTGCCGTTCTGGACCAACTCGCTGATCCGTATCTACGGTCTGAAAATCTTCCTCAGCACGCGCGGCTGGCTGAATGAATTTTTGCTGTGGCTTGGGGTGATCGATAAACCGTTTCGCATCATGTACACCTCGGAAGCGGTGATTCTGGGGCTGATCTACATTCTGCTGCCGTTTATGGTGCTGCCGCTCTACTCCAGCCTGGAAAAGCTGGATAAATCCTGCCTCGAAGCGGCGCGCGATCTTGGCGCGAACAAAGTAAAAACCTTTTTACGCATCATTCTGCCGCTCACCATGCCAGGCATTGTCGCTGGTTGCCTGCTGGTGTTTATCCCGGCGATGGGCTTGTTCTTTGTAGCGGATTTGCTGGGCGGCGCGAAAAACCTGTTAATTGGCAACGTGATTAAGAGCCAGTTCCTGAATATCCGTGACTGGCCGTTCGGTGCTGCCACCAGCATTGTGATGACGCTGCTGATGGGGATGATGCTGCTGGCTTACTGGCGCGCAGCGCGTATGCTGAACAGCAAGGTGGAACTGCAATGATGGCGCGCTGGTTACGTGGCGGCTTCATGGCCGTGATTTATGCCTGGTTTTATATCCCGATCATCATTCTGATCGTCAACTCCTTCAACCGCTCGCGTTTCGGCATTAACTGGCAGGGCTTCAGCACGCAGTGGTATCGCCTGCTGATGAATAACGACAGCCTGATTCAGGCGGCACAACATTCATTGCTGATGGGCGTGCTCTCTGCCAGCTGCGCCACGATTATCGGCTCGCTGACCGCCGTCGCGCTCTATCGCTATCGCTTCCGTGGTAAACCGTTCGTCAGCGGCATGCTGTTTGTGGTGATGATGTCGCCGGATATCGTGATGGCGATTTCGCTGCTGGTGCTGTTTATGCTGCTGGGCATTTCGCTGGGCTTCTGGTCGCTGCTGTTCTCGCATATCACCTTCTGCCTGCCGTTTGTGGTGATCACCGTCTATTCGCGCCTGAAAGGGTTTGATGTGCGCATGCTGGAAGCCGCCAAAGATCTTGGTGCCAGCGAAGTCACCATTTTGCGCAAAATTCTGCTGCCGCTGGCGCTGCCGGCGGTCGCAGCGGGTTGGCTGCTGAGCTTTACGCTGTCGATGGACGATGTCGTGGTATCGTCGTTCGTCACCGGCCCGAGCTTCGAAATTTTGCCGTTAAAAATCTATTCGATGGTGAAAGTTGGCGTGTCACCGGAAGTGAACGCGCTGGCGACAATTTTGCTGCTGCTGTCGCTGCTGTTGGTGGCGCTCAGTCAGCTGTTGCTCCGTGATAAAACCAAATAGAGGATAATCGATGAAAAAGTGGTCTCACTGGCTGGCGGCTGGGGCGCTGGCATTGGGCATGCAGAGCGCGCAGGCGGACGCCGGCAAAACGCTCTACTTCTATAACTGGACCGAATACGTGCCGCCGGGACTGCTGGAGCAGTTCACCAAAGAGACCGGCATCAAGGTGATTTACTCCACCTACGAATCCAATGAAAGCATGTATGCCAAGCTGAAGACCTGGAAAGATGGCGCCTACGATTTGGTGGTGCCTTCAACCTACTTCGTCGCCAAAATGCGTAATGAAGGCATGCTGCAAAAGATCGATAAAACCCAGCTCAGCAACTTCAAAAACCTCGATCCTAACCTGCTCAACAAGCCGTTTGATCCTAACAATGATTACTCGATCCCCTATATCTGGGGCGCGACCGCCATTGGCATCAACACCGACGAAGTGGATGCCAAAAGCATTACCCGCTGGGCCGATTTGTGGAAGCCTGAGTATAAGCAAAGCCTGCTGCTGACCGACGATGCGCGTGAAGTGTTCCAGATGGCGCTGCGTAAGCTGGGCTATTCGGGTAACACCCGCGATCCCAAGCAGATCGAAGCCGCTTATGAAGAGTTGAAAAAGCTGATGCCGAACGTGCTGGCGTTTAACTCCGATAATCCAGGAAATCCGTTTATGGAAGGCGAAGTGAACGTTGGGATGATCTGGAACGGTTCCGCCTACGTGGCGCGCCAGGCAGGCACGCCGCTGCAGATTATCTGGCCGCGGGAAGGCGGGATTTTCTGGATGGATAACCTGGCGATTCCGGCCAATGCGAAAAACCGTGAAGGCGCGCTGAAGCTGATTAACTTCCTGCTGCGTCCGGATGTGGCGGCACAGGTGGCGGAAACCATCGGCTATCCCACGCCAAACCTGGCAGCGAAGAAGTTACTGCCACAGGAAGTGGCCAGCGATCCTTCGCTTTATCCTGCTGAGGATGTGATCAAAAACGGCGAGTGGCAAAACGATGTCGGTGACGCCAGCGTGCAGTATGAGACGTTGTTCCAGAAGCTGAAGGCGGGACGTTAACTCTCTGCGGCTTCCCCTCACTCTGCCCTCTCTCGCAAGCGGGAGAGGGTTCCGTCTAGCCCCTTCTCCCTCTGGGAGAAGGTTGGGATGAGGGAAAGCGCACACAAACCTACTTATACAACCCACGCAAAAACGTATGCACAAACTCCGGCACCACTTCGCTTGCTAAGCCGTAATGACGCTCGGCAAACTCATTGCCGACCTGGCTCGGTTCCAGATTCAGCTCCACGGTATGCGCGCCCTGCAGTTTCGCTTCGTGGACAAAACCGGCGGCGGGATAGACATGGCCCGACGTGCCAATGGCGATAAACAGATTCGCCTGTTCAATCGCCTGATAAATCTCTTCCATCCCCAGCGGCATTTCGCCGAACCACACGATGTGCGGGCGCAGCATGGCCGGGAACTGGCAGCAGGTGCAGCGATCGTCCGCGGTTAAATCTTCGGTCCAGTCCAGTACTTGTCCACTGCTGACGCAGCGCACTTTCAACAGTTCACCGTGCATATGCAGCACGCGCTGGCTGCCGGCGCGTTCGTGCAGGTTATCGATATTCTGCGTCACCAGCAGGAAGTTATCGCCCAGCACCTGCTCCAGTTCCGCCAGCGCTTTGTGCGCGGCGTTAGGCTGAATTTCTGGCTGCTGCAGCTGTTGACGCCGCGCGTTGTAAAACGCCTGCACCAGCGCCGGATTGCGTTGAAAACCTTCCGGCGTAGCGACATCTTCAACGCGATGCTCTTCCCACAAGCCATCGGCGGCGCGGAAAGTGCGAATACCGGATTCGGCGGAGATCCCCGCGCCAGTCAGCACCACCACGCGCGGTTGCGGATGCGCGGCCAGTTCAGCTTTGCGATCGCGCTCGAAGATGCGCTGCCGAAAGCGCTGATGCACCTTGCGGCGGTTTTTTTTGTCGCGGGCGAGTCGTAGGCGGCGGCGCGGTATGCGCATAAAAGCTCCTTATCTGCGGCGTTTATTGCCGCGCATCGGGGATTTTTCGGGCTACTCTGCCCGATAATAGCAGCCGCACAGCGGCTGCGTTTTATCTTTACTGACCGCTGAGTACGCGGGCCGGATCGATACGGCTGGCGCGTCGTGCCGGATACCAGCTGGCAATCAGGCTCAGGACAATCGCGGTGGCCAGCACCGAAATCACATCAATCCAGTGCAGTTCGGACGGCAGGAAATCGATAAAGTAGATATCGCCCGCCAGCAGCTGATGCCCGGTCAGTTGCTCAAACACGCGCATCACCGGCGTGAGATTGAGCGCTACCAGCACGCCGACCACCACGCCGCTGACGCTGCCGAGCAGGCCCGCCAGCAAGCCGTACCAGATAAAGATGGCGCGGATCAAACCATCTTTGGCCCCCAGCGTGCGCAGTACCGCGATGTCGCTGCTCTTATCTTTCACCGCCATCACCAGCGTCGAGACGATGTTAAAGCAGGCCACGCCAATCACCAGCACCATGGCTAAATACATAATGGCGCGAATCATCTGGATGTCACGGTACATGTAGCCGTAAGTGCCAATCCAGCTCTTGATGTAGACGTAAGAGTGCGTCACTTTACCGGCGTCATGTATCAACTTCTGCGCCTGGAACGGGTCATTCATCTTCAGCGCAATACCGCTGACGCTGTCGCCCATATCCAGATATTTCTGCGCATCGGCCAGCGGCACCAGCGCCAGGCTGTGATCGAGCATGCCGCTCAGTTGCAGCACGCCGCTGACCTGCAGACGAATACGTTTTGGCTGCAGCAGCTTATTCTCGCCATCATTATTGGGGATCATGATGGTGATCCAGTCGCCCTGTTTCACATTGAGCGATTTAGCGATGCCGCCACCCAGAATGATTTGCTGTTTACCAGCCGCGAACTGCGACCATGCATCTCCGGCCACAAAGCTCGGCAAGGCGCTAAGACGCGCTTCCTGCTGCGGATCGACGCCTTTCACCTGCAGCGCCTGCAGCTTTGCGCCGCTCTCAATCAGCCCGGTGAAGTTGATATAGGGCGCTGCGGCGGCAATGCCGGCCACCTGCTCAATCGGCGCGATCATCGGTTGCCAGTTACGGAACGGCTGATTCACCGGCTCGATTTCACCGTGCGGCACTACCGCCAGAATGCGGTTGTTGAGCTCACGCTCAAAGCCGTTCATGGCGCTCAGACCGATGATCAGCACCGCCACGCCCAGCGCAATGCCGATGGTGGAGATGATGGAGATCAGCGAGACCATGCCACCACGCCGCCGACCGCGGCTAAAACGCAGCCCGAGCAGCAGGGATAATGACGAAGCCATCAGATCACTCCCAGCGTCAGTTGGTCGCTCAGCTCACCGTCGCGCATCTCCATCTGGCGGCTCAGGCGTTTCGCCAGCTGCAGATCGTGCGTCACTACCAGAAAAGCGGTGCCCTGTTTAACGTTCAGCTCGCCGAGCAGTTCAAAAATCGCGTCGGCGTTGCGCGCATCGAGGTTACCGGTAGGTTCATCGGCCATCACCAGCCGCGGACGATTCACCAGCGCGCGGGCAATCGCCACACGCTGACGTTCACCGCCCGACAGTTCAGAAGGCCGATGCGCAGCACGTTTTTCCAGCCCGACCGCCGCCAGCATTTCACGCGCGCGTGATTCCGCTTCCGCTTTGCCAATTTTGCCAATCAGCAGCGGCATCGCCACGTTCTCCAGCGCGCTAAAATCCGGCAGCAGATGGTGGAACTGATAGATAAAGCCCAGCTCACGGTTGCGCAGCTCGGCTTTCGCGGCCGACGACATCGCATTCAGCGATTTACCATCAAAAATCACATCGCCTGACGTCGGCGCATCCAGGCCGCCGAGCAGATGCAGTAAGGTACTTTTACCCGAACCGGAGCTGCCGACAATTGCCGTCAGTTCACCCGGCTGCAGGCTGAAAGCCACATTGCGCAGCACATCGGTCTGCACGCTGCCTTCCTGATAGCGTTTGCACAGGTCACGACACTGCAACAAAGGAGTATTACTCATAACGTAAAGCCTCAGCGGGTTGGACGGCGGCAGCGCGCCACGACGGATAAAGGGTAGAAAGCAGCGCGACGGCCATTGAGACCAGCGCAATGGTGATCACCTGCAACACATTGATGTCGACCGGCAGCGCCGCGCCATCAAGGAACAGACCAATCACCGGCATCAAATTATTCAGCTGGCTGGCAAGCAGCACGCCAAGCACGGTGCCCAGCAGCGCGCCAATAATGCCCGCGCTGGCGCCCTGCACCATAAACACCGCGACAATCTGGCGACGGGTTAAACCCAGCGTTTGCAAAATGGCCACTTCGCCCTGCTTCTCCATGATCAGCAGGCCCAGCGAGGTAATGATATTAAAAGCCGCCACCGCGATGATCAGGCTCAGCAGCAGCCCCATCATGTTTTTTTCCATGCGTACCGCCTGGAACAAATCGCCTTTGCGTTCGCGCCAGTCTTTCCACGTCAGGCCCTCCGGCAGTTTCTGCTGGCTGAGCGCATCAACGCTTAACGGCTTATCCAGCCACAAACGCCAGCCGGTGATGTTGCCGAGCGGATAGCGCATCACGCGTGACGCATCCTGCTGATTGACCAGAATTTGATAGCCATCCACTTCGCTGTTGGCGGCATAGGTGCCAGCCACGGTGAAAATACGCTGGCTCGGCAAACGTCCTACCGGCGTGAACTGGCTGACCGATGGCACCATCAGACGCAGCTGATCGCCGCGCTTCACGCCCAGCTGTGCAGCCAGCTGTTCACCGAGGATGACGTTGTACTGGCCCGGCTGCAGCACGCTTTGTTGGGTGTTGACGAGGAATGGCGTCAGCGGATCCTGTTCGTCGGGATTGATGCCGAGCATCACGCCGACCGAGACGTTACGCGCGCTTTGTAGCACCACATCGGCGGTGGTCAGCGGTGCGATGCGCTTAACCCCTTGCAGTTGGAGATTATCGGCGGGCAACGCCTTCGGACTGATGCTGCCTTTTTCGCTGGTGATCAGCGCCTGCGGCATCAGGCCGAGGATATTGCCTTCCAGCTCGCGCTCAAAGCCGTTCATCACCGACAACACGGTGACCAGCGCCAGCACGCCGAGCGTAATGCCGATAGTTGAGAGCCAGGAGACGAAGCGACCAAAGCGGTCTGAGGCACGTCCACGCATGTAGCGTAAACCGATGAATAACGCGACTGGTTGATACATGAGATCCGTCTTGGCAGTTGCCTGAAAATAAGTAGTGGGATGATAAAGGAGGCGTCCTCTTTATGAAACCTCTAACCCTCTGAGTCTGCGGCAAAGTTGTGTCAAAAACCGTCCCAGCCAACGCTTATGCATAAAATTGCGACAAATTAATGATGTTATTTGTACGTTTATTCGTCATCGGCTGGCGTAGACTTAAAGGTGAATTACCGTAGGCGACGAGGAGTACACCATGTTCAAGTTCCCCAAAAGCAGCATTGTTAAGCATAAATCGGGTGAAATTAAAGGCGAGATCGTCAACGTTTTTGAACAGGGAGATGCGCCAACCGGCTATTACGTGAAGTGGGACGACGGCAACCACAGCTACCATCTGGAGCAAGAGTTGTCCTGGGCCAATGTTGATCGTCCACGTATGCACTACACACAGCAATCGAGTAAGTAGCTCAACCGGCAAAAGTGTGAGAAATCGCACTACGACAGATGATCCTCAGGGCGGATTATGGAATGATGACGCCCTGTAATCCAAGGAGAGAATGTCGAGATCCCATGTCGGAACAGAGTCGTTATACCCTGCCAGTCAAAGCCGGCGACCATCGCCAGCTCGGCCAGCTCGTCGGCGCCGCACAAGCGCTTGAGTGCGCCAGCATCACCGAACGCCACAGCGGTCCGGTGTTGATGATTACCCCGGATATGCAATCTGCCCTGCGTCTGCAGGAGGAGATTCGCCAGTTCACCGATCTGCCGGTCACCCATCTCGCTGACTGGGAAACGCTGCCCTACGACAGCTTCTCGCCGCATCAGGACATCATCTCAGCTCGCCTCTCCACGCTGTATCAACTGCCCAACTTAACGCGCGGAATGCTGATTATGCCGGTCAACACTCTGATGCAGCGCGTATGTCCGCACAGCTTCCTGCACGGCCATGCGCTGGTGATGCAGCAAGGGCAAAAGCTGTCGCGCGATGCGCTGCGCGATCAGCTGGAGCAGGCCGGTTATCGCCACGTCGATCAGGTGATGGAGCACGGTGAATACGCCACGCGCGGTGCGCTGCTCGATCTGTTCCCAATGGGCAGCGACCAACCTTATCGCATCGACTTCTTTGACGATGAGATCGACAGCCTGCGTCTGTTTGATGTCGATACGCAGCGCACGCTGGAGGCGGTCAACGCGATCAACCTGTTGCCGGCGCATGAATTCCCCACGGATAAAGCCGCCATCGAGCTGTTCCGCAGCCGCTGGCGCGAAACCTTTGACGTACGGCGCGAGCCGGAGCATGTCTATCAGCAGGTGAGCAAAGGCACGCTGCCCGCCGGTATCGAATACTGGCAGCCGCTGTTCTTTGAGCAGGCGTTGCCGACGCTGTTCAGCTATCTGCCCGCCAATACGCTGCTGCTCAACAGCGGCGATTTGCTGGCCAGCGCCGAGCGCTTCTGGCTTGACGCCAACGCGCGCTTTGAGAATCGCCGTATCGATCCGATGCGCCCGCTGCTGGAGCCGGTCACGCTGTGGCTGCGTCCCGACACGCTGATGAGCGAACTGAAAGCCTGGCCGCGCATGCAGTTAAGCAGCGAGACGCTGCCGGAAAAAGCGGCGAATACCAATCTCGGTTATCAGCCGCTGCCGGAGTTGACGGTGCAGGCGCAGGCCAAAGCGCCACTCGATCTGCTGCGTCAGTTCCTTGAACAATTCAGCGGTCAGGTGATTTTCTCGGTTGAGAGTGAAGGCCGGCGTGAAAGCCTGCAAGAACTGTTGGCGCGCATTAAACTGCGTCCACAGGCTATCGATCACTTTGATCAGGCCGCCAATCAGCCGCTTAGCCTGATGATTGGCGCCAGCGAGCGCGGCTTTATCGATACGCAACGCCAGCTGGCGTTGATTTGCGAAAGCGATCTGCTTGGCGAGCGCGTCAGTCGTCGTCGCCAGGATAATCGCCGCACCATCAATCCTGATGTGCTGATCCGCAACCTCGCCGAGCTGCATCCTGGCCAGCCGGTGGTGCATCTGGAGCACGGCGTGGGACGTTATATCGGCCTGACCACGCTGGAAGCCGGCGGCATCGTCGCTGAATATCTGATGCTCTCCTATGCGGGCGACGCCAAGCTGTACGTGCCGGTTTCATCACTGCATCTGATTAGCCGCTATGCTGGTGGCGCGGATGAAAACGCGCCGCTGCATAAACTTGGCAGCGATGCCTGGTCACGCGCGCGGCAGAAAGCCGCTGAGAAAGTGCGCGACGTGGCGGCGGAGCTGCTGGATATTTATGCTCAGCGCGCAGCCAAAACCGGCTTTGCCTTTAAGCACGACCGCGATCAGTATCAGCTGTTCTGCGAAGGCTTCCCGTTTGAAACCACGCCGGATCAAGGCCAGGCGATCAACGCGGTGCTGAGCGACATGTGTCAGCCGCTGGCGATGGATCGTCTGGTGTGCGGCGACGTCGGCTTTGGTAAAACCGAAGTGGCGATGCGCGCTGCGTTTCTGGCGGTTGAGAACGCCAAACAGGTCGCGGTGCTGGTGCCCACCACGCTGCTGGCGCAGCAGCATTACGACAACTTCCGCGATCGTTTCGCTAACTGGCCGGTGCGCATTGAAATGCTGTCGCGCTTCCGCACCGCCAAAGAGCAGAGTCAGGTGCTGGAACAGGCGCGCGAGGGCAAAGTCGATATTCTGATTGGCACCCATAAGCTGCTGTCGAGCGACCTGAAGTGGCACGATCTCGGCCTGCTAATTGTCGATGAAGAGCACCGCTTTGGCGTGCGTCATAAAGAGCGGATCAAGGCGATGCGCGCCGATGTCGATATCCTGACGCTCACCGCCACGCCGATTCCGCGCACCCTGAATATGGCGATGAGCGGCATGCGCGATCTGTCGATTATTGCCACGCCACCGGCACGACGCATGGCGGTGAAAACCTTTGTGCGTGAGTACGACAGCCTGGTGGTGCGCGAGGCAATCCTGCGTGAAGTGCTGCGCGGCGGCCAGGTTTACTATCTCTACAATGACGTGGAAAACATCGAGAAAGCGGCGCAGCGATTGGCCGATCTGGTGCCGGAAGCGCGCATTGCCATTGGTCACGGTCAGATGGGCGAACGCGATCTGGAGCGGGTGATGAATGATTTCCACCATCAGCGCTTTAACGTGCTGGTGTGTACCACCATCATCGAAACCGGTATCGACGTACCCAGCGCCAACACCATTATCATCGAACGCGCCGACCACTTTGGTCTGGCGCAGCTGCATCAGCTGCGTGGCCGCGTGGGACGTTCGCACCATCAGGCCTATGCGTGGCTGCTGACGCCGCATCCAAAAGCGATGACCACTGATGCGCAAAAACGTCTGGAAGCTATCGCGTCGCTGGAAGATCTTGGCGCCGGTTTTGCGCTGGCAACCCACGATCTGGAGATCCGCGGCGCGGGTGAGCTGCTCGGCGAAGATCAGAGCGGCCAGATGGAAACCATCGGCTTCACGCTGTATATGGAGCTGCTGGAGAACGCGGTCGATGCGCTGAAGGCGGGCCGCGAGCCGTCGCTGGAAGATCTCACCAGCAATCAAACCGAAATTGAACTGCGTATGCCTGCCCTGCTGCCAGATGATTTTATCCCGGATGTGAATACTCGCTTGTCGCTCTACAAGCGCGTGGCCAGCGCCGCCGATGAGCAGGATCTGGCGGAACTGAAGGTTGAGATGATTGACCGCTTCGGCAAGCTGCCGGATGCAGCGCGTAATCTGCTGGATGTTGCCGGGCTGCGTTTAGTGGCGCGCGAGTTGGGGATTCGTAAGATTGAAGCCAGCGACAAAGGCGGATTCTACGAGTTTGCGCCGCAGAATCAGGTTGATCCGGGCTGGCTGATTGGCCTGCTGCAGAAAGATCCTCAGCAATGGAAGCTGGATGGCCCAACGCGATTGAAGTTCACCCGCGATATGGCGGACCGGAAAATCCGTATGGAGTGGGTGCAGGGATTTGTTAGCGAGCTGGCGAAAAACCGGGTTTAGTGGATATCCGCACGGAATCGTAGCGGCGCGATTCATCGCGCGCCTTTGACTCCGTGCGCCATTGATGATGCGCAACAAATTGCGCCGCTACGAATCCGTGCGCGTTGAGGATCTCACACATAAAAAAAAGCGCCTTGCGGCGCTTTTTTCGTTACTGCTGCTGTGATGCATCTTTGCCCAATTAGGCCTGATTTGAATTCAGGATCAGCTGACCATTACGGTCGAGCGGAATGCGGGTACCAGGGTCGTTTTCCATGCGGATTTTGCCCTGCTGGTCGCCTATTTTATAGGTCACGTCATAACCCAGCATTTTTTCCTGTTTGTCATATACCGTTTTGCAACGCTGCTCGTTGGTGGTGTACGTGTCGCGATCCTGCAGCGCACCCTGCACCTGATTACCACCGTAACCGCCAGCTAACGCGCCCGCTACCGTAGCCACATCGCGTCCGCGTCCACCACCAAACTGATGGCCCAACACGCCGCCGGCTACCGCGCCCAGCACCGAACCGGCAATGCGATTCTCATCCTGAACCGCACGACGATGGGTCAGCGTCACATTGCGACACTCCTGTCGCGGCTGCTTGATGCTCTCTTTAATCGGCGTCGCCGACAGAACTTGTGCAAACTGCGGGCCGCGATCGAAAACATCCATGCTGGCGACTGCGGCAACACCTAACGCTGCTGCCACGCCGATACCGATACCCGCTAACATTGATTTATTCACAGGAATATCCTCCTGAAGGTTGTTACCGCGCATTCCTGCCGCTACCCAATCCTGGGTAACCGAGGCATAACCGGCGTGCGCGCCGCGCCGTGTTTGTTGGTGATAAGTTTTACAGATGGACCGTAATTGCAACATCAGATTAATGGAGGAAACGCAGCGGAAACCCATCAGGGCCAGCTTTTAGGAGAGTTCCGAGATCGGGTGAAATAGTGCCGTAACCTTAAGCTGAACGTGCAGTTTTCAGCGGGTTACGGCAGCTGGTGTGGCGTAGGGCGGCATTCACCGCCCGAAAATCATCAGTGCAGCTTGAGACGCGGACGCAGGACGCGGTTAAGACTGCCGACCAGCATCATAAGACCGGTCTTGAAGTATCCGTGGAGCGCAATCTGGTGCATACGATATAGAGAGATGTAGACAAAACGCGCAATGCGCCCTTCCACCATCATCGATCCGCGCATCAGGTTACCCATCAAACTGCCGACGGTGCTGAAGCGCGATAGCGACACCAGCGAACCGTGATCTTTATAAACATAAGCTTTCAACGGTTTGTCTTTACGCTGTGCAAGGATGTTCTCCAGCGCGCGCGACGCCATTTGATGCGCTGACTGCGCGCGCGGCGGTACAAATCCGCCCCCCGGCAGCGCACAGGAGGCGCAATCACCAATCGCGTAGATGTCGTCATCCAGCGTGGTTTGCAGCGTCTCTTTTACCACCAGCTGATTGATGCGGTTGGTTTCCAGACCGCCAATCTCTTTCAGGAAGTCTGGCGCTTTGATACCGGCCGCCCACACCATCAGGTCGGCGTCGATGAATTCGCCGCCTTTGGTATTCAAGCCGTTTTCGGTGGCGCTGGTGACCATGGTTTGCGTCAACACGCGTACGCCAAGTTTGGTCAGCTCCTGATGCGCCGCCGCCGAGATACGCGGTGGCAGCGCCGGCAGAATGCGTTCACCGGCTTCCACCAGCGTGACGTTCAGCGAGCTGCTATCCAGACCTTTGTAGCCGTAGCTGTGCAACTGTTTCACCGCGTTATACAGCTCTGCAGAGAGTTCCACGCCGGTGGCGCCGCCGCCGACAATGGCGATGTTGACTTTTTCCAGGCTGCCTTCGCTGGCCGAGAAACGCAGGAACAGGTTGAGCATTTCGTTATGGAAACGACGCGCCTGATGCGGGTTGTCGAGGAAGATGCAGTGATCTTTTACGCCCGGCGTGCCGAAGTCATTTGAGGTGCTGCCAAGCGCGATGACCAGGCGATCGTAGGCCAGCTCACGCTGCGGCACTAACAGTGCGCCTTCCGCATCGCGGATTTCGGCCAGCTCAAGGGTTTTGTTTTCACGATTGATTTGCGTCAGCGATCCCAGCTGGAACTGGAAACCGTGATTACGCGCGTGCGCCAGATAGCTCAGCGCATCAATCCCTTCGTCCATCGAACCGGTTGCCACTTCATGCAGCAGCGGTTTCCACAGATGACTGTGGTTACGATCGACCAGGATGATCTCGGCTTTCTTCTTGCGTCCCAGCTTGTGACCGAGCTGTGTTGCCAGCTCTAAGCCGCCAGCACCACCGCCGATGATAACGATTTTTTCCATAGATGTAGTCAACAAAGACCCCCTCAAAGTTGTAAACCAATAGTTAATTAATGGTTAATAAAAACCTTAATAAACATAGGGTTGGCGACGTTAAATCGCGAGCTGAGGGCAGAATATCACGGCGTCAGAGACATCACATAAGAAAATTGATGTACATCAATCTTTCAGCTGCATTATCAGAATGTTACACATTTTATGCGCCGCATCACACGGCGCGCGGACGGTCAGGCGAGGAGTTTGAAGGTTTTGATGCGCTGCAAATGCGGCGCGATGTTCTTGAATTTGTGGCTGGCTGCGTCATCCCAGATGATTTCATAGAACGGCTGCAGGTACGTCGCGCTGCGCTGATTATCCAGCGCTTCATCTTGTCTAGACAAAATCGCCAGACACTTTTCGCGGTTCTTTTCGCGGAAATCGTTGACGCACTTAGTGGCGATATCGAGATACTCTTCCGGGCGATCGATTTTGCCTTCCATGTTCTCAAACGGGAACAGATTTGGATTGAAGATCACCTGACGCATGCCGCACAGGAAGCCAATACGTTCGGCCCAATAACCGCCCAGCCCAACCCCGCAAATCAGCGGATGCGCATCGTCGCCCTGTTGTAGCAGCTTGTCGCACTCTTTCAGCAGAAACTGCATGTCGTGTTTGGGATGGCGGGTGCTGTAGCTGACTAATCTGACGTCCGGGTCAATAAACTGCAGCTGCAGCACCTTTTCATGGTTGCCCGGACTGTTGGAATCAAAACCGTGCAGATAGATGATCATGATTATCCTCAGCGTGGAGTGAAATCCGGGCAGCGATGCTTATCTGCCCGAGGCTTTGTGCGCCAGCCAGCGCTCTTGCAACGCGCTTAACTGACGCTGATTTTGCCGCCAGCGCTCGCTTGCCAGCAGGCTTTGACGGGTAAAACGCCCTTGATGGTATAACTGCGTCACGCGCTCTGCCCCGATCGGCGTCAAGTTATCCAGCACGCTCACCGCGCCCGCGCGTTGATTGCACACCAGGATCATATCGCAACCGGCATTCAGCGACTGCTGCGCGCGTTCGGCGTAGCTGCCCATCACCGCGGCACCTTCCATCGACAGATCGTCAGAGAAAATCACGCCGTTAAAGCTGAGCTCCTGGCGCAATACGGTTTGCAGCCAATACGGCGAACCGCTGGCAGGCAACGGATTCACCTCAGTATAGATAACGTGCGCCGGCATCACCGCATCAAGCAGCTGCTCGTCGATCAACTGCTTAAAGATCGCCATGTCATGCTGACGCAACGTGGCGGCATCGCGGTTGTCGCGCGGCGTCTCTTTATGCGAATCGGCACTGACCGCACCGTGACCGGGGAAGTGTTTGCCGGTAGTTTTCATGCCGGCTTCATGCATGCCGTTGATAAAACGGCGCGCGACCTGCAGGGCGATGGCCGGATCTTCATGGAATGAACGATCGCCGATCGCCGCGCTGATGTGACCAATATCGAGCACCGGCGCGAAACTGATGTCGATGTCCATGGCGATCATTTCCGACGCCATCTGCCAGCCCGCCTGCTGCGCCAGTTCACCCGCGCTATTCAGATCGTGCAGCGCGGCGAAGGATTGCATCGCCGGCAGCTGCGTGAAGCCGTCGCGGAAACGCTGCACGCGACCGCCTTCCTGATCCACCGCTACCACCAGACGATTGCGCGAAGCGGCGCGAATCTGGCGCACCAGCTCTGCTAACTGCTCGACATCGTGGAAGTTGCGGGCAAACAGAATCAGTCCGCCCACCAGCGGATGCTGCAGAATTTCGCGTTCTTCGGCGTCCAGCTCATAGCTTTCGACGTCAAGCATCAGCGGTCCGGGTGTGTTCATGGTCATGATTAAAATCCTGAGTTAAAGGTCGTGCCAGCTAGCCTGCGCCAGCTGCAGTAAGGTGTCATCCTGGCTCTGCTCGGCACGCAGCTGATACCAGCTGGCCATCAACAGCTGCAGCCACGGTTGCCAGCGCTGCATCTGGCATGCCAGTGCTGGCTCATCCAGTTGCGCGCGCGCGGCGTAATCAGCAATCCACGCGGAACGCGTATCGCCATCAACCGCACACACCGCCGCCAGCTCCAGCGCCACGTCACCGTCGGCGGCATATTCCCAGTCGATTAGGCGTAAACCTTCCGGCGTGGCAATCAGGTTGCCGGCGTGGACATCCATATGCAGCGGCGCCAGGCGCAGCGGCTGCGGTTCGCCCTGTTGTAATAAGCGTTGCAGACGACGCTGCCAGCGCCAGTGACGCTGCCGGCAAAGCTGCCAATAGCGCTGTAGCAGCGGCGCTAAGCGTAAACGGTAGCCGGTGAGCGGCTGTTGATGCAGACGCTGCAGCAGCGCCACAATCGCCTGCCGCTGCGCGTTAAACTGCGCGGAAGTGAGCACCTCGCCCGGCATCCAGCTTTGCAGCAGCCAGGGATGGCGCCACGCCAGCGGCTGCGGCCCCAGCTGTGCATGCCGCAGTTGCTGCAGAATGCGGTATTCGCGCTGGCGATCGACAAACGGGATCGGCTGCGGCGGCGCACGTCTCGCCAGCAATTCGCCCTGCGGCATCTGCACGCGCACGCTTTGCCCGCTCAGTCCCGGCAGCGCGAAAAAATGACCGGCAGCTTGCGCCGTCGGCCATTGTTGCTGAAGCAGGTTTTGCAGCTGGGGATCAGGGTTGAGCAACACCGTTTCCTGACCAGATGATTTCACCGGTTTGTACCAGCATCAGCTGCATTTGCAGCGTCGGTGATTTCACATCGCCCTGCGCATTGCTGTAGAGCACATACTGCGCGTTAACGTTGCGCGCCAGGCCAATCGCTTTACTGCGCGAGTTGAGGCTGTCATCCGGCGACAAGCCCAGCGTTTGCTTGGCCTGCGCCAGCTGTTCTGGGGTGATCAGCGTGAACTTGCCGTTGTTGGCCAGCGCATTTTGAATCGCGTCGGTGGCTTTATCGGTTTGCAGCGCGCCATTAGTACTGTTCTTGATGCGATCCACCAGCAGCACGCTGCCCGGATTTACGCCTGAAGATTGCACCATCTTACCGACCAACGGCTGGACGCTGGCATCCCAGTTAATGGTTTTCAGCTTTGGTGGCTGCGGCACGGTTTGCGGCGGCGGCACTGGCTGCGGCGTAGGTTCAACCGGCTGAGTGGGCGTGGTCGGCTGCGTGGGTTCTACCGGTGCCGGCGTCTGTTGTTGCACCACACAACCGGTGAGCATTAGCGCAAATAACAACGCGCCCGAACGTTTTACACTGCGAATCACAGCTTACTCCTCAAAGATAAAGATAGAGACGCACCTTACTGGCGGTCGGATTGCCCATTTGTGAGGCCACTTCTACGCTGCCGTGTGCCGGAACGATTTGGCTTTGCGCCGGCTCTTCCGGCGTGATTTCCAATCCTTTGTCGTCGTACCAATAGAAACGATAGTGCACTTTCACTGGTGTTTCACGCTGGTTGTACAACATGCTCATGGCACGCTGCTGACCATCTTGTTCGGTCAACTTCGGATCATCGGTAATAATGCCCGCGGATAACACCGCCGATTCCATCACCAGCGACTGCGAGGTATTAATCATCGGCTTATCGCTGCTGCAACCTGCAAGGGTCAGCAACAGCAAGCCACTCAGCCATTGACGCATCACGTTGTCCGCCTGAGTTAGCTGGCCAGCATCGGGCCCAGCGGCTGACCGCCAACCAAATGCATATGGATGTGATAAACCTCCTGACCGCCATGGCTGTTGCAGTTGATGATCAGACGATAGCCATCTTCGGCAATGCCTTCATCACGGGCAATTTTGGCGGCTACGGTGATCATCCGGCCCAGCGCCTGCTCGTGTGCGGGCTGCGCATCGTTGGCGGTGGGAATCAATACATTGGGGATGATCAAGATATGGGTAGGCGCTTTGGGCGCGATATCACGGAAGGCGGTGACCAGTTCGTCCTGATAAACCACGTCGGCGGGGATCTCGCGACGGATGATTTTACTGAAAATGGTTTCTTCAGCCATGGTGCATTTCCTTAAGCCTGAGTTCAGTCAGGCAGTATGCGTGAGGAATTCCATTTCTTTCAACCTCAGGACCACAATTCCTGCATTAAATGGCTGCCTTTAAGCCGTTTTCTCACTTCGCCACGCATTGTGCTGAAGCTCGCATTTCTAACCTCTCATTAACCACAAAAATGAAACGCTGTTTTATAAATTAGAGATATCACGCCATTTTCTTTGTGATTTTGCCACTCACCTGCAGGTCATTGCGAAATCACGAAGGTTTGCCAGCTTAAGCCGCTCTACTTTCAATCCAATCCGCGCAAGTTGTACGGAGTGATGAGGGATGTGTTTACCGACTAATTCAAGGAGAACCTGCCATGCGCTCTCGTAAGATTGGCCTGGGCCATTATCTGGCCTATGGGTCCGGGGATTTCCTCGGTGCAGGCACCACGGCGCTAACCGCCGCCTGGCTGCTCTACTTTTACACCACCTTTTGTGGGCTCTCGCCGATTCAGGCGACCTTCATTTTCGCTGCCGCCCGCGTGCTGGATGCGGTGGTGAGCCCGCTAATGGGTTTCCTGACCGATAACTTTGGTTCGACCTGGCTCGGTAAGCGCTTTGGCCGCCGCAAATTTTTTATCCTGCTCGGTATTCCGTGCGTGTTCAGCTACAGCCTGATGTGGGTTGGCGACATGAGTTTTTGGTGGTATCTGCTGACTTATCTGCTGTTCGATATGGTCTACACCATGATTCTGGTGCCTTACGAAACGCTGGTACCGGAGATGACCGATGATTTCAAACAGAAAACCCGCTTCTCTGGCGCGCGTATTGGCCTGGCGCAGCTGTCGGCCATTCTGGCAGCGTTCCTGCCGGGCATACTGATTGGCTGGTTTGGCAAAGAGAATCCGATCTCCTTCTTCTACGCCAGCCTGGTGTTCTCGGTGATTTGTGCGCTGGTGTTAACGTTGGTGTGGCTGTTTACCTGGGAACGCGATCCCGACGATTTCTCTGCCGAATCGCGCCGCGCCGAGCAGGAAAAATCACAGCTGACCTTGCTACAGAGCCTGAAGCGCCTCTACACCGAGCTGGCCTCAACGCTGCGCATTCGTATTTTCCGCCAGCATCTGGGCATGTATCTCGGCGGCTATATCGCGCAGGACGTGTTTAACGCGGTGTTCACCTGGTATGTGGTGTTTGTGCTGATGCAAAGCGCGCAGATCGCCTCCAACCTGATGGGCACCATGGCGGTGATGCAGTTTATTGCGGTGATGGCGATGATTCCGCTGTGTATCCGCCTTGGACCTGCGCCTGCGTATCGTATGGTGGTGGTGCTGTTTGGGCTTAGCGCCCTCTCCTACGCCGGATTGTGGTACACCGGCATGAACGACAACTTCGCTCTGCTGGTACTGATTTCCGGTCTTGCCGGTCTTGGTCGCGGCGGCATCAACTATGTGCCGTGGAATACTTACACCTATATCGCTGACGTCGATGAAGTGATTACCGGCCAACGTCGCGAAGGCATTTTTGCCGGCATCATGACGCTGACGCGCAAAGCCTCGCAAGCAGGTGCGGTGATGTTCGTCGGTATCGTGTTGCAGCTGGCGGGCTTCTCTTCCGGCCAGGCCACGCAGGTGCCGGCTGTCGGCCATACCATTCTGGCGATCCTCAGCGTGGGCACGCTCTGTGTGCTGGCCTGCGGCTTCATTATTTCACTGCGCTTTAAACTCAATCTGCAAACCCACACCGTGCTGCGCGAAGAGACGTTGAAAATGCGCGAAGCCGGACGCGTGGTGCCAGAGCGTATTTCGCCACAGGCGCGTGAAGTGGTCGAAATGCTGGCGGGCATGCCGTATGAAAATCTGTGGGGCAATAACAACGTCGGGTATCTCAACCGTCACAAGCCTTCCGCACCGCCGCTGCCGACGCAGCCACGATCTTTACCTTCTCTCTCTACCCTGATTAACGATAGGAATGAACCATGACTGTATTTCCTGTAAAGCACAGCGCGTTACTGCGCCAGCCTGAATATCTGTTGCCACGCACTGAGCTGGTGCAGTTGATTCAGCGGCTAACCCATAATCTGGTGAATATTACCGATCACAGCGGCGAGTTTTTGCTGCGCCTCGATGATGGCCGCGTGATCGATACCAAAGGCTGGGCCGGTTGGGAGTGGACGCACGGCATCGGCCTGTACGGCATGCTGCACTATTATCAGCAAACCGGCGATCAAGCGACGCTGAAGATTATCGATGACTGGTTCAGCACGCGGCTGGCGGAAGGTACGCCAACCAAGAACGTCAATACCGTCTGCCCGTTCCTGACGCTGGCGTATCGCTATGAAGAGACGCGCAATGCCGCGTGGCGACCGGTGCTGGAGCGCTGGGCTGAATGGGTGATGTATGAGATGCCACGCACCGAGCAAGGCGGCTTGCAGCACATCGTCTACAACAATGAAAACACTCAGCAGCTGTGGGATGACACCTTAATGATGAGCGTGATGGCGCTGGCAAAGATTGGTCAGCTGCTGGATCGTCCGGAGTTTGTCGAAGAAGCCAGTTATCAGTTCCTGATTCATACCCAATATTTGATGGATCGCCAAACCGGTTTGTGGTTCCACGGCTGGACGTTTGAGGGGCGGCACAATTTTGCCAACGCACGTTGGGCGCGGGGCAATAGCTGGTTGACTATCGTCATTCCTGATTTCCTCGAGATGATGAACTGGCCGGAACAGCACGCCACGCGGCGTTTCCTGCAGCAGGTGCTGGAGAGTCAGGTGAAGGCGCTGAGCGCCTGTCAGCACAGCAGCGGTTTGTGGCACACCTTGCTCGACGATCCCAACAGCTACCCGGAAGCCTCCGCCACCGCCGGTTTCGCCTATGGCATTCTTAAAGCGGTGCGCAAACATTATCTTTCGCCCGAATATTTGCCGCTGGCGGAGAAAGCGTTGCGCGGCGTGATCGGCAATATCGATGAGGATGGGGAATTGAAGCAGGTGTCGTTCGGCACAGCGATGGGCAGCGATCTGGCGTACTACCGCCAGATACCGCTCACCTCGATGCCGTATGGTCAGGCCATGGCGCTGCTGTGTTTGACGGAGTATTTGCGGGTTTATCTGTAAATAAAAAAATGCCCTCATTTGAGGGCATTTTTACGCACAGTAAGTAATGTGCGTTGAAGCGGCGGCAGAGGAGTAAAGCGTCCCAAGCCATGGATGGCTTGGGCCGAGCCCCAGGGATGGTTTATGGCGTCTTTACGATCTGACGCCGCTTCATCGCACCGGCTCTGCCCGCCTTTTTCCGTTACATGCTGCGGATATAATCATCCATTTCGGTTTTCAGGTTATCGGACTTGGTGCCGAAAATCGCCTGAACGCCTGAACCTGCTACCACCACACCACGTGCGCCGAGGCTTTTCAGTTCAGCCTGATCAACCTTGCCGACATCCGCCACGCTGACACGCAGACGCGTGATACAGGCATCAAGGTTAGTGATGTTCTCTTTACCACCAAACGCGGTAACCAGTTTACCCGCCATTTCGCTGCTGGTTGCGCTGCTCTGCTCCATCGCGGTCTCCTCACGGCCAGGGGTTTTCAGATTCAGTTTCACAATCAGGAAACGGAATACGGTGTAGTAAATCAGGCCGTAGATAATACCCACAATCGGGAACAACCAGATTTTGCTGCTGTTACCGCTCAGCACGATAAAGTCGATCAAACCGTGTGAGAAGCTGGTGCCATCACGCATCCCCAGCAGAATACAGATTGGGAAGGCCAGACCTGCCAGAATCGCGTGGATCACATACAGAATCGGCGCCACGAACATGAAGGCAAACTCGATTGGCTCGGTGATACCGGTCAGGAACGAGGTCAGCGCGGCGGAGATCATAATACCGCCCACTTTGGCGCGGTTTTCTGGTTTAGCCGTATGCCAAATCGCAATCGCTGCCGCTGGCAAACCGTACATTTTGAACAGGAAGCCGCCAGACAATTTACCTGCGGTTGGGTCGCCTGCCATGTAACGTGGGATATCACCGTGGAATACCTGACCTGCGGCATTGGTGAACTCACCAATTTGCATCTGGAAAGGGACGTTCCAGATATGGTGCAGACCAAACGGCACCAGCGAACGCTCAATCAGACCGTACAGTCCAAAGGCGACGACTGGGTTTTGATAGGCTGCCCATTGTGAGAATTCCTGAATCGCGGTACCGATTGGCGGCCAAATGAATGACAGCACCACACCGGTGAAAATCGCCGCCAGACCGGAGATGATCGGCACAAAGCGCTTGCCGGCAAAAAAGCCGAGATACTCAGGCAGTTTGATGCGATAGAAGCGGTTAAACATATACGCCGCGATGGAACCGGCGATGATTCCGCCGAGCACACCGGTATCTGCAAGATGCTTAGCCTCAATTTCTCCGGCAGGCATATGCAGCACCAGCGGTGCAACCACCGCCATGGTTTTCACCATGATGCCGTAGGCAACCACGGCCGCCAGCGCGGAAACGCCGTCGTTATTGGTAAAGCCAAGCGCCACACCGATCGCAAAGATCAGCGGCATATTGGCAAATACCGAACCACCCGCTTCGGCCATGACGTGGGAAACCACTTCCGGCAGCCAGCTGAAGTTTGCAGAACCAACACCTAACAAAATACCGGCAATCGGCAGAACCGATACCGGCAACATCAGCGATTTACCTACTTTCTGCAGGTTCGCAAATGCGTTCTTGAACATAGAAACTCCTGAGTATGAGTGCAATTTTTTGCGCAGTGCGCATGGCTTAGGGGGAGGATCCTTCGCCGGGGTGACGCTGAGCGTCTTTTGATTTATTACGAAGAGTAAAATAAATCGCTAATTGTTAAATTGACGGCCATCACATTTCGCTAAGGAGGCCCCTTTCCTTTCAGTCATTTCTTACTGACTTGCGCTAATAAACAGCAATAAATCACTGCCTGCGTCCCGTAAGACGCAGTGCAGTTGAATGATTTCTGATTAATTACAGCGTTTGAAATAAAGCGTTTAGCCGCCGAGACGACTCATCGGGATGTGGAACAGGCGGGAGAAATTTTCGGTAGTAGTAGCGGCGAGGGTTTCGATATCAACGCCTTTTAACACCGCCATGTAATCCGCCACATCGCGCGTAAACGCTGGCTGATTCTCTTTACCACGGTGCGGTACCGGCGCCAGATACGGCGAATCGGTTTCCACCAGCATACGATCAAGCGGCACGTAGCGCGCCGCATCGCGGATCTGTTCGGCGTTGCGGAAAGTCAGAATGCCGGAGAAAGAGATATAAAAACCGAGATCGAGCAATTTGGCGGCGGTCTCTTTATCTTCGGTAAAACAGTGCAGCACGCCGCCGCACTTCTCTACCTGCTCTTCGCGCAGAATCGCCAGCGTGTCTTCACGCGCATCACGCGTGTGCACGATGATCGGTTTATTCAGCGCAATGCCGGTACGAATGTGCTCACGAAACGAAGCTTGTTGCTGCGCTTTGGTTTCCTGCTGATAGAAATAGTCCAGCCCGGTTTCACCCAGCGCGACCACGCGATCCTCTGCGGCCAGACGGCGGAACTCTTCGACGTCGTACGGCGCTTCCTGATTAAGCGGATGGACGCCACAAGCCAGCGCGACGTTTTCACGATCGCCTACCAGCTGTTTGATTTTGTAGTAATCCGGCAAGGTGGTGGCAATCGCCAGCATAAACTTCACATCGCGCGCTGCCGCTTTGGCGATGACATCATCCAGATCGCGATGGTGCTTTTCATAATCGAGGCCATCGAGATGGCAGTGGGAATCGACAATAAACATAGAGTTCTCTTTTGCTTAGCCGACCGTTGCCGGAGTCAGTAAACGTCCCCAGGCGAGTAAACGATCGGTCAACATTAATTCACGGTTGAGTGCGGCGACATGCAACAGCTGTTCGCGACACTGCATCCATTGCTGCGCGCTGCTGTTAAGCGCACTGCTGTTCATTCTTTGCGCCAACTGTGTGACCACATCCGGACGATCGCCGTTGCTCAGCCACTGACTTGCGCCCTGCTGCACTTTCATCGCATCCACCAGCAGTGAAATCAGCCAGCTGAGACGTACGGCCACATCTTCACTGTTTAGCGCGGGTAACAGCTGCAGCACATCGCCGTTGAGCGCTTTAATCAGCGTTTCACACAACGTTTCACGCGCCTGCCAGCGCTCGGGCTGCAACAGCGTCAAGGCGGCGGCAGGTGCGCCATTACTCAAACGCAAGGCAGCGCGCAGCTTCTCTTCCGGCTGCGGTTGCTGTTTCTGCAGCCATTGCAGGCTATGCGCCTCTTCCGGCGGCGACAGATGCCACGTCATGCAGCGACTGCGCAACGTAGGCAGCAGGCGTGAAGGTTCGCGCACGCTGAGGAAAAACCAGCAATTGACCGGTGGCTCTTCCAGCGTTTTCAATAATGCGTTGGCGGCGGCTTCCGTCAGCTGCGCGGCATCGGGCAACCAAACGATTTTTGCACCGCCCTGCTGGGCAAAGTGATACAGCTTTTCAGTGACGTCACGCACCGCATCAATACCGAGCGAAGATTTCCCCTTTTCGGCTTCCAGGCGATACCAATCGGGATGTGTGTGCGCCTGCATTAACTTGCAGCCGTGGCAATGGCCGCAACTTTTCAATCCTTCCGGCTGTAAACACATCAACCAACGGCTCACGCCCCAGATCAGCGCATCGTCACCCATGCCTTCAATGGCTTGTACCAGCAAGGCGTGATGCGCCTGGCCGCTTTGATGGCGGGCGATGATTTGTCGATAAGGCTGATTCAACCACGGATACCAATTCATGCGGATAGGCCTGCCAGCCAGCTACGCAAGGTGCGTTGAAGTGACGATGTCACGTTTGCAATGTTTTGCGTCGCATCAATGGTGAGTATCGTGGGATCCTGAGCAGCTAAGGCCAGATAGCGTTCACGCGTGCGCTCGAAGAAGCGCAATGATTCCTGCTCAATGCGATCCAGCTCACCACGTGCGCGGGCGCGTTGCAGTCCAATTTCTGGCGTGACATCGAGATAGAGCGTGAGATCGGGACGGAAATCGCCCAGCACCGCATCACGCAGCGTGGTCATCAGTTGCGCATCCAGCCCGCGTCCGCCGCCCTGATAGGCTTGGGAAGAGAGATCGTGACGATCGCCCACCACCCAGGCACCGCGTACCAGCGCCGGTTTGATGACGTTCTCTACCAGCTGCACGCGTGCCGCGTACAGCATCAGCAGCTCGGCTTTATCGGTCACCTGCTCGCCGTCTATGCCCTGCTTGACCAATATACGCAATTGTTCCGCCAGCGGCGTACCGCCGGGCTCGCGCGTGAAGACGACATCATTAATGCCGTGCTCATGCAGCACGGCAACCAGCGCATCGCGCGCAGTGGTTTTGCCTGCACCTTCCAGGCCTTCAATGACGATAAACTTACTTTTCATTTTTTTCCTTCATTACCAGCCGGTAAACCTGCACCGCTTTGTTGTGGCTGGCCAGATTGGTGGTAAAGGTGTGTCCACCTTTGCCATCCGCGACAAAATAGAGGTAATTGGTTTTTTCCGGATGCGCAGCCGCTTCCAGTGAAGCACGGCCCGGCATCGCGATCGGCCCCGGCGGTAAACCGCTAATGGTGTAAGTGTTATAGTCGGTCGGCGTTTCCAGATTTTTACGCGTTAGCGTGCCGGTGTAGCTGTCGCCCATGCCGTAAATCACTGTGGGATCGGTCTGCAGCTTCATTCCGGTCCGCAGTCGATTGATGAACACTGACGCCACGCGCGCGCGCTCTTCGCTCACGCCGGTCTCTTTCTCAATGATCGACGCCATGGTGACCATGTCCTGCGCTTTCTTATAAGGCAGATTTTCCATACGTCCCTGCCAAATCTCATCAACCAACTTGTTCATGCGCGCGTGGGCACGCTCCAGCAGCGCCACATCGCTGGTATTGGCGGTATAGAGATAGGTATCCGGATAGAAACCGCCTTCCAGCTGGCTAACATCAAGCTTAAGCGCGGCGGCAACGGTGGCAAATTGATCGTCGCTCAGCGTGTGTTTCAGGTATGGCGCTTTGCGCAGCTCGGCTAACCACTCGGTAAGACGCGAACCTTCAATAAAACGCACCGGGAACTGCGCTTCTTTACCGCTGGCTAACAGTTGCAGTAGCTGGCGCACCGTCATGCCGGTTTCCAGGCGATAGGTACCGGCTTTAAAACGTGCCAGTTCCGGTTCCAGTTTCAGCAGCGGCCCAAACCAGATACTTTGCGGAATGATCTTCTGACTTTCCAGTTGCGCTTCCAGTACCACGCGACCGCTGCCAGCGGGCAAGGTGTAAATGGTTTCTTGCTGCAGTGTTAAGGGCGTATCAGCTAAACGTTCAATCTGCCAATAGCCAAAGGCGGCGGTGAGTCCTGCGACAATTACAACGCCTGCGAGAATTTTTTTCATTCGAGTCATGATGCTTCCATCGTCGGGCAACTGGCGCGCAGTTGCTGATACAGCGAGCGTGCGGTAAATGAAACGTCGTCAATTTGTCGCACGGGTAAAACGGGCATCAGGGCGTTACATATCACCACTTCATCGGCGTTCAATACGTCGTCCCTGCTGCCATCAATCAGCTGACAAGTCTGGCCATTTGCGGCCATCTGCGCCATCAGATAACGACGCATAATGCCATCCACGCCAGCCTGCTCAAGCTGCGGCGTAAAAACATTGTTGCCCTTACGCCAGAACAAATTGGCCGCACAGCATTCCACCACCGTCCCGCCAGTGTCAAGCACCAGCGCCTCGTCACCGCCCGTCTGGTCAAGATGCTGGCGAATCAGCACTTGCTCAAGGCGATTTAGGTGTTTTACGCCGGCCAGCAACGGATTGCGCGCCAGACGTATTGGGCTGGTGTGGAGCGCAGCGCCCTGCTGTTGCAACGTGGCGTAATGATGCGGCCACGGCGAGAGCGAAAGAATGCGCGTAGGTGAGTGGCAGCCTGCGCGGCTGTAACCGCGTCCGCCTGCGCCCGGCGTCACGATCACCTTCAGCACCGCCTGTGTGTGTCCCGCAGCGGCATTATGCATTTCTGTAGCGAGCTGAACTAAATCCGGCGCATCCATCATTAGCCTTGCACAGCCCTCTTTGAGCCGCTGCAGATGCGCATCCAGCATCACAACATGGCCGTTAATCACCGCGGCGGTGGTAAAGCAGCCATCACCAAATTGCACTGCGCGATCGCGTGCTGAAAGCTCGGTTTGCGGTATGCCGTTTATCCACATGCTGGCCGCCTTGATTAGCCCGGTAGAAAATATAAAAAAGGCCCGCATTGCGGGCCTCTGTATGGCTGAGGAGCGATTAAACCTTGCGGAAGATCAGCGAGCCGTTAGTGCCGCCAAATCCAAAGGAGTTACACAAGGTGTACTCCAGTCCGCTGACCTGGCGCGCCGTATGCGGCACGAAGTCCAGATCGCAACCTTCGTCAGGATTGTCGAGGTTGATGGTCGGTGGAATCGCCTGGTCGCGCAGCGCCAGAATCGAATAAATCGCTTCTACTGCACCCGCCGCACCCAACAGGTGGCCAGTCATCGACTTGGTAGAGCTGACCATCACACTGTGAGCTGCCGCACCAAACACCGATTTCACCGCCTGCGCTTCCGCTTTGTCACCGGCTGGCGTCGAGGTGCCATGCGCGTTGACATAACCGATCTGCTCAGCGTTCAGCTGCGCGTCACGTAGCGCGTTAACCATCGCCGCGGCTGCACCTGAACCGTCTTCCGGAGGTGACGTCATGTGGTAAGCATCGCTGCTCATGCCGAAACCAATGATCTCAGCATAAATCTTCGCACCACGTTTCTTAGCGTGTTCGTACTCTTCCAGTACGACAATGCCAGCACCGTCACCCAACACGAAACCGTCACGATCTTTATCCCACGGACGGCTTGCCGCCTGAGGATTGTCATTACGCGTGGAGAGCGCACGAGCAGCACCAAAACCACCGACACCAAGTGGCGTACTGGCTTTCTCCGCACCACCGGCCAACATCACATCAGCATCGTTATACGCAATGATACGCGCTGCATGACCAATGTTGTGCACACCAGACGTACAGGCAGTTGCGATAGAGATGCTTGGACCTTTCAGGCCGTACATGATGGTGAGATGACCAGCAACCATGTTGACGATGGTTGAAGGCACGAAGAATGGGCTGATTTTGCGCGGTCCACCGTTGACCAGCGAGCTGTGGTTATCTTCGATTAAACCCAGTCCGCCAATACCAGAACCGATTGCCGCACCAATGCGACCAGCATTCTCATCGGTTACGACCAGACCGGAGTCTGCCATAGCCTGAATACCAGCAACGATGCCGTATTGGATGAAGTCATCCATCTTGCGCTGATCTTTGCGCGAGATGAAATCATCGCAATTAAAATCTCTTACTAAGCCCGCAAAACGCGTTGCGTAGGCACTAGTATCAAAATGGTCGATCAGGCTAATGCCGCTCTGACCGGCAAGGAGAGCACTCCAGGTAGACTCTACGGTATTGCCGACAGGAGACAACATGCCAAGACCAGTCACAACTACACGACGCTTAGACACGCACGTCCTCCAGGGAGGGAAAAAATAACGCTATGTGGGGCAAACATAAAACTCAGGCGGTCGAGGTGACCGCCTGAAGATATTCATTAACCTTGATGGCTAGTGATGTAGTCGATCGCTGCCTGAACGGTAGTGATTTTCTCAGCTTCTTCGTCTGGAATTTCAGTATCAAACTCTTCTTCCAGAGCCATTACCAGCTCAACGGTGTCAAGAGAATCTGCACCAAGGTCTTCAACGAAAGAAGCAGTGTTAATCACTTCGTCTTCTTTAACACCCAGCTGCTCAGCTACGATTTTCTTAACGCGTTGTTCGATATCGCTCATACTATTTAATTTCCTATCAAAACTCGCTTTCGCGATGGTTTTCGTAGTGTATAAAATGTTGAAAAAGATGCAACAAAATCCCGGCTGGTCGAACCACGATTTTGCGTTATTCTGCGGTGTTTACCGTAGATAAAGCAAATGTTTTCGTGATTATCAGACCATGTACATACCGCCATTGACATGAAGCGTTTCACCCGTGATATAGGCTGCTTCGTCAGAGGCTAAGAATGCAACAGCATTGGCAATCTCCTGCGGGTCACCTAAACGACCTGCGGGAACTTCTGCCAAAATACCCGAACGTTGATCTTCGTTCAGTGCACGCGTCATGTCCGTCTCGATAAAGCCCGGAGCCACGACGTTTACAGTAATGCCACGTGACGCAATTTCTCGCGCCAGTGATTTGCTAAAGCCAATCAAACCTGCTTTTGCAGCCGCATAGTTTGCCTGACCCGCGTTACCCATGGTCCCAACTACAGAACCGATGGTAATGATACGGCCCACGCGTTTTTTCATCATGGCACGCATAACCGCCTTAGAAAGACGGAAGACAGATGTCAGGTTGGTATCAAGGATATCCGCCCACTCATCGTCTTTCATGCGCATCAACAGATTGTCACGCGTAATGCCTGCATTATTGACTAAAATGTCCACTTCGCCAAATTCGGCGCGAACTTGTTCGAGGACGCTCTCAATTGAGGCGGCATCAGTAACGTTCAGCAGTAGGCCTTTGCCCTTGTCGCCGAGGTAAGCACTGATTGCTTCCGCACCGCTTGCACTGGTGGCGGTTCCCACCACTTTGGCACCGCGCGCAGCCAGCGTTTCCGCAATGGCGCGACCAATTCCACGGCTTGCACCGGTAACCAGCGCTACTTTACCTTCAAAGCTCATGTTTTTCCTCTTATTCCTGGGTAAGTGCAGCGCTCAGTGAAACAGAATCGTTCACCGCAGCGGCACTCAGGCTATCCACAATACGTTTGGTCAGACCGGTCAGAACTTTACCTGGACCGACTTCCAGCAGCTGCTCAACGCCCTGCGCAGCAATAAATTCGACCGATTCGGTCCAGCGCACGGGGCTATACAGCTGACGGACCAGCGCACTTCGAATCGCAGCACCTTCAGTTTCACACTTCACGTCGACGTTATTCACCACCGGCACCGAAGGCGCACTAAAGGTGATCGCTTCGAGCGCTACTGCCAGCTTATCGGCAGCAGGTTTCATCAACGCACAGTGCGATGGCACGCTGACTGGCAGCGGCAATGCACGTTTGGCACCGGCAGCTTTACAGGCTGTACCCGCACGTTCAACCGCTTCTTTGTTGCCCGCGATAACCACCTGGCCCGGCGAGTTGAAGTTAACCGGTGAAACCACCTGGCCTTGAGCGCTCTCTTCACAGGCTTTACGGATGGATGCATCATCCAGGCCGATAATCGCCTGCATAGCGCCAGTACCTTCCGGTACCGCTTCCTGCATCAGTTTGCCGCGCAGCTCAACCAATTTAATGGCGTCAGCGAAATTCAGCACACCGGCACAAACCAGCGCCGAGTATTCACCAAGGCTGTGACCGGCCATCATGCTTGGCTGCACCGCATTTTTGCTCTGCAATACGCGATAGATGGCAACAGAAGCCGCCAGCAGCGCAGGCTGTGTCTGCCAGGTTTTATTCAATTCTTCAGCTGGTCCCTGCTGGACCAGCTGCCATAAGTCATAACCCAGTGCGTCAGAAGCTTCACGGAAAGTGGCTTCAACCTGCGGGTTTTCAGCGGCCAGCTCGGCTAACATGCCGACGGTCTGCGATCCCTGTCCTGGGAAAACATAAGCAAATTGCGTCATCTTTCGTTCCTGTCAATCAAAAGCGAACCAGCGCAGAACCCCAGGTGAAACCGCCACCAAAGGCTTCCAGCAGAATCAGTTGTCCCGGCTTGATACGGCCATCGCGCACCGCTTCGTCAAGTGCACTTGGCACTGACGCGGCCGAGGTATTACCGTGACGATCCAGCGTGACCACAACTTTCTCCATGCCCATACCGAGCTTTTTGGCGGTTGCGCTAATAATGCGCAGATTCGCCTGATGCGGCACCAGCCAGTCGAGCATTTCACGATCAAGATTGTTGGCTTGCAGAGTTTCATCCACAATGTGCGCCAGTTCAGTCACGGCCACTTTGAAGACTTCATTCCCCGCCATCGTCAGATAAGCAGGCTCATCCTGATGGGCACGATCCTGATACGGCAGCGTCAGCAGTTTGCTGTAACGGCCGTCGGCGTGCAGATGGGTAGAAAGGATGCCTGGCTCTTCGCTTTGACTCAGCACCACCGCGCCCGCGCCATCACCAAACAGAATGATGGTGCCGCGATCGTTAGGATCGAGCGTACGTGCCAGCACGTCTGCACCGATCACCAGCGCATGTTTTACCGCACCATTTTTAATGTATTGATCGGCAACGCTCAGTGCATAGGTGAAGCCCGCACAAGCAGCGGCCAAATCGAAGGCAGCGCAATCGTTAATCTCCAGCATTTGCTGGATCATGCATGCTGAACTTGGGAAGGCATGGCTGGAAGAGGTGGTCGCCACAATGATCAGGCCAATTTCGCTCGCATTCACACCCGCCATTTCCAACGCGCGCTGTGCTGCGGTGAAGCCCATAGTAGCAACGGTTTCTTCCGGAGCGGCAATACGACGCTCACGGATGCCGGTACGGGTGACAATCCACTCGTCCGTCGTCTCGACCATTTTTTCCAGATCCGCATTGGAGCGAATCTGCTCAGGCAAATAGCTGCCCGTACCGATAATTTTGGTAAACATCTACGCTTTGTCACTCCTGGCTAATACAGTGTCAAGGCGCGCCGCAATCCTTTCAGGGACTTGCTTTCGCACCGTCTGCTCTGCCTGCTCTATCGCCACGGCAAATGCACGTTGATTCGCCGCACCGTGGCTTTTGATCACTGTCCCGCGCAATCCTAACAGACAAGCGCCATTGTACTGGTCGGGGTTGAGATGGCCGAAACGCTTCGCCAGACGCTTTTGAATCCAGCGTCCCAGCAATGTTAGCCACCAGGCCCGTTTTTTTCCTTCCTCTGACGATTTAATCAGAGAGAGGAACATTCTTACCACGCCTTCCATGGTCTTCAACGTGACATTACCAACGAAGCCATCACAAACCAGCACATCCGTCTTGCCGGTGAGGAGATCGTTCCCCTCAAGATATCCAATATAGTTGATTTGCGGTGACGCTCGCAGCACCGCAGATGCGGCGCGGATTGTTTCCAAACCTTTGGTCTCTTCCTGACCAATATTCAGCAGCGCAACACGCGGCTGGGCGATCTCCAATACTTCTTCGGCCATCACTGCGCCCATGATCGCAAACTGCACCAGCATGGCGCTGTCGGATTCAACGTTAGCGCCGAGATCCAGCACCACCGTTTTGCCATGCTGCTGATGCGGCAACACCGTCATCAACGCCGGACGCTCAATGCCATCCAGCGGTTTTAATAGCATTTTCGCCAGGCCCATCAGTGCGCCGGTATTTCCCGCACTGACACAGGCTTGTGCTTTCCCCTCTTTGACCAACTCTAACGCCACACGCATGGAACTGCCGCGGCTGTTACGAATCGCCTGAGAAGGTTTGGCATCACTTGCAATAACCGATTCGGCAGGAATAACCTGCACACGCCTCTGTAACGAGGAATCCGCTTTGGCAAGAAATGACGAGATGATGTCGGGATCGCCGACCAGAAGAAGAACCAGCTCCGAATGAGAGGCCAGTGCCTGCAAGGCTGCAGGCACTGTCACGCAAGGACCGAAGTCCCCGCCCATGGCATCAACTGCCAGGGTCAAACGTGTCAAGGTATCGCCTTGTGTAATCGCGAGGATTACTTGGTGATAACCTTGCGACCGCGGTAGTAACCATCCGCAGTGATATGGTGACGCAGATGAGTTTCGCCAGAAACTTTATCTACTGACAGAGCAGCAGTGGTCAGCGCATCGTGTGAACGACGCATACCACGCTTAGAACGGGTTGGTTTATTCTGTTGTACGGCCATGGACCTTACTCCTATTACTTACGCTTTAAACTGGCTAATACGGCAAAGGGATTTGGTTTTTCTGCCTCTGGAGGCAATTGACCAAATACCATGTCCGCGTCGGACACTTCACAGTGTTCAGAATCATGCACCGGAACCACGGGCAGCGCGAGGATGAGCTCATCTTCGATCACTGCCAGCAAGTCGATCTCACCAAAATCATTGACATCAACTGGCTCGTAGGCTTCCGGTAGTGCCTCGGCCTGTTCATCAGAAGAGACAGGACTGAAGCAATAGCTTACGTGAACAT
Organism: Pantoea sp. GCM10028869; assembly: GCF_042666835.1. Lineage (NCBI taxonomy): Bacteria > Pseudomonadati > Pseudomonadota > Gammaproteobacteria > Enterobacterales > Erwiniaceae > Pantoea > Pantoea sp. GCM10028869. The sequence goes on along the minus strand of NZ_JBHTGO010000002.1, from coordinate 624,694 downwards.
GACGTGGAAACGACTGGTTGCAGCGTTGACATGACAGAGTCACCTGCACTTCGGCTGTTCCTTGCAGAACTGCGAGGCGCTGGTTATCAACCGCAAACGACATATCGCATTCAACTTCACTGTCCACACTCACGACCGTTTCGGCCAAGCGCGCCACCAATTCAGGTGCATAAACACCATGATAATCAAGGCGTTTTTGCGCGGCGCGGACCGGATCGAGCGTCAGGGGTAATTTTACCTTTTGCATAGGGCGCGCATATTAACTTTGTAACGTCATAGAGTCAAAGAAAAAGGCCGGTTTACGGCATCTTTCACCCGTTAGTCGCATCCAGTGCGGCGCATAGTTTAAAATGACTGTCATCTTTACGCTATCTATTCTGAAAAAAAATGACGACACCTTTGGTTTTAGCTTCTACCTCCCCTTTTCGTCAGGCGCTGCTAAGTAGACTGGGCCTGCCTTTTATAACCGCTGCCCCTGATTGCGACGAATCCCCGCTGCCGCATGAATCAGCCTCCGAGCTGGTGCAGCGGCTGGCATTAGCCAAAGCGCAGGCGCTGGCTGCACGTTACCCGGACCGCTGGATTATCGGTTCCGATCAGGTTTGTGTATTGAATGGCGAGATAACCGGTAAACCGCATACCGTGGAGAAGGCCTGCCAGCAACTCGTGGCCGCCAGCGGCAACGCCATCACCTTTTATACTGGCCTGGCGCTTCTGCAACCGCAGAGCGACACACAATCGGTTATTTGCGAACCCTTTACCGTGCATTTCCGCGAGTTGAGTGCCGAAGAGATTCGCGGCTACGTCGAAAAGGAACAACCGCTACAATGCGCCGGCAGCTTCAAAAGCGAAGGATTGGGGATTTGTTTATTTGACAAGCTAGAGGGTCGCGATCCTAATACCTTGATTGGCTTACCGCTGATCGCGCTAAATGAGATGTTAAGAGCGGTGGGCATCAACGCATTGTGTTGATGCCCCTTCAATCAGTCTTTCTTCTGACGCAGCTGTGCAAGACAGTGTTTCAGTGCGCCATCCAGTGGCGCTTCCATGCGCAGCACTTCTCCGGTATTGGGATGGGTGAAGGTCAACGCAGCCGCATGCAAGAACAGACGCGACAAGCCCGTCGAACCCAGCTGTGCATCAAAGTCGCGGTCGCCGTAACGATCGTCAAAAGCGATCGGATGGCCACCGTGCAGCGTATGCACACGAATCTGATGGGTACGGCCCGTCACCGGGCTGGCTTTCACTAAGGTCGCGAAACCAAAACGCTCTTCTACTTTAAAGCGCGTCTCGGAAGGTTTGCCCTCCGCACTCACGCGTACCACGCGTTCGCCGCTCTGCAAAATGTTCTTTAGCAGCGGAGCCTGCACCACTTTCAGATGCGACGGCCAGTCACCGCGCACCAGCGCCAGGTAATCCTTCTGCATGCCCTTTTCACGCAGTTGCTCGTGCAGCGAGCGCAAAGCAGAACGCTTCTTCGCCACCAGCAGAATGCCAGAAGTATCACGATCCAGACGATGGACTAACTCAAGGAAACGCGCTTCCGGACGCAACGCACGCAGCCCTTCAATCACGCCAAAACTTAATCCGCTGCCACCGTGCACCGCAGTGCCCGACGGTTTATTCAGCACCATCAGGTAATCATCTTCATACAGAATGGCATTGGTGAGCGCCGCCACTTTATCCAGTTTCGGTGAAACCGTGTTCTCTTCGCGTTCGGCAACCCGCACCGGCGGAATACGCAGCTCGTCGCCCTCCTCCAGCTTATATTCCGGTTTCACGCGCTTTTTATTTACCCGTACTTCGCCTTTACGCAAAATGCGATAAATCATGCTTTTCGGCACGCCCTTGAGCTGGGTGCGTAAAAAGTTATCAATTCGTTGTCCGGCATTTTCAGCCGTGATGGCGACATACTGTACGCCGGGATTCTCTGTTTTCATGGCGGCGATTCTAATTAGTGTCCCTGGATAGCGCCACCCCTTTTTCTGTGCTTAACTCTCTCTTTGTCGCGTATTGAAACGGTGAAAATGGCGACATTTTCAGCGATGCGATGATTAGCCCTGCAAATGAACAGGTTATGGATGAATAAACTTCTCAGCTTGGCAAAAGTCGCCTTGCTTAATGTGAGTTAGCAATGGAATAATGCAGGGGTTTCTGCCCTGGAAAGATTCAGGCAGGAAAAAGAGCGAAATAAGTCATTTTGCCGGATTTAACGGACACGCAGCAATGGCGTAAGACGTAATGTTAAATCAGGCACTTAGCGGGCTGCGGGTTGCGGCCTGGACGACAGACCAGGATGTGTGGATTTTTGAATACTCTGTAACATTTCCACCTTCAGGCGCTGGATTTCCTTATGAAAAACAGGCCACCGACAAGATTCGCGCCCCTTTAGCCGCCGACAACCGTGAGGTTGACGTCAGTGCATTAAGACACGGGGCCATCGGTTGATTCTCGTCCAGGGTAACGATGCCCGCAGCTAGATCACTCATGTGAGAATAACGAGTAAGTCACGATGAAAAGAATGTTAATTAACGCAACTCAGCAGGAGGAGTTGCGCGTTGCCCTGGTTGATGGACAACGTCTGTACGATCTGGATATTGAAAGTCCTGGACACGAACAGAAAAAAGCCAACATATACAAAGGTAAAATCACCCGCGTTGAACCCAGCCTTGAAGCTGCATTTGTCGATTATGGTGCAGAACGTCACGGTTTCCTCCCTCTGAAAGAAATTTCCCGCGAATACTTCCCCGCCAATTACAACGCACATGGTCGTCCGAATATCAAAGATGTGCTGCGTGAAGGCCAGGAAGTTATCGTTCAAATTGATAAAGAGGAACGCGGTAATAAAGGTGCAGCACTCACCACCTTTATTTCCCTGGCCGGTAGCTATCTGGTATTGATGCCGAACAACCCACGTGCCGGTGGTATTTCACGCCGCATTGAGGGCGACGACCGTACCGAATTAAAAGAAGCACTTTCCGCACTGGAACTTCCAGACGGCATGGGATTGATCGTCCGCACTGCGGGCGTGGGTAAATCTGCCGAATCACTGCAGTGGGATCTCAGCTTCCGTATGAAGCACTGGGAAGCCATTAAGAAAGCCGCAGACAGCCGCCCAGCGCCTTTCCTGATCCATCAGGAAAGTAACGTTATCGTGCGCGCCTTCCGCGACTATCTGCGTCAGGATATCGGTGAAATCCTTATCGATAATCCAAAAGTACTGGAACTGGCCCGTCAGCACATTGCTGCACTGGGTCGTCCGGACTTCAGCAGCAAAATCAAACTCTACACCGGTGAAATCCCGCTGTTCAGCCACTACCAAATCGAATCGCAGATTGAATCCGCCTTCCAGCGTGAAGTGCGTCTGCCATCAGGCGGATCGATTGTTATCGATAGCACCGAAGCCCTGACTGCAATTGATATCAACTCCGCACGCGCTACCCGCGGCGGTGATATCGAAGAAACCGCGTACAACACCAACCTGGAAGCGGCCGATGAGATTGCTCGCCAATTGCGTCTGCGCGATCTCGGCGGCCTGATTGTTATCGACTTCATCGACATGACGCCAGTGCGCCACCAGCGCGCGGTGGAAAACCGCCTGCGTGAAGCGGTACGTCAGGATCGTGCGCGTATTCAGATCAGCCACATTTCACGCTTCGGCTTGCTGGAGATGTCGCGTCAGCGTCTGAGCCCGTCACTGGGTGAATCCAGCCATCACGTCTGCCCACGCTGCAGCGGAACCGGCACCATCCGTGATAACGAATCGCTGTCGCTGTCTATTCTGCGTCTGATTGAAGAAGAAGCGCTGAAAGACAACACTAAAGAAGTGCATGCCATTGTTCCGGTTCAGGTCGCCTCTTACCTGCTGAACGAAAAGCGTGATGCCGTTAGCGCCATCGAAAAACGCCAGGGCGGTGTGCGTGCCATCATCGTGCCAAACGATCAGATGGAAACGCCACACTACTCGGTACTGCGTGTTCGTACTGGCGAAGAGACGCAAACGCTGAGCTATCACTTACCGAAACTGCACGAAGCGGAAATGGCGCTGCCTTCTGAAGAAGAGCACGCTGAGCGTCGTCGTCCGGAGCAGCCAGCACTGGCCGCCTTCGCGATGCCTGATGCGCCGCCTGCGCCGGTTGAAGTGGTGAAAGAGTCTCAGCCAGCAGCAGAAGTGAAAACCAAACCAGCAGTTGCTGCGCCTGCAGTAACCAACACGGGTTTCGTGGCTCGCCTGCTGAGTGGCTTGAAGAAACTGTTTGCCGGTGATGCGCCTGCTGCGGCGCCTGCTGAAACTAAGCAGGAAACCCCAGCCGTTGTTGCCGCTGAATCTGAAAACACCCAGCAGCGTGGCGAACGTCGTAACAATAACAACCGTCGCAACAACCGTCGCGAACGTACGCCGCGTAATGGCGAGAACGGTCAGGTGCGCGAAGGTCGTGAACCGCGCGAGCCGCGTGAAGCACGTGAGCCACGTGAAGCCCGCGAACCGCGTGATAATCAGGACAACCGTCGTAACAAGCGCCAGAACGAGCCGCGTGAAGCGCGTCCAGTGCTGAGCGATGAAGCGCTTGAGCAACGTGATGAGCAGCAGCAACAGCGCCGCGAACAGCGTGCCGATCGCCAGCGTCGTCGTCAGGAAGAAAAACGTGCTCAGCAGCAGGATCAGAAAGCCGCTGAACCGGTTGTTCAGGCGCCTGCGGTTGACGAAAACGTTGAGCACGAAGAAGAACGCGTTCAGGTCATGCCGCGTCGTAAGCAGCGTCAGCTGTCACAGCGCGTGCGTGTTGGCGAAACGCCTGACATCACTGTCGAAGCGCCGGTGGTTCATGATGCTGCCGTTGAAACTGCGCCGCGTGCTCAGTACAAAGAGCATCCTGAAGCCAGCAATGACGAGCAAGATGATAGCGATAACCGTGATAGCGCCAATATGCCGCGCCGTTCACGTCGTTCACCGCGTCATCTGCGCGTAAGCGGTCAGCGTCGTCGTCGCTATCGAGACGAGCGTTACCCGACGCAGTCTGCAATGCCGCTGGAATCTGCTGCTGCTTCACCAGAAATGGCGTCAGGCAAAGTGTGGATCTCTTACCCGGTTGCGCAAGCGCAGGAAGAGTACAGCACGCAAGATGCGATGCATGAAGTGTCGGATTACGGTTACCAGCAAACACTGGATGCCGAGACTCAACCCGCTGCCGCTGTTGAACCGGCCGTTGAGCAGGTTGCCGCTGAAGAAGCCGTACATCAGGTTGAACCGCAGGCGCACACCGATGTGCCCGTGGTGAATACGGATGACGTCACGCCGATTGCCGCGCCCGTTAACGAAGAGCCATCAGTGATCTCTGCTGCTGACGAACAGGTTGCACAGGAAACCGCGGCTGAAGCGGAACCGGCTGCCGTGGCTGAAGAAGCGAAGCCTGAAGTAAGCGAAGTGGCTGCAGTTGCTGAACAGGCGCCGGTGGATGTATCGCCAGCCGTTGAAGCTCAGGTTGAAGACGTGCTGGCTGCGCCAGTCGCCGCTGAAGCCGAAGTCACGCCAGTCACTGAACCTCATGCGCCGGTTGCGGCACGTGATACCGCAGTAACCACGGTTGAGACGCGCTTCAAGCATCACGCGACTGCACCGATGACCAAAGCACCAGCACCGGCGTGGGAACCAGAACCGGTTCGCAACAGCGACTGGGTCCGTCCAGCCTTTGGCTTCGAGGGCCGCGGCTCAGCCGGTGGTCACAGCGCGACGCATCAGGCAACCGCACCGGCAACCCGTCCGGAAAGCGCGTAAGCTCTGGCAAGTCAGTCAACATCAAACCCCGGCCAGTCCGGGGTTTTTTATTGCCTGCGGGCGGCATCTATGGCGACCGATTTACGCTAACGGACAACCATGACGCCATTTATGGCGACCTGAATAACGGGCAAAAAAAATCCCACACCCCCAAAGGGAGGTGGGAGAAGCTAAGCGCACCCGGTTAAAGTACGCTCAAAGGTTTAGGCTAATTAAGAATTGAGTTGGAACAGCGACATCTGCGACATATCGGTAAAGGTCTTATACGAAGCTTGCAGTGCCGTCTGTTGCATGGTGTAGCTGGAAATAGCCGCGGTGTAATCGACATCAACCAGGTCGCTCATTTGCGAACTAAGAATCAAATCTCGATCATCGCCTTGACCATCCAGCGTATCCAACTCGGCCATTTGAGTTCCAATTGCAGAACGCACCGTAAGCACATTATTTAATGAGTTACTTAATCCACGGTTCGTTTTATTCATCGCGTCGGTAAAAGACTGTGTAGTAGCAGCATCAGCATTCTCTTGCGGTATTTTCAGCGCGGCAATCGCACCATCAAGCATTGCAAAAAGACTTTTTTCACTCGGCGTTCCATCCGGTTCAGGTTTAGCATTGCTGGTGATGGCCATAAACACCGAGCTTCCCGTATCGCTCACAGACATAGTGCGGCTTTCATCAACTTTCTGAGTAATAGCTTCCGTCCCACCGACATACGTAACGCCACCAGCAGTATCAGAGAACGGCGCAACATCGGTTTTGTAACCAGCAAAAATGTAACGCCCGGAGCCGTCTTTACTGTTAGCCTGGTTCAGGATCTCATCACGAATTCCCTGCAACTGAGTGGCATACGACGCACGATCATCATCGCTGAGTGTGCCGGTGGATGCGGCAACAATAATTTCCTGCGCTTTGGTAATACTTGACGTCACGCTGGACAGTGAATTCTCCTCCAGCGACAAACTTTGATTTGCGAAGCTACGCGCCGTCGCATATTGGCTGCTTTTAGCCTGCGATTGTGACAACACGATGGAACGCGATGCTGCAATCGGATCGTCAGACGGGTTGCTAACACGACGTCCAGTAGAAAGCTGTGTTCCAACTTTTAACCAAGAAGATTGCGCATCGCTAATGCCGCGCACCTGCTGGTCGAAGATCATACTCGTGCTAAGTCTCATGGTTATGATTTCTCCAATTAGCCACGAATGCCCATCAAGGCATTAAAAATAGTATTTGCTGTTTGCAGAACCTGCGCATTCGCCATATAAAACTGCTGGTACCTGGTAAGGTTGGCATACTCTTCATCAAGGTTCACGCCGGACACTGACTGCTGACGGTCACTAAGCTGAGTAACCACATTCTTCTGCGTGGTACTGGCGGTTTCAAGGGTGCTAGTTTTATTACCTACTGTACTGACCAGGCTGGCGTAAGCTTGCGAGATCGTCGCATTACCGTTCACTAACTTTTCATCTTGCAAAGCCAGCAGTTTTTGCGCGTTTGTATTATCACTTTCACCGCTGGTTGCGCTGGATGCCGCAGCAATTTGCGACTCATCGGTGATCGCGACCGACATGCCCGCAATGACGTTCTGGACCGGTTTGACCAGGAAACTGTCTTTCGCGTTAGGCGCGGGTGAGGTGCTCACCGTCAGTTTCAGGCCATCAAAGTTGAGGGTGCCGTCGGTCGCATCTGGCGTAACGCTAAACTTCACGTTGTCAGACATGCGGGTCACCGACCAGTTGCTGCCATCATAACTTACGGTGTAGTTAGAGGCTTTCATCGCGCTGGTGTCTGACCATGCCGCCGTAACGGTAGCCGCTGAGGTATTTTTGCTGTTACCCACCACGGTTGGCGAACCGATATTAAAGAAGTTGCCCCCCTGGTCGCCGTTGCTGTCATAACCTTCGCTGTGCACAGTATTGAAGCTGGTGGTGAACGCTGCCGCTAACTGGCCGAGCTGATTTTGCGCGGTATCCAAATCCTGGGTGCGGAACGCCAGCAAACCGCCGAGTGAACCGGTGGTTAGCGTCTTCTCAGGGATCTCAACGTTACCTGCCTGCTTATCGACATAACCGACAGTGGTACGTGTTGAATCGCTGCTGGACGGCATCGCCACTAAGCTGGTGGAGTTTTTACCATTCACCAACGTCACACTACCCATCGAGACAATATAGCTGCCGTCCTGCTGGGATACGTTCACGCCCACCACATTGTTCAGGCTATTCACCAGCTGATCGCGCTGATCCAGCAAATTGTTCGGCGCCGCGCCACCACCGGTGGTCAGTTTGGCAATCTGGCTGTTCAGGTCGGCAATCTGGCTGGTGAAGGTGTTGATCTGATCGACGTTCGAGGCGATATCCGTATTAACGCTGTTCTGCATATTGTTGAGATACTGCGCGGTGGTCTGGAATTGGTTCACCAGGCCTTGTGCGTAGCTCAGCATTGACTGACGCGCCGACGGGTCGTTGGCGTTACTCACCACGTTCTGCACGTTGGTGAAGAAGCTTTGGATTGAGGTCGACAAGCTGGTGGTCGACGTCGACAGCAGATCGTCAATGTTGGAAATTTGGTTGTATTGCGTGTTCACCGCGCTGTAGTTGGCGCTGGAGCCACGCAGTTGGGCGGTGATGAACTCGTCATACTCACGCTGTACGCCGGAGAGCGTTACACCGTTGCCGTAATAGCTGTTGCCCTGCAAGGTGCTGTTCGACTGCGACAAAATCGCCGTCTGACGCGAATAGCCCGCTACCGTGTAATTACTGATGTTGTTACTGGTGGTGCTTAATGCAGCCTGTGCGGCGCTCAGCCCACTCATCGCTGAGTTAATTATGCTGGACATCTCGGTTCCTTAATTTCCCGTTAACCGGGCTGGCAGTCATCAGTGCGATTGCGCGGACGAGAACGCCCGCGGCATGTGATTGTTATCGGCGTGCTTAAGTGAAACTTGAGAGCAAAAATCAGAACAAATCGGTGATGTCGTTGCTGTACGCCTTCACCACTTTTTCGCCCATGTTTTTGAATTGCTGGATCATTCCCACCAGTTTCTGCGCATACTTTGGATCGGTGGCGTAACCGGCGGCCTGCAAGGCACGCGCGCCCTGCTCGGCACTCGGTGCGTTGGCAACGGCGGCATAACGAGGATTATTGGACAGCAGTTTGACGTAATCGCTGAGCGCTTCCATATAGGAACCATACACACGGAAACTGGCGCGCACTTTCTTCGCTGCCCCGCCTTCGTATTCGGTGGTCATGATATCGGTGGTTTCGCCCTTCCAGTCGCCGCTCGCCTTGATGCCAAACACGTTGTAACTCGGCTTGCCGTCACGCGTCAGAATCTGTCGCTGGCCCCAGCCGGATTCCAGTGCGGCCTGCGCCAGAATCAGGTGATGCGGAATACCGCTCTGCTGGCTGGCGACCTGCGCCGGCTGCGCCAGCTGCGCGATAAAGTCGTTGCTGTCGCTCGGCAAACTGCTGGGTGAGACCGGCAAACGCGGCACCGCTTTACGCACCATCTGCTCCAGCTGATTCGACGGCAGGTTGCTATAGATGAAGCTGTTATCCAGCTTCATCGGCACCGTACCGGCGGCTTCGTCCGGCTCCTGAGCGGGCTGCATCTGCTTAACGATGATATCGGCCATGCCGAGACCACGTTTGCCGATGTCCTGCGCAATCTGCTGATCGTACATCGAGGTGAAAAGCCGCGTCTGATCGTTGCTCAGCAGGCCATCCTGCGGCAGCGCTGCACGCATGCTTTTCATCATCATCTGCACGAACATCCCTTCCACCTGTTTGGCCACCTGCATCGCCTTCCCTTTCGGGTCGGCGGCGGCTTCGCGTTTCAGGTCGTTCAGCGAGCGGCTGTCGTACGCAGCATTCACCAGCGATTGCGTATCGTTCATCAGATAATTTCCAGTTTGGCGCGCAAGCAGCCTGCGCTTTCCATCGATTGCAAAATCGACATCAGCTCAATCGGTGACGCACCCAGCGCATTCAGTGCACGCACCACGTTATTGAGATTGGCGCTGGCGTTAACCCGTTGCAGCGCGCCGCCACTCTGACGCAGATCGATCTGGGTATTGTTGGTGGTCACAGTCTGCCCACCCGCCAACGGCGTATCCGGCTGACTGACGTTCTGCTGCTGATTGACGGTAACCGACAGATTGCCCTGCGCCACCGCACAGGTGTTCAGCGTCACTTCGCGGTTCATCACCACCGAACCGGTACGTGAGTTGATAATCACCTTGGCATCTTCGAGCGGCACCGCAACATCAAGGTTCTGAATTTCGGCCAGCAGACGCACCTGAGAACTGTTATTCGGCGAGACGCGAATCTGCACCGTACGGGCATCCAGCGGCTGCGCCGAACCAATCCCACGGCTGTTGATGGCGTCGGCAATGCGCTGCGCCATGCTGAAATCTTCATTATTCAGCTGCAGGTTAATGGTGTTCTGGCTACCAAAGTTGCTCTGCAGTTCACGCTCTACCGTGGCGCCGCCGGTAATGCGGCCACCGTTCAGCTGGTTAACCTGCACGCTGCTGCCACCGGCTGAAGCGCCGGCACCGCCGACCAGAATGTTACCCTGCGCCAGCGCATAAACCTGGTTATCGACGCCTTTCATCGGCGTCATCAGCAGCGTACCGCCGCGCAAACTCTTGGCGTTACCCAGCGAAGAAACCACCACATCAACGGTTTGCCCCTGACGCGCAAAGGTTGGCAGCTTAGCGGTCACCATCACGGCCGCCACGTTTTTCAGCTGCATATTGGTGCCAGCCGGCACAGTAATGCCGAGCTGGGAGAGCATATTGCTCACGGTTTGGGTGGTGAACGGCGTTTGCGTGGTCTGGTCACCGGTACCATCAAGGCCCACCACCAAACCGTAACCGATCAGCTGGTTGTCGCGCACGCCCTGCACGGAGGTTAGATCGCGGATGCGGTCAGCATGCGCCAGTAAGCTGAAACCGAGCAGCATGCCAAGGCTCAGGCGGAGCAGAGTCGTCATATTCATTGTTACTACCTCTTACATCGGCGAGACGTTCAGGAAGAAACGCTGGAACCAGCCCATCGTCTGCGCTTCATTGATATAACCATTTCCGACGTACTCAATACGTGCATCGGCCACCTGCGTTGACAGCACCGCGTTGCTGGCGCTGATGGTGCGTGGGTTAACCACGCCCGAGAACCGGATAAATTCGGTGCCCTGGTTAATTTCGATCTGTTTCTCACCCACCACGCGCAGGTTGCCGTTCGACAACACCTGATTGACGGTGACGGTGATGGTGCCCGTAAAGGTGTTGTTGGCCGTCGCGCCACCTTTACCAGCAAAGTCATTTTTGCCATTGGCATCCAGCGTGGCTTTTTCGCCACCGGCACCCACCAGACCGCTCAGGCCGGTTGGTACACCTGTCACACCAAAACTGTTGCTGCCATCGCGGCTGGCATTGGCCGAAGAACTTTTGCTGGCGCTGACATTTTCCTGCAAGGTGATCGTCAATGTATCGCCAATGTTGCGTGGACGACGATCCTCAAACAGCGGCTGATAGCCGTAGTTCAGCGGTGCGACGCCCTGAAAAATGGAACCGTTCACCACCGGCGGTGCGGATGGCGTCGGCTCTGCCGTAGTCGATCCCTGTACCAGTGGTGTGCGCGGAACCAGCGCACAACCGTTAAGCGTGAGTAGCAGCGTGGCTACCAACCAATGACCAGGCTTGAGAATCACTTGCTTCGCCACTTTTTGACCTTCTTCATGTTGCTTAATCAGGCCAGCAGAGCTGGCCCAACGACACCAGCATTACAGCTGGGTTAACTTCGCCAGCATCTGATCGGAGGTGCTGATCGCTTTACTGTTGATCTCGTAGGCACGCTGCGTCTGAATCATGGTGACCAGCTCTTCCGCCACGTTGACGTTCGAGGTTTCGACATAACCCTGATACAGCAGACCCGCGCCGTTCTGGCCTGGCGTACTCTGCGTCGCCGCACCGGATGCCTGCGTCTCCTGATAAAGGTTTTCACCCTGGCTGTTCAGACCCGCATCGTTCATAAAGGTGCTCAGCGTCAGCTGACCGACCTGCGCCGGGTTGGTCTGGCCCTGCTGCGTTACGCTCACCACGCCATCGCGCGAGATCGTGATGCTGGTGGCGTTGGCCGGAATAGTGATACCTGGCTGTACCGGATAGCCGGCGTTAGTCACCAGCTGACCGTTCTGGTCAACCTGGAATGAACCATCACGGGTATACGCCGAGGTGCCGTCCGGCATCTGCACTTCGAAATAACCCTGGCCGTTAATCGCCACGTCTTTCGAGTTGCTGGTCTGCGACAGGTTACCCTGCTGATGCAGACGTTCAGTGGTGACAGGACGCACACCGGTACCGATCTGCAAACCAGACGGCAGCGTGGTTTGCTCTGACGACTGGGTGCCCGGCTGACGCAGGGTTTGGTACATCAAATCTTCGAATACCGCGCGCGAACGTTTAAAGCCGTTGGTGCTTACGTTCGCCAGGTTGTTGGAGATGACGTCCATGTTGGTTTGCTGAGCGTCAAGACCGGTTTTGGCGATCCATAAAGAACGAATCATGGTGTTTTCCTTACGCCTTAGCTGCTCATGTTGAGCAAGCTGTTAGCTTTTTGTTCGTTTTCATCGACGTTGGAGATCACTTTCATCTGCATCTCAAAACGTCGGGCGTTGGCGATCATATCGACCATGGTTTCCACCGGCTTGACGTTACTGCCCTCCAGCACGCCGGGCATCACCGTCATGGTGGCATCATTTGCCAGCGCAGCGCCGCGCGTCGCCTGGGTTTGCTGATTAGGACGGAACATGCCGTCATCACCGCGCTGCATCTCTTTACCGGTGGCGCGCACCAGCTTCAGACGACCAATCTGCACCGTGGCATTGGGTGCATCACCGGCGTTACGCGAGGTGATGGTCCCGTCTGCCGCGATGGTCAATTCAGCGCCTTGCGGGATGGCGATCGGACCCCCATCGCCCATTACGGGATTGCCCTGAATAGTCAAAATACCGGTCGCGCTGATCTGCATATTGCCGTTGCGGGTATAAGCTTCAGTACCGTCAGCGGCACGCACCGCCAACCAGCCGTCCTGCGCGACCCCCACATCCAGCGTGCGACCGGTGTTGTCCATCGAGCCCGGTGACATATCGGCGCCCGGCGTGGAAGCGGCAACCAGCGTACGCGTCGGCAGCGACCAGCCGCTGACCGGCACCGCGCGCAACGCGTTGAGCTGAGCACGAAAGCCCGGCGTTGAGGCGTTGGCGAGGTTGCTGGCCGTTACCGACTGCTGATCCAACGTCTGACTGGCCGCGCCCATGGCGGTATATATTGCGTGATCCATAAAGCAATCCCGTTAGCGAATTAACGTAAGTTAACCAGGGTGTTAAGAATCTGGTCCTGAGTTTTGATGGTCTGGCTGTTGGCCTGATAGTTACGCTGCGCAACGATCATGTTCACCAGCTCTTTGCTCATATCGACGTTGGACGCTTCCAGCGCACCTGAAGTCAGGTTGCCGTAAGTACCGGTGCCTGCCAGACCAGTGGCGGCCTGACCTGATGAGCTGGTGGCAGACCAGACGTTGTCACCTTCAGACTTCAGACCTTCCGGGTTAGAGAAACTCGACAAGACAATTTGTCCCAGAAGTTGGGTTTTCTGGTTGGAGTAGGTGCCAGTAATGGTGCCGTCATCATTGATGGTGTAGCTGGTGAGATCGCCAGGCTGATAACCGTCTTGCGTTGGGTTACCAAAAGTGGTCGCACCGGTGTTTTGCTGCAGGCTACCCAACATGCTCAGGCTGATATTCATGCCATTCGCCCCGTTGGTGCCGTCCACAACCAGGTTTGCCAGGGAAGCGCTGGTGTCAGCAACACCCGCTGCAGTGATTTTCCCCACCTGCGTCAGCTTACCGTTAGCATCAAATTGCATCTGATAACCCAGGTTGTCACCGCCCAAAGTATTACCAACTTCATTACCGGTGGTGGAGTCAACCATGTGCACGGTCCAGGTGTTATCCGCCGTTTTGATGTAGTACATGTCTAACTGGTGATCGTTACCCTGCGTGTCGTACACCGTCATGGTGGTTTTCGCGTTGTAGCTATCAACGTTGGACTTATCAAACGGGGTGACGGTCGGGGTGGTGCTGGTGGAGTTCAGGTTGGCAACCTGGGTAGCAGTTGTTGTTGCACGTGCCCCCATCTGCGTGGTTGGAATACTCAGCGCCACTGGGTTGGCACCGGTCTGAATGGTTGGTGGTGTACCGCTGGCCGGATAGCCGGTGACGTTCAGACCCTGGGTGTTCACCAGGTTACGGTTGGCATCCAGCGTGAACTGGCCGTTACGGGAATAGAACACACCGCCGCTGGCGTCGGTCATGCGGAAGAAACCGTTGCCGCTCAGTGCCACATCCAGTCCACGACTGGTTGACGTTGTACTTCCATCACCAAAGTCCTGAATGACGGCGGCAACTTTGGTACCCAAACCCACGTTAGAGCCGGCAAACATATCGGCAAAAGCAATGGTGCTGGATTTAAAACCGGCTGTGGCGGAGTTGGCGATGTTGTTACCAATCACATCCAGATTGCTGGAGGCAGCATTGAGGCCGCTCACCGCTTGTGAAAAAGACATGTAATCTCTCCTGCTAAAAGGTTAATCAGAGAATCTGACGAATTTCATCGAGGGTTGCGGAGCCCATGGTGCCGAGATCCAGTTTTGTGGTGCCATCAGTGGTGCTGACGCCATTGACGTAGGCATAGTTCAGCGGCTGCGCCACCAGTTGCGTGCTGCCATTGCTGGCGGCCAGCGAAACAGAATATTTGCCATCCGCGGCGGTAGAACCGTCATCCAGCTTGCCGTCCCACGAGAAGGTGTGGACGCCAGAGCTCAGTTTGCCGAGGTCAATGGTGCGGACCGTGGCGCCGTTACTGTCTTTAATCGTGACACTGGTGGCCGTGGACGCTGTCGCCAGCTCAATGCCAAACGGCGTAGTCGTACCGCTGCCTACCAATACCTGCGAACCATTGACCATCACACCGTGACCAATCAGCGTTGAACTCTGCAGCGACTGGCTGGTAGTGATCTGGCCGGAGATGGATCCCAGCGTGGTATTCAGCTTTTCAATACCGCTCAGGGTGTTGATCTGTGCCAACTGCGTGGTGAGCTGGCTGTTATCCATAGGATTAGTGGGATCCTGGTTTTTCAGCTGCGCCACCAGCATGTTCAGGAACTGATTCTGTAGGTCGGCGGAAGAGTTACCGCTCGAAGCGCTACTGGAGGTCAGTACCGTTGGGTCCAGACTGTCTTTAATTCCTACTGCTACGCTCATATTCGTTCTCCGTTACTGACCGATAGTGAGAGTTTTCATCATCATTGACTTCACCGTGTTCAGCACTTCAACGTTGGCCTGGTAGCTGCGCGACGCGGACATGGTGTTAACGGTTTCGGACACCACATCAACGTTTGGCATCTTGACGTAGCCCTTCTGATCCGCCAGCGGATTGCCTGGGTCGTACACCAGTTTTGCCGGGGTAGGATCGTTCACCACGCCAGCGACCTTCACGCCGCCGGTGGCTGCACCTTGTGCGGCGTCGGTCTGGAAAATCACCTGTTTCGCCACGTAAGGCTGGCCATCTGGGCCGGTCACGCTGTCGGCGTTGGCCAGGTTACTGGCGCTGACGTTGAGGCGCTGTGATTGCGCTGTCATCGCAGAACCGGCGATATCAAAGATATTCAGCAATGCCATGCTTATTGCCCCTGCAGAACGCTCATCATGCCTTTGATCTGGCTACTGATGAGGGTGAGATCGGTTTGGTATTTCAGGCTGTTATCAGCAAACTGCGTACGTTCGCGATCCATATCCACGGTGTTGCCATCCGCGGCGGGTTGATCGGGAATGCGGTACAGCAGATCCAGTGACGGCTGAGAGTTGGTTTGCGCTTCAATGTGGCGTGAGGACGTCACATTCAGCGCCAGACTGCTGCCTTCGGCGCGACCGTTTTGCATCACCTTGCTCAGCTGACTGGCAAAGTCGATATCCCGCGCCTGGTAGCCCGGGGTATCGGCGTTGGCAATATTTGACGCCAGGATTTCCTGACGCTGAGCACGTAGGTTTAACGCTTCAGTACCAAATCGCAGCGCGGCATCGAGTTTGTCGAGCATGCTTCCTCCGCGAATGAGAATTTCGAGCTGACAGCTTAAGTGGACAAATGCAAGGGTGATCGTCTGAATAGCAGCAAAAATGACGGCTATTTTTGACATTGATTTTTTTGCGCGAGGCGTAGACTCAGTGCCATCTTCTCGTCAGGAGGCGTTATGCGCAGATATTCCACCTTGCTAGCCATACTTTTGCTGGCACTGGCGCTACCCAGTTCTGCTGCGGACCTTACCGCGCAGTTGACCCAATATTTTAAAGCACGCGACCCCCAACATGCCGCCGGCATGACGGTGGTGGTGCGTACGCCACAGGCGCAGTGGCCAAACTGCGAAACCCCTGAACTGCAGCTGCCGGGCAATAGCCGTCAGTGGGGCAACATCAGCATCGCCGCCAACTGCGATCAAAATCGTCGTTTCCTGCAGGTTCAGGTGCAGGTCACCGGGCAATATCTGGTGGCGAGCCGTCAGGTGGCGCGCGGCAGCAATCTCAGCCCGACGGACGTGCGTCTGGCAACCGGACGTCTCGATGAACTGCCAGCACGCGCATTGATGGACAGCAGCGGCGTCGTCGATGCGGTCGCGCTACGCGATATCCCGCCAGGACAGCCAGTCACCGCCACCATGGTGCGTCAGCCGTGGCGCGTGAAAGCCGGTCAAAATGTGATGGTAGTCGCCAGTGGAAACGGGTTTAATGCCAGCAGCGAAGGACGTGCGCTGAACAACGCCAGCGCGGCACAAATGGTGCGCGTGAGGATGGGAAATGGTCAGGTTGTCAGTGGTCGCGTCGACGCGGATGGGAATATTCTGATATCGCTATAAAGCGTTAAAGAACCCTGTTGTTCTGCCGATAGAGATATCAACAAAGACATTACCCTATGCTGACTCAGTTGGCTGACCCCCAACTGACCTTACAGGAGCCTTACCATGAGCATCGACAGAACGCAGCCTACGAATCCGGTTAGCACTGTTCAAACACGCGACAATAACGATAACAGCAGCAAAGTGCGTCAGAGCGCGACGCCCGCAGCCAGTACCACCAGCGAAAGCGGTGCGGAAGTGAAGTTGAGTACCGCGCAGGCGCAACTGATGCAGCCTGGCAGCAAAGATATTAATACAGCGCGCGTTGAGCAGCTGAAGACGGCCATTCGTAATGGCGAATTGAAAATGGATACCGGTAAGATCGCCGACGCGCTGATCGCCGATACCAAGGCGTATTTAGAGGGTAACTAATCCCAATGGACCATCTGCTGATCACCTTAGACAAAATGCAGGACGTGCTGACATCCCTTGCGGTGGTAATGGATGAAGAACAACAGCAACTTTCTGCCGGCCAGATCAATGGCAACCTGCTGCAGCGTATTTCTGAAGATAAAAGCGCGCTGCTGACGACGTTGAATTATCTGGACGAGATGCGCCGCACCACCGAGAAAACGCTCGGCACGCAGGCGCCCTATGGTGATCACAGCGATCGCGAAAGCCGCTGGATGCGTATTCAGCAGCACACGCGCCGCTTGCGCGATGCCAATACGCATAACGGGATTTTGTTGCAGCATCAAATCGGCTACACCAATGAAGCATTGGCGGTGTTACGACCCCACCAAACCCAGGCGTTTTACGGCCCGGATGGTTTGGGTAAAGGTCAGGCGACGCTGAGTCGTAAAGGGTAGAAAAAAGTGGGTTTGAAGAGGCTGCTATCTTTTGGGATGGCGGCCTTTTTGTTGTGTGCGGGACCTACAGCATCTGCCGCTGCCGGGCGGTCCTCGCGCCGCTTACGCGGTACCTTCAGCTTCAACGTTGTGCCGACGGACCGTTCGGGATCGGGCTTCCTGCCCGGCCCGAACTGAGCCCCGCATCCATGCGGGTCTCTCCTGGCCCACCGTTTACGCTTCAGCGCTGCGGATTGCCCTTACGCAGCGGCAGACGCTGCATGTCCATTAAGAGAGTGCGGCCTTTAAACCAGCGTGCGGCGCGCGAAGTCGCGCGGGCGGAAGCCGAGCAGACCAAGCATCACAAAGTATGCGCCGCCGCCAATGGCGCAAACCGCCGCCAGACGAATCAAGCGCCACCACATCTGCCCCTCTTCCCATGCCGGCATCACCTGCAGAATGCCAAACAGTGCTGCGGCCATTACCACTACGGCAATCAGCAAACGGGTCAGGAAACTGAACCAGCCAGGCTGCGGCTGGAAGATATCCTGCTTACGCAGTTGCCAGTACAGCAGCGCCGCATTCAGGCAAGCGGCCAGACCGATCGACAGCGACAAACCGGCATGTTTGAGCGGGCCGATAAACGCCAGGTTCATCAGCTGCGTCACAATCAGTGTCACGATGGCAATTTTCACCGGAGTTTTGATGTCCTGACGAGAATAGAAGCCGGGTGCCAGCACTTTCACCACGATCAGCCCCATCAAACCCACTGAATAGGCAATCAGCGCGCGCTGCGTCATTAGGGCATCAAACGCGGTGAACTTGCCGTACTGGAACAGCGCGACCGTCAGCGGCCCGGACAAAATGCCCAACGCCACTGCGCTCGGCAACGCCAGCAGGAAGCATAGACGCAGGCCCCAATCCATCAACCGTGAATACTCTTCCTGATTACCGCTGGCAAAACTCTTCGCCAGCGAGGGCAGCAAAATGGTGCCCAGCGCCACGCCCAGCACGCCGGAAGGAAACTCCATCAGGCGATCGGCGTAGTACATCCACGAAACCGAACCGGAAACCAAAAAGGAGGCGAAAATGGTGTTGATGATCAGTGAAATCTGGCTCACCGACACGCCGAGGATCGCCGGCCCCATTTGACGCATTACGCGCCACACGCCCGCATCGCGCAGATTCAAACGCGGTAAAACCAGCATGCCAATCTTCTTCAGGTGCGGCAGCTGATAGAACAGCTGCAACACACCGCCGACCACCACGGCCCACGCCAGCGCCATCACCGGCGGATTAAAATGCGGCGCAGCGAAGACAGCAAAACCAATCATGCTGATGTTCAGCAGCGTCGGCGCAAACGCCGGCACGGAAAAACGGTTCCAGGTATTGAGGATCGCGCCCGCCAGCGAGGCCAGCGAGATCAGCAAAATATAGGGAAAGGTGACGCGCAGCAGCGCGCTGGTTAAGGCAAATTTATCGGCGGTATCGGCAAAGCCTGGCGCCGTCACCACAATAACCCAGGGCGCAGCGATCATCCCTAACACGGTCACCACCGCCAGCACCAGCGTCAGTAATCCGGAGACGTAAGCGACAAACACGCGCGTGGCATCTTCACCCTGCTTGCTTTTATATTCCGCGAGGATCGGCACGAACGCCTGAGAAAACGCGCCTTCAGCGAAGATACGGCGCAGCAGGTTCGGCAGTTTGAAGGCAACAAAGAAGGCATCGGTTGCCATTCCTGCGCCGAAAACGCGCGCCACAATGGCATCGCGGGCAAAGCCCAGTACGCGGGAAAACAAGGTCATCGAACTGACCGCAGCCAGCGATTTCAACAAATTCATATTGAGTGGCGCATCCTGAAAAGTGTCGGAGAAATGAGCGACTTAGCGCGGACATCCCGTGATGTCCGGCGATAGTCTACTGCCACGGCGGGAAATGACCAGCATTGAGTGTTACAAGGAATTATTCACGTTCGGCATCGCGCCACAATTTTTCCACCAGACGCTGCGCCGCCAGCGCCTGTTCGCCACTGGTTTCAGGCATCGTCTGATTTTCAACACACTGGATGAAATGGTGCGCTGCGCCGCTGAAACCGCGCTGAGTAAGGTGGCTTTGCCACGCGGGCGGCACATCACGCACCATGCCGCCGCGGTTTTCCTGCTGCCAGTCGCGCATCTCGTTAATTTCGATGTAATCACCGTCGCAGATGGCGCTGACGACTTCGCGTTGTGTCCCGGCGCGACGATGCATGCTGGTGGTGATTTGCAGCGATCCGGCGGAGAAATGGTGTTCGGCGTACAGCATCGCGCCATCATCATTGGTCTCGATATGCCCTAACTCGCGCGTCAGGCTGCCGCCCGCCAGCCACAGCGCGGTGTCCACCACGTGCAGATAATCGTCCAGCAGGGTAAAACGCAAATCCTGTGGACCCACGCTATCCGCGCGGTGCTTCTCAATACGCAGCGAGGCGGCGCGTGGCATGTCACTTTTCAGCTGCTGATAACGCGGCGCAAAGCGGCGGTTAAATGCCACCATCAGCTTGCGCTTCTGCTTGTCCGCCAGCGCCACCAGCGCTTCGGCCTGTTGCAGCGTTTCGGCTAACGGTTTATCGACGCACACATCTTTGCCCGCCAGCAGCAGCGCTTTAACCACTTCGTAATGGCTGGCGGTGCTGCTGTGAACAAACACCGCATCACTGGCGGCGGCCAGCGCATCCAGTTGACCAAAATAAGGTATGCGATAGCTATCGCAGATCGGTTGCGCCTTTGCCTGATTGGGCGAAAACGCACCCGCTAATTGCCAGCCGCTGGCTTGCGATAAAACCGGCAGCCATGCTTTCTGCGCGATACCGCCCAATCCTACAATGCCAATACGCAGCGTCATATTAGTGCTCCTTTTGCAGCAGCTGTTGCAGTTGCGACTGCAACTCAGCAACCGTTTCTTCAAGTTGCGCGACACGCGCGGTTAAATCGCCGTTGTCACTGATGGTTTCTGCGCTGGCCGCGTCTTCCTCTACTTCGCCACCGTAAAGATGCATATAGCGGCTTTCACGTTTGCCCGGTTCGCGCGCCAGTCGCACCACCATTGGGCCATCCTCGCGCGTGCTTAAACCATTAAGCGTCTGCTCGACTTCATTCATATCGCTGAATTCATGCAGACGACCGCTGCGGGTGCGCAGTTCGCCCGGCGTCTGTGCACCGCGCAGGAACAGCAGCGTCAGCACGGCGACTTCAGCGCTGCTCAGTTGCAGATTGCCGAAAGCGGAATTGCAGAAGCGCTGTTCATACTTGCTGACGCGTTGACCGAAGCCGTTATTGGCGGTCACCAGATGCTTTTTCACCAGCTCATCAAGCTGCGCTTGCACCTCCATCTCGCTGAGATTGAGCACCGGTTCGCGGTTAGATTTCTGATTACAGGCGGTGACAACGCCATTAAGGGAGAGCGGATATTGATCCGGCGTGGTGACCTGCTTCTCCAGCAGGCATCCAATCACGCGCAATGCCTGCGCGGATAAGGCCATTTTCATTGAGGTGATCCTTTATTATTGTCCACGACGATCCGGGGTCCACTCCCGGCAGGTCAACGCGGTGAGTACATGATCCTGCCAGCGCCCATCGATCAACAAATAATCTTTGGCGTAACCCTCTTTTTCAAATCCAAGACGCGCCAGCAGATCGCCACTGCGTTGATTGTGCGGCATATAATTAGCCATAATGCGGTGAATACGTTGCTGGCGTTGCATATAGCGAAGGGTGGTAGTGAGCGCTTCAAACATCAGTCCCTGACCTTGCCACTTCTCGCCCAGTGAATAGCCGAGATAGCAGGCGTGAAAGGAGCCGCGCAGCACGTTGCTGTAATTCGCCACACCACGCACTTCGGTCTCTTCCGGGTCCATCAGCACAAAATAGTAGGCTGAGCCCTGTTTATGCATGTCGGCGATCAGTCCGAGGCGCGCTTGCCAGCCCGAAGGATAACAATGGCTCTCGTCGCGCACCGGTTCCCACGGCTTGAGAAACGCACGATTTTCAGCGTAATAATCCGCTAATCGCCAGGCATCGCGTTCGTGTACTAAACGCACCACTAAGCGATCGGTAGTGAGGCGCACGCGTGGGCCAGCAGAACGATAGCCAAACATCATGACTCCTGAAATCCATAACTTAAGAAAGATGTACGCCAGCGGCGATACTCCTCACTATAACCGTCACCCCGCTTGCGGTAAAATCCTTGAACGCGTTCCTCAGAATTCATCCTGATTTAGGATTAATATTTCTGCGGATTCGATGAAAAAATATCATCCTGAGAAAGCTGTTTTTCGCCGCTGAGCAGGCGGAAAATAGACCAATTGGTCTCTTATCTCCTCTCATTTGCTCAGGAATTGGCATGTCTCGGGTTGCGCAGGCACGACGCCTCGGTAAAACATTTCTTTTAGTGGATAACATGCTGGTTGTGATGGGCTTTTTCGTGGTGTTTCCCCTCATTTCCATCCATTTTGTCGAACAGCTGGGCTGGGCCGCGTTGATGGTCGGTATTGCGCTTGGCTTGCGCCAGTTCGTCCAGCAGGGATTCGGCATCTTCGGCGGTGCGATTGCCGACCGTTTTGGCGCGCGTCCGCTGATCGTCACCGGCATGCTGATGCGCGCGGCGGGTTTTGCCTGCATGGCGCTGGCGCATGAACCCTGGCTGCTGTGGTTTGCCTGTTTGCTTTCCGGCCTTGGCGGCACACTGTTTGATCCGCCACGCAGCGCGCTGGTGATGAAACTGGTACGCGCACGCGATCGCGGCCGCTTCTTCTCCCTGCTGATGATGCAAGACAGCGCCGGTGCCGTGCTGGGTGCGCTGATTGGTAGCTGGCTGCTGGCGTGGGATTTCCGTCTGGTGTGCTGGGTTGGCGCGGCGATGTTTGTCACTGCTGCGCTGTTTAACGCCGTTTGGTTACCGGCGTGGCGCATCTCAACCGAACGCATTGCGATGCGTGAAGGGATGCAACGCGTCTGGCAGGACAAGCGTTTTCGCCTGTACGTGCTGACATTGACCGGCTACTACATTCTCGCCGTGCAGGTGATGTTGATGCTGCCGGTGATGGTGAATCAGGTAGCCGGGGCGCCTGCTGCGGTGAAATGGATGTACGCGATTGAAGCGCTGCTGTCATTAAGCCTGCTCTATCCGCTGGCGCGCTGGAGCGAAAAACGCTTCCGCCTCGAAACGCGTTTGATGGCCGGCTTGTTCCTGATGACGTTCAGCCTGCTGCCGGTTGGCATGACCGATTCGCTGCCGTCGCTGTTTATGCTGATCGCCCTCTTTTATCTGGGCTCAATCATCGCGGAACCGGCGCGAGAAACGCTCAGCGCTTCGCTGGCCAGTTCACGTGCGCGCGGCAGCTATATGGGCTTCAGCCGACTCGGCCTCGCGATTGGCGGCTTGATCGGCTACTCCGGCGGCGGCTGGATGTTCGATATGGGCCAGCAATGGGCGCTGCCGGAACTGCCGTGGATGCTGCTGAGCAGCGTTGGCATGATTACCCTTTTGGCGCTTTGGTGGCAGTTCCAGCCGCGTTCGGTGGCGCCAGCGATTTTCAGCAGCTAATTTGCCCCCGCCAAAGATCTCTTCCATACTTCCCGCACGTCCGAAAAAAGGGTGACCTCTGTCACCCTTAGAACCACAGGAGAAACGGGATGAAACTCTACATCTACGATCACTGCCCTTTCTGCGTCAAAGCACGCATGATTTTCGGCTTAAAAAATCTGCCATTAGAACTCATCGTTATGCTAAATGACGACGAGCAAACGCCGAAAAAATTGATCGGCCAGAAAATGGCGCCGATTCTGCAAAAGGCCGATGGCAGCGCTGTACCGGAAAGTATGGATATTGTGCGGCTGGTAGATAAATACGATCACCAACCGCTGCTCAATGGCAAAAGCAATCCTGCGATCAGCGACTGGCTGCGCCACGTGAATGGCTACGTCAATAAGCTGCTGCTGCCGCGCATCGCCGATGCCTCCTTCGCCGAATTCGCTACGCCGGAAGCGCGTAGCTACTTCAGCGAGAAGAAGCAGGCCAGCGTGGGCGATTTCAGCGAGTTGCGTAAACACGCGCCGGGCTTAATCAAAAACATCAGCGATGATCTGCGTCAGCTTGACAAGCTGATCGTCAAACCCAATGCGGTAAATGGCGAACTGTCGGAAGATGATATTCATCTTTTCCCGCTGCTGCGCTCCTTAACGCTGGTCAACGGCATTGAATGGCCAAGTCGCGTTGCCGATTATCGCGACAACATGGCGAAACAAACCCAGGTTAATCTGCTCTCCTCCATCGCCGCATAATCTTCATCCCTGAGAGGCGCTGCGGCGCTTCTCATCTCTCTCCTGGTGACACATGCCGCTGATTCAGGCAGGCTATCGCTGTTTTGCCGTTTCGATCAGGATGAGGACAATATGAAAAAGGCGCTTACCGGGCTTTTCGCCCTGCTTTTTGCCGTGCTACTCAGCGGCTGTAACCAATTGACGCAATACACCATCAGCGAACAGGAAGTGAATCAGGCGCTGCAAAAGCGCAATAACTTCGAAAAAGATATCGGCGTTTCCGGGCTGGTGAATGCGCACATTGTGCTGAGCGATCTCAACAGCCAGATTGGCCGTGAAGAACCCGGCAAAATAACGCTCTCGGGTAAAGCCAATATCAATGTCAGCTCGCTGTTTGGTCCGCAGCAGGCCGAAATGCTGCTGAAGATGAAGGCGCAGCCGGTTTACAACGCACAGGAAGGCGCGATTTATCTGCATGACATGGAGATTGTCGATGCGCAGGTGCAGCCAGAGAAAATGGCATCGATCATGAAAACTCTCACGCCATATCTCAATGAGTCGCTGAAGCGCTACTTTAATGAGAGACCTGCTTATGTGCTGAGTGCAGACCGCAGCAAAGGCGAAGCGCTGGCGAAGAAACTTGCTAAAGGAATTGAAGTGAAACCGGGCCAATTGGTGATTCCGTTTACAGATTAATCCGCGCAACCGCACCTTCCGGTGCGGTTTTTGTTTGTCACAATAAAATCCCGTGCAAACGGTTGCCCACATCCTTATGATTACTCCCCGGCCTAAACGTGCCTCTCGTTTTCTTCTCAGCCGGAGTCTTTTTGAATGACAGCCCAACCTCAGCACATTACCATCCGCCGCCCTGACGACTGGCACATCCATCTGCGCGATGGCGCGATGCTTAACGCCGTACTGCCTTATACCAGCGCAGTAAATGGTCGTGCGATTGTCATGCCAAACCTGGTTCCACCGGTTATCAGCGTGGCCGCTGCCGTGGCGTATCGCGAGCGCATCATGGCTGCGTTACCTGCTGAGCACGCTTTTACTCCGCTGATGACCTGCTATCTCACCGATTTACTTGATCCCGATGAGATCGAGCGCGGCTTCCGTGACGGCACTTTTACCGCCGCCAAACTCTATCCTGCGCACGCCACCACCAACTCCAGCCACGGCGTGACCAACATCGCCGCCATCGCTAAGGTGCTGGATCGCATGCAGCAGATCGGCATGCCAATGCTGGTGCACGGCGAAGTGACCGATTCTCACATCGATATTTTTGATCGCGAAGCGCGCTTTATTGAAACCGTGTTGGAACCGCTGCGTAAACAGTTCCCGGCGCTGAAAGTGGTGATGGAGCACATCACCACGAAAGAAGCGGCGGAGTATCTGGCAGCCGGTAATGATCTGCTGGGCGCCACCATTACGCCACAGCACCTGATGTTCAACCGTAACCACATGCTGGTGGGCGGCGTGCGTCCGCATCTTTACTGCCTGCCGATTCTGAAGCGCAATATCCATCAGGAAGCGCTGCGTAAGCTGGTTGCCAGCGGGAATCGTCGCGTATTCCTCGGTACCGATACCGCGCCACATCTGCGTCACCTCAAGGAAGCCAGCTGTGGCTGCGCCGGCGTGTTTAATGCGCCGACCTCATTGCCGGCGTACGCCACAGTGTTTGAGGAGCTGAACGCGCTGGAACATTTCGAAGCCTTCTGCTCGGAGAACGGCGCGAACTTCTACGGTCTGCCGCTGAATGAAGGCACGCTGACGCTGGTGCGAGAATCCTGGCAGGTTGAAGAGAGCATTGCGCTGGCAGATGACACGCTGGTGCCTTTCCTTGCTGGTGAAACGCTGAACTGGCGCATCAAAGAATAATGATCTGCTGCTTGCCTTCGGGAAATTTATACTGTACAAATAAACAGTATATTATCCCGGAGGCTTCTATGCGTGTTGAAATTACCGTAGCAAAAACTTCGCCCCTTCCTGCGGGTGCACTGGATGCACTCAGCGTCGAACTGGTTCGTCGCATTACGCAGGATTTCCCCGACGACGATCATCACGTCAAAGTGCGTTATGCCGGCGGCAACCAACTCAGCGTGTTTGGTGGCTGTAAAGAGTCACGCGAACGCATCAGCGAACTGTTACAAGAAACCTGGGAAAGCGCTGACGACTGGTTCAATAACGATTAACTGCCACTGTGCCGTTTTTGCCGGGTATCGCTATCCGGCTTTTTTGTTTTTATTTCCCTCTCGCCAGAAAAACTTCCTGCATCTAGACTCATGTTAAACGATCCCCTATTCTTGCCTCGTCATGCTTACAGGAGGTGTTTTACATGACTACTGAAAAACCAGAAGAGGCGATGACCTTCGGAGAATTGCTGGCATTTATTGCTGAGCAACAGCGCCGCTTAACCGTATTAGAAAATGCGTTTGCCACCTTGACCTTCTGTCTCGACGATCGCGCCAATCAGTTGCTGGTCCACAACCTGACGCTGGAAGCGCAAAACCAGAACCATGACGAGCAGTTACAGCAGCATTTTACCCGGCTGGCGGAAGAGATTCAGAAACGTCACGGCCTGCTGCCGGTCGAGCCACACTCATAAACGTGCCCCCTTTTTCGGCCTAAAGTTTTCCCTTATAAAAGCCGATAACTTCGTCAGTGTTGCCAGTAATAATTCCAATAAAATGCCTGACGCTGCGGGCATTTTATTATTCGATTAAACGGCAATGTTAACCGCGTTTATTTTTACTCTGTTTAGGTTCGTCATACCTTTTAACTATTGTACCCGCTATTTCATGTTATAATTGTTTCGCTAGTGCACGATACAGCCGCATTGAACCTCAAGAAGCACTTCGTTTAACGAGTAATACGGAGGTTATAATGGACAGAAATAAAGACGTCATCCAGACTCATCCGTTGGTAGGATGGGACATCAGCACCGTAGACAGTTATGACGCCATGATGATTCGCCTGCACTCGCTCTCCTCGCAGGGGCAGAAAGAAGAAGAAGCTGACGTGGGTCCGACCTACTGGCTGACTACCGACGTAGCCAGACAGTTCATCTCTCTACTCGAAGCTGGCATTGCAAAAATAGAGTCTACCGAGCAGTACCTACGCGACAATCAAAAGCATTAATTTCTACTATCGCGTGAAAGGGCACCCAACAGGGTGCCTTTTTCATGGGCGCTCTCTTTTGATATGCTGTTGAAAAATTTCGCTGTTTTGCTGGAGTGATGTCGTTATGGTTTATGATCTGATTGTGGTGGGAAGCGGTTCGGTCGGCGCAGCAGCAGGGTTTTACGCCACGCAGGCTGGCTTATCGGTGCTGATGATTGATAGCGCCCATCCGCCGCACAGCCAGGGCACACATCATGGGGAAACCCGCCTGATTCGCCATGCGTATGGTGAAGGTGAACGCTACGTGCCGCTGGTGCTACGCGCACAGACACTCTGGGATGAGCTGGAACGCCAGAGCGGCGAGCGCATCATGCATCGCAGCGGCATCCTCAACTTAGCGCCCATCACCTCCTCCTTTATTCAAAATGTTATCGATAGCGCGAAAGCGTGGCAGCTGGATGTGAAAATCCTGCAAGCCGATGAAGTGCGCGCGCGCTGGCCGCAGTTCACAGTGCCGGATGGCTACATCGGCGTGTACGAACCCAACTCCGGCTTCCTCAAATGTGAGCAAGCGGTGCGCAGCTGGGTGCAGCTGGCGGAACAGGCCGGTTGCGCGCAGCTGTTTAACTGTCCGGTGACAGAGATAGGTCGTGACGGCGATCTGCAGCAAGTCACCACCAGCGATGGCATTTTCCGCGCGCGTAAACTGTTGGTCAGCGCCGGTACCTGGGTGAGCCAGTTGGTCGCCGATCTGCCGGTTGCGCCCGTGCGCAAAGTTTTCGCCTGGTATCAGGCAGATGGTCGCTACAGCGAGAACAATAAATTCCCCGGCTTTACCGTGGAGATGAGCGATGGCAGCCACTTTTACGGCTTCCCGGCGGATAACAACGCGCTGAAAGTGGGACGTCACGATGGCGGACAGCTGATGCAAACGCCGGCCGATCGCAAACCTTTTGGCAGCATCGCGGTAGACGGCAACGAATCTTTTAGCTTCCTGCGTAAATTCCTGCCGGGCGTGGGCGTCTGTTTGCATGGCGAAGCCTGCAGCTACGACAATACGCCGGACGAAGATTTCATTATCGATACGCTACCGGGCGAACCTAATCGTCTGATCATCACCGGCTTAAGCGGACACGGTTTCAAATTCGCCAGCGTGCTGGGTGAACTTGCCAGTGAATTTGCGCAGAACAAACCGTTCTCTTTCGATATTGCGCCTTTCTCGCTCGCGCGATTTAACTAAACCATACTTGCCGGTACTAATCCTGTGCCGGCGAAATTGACACAAACTGACAGTTAATTACCTATATCAACATTAAGCGCAGCGCTATGCCGCATTTGGTGTAGTGAATATGCAATACTTCGCAATAAGCCCCGCCATTTAAGCTGTCCCTTCAATTATTCTGACTGAGTTTTAATTAAATCCTCATTTATTCCGAAGATGATTTTCAACTTTATAGAAAAGTAAGGTTAATTGATCTTTCATTGCAAAATGTAGATGCTCATTACCACTTATTTCATTCCAGGTGATTTTAATGTGGCGTAATTCCACACAGCATTTCGGCGCTGTCTCGATTTTATTGCATTGGCTTATGGCGCTGGTTATTTACGGCATGTTCGCGCTGGGTTTGTGGATGGTCGGATTGGGCTATTACGATGGCTGGTATCACGATGCGCCCGAAATTCATAAAGGCATCGGCATTCTGCTGTTCGCTGCGCTGCTGCTGCGCCTCGGCTGGCGTTTTATTTCACCGCCGCCCAAACCGTTGGCGAGTTATTCGCCCGCCGTACGACGCAGCGCTACCGCCGCGCACTGGCTGTTATACGGCTTACTGTTGGTGCTGCTGTTCACCGGTTATCTCATCTCCACCGCCGATGGCAAACCGATCTCCGTATTTGGCTGGTTCGCGGTTCCCGCCCTGTTCAGCAGTGCCGCGCAACAAGCGGATCTGGCGGGTGACATTCATCTTTGGCTGGCGTGGGGTTTGGTGTTGTTCTCAGCACTACACGCGCTGGCAGCCCTGAAGCACCATTTTATCGACCGTGATGTGACACTGAAAAGGATGTTGGGTTACCGCATCCCGTTAACCTCTGAAAAGGAAAAGTAACGTGCTAAAGAAGACATTATTGGCAGTAGCAGCGGCCGGATTATTGAGCGCCAGCCTGACGGCCAGCGCGGCTGATTACAAATTTGATAAGGAAGGCCAGCACGCATTTGTACAGTTCCGCATTCAGCATCTGGGCTACAGCTGGTTGTACGGCACCTTTAAAGACTTTGATGGCAGCTTCACGTTTGATGAAGCCAATCCTGCGGCAGATAAAGTCAACGTGACCATCAACACCAACAGCCTCGATACCAACCATGCTGAGCGTGATAAACACCTGCGCAGCGCGGATTTCCTCAACACCGGTAAGTTCCCGCAGGCAACCTTTGCTTCTACCGCCGTGAAGAAAGAGGGTAAAGATTACAAGATCACCGGTGACCTGACGCTGAATGGCGTGACCAAGCCCGTCACGCTGGATGCAAAATTGATCGGTGAAGGCAAAGATCCATGGGGCGGCTACCGTGCAGGATTTGAAGCCAGCGGTGAGATCGTGCTGAAAGAGTTCAACATCAGCAAAGATCTTGGCCCGGCATCGCAGAAAGCTGAACTGATTATTTCAGTGGAAGGCGTGCGTAAGTAAACGAAATACAGCCTGAAGTCCGCAGACCTCAGGCTGTTTTACGCTTATTTTTTATCTGGCGCCGGAATCGCCATCGTCATGTTCAGCAAACCACGTGATTTGTTGAACACTTTGTTGCCATTTTCACGGCCCGCACGGCGTGCGCGCTGCTCCTCTGGCGACAACGTTGACTCTTCCATGCAGATTGGGCTGCAGCAGTTGTTGTACTTTTCAGCGCAGCTTGGGCACTGAATAAACAGCAAATGACAGCCATCATTGATGCAGTTGGTGTGGCTATCGCAAGGCGTGCCGCACTGATGACAGCTGGAAAGAATATCGTCGGAAATACGCTCGCCCATGCGCTCGTCAAAGACAAAGTTTTTGCCCTTGAAACGCACCGGTAAGCCCTGTTCACGCGCCCGACGGGTGTATTCAATAATCCCGCCTTCGATGTGATAAACATCTTTGAAGCCGTTGTGTTTCATCCAGGCGCTGGCCTTTTCACAACGAATGCCACCGGTACAGTACATAACAATCTTTTTGTCTTTCTGATCCTGCAGCATATCAACGGCCATCGGCAGTTGATCGCGGAAGGTATCGGCCGGCACTTCCATGGCGTTATCGAAGCGCCCCACTTCATATTCGTAGTGGTTACGCATATCCACAAACAGCGCATCCGGATCGTCGAGCATCGCATTAACGTCCGCGGCTTTCAGGTAAGCACCCACATCGCTGGCATCAAAGCTATTGTCTTCAATCCCATCCGCTACAATGCGTTCACGCACTTTCAGGCGCAGCACCCAAAAAGATTTACCGTCATCATCCAGCGCAATGTTCATGCGCAAGTTATTTAGCGCCGCATCAAAGGCATACAAAGCGGCCTTCATCTTTTCGTAGCGGCTGGCGGGCACACTGATTTGTGCGTTGATGCCTTCGTGCGCAACATAGACGCGACCAAACACCTTGAGTTTGGTTAACTCAACGTAGAGGGCATCACGGAAGGCTTTAGGATCGGCAATCTGGAAGTATTTATAAAAAGAGACTGTGGTACGTGGTTCGGTTTCCGCCAACATACGTTCCTTCAGCTCTTTATTGGAAACAAGGTTATGTAACACTGGCATGGTGTTCGTCCTGTTAGCAATCAGAGAAATTTAGCGCGCGTATGATACCCGAATTCTGCCTGATACAAAAATGTTGGTTTGATAAGCCTGCCGGCTGAAATTACACACGCATTTGTGCGCCACAATTGCGTTTTCGTGCGCATACCTGCTGTCGGAAAGCCGTCCTCGGTCTATGCTTGATTTCAGCCAGAATGAAAAAATGGCATAATGACAAAAAATTACAGAAACCGGACTCTCTGGCATAAGACGCAGGATACTGACATTTCCATGACTCAACTTCCCCAACTCACCCGTGAACTCTTCTATCCACGCTATTGGCTGACCTGGCTCGGCATTGGCTTTCTTTATCTGCTGGTGCTGTTGCCCTATCCGGTACTGCATGCAATTGGCTGCGGATTGGGTCGCGTTGCCATGCGCTTTATGAAGCGGCGCGTTGAAGTGGCGCAGCGTAATCTTGAAGTGTGCTTCCCCACTATGCCGACCAATGAACGTGACGCGATGGTAAAGCACAACTTCGAATCGGTAGGCATGGGGCTGATTGAAACCGGGATGGCGTGGTTCTGGCCGGACTGGCGTATTCGTAAATGGGTCACCACCAGCGGGCTGGAGCACGTGACTAACGCGCTGGCAGAGAAGCGCGGCATATTATTAATTGGTATGCACTTTCTGACTCTGGAGTTGGGAGCGCGGGTATTTGGTATGCACAACCCAGGCATTGGCGTGTATCGTCCCAACGACAACAAGTTGATCGACTGGCTGCAAACCTGGGGCCGGATGCGCTCCAATAAAAGCATGCTGGACCGCAAAGATCTGAAAGGCATGATTCGCGCCATGAAGAACAACGACATTATCTGGTATGCACCGGATCATGATTATGGCCCGCGCAGCAGCGTGTTTGCGCCATTCTTCGCGGTTCAGGACGCGGCGACCACCACCGGCACCCATATGCTGATTCGTTTGGCAAACCCAAGCGTGGTGCCGTTCCTGGCGCGACGTCTGCCGAACGCGCGCGGCTATGAGCTGAAAATGATGCCAGATA
Source organism: Pantoea sp. GCM10028869 (assembly GCF_042666835.1). Taxonomy (NCBI): domain Bacteria; kingdom Pseudomonadati; phylum Pseudomonadota; class Gammaproteobacteria; order Enterobacterales; family Erwiniaceae; genus Pantoea; species Pantoea sp. GCM10028869. The sequence continues at coordinate 592,878 of NZ_JBHTGO010000002.1, read as the reverse complement.
TCCGCGACAAATTTACGCTGGAATCTGAACTTGATACGGCTGTGGTGATGAATAAAGTGGTGGAAGAGACTGTGCTGCTGGCTCCAGAGCAATACATGTGGCTGCATCGCCGCTTTAAAACGCGTCCGCAAGGCGAACCATCGGTTTATTAATATTGGTCGGGGCACCCTGTGTGCTCCGCTGTTTATATGCACTAATTTGCCTTTTGGCGCGATCACATGCGGTAATTTATTAGTGAGCCGTGCCAGCCTGAACTTAAGCTGATAGTTGGCTTAGCGCCGCATTTAATCAGACATCACTTTTCTTCAGCACGCAATGTTGACGTAAAATTAACCTTTCCTTGCGCCGCAGCAGCCAAATTCTGCGTTGATGCAGGATTCGCGGAATTGTCACCCATTAATATTTATTCACCTAAGTTTAGCGTTTCGGACCTGATTTCTACGACTTCCAGGGCTATTCCTATTTAATATTGCTAAATCCTTCGGCATCACTTATCAATGAAGTAAAATTAACTTACTAAACAAGGTATTGTCTGATTAAAAAACCCCATATTCCTTTTCGTTAAAATAATCGCTTCGCTTATAACTTTATGGAATTGGTTCGTAAAATCGAATCCAGTTAATTTCGATTACAGCACTTAGCTTCACCCGTTCACTTTTAAAAAATATAAAAAGATTACACACAGCAAATATATCTCAGGACAATATAATATGAATAAAGGTATCTACTACTACGTGACGATCAGTACCGATCAGGAAGGTTATCATCTTCTGCATCGGAAAGAGTGCAAACGCTTACCCGTAAAGGAGGACATGGTATTTATTGGCACTCTATATAATTTAAATCAGGCATTATCAACCGCGCGTATTAATTTTAAAAAGGTTAAGCCCTGTATTAAATGTTGTATTCGTTACTCTGCTCCAATTATTCACGAATCAGTACGCCCGGTATTGCATTTCCCGCAGAAAATAGCCTGACCGGTTAGGCGGTTGAATTTCACGCAACCGCCCAACTGATATTTCCTCTCCGCCCTGCACTTCACGATTTTTCGTCTATCCTTCTGTGAAATCCCTTTTTTACAGACATGGAGTTGATGATGAGCCTGTTTACCACCCTTGAAGAAGCCATTGAAGCCGCTCGTGAAGAGTTTCTCGCCAGCCAACCAGAGATCGCTGAAGAAGATGCCAGCGTGAGCCAGTTCGCCCTGCAGAAGTACGTGATGCAGGATGGCGACATTATGTGGCAGGCCGAATTTTTCGCGGAAGAGGACGGTCAGGGTGAATGCCTGCCGATCTCCAGCGGAGACGCTGCACAAGCCATCTTTGATGGCGATTTTGATGAAGTCGAACTGCGTCAGGAGTGGCAGGCGGAAAATACGCTGCACGAATGGGATGACGGCGAGTTCCAGTTGGAACCACCGCGTGACCTTGAAGAGGGCGAAGCGGCGGCACAAGAGTGGGAAGACGACAACAGCCCTTCTGACAACCTGTAATAACGTTTATTCGTACGGACCGTGACTGGCATCGACGGGCAGTAACAGCGTGTCCATCACCAGCGACAGCGGCAAATCGATAATGGTTAGCACGCGCCACGGTCCGTCACGAACGTCCCACTGAACGCCGGGATAATATTGGTTGCCGTGACCTTGTCCGGGAAAGGTGCGGCTGATGATACTGCCACAACCGGTGAGCAGAAGAATGGCGGCGCTAAGCGCGGTTATTTTCAGGAAATAATTCACAACATTTACTCACAATGAACTGGCGTTAGTTTAACCATCTCGCAGGGACGATGACCACTCCTTAACACGTAAAGATTGCGTCATATTTCTGGCGAAAAAAAAGCGGCATTTCTGCCGCTTTCTACTTTCTCATCCTCAGCGCTGTGGCAGCGCCTCTGGATTGAGCTTCAGCTTCTGATAGCTTTCCACCCACTGATGATATTTGTCCGCGCTTTCCCACAGGCGTGAGTGCACACGAGCCAGCACCACCGGATCGCTAATCAGCTGCAAACGCTGCTCGCGATTCAGTTTCTCTGGCGCATCGCTCAGTGCCTGATCGACACGACGGTCACGCGCATGATCCAGTAAATCGCTCTGCTTGTGACGCGATGTTGCCATTGCCGTCGCCAGCGCGTTAAACGCCGGGTTAAACAGTGCATGCATAAAGCCATTTTTCAGCGCGCGTTGACGATTGATCTGCAGATAGTGATCGGTATCGACCAGCTCTTTAGGCGGCTCATACTCTTCCGGGATCAGGAACAGTTTGGCGTTCTTACTTTTCTGCCCTACCGTTGCACGGCTCGACATCACCGACACAAACGGCGACAGGATCAGCGAGACGACGATCGGCGACAGCCACCACAGGAAGTTCAGATCGAGGAAGCCCATACCGCCCGCCCACACCAGACCCAACAGCATCTGTGAACCATGACGACGGAAAGCTTCGCTCCACGGCGTCGCATCATCATCACGCTGCGGCGAGTTCCACACCACTTCCCAGCCAAGGAACGCGCTGACCACAAACACGGTGTGGAACAGCATGCGCACCGGCGCCAGCAGCACTGAGAACAGCATCTCCAGAATCAGCGAGAAGAACAAGCGGATGGCGCCACCATAAGGTTTCGCTCCCTTGAACCAAATCAGCACCACGCTCAACAGTTTCGGCAGGAACAACAGCACCAACGTAGTTGAGAACAAGGCTATCGCCAGATCGGGACGCCACTGCGGCCACACCGGGAACAGCTGGCGTGGTTGCAGGAAGTAGGTCGGTTCCATCAGCGTGTGTACCACCTGCAAGGCAGTAGAAAGCGCGAGGAACATGAACCACAACGGCGCAGAGAGATAGGACATTACGCCCGTCAGGAACACCGCACGGTGAACCGGATGCATCCCTTTTACCAGGAACAAACGGAAGTTCATCAGGTTACCGTGGCACCAGCGACGGTCACGCTTCAGCTCATCCAGCAGGTTCGGCGGCAGTTCTTCATAGGAGCCTGGCAGATCGTAGGCGATCCAAACCCCCCAACCGGCACGACGCATCAGCGCGGCTTCAACGAAGTCATGCGACAGGATCGAACCCGCGAAGGAACCTTCACCCGGCAGCGGTGCCAGCGCACAGTGCTCGATAAACGGTTGCACACGAATGATGGCGTTATGGCCCCAATAGTGTGATTCACCCAACTGCCAGAAGTGCAAACCAGCGGTGAACAGCGGACCGTACACACGGGTAGCAAACTGCTGGCAACGCGCATACAGCGTATCCATGCCTGACGCTTTCGGCGAAGACTGGATAATACCGGCGTTCGGGTTAGCATCCATCATGCGCACTAAACCGGTAAGACACTCACCGCTCATTACGCTGTCGGCGTCCAGCACCACCATGTAGCTATAGTTGCTGCCCCAGCGACGGCAGAAGTCATCGATGTTGCCGCTTTTACGCTTCACACGACGACGACGACGGCGATAGAAAATCTTGCCGGCGCCACCGACATCACGCACCAGCTCCATCCAGGCTTTCTGCTCGGCGATGGCGATATCGGCATCGTAGCTGTCGCTCAGAATGTAGACGTCGAAGTGTTCGGCATTGCCAGTACGTTTGACCGATTCCCAGGTCGCACGCAGGCCAGCAAACACGCGTTCTACATCTTCATTACAGATCGGCATGATCAGCGCAGTACGGTGTTCCGGATTCAGTGGCTCATCGCCGGTTGTCGAATACGAAATACTGTATTTATCGCGACCGATCAGCAGCTGCAGGAAGCCCATCAGCGCAGTCCAGAAACCGGCAGAAACCCAGCAGAACAGGATGGCGAACAGGAACAGAATCCCAGTCTGCAGGATGTACGGCAGGATCAGCTCAACCGACTGCAGCCAGTTCTGGTTGAACATCTCGATAGGATCGATCAGCGTCCAGCCCTGATACGGCAGAATGGTTTTCATGTACCAGGTTGCCACCACGGTCTGCAGAATCGTCAGAATCAGCAGTACGTAACGACGCATGGAGCCAACGTGGCGCCACTTGTCCTCGTTTTTCTGCTCTTCAACGGTGGCATAGCGTGGAGTGGATTTCTGGCCGCGCAGGGAATCCCAGGCGCGCGCAATCGGGTTGGTGCGCCAGATCTCCGGGAACATCAGCGAACGCTTCACTTTCGGCATCGCCTTCAGTGTGGTGCGATCAAGATAATCCTTGCTGAGCTGCTGACCATCCGCCAGTGAGTCCGGCCAGGCCATTTGCACACGAGATGACACCGATTTCAGCGGTGCATCATCCGGGCGCTCGCTGGCGGCGTTATCTTGCCCCAGCGACGTATGAATAGCGTGGAACGCCTGCGCATTCTGCAGCGAATCGCTGAGACGGGCGCGCCCTGCCGCATCAAGCGGCAGAGCCTCCACGTAAGATTGAGGTAGAAATATCGATTTATTCATTGGCAGGTAGCTGATAGCTCCAGGTTTCCGTCAATGTCTTGTCGCCGCTCACCAGCGCCGCACGCATCTCAGTCGGCTGCTTGTTATCTTTCACTCGCAGACGCAACACCAGACGCCAGCCTTTGGTCACCGGGTTGTAGCGCACACTCTGCTCAACCACGTCAGCGTTGTTACCCACGCTCACCTGCGGCGCCACTTGCGTATCTTCCGGCAGCTTGCTCATCGCTTTGCCAACGAAATCCACGGTGAAGGCGATAGAACCATCCGGCTGACGCACCAGATTCGACTGCTTCACATCACCGGCAGAGCGCAGCGTGTCTTTTACCCAGGCGATGTCGTCTGAGTGCAGCTGATTCTCGTCACGGGTGAAATGCAGACGATACTGGAAGTTCATCTCTTTGCCCGGCTCTGGCAGTTTTTCCGGCGTCCAGAATGCAACGATGTTGTCGTTGGTTTCATCGGCAGTTGGAATCTCTACCAGTTCAACGCGGCCTTTACCCCAATCACCCTGTGGCTCAACCCAGCCACTAGGGCGCAGGTCGTAGCGATCGTCGAGATCCTGGAAACGGCTGAAATCACGCGTGCGCTGCAGCAGACCAAAACCTTTCGGGTTCTCAACGGTAAAGGTGCTGACCGCCAGATGTTTCGGGTTATTCAGCGGACGCCAAATCCACTCACCGTTACCGGCATGAATCGAAAGACCATTCGAATCGTGCAGCTCAGAACGGAAGTTGGTCACTGGCGAAGGCTGGTTTGCACCAAACAGGAACATACTGGTCAGTGGCGCAACGCCCAGTTTGCCGACGTTATCACGCAGATAAACTTTGGATTGCACATCAACCGTCGATTCTTTGCCCGGTTTGATGATGAAACGATAGGCACCGGACGCGCGTGGCGAATCCAGCAGCGCATAGATCACCAGCTGTTTGTCCTGCGGTTTTGGACGCTCAATCCAGAACTCTTTAAAGCGCGGGAACTCTTCGCCCGACGGCAAAGCGGTATCAATCGCCAGTCCACGTGCCGAAAGACCGTACACCTGGCCCTCGCCAATCACACGGAAATAGCTGGCGCCGAGGAAGCTGGTGATCTCGTCGTCTTTGCCCTTTTTATTTAGAGGATACAACACCTTAAACCCAGCAAAGCCGAGGTTTTTGACTGCATCAGCATCGTGTTTTACGTTGCCGAAATTGAAGTAGTCAGGGTTATATTTAATTTCACGTACTGAAGACGCCGTCACTTCATTGATTTTCACCGGCGTATCGAAATACATGCCCTGATGATAGAACTCAAGCTTAAACGGCGTGCGCAGTTTGCCCCAATAAGCTTTGTCGTGGTTAAACTGGATCTGCTGATAGTCAGCAAACTTCATTTCACGAAACTGAGAGGGTAAATTGCTTTTTGGCGCTTCGAAACTTTTCCCTGCCAACGCCTTGGCTTGTTTTGCAACATCATCAATGTTAAACGCCCAACTATTGTTGGCATACATAGCCAGCAGAACTGCCGCGCCTACCCAGCGCATCTTTACCAGTTCCACTTTATTATTCACATTATTCAGCACATCCCCCCCTTTCGTGTGCTTAGATCAAACCCGATTATCTTAAAGGATTATTCGGTTTTCCGACAGCGTATGTAATAGATTGTTCCGCTGATTTGTAAGCTGAAAATGTGCTTTTAGGATAATTAAACCCCGCAAAATCACATACAGATTCACCTGATAGTATACCCTGTTTACAGCCGGTAGAATTTTCCTTCGGCATAATCCGGTTTCAGGGCGAAACCGGCAAGTAAACTGACTATTGGAAGATTATGAGTTCAGCTAAACCCGAACGTGAATATTTCCTCGATTCGATTCGCGCGTATTTAATGTTATTAGGCGTGCCTTTTCACGTCTCTCTGATTTACTCCACGCAGAAATGGGCCGTGAACAGCCATGACGCCTCAATGTGGTTGACGGTGCTAAACGACTTTATTCACGCCTTCCGCATGCAGGTGTTCTTTGTTATTTCAGGCTATTTTTCCTACATGCTCTACTTACGCTACCAGCCGCAGCGCTGGTTGAAAGTGCGTCTGGAGCGTGTCGGCATCCCGATGTTGACTGCCGTGCCGCTGATTACTTTGCCGCAGTTTTTCATCACCAAAAATCTCACCGATAAAATCGGCGACTGGAACAGTTTCTCGCTCTACAACAAGTACAACACGCTGGCGTGGGAGCTGATATCTCATCTGTGGTTTTTACTGGTACTGGTGATTCTGACGACGTTCGGTATGGTGGCTTTTCGCTGGCTGAATAAGCAGCAGCGCAGCATCGATTATCAGCAAATTGGCTGGGGTAAATTGACGCTGGCGCTACTGACTTATGCCTTAATTTGGTGTGCGTTCCGCCGCGTGCTGTTTTATTTCGTTCCGGCCGTATTTGCCGATGGCCTGTTCAGCATTGCCGTGATGCAAACGCTGATGTTCCTGCCGTTCTTTATGCTGGGTGCGTTGAGCTGGAAGCATCAGGCGCTGAAAGCGTTGTTTGTGCGCTTTAATCCGGTGATGTGCTTTGGCGCTATCGCAGTATTCATCGCCTATAGCCTGAATCAGCGTTACAGCAGCGGTGAAGGTTGGCTGTATGAAATCGATATGATCATTTCGACGCTGATGGGGTTGTGCATGCTAAACGTCTGTTTTAGCTTCGGCCATAAGCTGCTGAACAGCCATTCGCCGCGCATCATGTATCTGGTGAATGCCTCGCTGTTTATCTATCTGGTACACCATCCGCTGACCATTTTGTACGGCATCTACATCACCCCGCACATCGGCAACAACACGCTCGGCTTCTTCGTCGGCTTACTGATGGTATTTGGCGTGGCGTTTACGCTGTATGAAATCCATCTGCGCATTCCGCTGCTGCGCTTCCTGTTCTCCGGTAAGCCGCAACGCAAATGAAAAAAGGGCCCGCTAAGCTGGCCCTTTTTATCTAAAGCAACCACTCAACCGGCAAGCGCCACACCAGTCGCACCAGCAAGCGCTGCAGCAGCGTGCATTGCGGTTCATGTTTGTGCACCACTTCGCCCTGCTCGTTAGCAAACTCGACCCAATTGACGCGTCCCCACTTATCCAGACGTAGCGTCCAGGCGCGATCGCGCATCCCGGCAATAAAGCGCTGATGCGTTTGCTGCGCCAGGGCTTCACTCTCAATCACCAACCCCATTTCGGTGTTCAGCATGGCGGAACGCGGATCGAAATTGAACGAGCCGATAAACACTTTTCGATTGTCCACGGTAAAGGTTTTGGCATGCAAACTGGAACCTGAATTACCGGTGATACCGCGATCGTGTGGCGCGGTTTGCGGATTGTTCTGCGGCTTCAGTTCATACAGCGCGATGCCGTGGCGCAGCAGTTTTTTGCGCCAGCGCGCATAACCGGCGTGCACCACCGTGACGTCATTGGCCGCCAGCGAATTGGTAAGGATGGCAATCTTCACCCCGCGCCGCTTCAATGCCAGCAGCTGCGCCACGCCAGATCGCGTCGGGACAAAATAGGCCGAGATAATATCGAACTGCTGCTGCGGCGTGCCGATGACCTCTAGCATGCGCTGCGGCAGTAAACTGCGGCGTTTTGCTTTGCCGAGCCCTTTACGCGGATCATCACTCAGCAGGCGCGATTCCGCCCACGTCATCTCCAACTCGCCCTGCTCCATCTGGCTGATAAACGACGAGTGCTCCAACCGTGCCAGATAGCGCTCCACCGCTTCACTCTGCTGCCACTCTTGTGGCAAGCGCACTGCCTGATGCGCATCGCCGCTCACATCAACCACTTGGCGCAGCGGCGATACCGCTTTACTGCGCCAGTAGCGTTCGAAATCCTGCGTCACCTCGTCGACCACCGGACCAATCGCCAGGACATCGAGATCGGTAAACAGCGGTTCATCGCCGGTGCCAAAATATTCGTCGCCGATATTGCGCCCGCCCACCAGCGTCGCCGCGCCATCCACCGTCAGGCTCTTATTGTGCATACGTCGATTGAGGCGGGAAAAATCGGTGAGATAACCGAGCGCGCGCAGCGTGCGGAACGAGAACGGATTAAACAGGCGCACGGCGATATTGGCGTGGCGATCGAGTTCCGCCAGCGTCTCATCCAAACCCGGCGTGTTATTGTCATCCAGCAGCAATCGCACTTTCACCCCGCGCTCGGCGGCGTCCAGCAGCGCGCTGAACAGCAAGCGGCCGGACATGTCGTTGTGCCAAATGTAGTACTGCACATCAATGGTGTGCTGCGCCATGCTCATCAACTGATAGCGCGCAGCAAAAGCGTCCAATCCATCGTTAAGCGGATGAATGCCGCTCATGCCCGGATGTCGTGCGCAACGCGCCTCAACACTCGGTTTCAGCCGGTTGCCCGAATGTTCCTCAGGCGGCAAAGAGGTTGCTGCTTCACTCATAGTGAATCCCTGAAAGCTGTGGACCTATTATTGTTGGTATCAATGCGCTAAGAAGCAATCGGAGGCTTCCTTTTCTGCCCAATGGCGCACCGTCAATTTAGTCTAGACTTAGCCAGGCGTTCTGCATTCTGCATCCGGCGCTCAATGTGAGGAGAGGATTATGACTCAGCAATCCCTGCGCCATCACCCTCAGCTGTTCCGCAGTTTCTTTCAGGGCAGTTTTCCCTGTTCAACCGCCCGTCGCGCAGGCGGACGTCGGCTCGATATGGTGATCAGCAGCGGCCACGACATGCTGCTGGAGAAAGATTATGCCGCACTGGCGCAGGAAGGTTTGCACACCGCGCGCGATGGCGCTCGCTGGCATCTGATTGAAGCCGTGCCCAACGAATATGACTGGCGCACCTTTCTGCCGATGGTGCACGCCGCGGCGCGTCACGATATGCAGATTATCTGGGAGCTGGCACACTTTGGCTATCCCGATCACCTGGATATCTGGAAAGCCAGCTTTATCGATCACTTTGAACGCTTCGCCCGCGCCATGGCGCAACTGATGCGCGATGAAGGCATCGAAAAGCCCTTTTTCACGCCGATCAATCAGATCTCATTCTGGTCGTGGGCCGGCGCGGATGTTTCCTGGCTCGATCCCTACGCCAGCGATCGCGGTCGTGAGCTGAAGCGCCAATTAGTGCGCGCCTCGCTGGCGGCGATGCACGCCATTCGCGAGGTTTATCCCGATGCCCGCTTTGTGCTGACCGATCCGCTGGTGCAGGTGGCGACCGATCCCGATAACCCTGACAGCAAACCTTATGCCGACGCGCAGCATCAGGCGCAGTTTGAAGCCTGGGATTGGATTGGCGGACGCGATGCGCCGGAACTGGGTGGCCGCGCGGATTTCCTCGATATTCTGGGTCTTAATTACTATCCCGACAATCACTGGTTTTTCTCAGGCGAAACCATGCAAATCGACCATCCGACGCGCCAACCGCTGCACCGTTTGTTAATGCAGTGCTGGCAACGTTATCAGCGCCCGATGATTCTGGCCGAAACCGGAGCCGAAGGTAATGCGCGAGCGCCCTGGCTGCGGCAGATCAGTGAAGAAGCGCGTCTGGCGCTGGATCACGGCGTGGCGCTGGAAGGGATTTCACTCTATCCGGTGGTGGAGTATCCGGCGTGGGCCGACGATCGGCGTTCACCGGGCGCGCTGTTTGGCCTCGGCGATCCCAATGGCAATCGCACCCTGCATGAGGCGCTGGCGCTGGAGTTGCGCAGTCAACAGATTAAGTGGCAGAACTGGCAGACAAAAAGCTAAGACTGTTGCGTAGTGGCGGGTTTTTGCGGGCAGGTTTGCACATCGAGTGAAGGATCCGCGGGGTGACGCACGTCGGTGAGCCAGGTCATGGTGAAGAGAAACACCACGCCAATTAAACAGGCGGAAAGCAGGCCAATTATGGCGATCAGTTTGTCATCGCTGGTTTCCATCGACATCTCCTTGCAGGCTTCCTTTTCCCGGTGCTGACCTTAACTCATCCACAGCGTAATCATCAGGACGAAGATTATAAGCGTAACCGAAGTGACTGCAAGCACCACAATGGCGAAGAGCGCGTCGTCGAGCGGCTGCCGATAAGGTTCGTCGTGGTCGTCTGGTGGTGCAGGTGAACTCATGATGACTCAAAAATAAAGGCGAGTTTTCGCGCAGGATTGCCGCACAGAGTGTAATGCAATGCGCCCTAAGTTACAGGAAAATTTCTGGCGGAGAAATAATGGGGCGCAGGCGCGCCCCATTCGAGAGCAGATTAGAAATCGTAGCTGAGTGAAACCTTCACCGTGCGTGGTTCACCCTGCGACAAATAGGTGCCGCTGTCATCAACATTGGCCCAATATTTCTCATTGGTGACGTTATCCACGCCCACGCGCCACACCATATCGTTCTGGTTAACCTTCATGCGGTAACGCAGACCCAAATCCAGCGTGGTGTAATCATCCAGCTTCATGTTGTTTGCCAGGTCGGCATATTGTGAACCGGTGTAGTTCAGCAATGCTGTGGCGGTCAAACCGTCCACCGGCTTGATGTCATACTCCGCACCCAGCGCCGCAGTGAAGCGCGGTACGCCGATGGCGTTTTTGCCATCCTGATCGCTGTCACCGGTTTTGGTCATATCCGGATCGATCCAGGTGGCGCTGCTGTTAAGGCGTAGGCCCAGCACCGGCTCACCAAATACGTTCAACTCCACGCCACGGTTGCGCTGCTCGCCATTCAGTTGGTAGACCGAATTGTTCAGCACGCCAACCGGCTGTTTGATTTCAAACAGCGCCAGCGATCCGCCGACGCGACCAAAGTCCGCTTTGACACCCACTTCGTTCTGCTTAGCATGTACGATGCCGGTCACGCTACCGTAGTTGGTGGCGGTAAACGGCGCGGCGGTGCCTGGCGTCAGCGATTCGGTATGGTTGGCATACAGCGAGATATTTTGCGTGGCTTTATACAGCAAACCGTACGCCGGCAACCAACGGCTGCTGTCGAAACGTGTCGCGCTATCTTCCGCACCGTCATAACCATAGTTACGCACCACCACTTTTTGATGACGCGCGCCGACGGTTGCCAGCAAGGTGTCATCGAAGAAGCCCAGCGTATCGCTCAGCAGGTAGCCCTGCGAACGTGAACGGTAAGTGGTCAGCGGATCGCTGAACTTAGCGCCACCGGCGAACACGCTATCCGGTTCAGCCACATCCTGCGGGTGATAAATATTTACGTTGGCATCGTTGCCCGACGACATGCGATAGCTGTTTTTCGCATTCGTGGTCATCGCCGAATAACCGAAATTCACTTTATGCGTCACCGGACCGGTGGTGAAATCACCACGCAGGCCAACCATGCCGCTCATGTTGTCCTGCACGCGATTGGTGCGGAAGCGGCCAATGGTGGCGTTGCCGGCGCTGTCGAGGATCTTCGGAATGCCGTAGTTGCCCACTTCATGTGTGTGCTGCGCGCCGAGGCCCGCATAGGCGGTCCACTGATCGGTCAGATCGTATTCGGCTTTCGCCAGACCAAACTCCGACTCGATATCGCTGAACACCCACTTCTGGCTGTAGTTTTTCGTGTTGGACGGCACATCGGGAATGAAATCGATGCCGCTGATGTTGACGCCGTTACGCGCATCGTGGAAGGTCTTTTTCTGGTAGCCAACGTCGAGCGACGTACGCAGACGATCGCCACGATAATCCAGCCCGAGTGACGCAGCGGTGGTGCGTTTTTTCTCGCCATCCACCTCGGTGCCGCCTTCGCGGTTAACCGCATTCAGACGCACGCCAAACTGATTATCGTCGCCAAAACGACGACCAATATCGGCGGTGCCGCCCACCTGGGAACCGGACGTGTAGTCCACCCCGATGCGCGTCAGCGGCGTATCATCAGCGTGCTTCGGCTCGAGGTTAATCATGCCGCCGACGCCGCTCTCCGCCGAACCGTTCAGCAAGGCGTTAGCCCCTTTGAAGATCTCCACGCGATCAATCAGTGAGGCATCCATCACCTGACGCGGCACGATACCCGCCAGGCCGCCGTAGGTCATGGCATCGCCGTCCAGCTTGAAGCCACGAATGCGATAGCTCTCGGCAAAGTTGCCGTAGCCTTTCAGATTCTGCACGCCAGCATCGTTGCGCACCACGTCACCGATGGTTTGCGCCTGCTGATCCTGAATCATTTTCGAGGTAAAACCAATGACGTTGAACGGCACGTCCATGGCGTTCTGCTCACCCAGCATGCCAAGGCGGCCGCCGTGTGCAACCTGGCCATCGAGGAAAGCCGGTACCAGATCGTTGCCGCCTGGTTTGAAATCGGTTTGCGGTGTCGCGGTCACGGTCAGCGTCTGCTGCTCGTTTTTCGCGTCAGTTGAGGTTGTGGTGTTGGTGGTAGCAGCCATCACTGGCAAACAACCGGCGCTGACCATTACGGCCAACAGCGTCGGTTTCAGTCCGGGATTGAAAGGCATAGCGCGCATGGGATCCCCTAATGCAAACGAAGTGATAATCATTATTATTGCGGTTTGCGATTATGCGCAGTCGTTGCCCGAAAGCAAGAAAAATCCCACTTTTTGCGTTCATATCATGGAGGAGTGGTGCAATAGGTACCCTGCCCGGTCTTGTAGGGTCGCCATTCATTCATGGCGACCAATGCTTATCACTGAAGAAAGGGTTTTGCTTTGACTTGGTAGCGGGCTCTGACACATCTGCTGCGTCACGGGCCGTCCTCGCGCCGCTAGCGCGGTGCCTTCGGCTTCCACGTCGTGCCAACGGACCGTTCGCGGATCGGCCTTCCCTGGCCGACCCCGAACTGCCTCACGCATCCATGCGTGAGGCTCCTGGCCCAACGTAAAAGCCTCAGCGCTGCGAATAGCCCTTTTGCCGCAGCAGACGCGCCAGCGCCTCTGGCAACTGTGCCCTTTTCAACAACATGTACCGAAGCAGCCGGCATGCGTTCGTCGCGGACTTAACTAACAAGCGCCATTCATGGCGACCTGCTATCAGCCTTCGCGCCAGCGTTTAAACACCAGCGAAGTGTTAATCCCGCCAAAGGCGAAGTTATTGGATTGGATGTAATCTGTCTCAATCTGGCGCGCTTCACCGATGATGTAATCAAGTTCACCGCATTCAGCGGCCGGTTGCGACAAATTCAACGTCGGCGCAAACCAGCCTTCACGCATCATCTCAATGCTCATCCAGGCTTCCAGCGCCCCGCACGCGCCCAGCGTATGGCCAAAGTAGCTTTTTAGCGAAGAGATTGGCGTGCTGTTGCCATAAATCGCTGCGGTGGCCTGACTCTCGGCGATATCGCCGCGATCGGTGGCGGTGCCGTGGGCATTGATATAGCCAATCTGCTCCGCCGTGACGCCGGCGGTTTTCAGCGCGCGCTCGATACAAATCTGCATGGTTTCACGCTGCGGCTGGGTGATATGCGCGGCATCGCAGTTGGTGTGGAAACCCACCAGCTCGGCATAAATGGTGGCTCCGCGCGCCTGCGCATGTTCCAGCGATTCGAGGATCAAAGTGCCTGCACCTTCGCCAATCACTAATCCGTCGCGCTGCTGGTCGAACGGCGCGGGCGACGTGTGCGGCGCGTCGTTACGCTGGCTGGTGGCGAACAGCGTGTCAAACACCGCCGCTTCGGATGGACACAGCTCTTCCGCTCCACCCGCCACCATCACGGTTTGATAACCGTGACGAATCGCTTCCCACGCATAGCCGATCGCCTGGCTGCCCGACGTACAGGCGCTGGACGTCGGGATTACCCGGCCGCGCAGGCCAAAGAACAGGCCCGCGTTAACGGCGGTGGTGTGCGGCATCATCTGCACGTAAGTGGTGCCGGTAATGTTGTTGGTGTGCTTTTCCGTCAGCATAGTGGCGAACTCACTCACCGGTCCGGTGCTGCCGGTTGAGGAGCCGTAAGCAATGCCGGTTTCACCGCTGGTCAGCACCGGATGATCGATCAAACCGGCCTGCTCCAGCGCGAGTTCGGTGGCGCGCGTCGCCATCAGTGACACGCGCCCCATCGAACGAATGCGTTTGCGCGTGTAATGCGCTGGCGGCGTAAAGTCGTCCACCGGCGCGCCGAGCAGCGTGTGCAAGCCGTCGTACACTTGCCATTCCGGCATATGGCGCACCGCATTTTTGCCCTGTTTGATCCGCTCAGCCACCGCGCTCCAGCGCTCACCAAAAGCGGTCACGCCGCCCATGCCGGTTACCACTACGCGCTGAATCACAGCATACCTCCATTGATTGAAATCACCTGACGCGTGACGTAGCCCGCGATGTCCGACATTAAGTAGCTGGCCAGTCCGGCGACTTCATCCGCCGCGCCCATGCGCTTCATCGGGATCAGCTTCATCGCCTCGTCAATCACCAGCGGCTCAAGATCGGTCATGCCGGTATCAATTAAGCCGGGCGCGATGCAGTTAACGGTAATTTTGCGTTTCGCCAGCTCAATCGCCAGCGCTTTGGTGGCACCGATAATACCGGCTTTGGCCGCGCTGTAGTTGACCTGGCCGCGATTGCCCATGATCCCCGAGACCGAGGAGAGCGTAATAATGCGTCCGCCCTTGCGCAGGCCAATCATCGGCATCACGCACGGATGAATCACGTTGTAAAAGCTGTCGAGATTGGTGTGGATCACGCTGTCCCACTCGTCATCGGTCAGCGCCGGGAACGCCGCATCACGCGTGATGCCCGCATTGCTCACCACGCCGTAGTAGGCGCCGTGTGCGGCGATATCCTGTTCCAGTGCGCTGCGTGTGGCATCGCGCTGCGCCACGTCAAACTGCAAGGTGCGCCCACATCCGCCTGCCGCCTCAATCTCAGCCAGCGTCTGCGCGGCACCGGCGCTGTCGCGGTGATAATGCACCACTATCTCAAAGCCATCCTGCGCCAGACGCAATGCGATGGCGCGGCCAATACCTTTACTTGCGCCGGTCACTAAAACGCTGCGTGTCATGGCTGAACTCCTTGTTGCAATTGAATTAACTCGTGTTCATTGGGCTGATAGGTATTCAGCCGCCCGCTGGCGATGATCGCCTCGCCGCAGCGGATCTCCCCTTCAAAGCTGCCCAATCGGTCGTCACGCATCAGCAGACGCATTTCAACGCGCAGCGCGCTGTTGGCGGCGAAAGCGGCGCTGCTGGCACGATAACCGCGTCCGCCAAGCAGCATGCCGGGACGAATCTCATCGCCGCCGCGCTGACGCGCATGAAAGCCCGACCAGACGCCAACGGTCTGCGCCATGATCTCCACGCCGTACCACGCCGGTAAATCGCCCTGTGCGGTGAGAAAAGGGGCCACCACGCCTGTCGCGTTGATACTGACTTCGCAGATCACGCTGTCGTCGGTGACCTGGATGACGCGATCCAGCAGCAGCATCGGCGCGCGATGCGGCAGATAAGCATCAACCGGCAGAAAATCACTCATAAGGCTTTCCTACAATCAGGCAGGTATTGTTCCCGCCAAAAGCAAACGAATTTGAGGCAATCACCGGGAGCGCCAAAGGCTGCGGCGTGGTGATCAAACCGCACGCCGGCAGCGAGGTATCGCGTGCCGCCAGCGAGAAATCCTGCGGCGGCAGCGGCAGATGCTGCTGCAGAATCAGTGCGGCTAAAGCCGCTTCGGTGGCGCCCGCCGCGCCCAGCGTGTGGCCGGTCAGGTGTTTGGTTGAACTGCACGGCACGCGTTCACCAAACAGGCGATGAATCACCGCAGATTCTACCTGATCGTTCAGCGGCGTGGCGGTACCGTGCAGGTTGATGTAACCAACATCCTGCGGCTGTAAACCCGCCTGTTGCAGCGCCATCAGCATAGCGCGCTCGGCGCCGATGCCTTCAGGATGCGGTGCCGACATGTGCCACGCGTCCGACGATTCACCGCAGCCGAGCAGCGCCAGCGGCTGCTTTTCGCGCGTCAGCAGCAGCAGCGCGGCAGCTTCACCAATCGAAATGCCGTCGCGATCGGCGCTAAACGGCGCGCAGTGACGTTCAGAGAGTGAATCCAGGCTGGCGAAACCGTTAATCGGCATACGACTTAGCGAATCCGCGCCGCCCACCAGCGCCACGTCCGCTAAACCAGCATCAATCAAACGTTGGCCGCTGATTATGGCGCGCGCACTGGATGAGCAGGCAGTCGAAATGGTGTAAGCCGGACCGTCCAGCGCTAAAAAATGCGCCAGGAAGCGTGATGGATCGCCAAGCTCCTGCATGCGGTAATCGTAGCCCGACAAGGCGTCATCCACCTGACGATCGCCTTCATCAACGCCGGAGGTGCTGGTGCCAAGCACAATCGCCACGCGATCGCGCCCATATTGCGCGATCGCCGCATCCACTGCCGGGCGTATCTGCGCCAGCGAGGCCAGCAGCAGCTGATTGTTGCGGGTGTTATGCGCCGCCAGCGCGGCAGGAATCAGCGGCAATGCGCCCTGCACTTCGCCCAGCCAGCAGCGTTTGCCGTCTTGCAGCCAGCCGTCACGCGGTTGCATGCCGGGCGCGTGGCCCGCTTGCAGCTGTGTGGCGATGTGCGCCAGGTTGTTGCCCAGCGCATTCACCATGCCAAAAGCGGAGATGTAGATCATGATGACGTATCCAGATGTTGGATTTGAATCTGATAGCCAAAAGCACGTTGGTCGATGCTGATCGGCTCACGCAACTCGCCGCGCTGCAGATAGCGAATCAGCGTTACCACCTTGCCAGCGGGATCGCGCAGCTCGCGCCGATCGTCGATGTCGGTCAGCGTCCAGCCGCGCGGCAACTGCGGCTGCCACGCGCTGATTGGCCAGTGGCTCAGCATCACATCCGCCAACACCTGACTGGCGGGCGGCATTTCCGGCAGCGCCATCATCTGCTGCGTGTGAATGCCGTTCTTATCATAGGTGACGCGGAACAGGCGAATGCCAAGCGATGACAAACCGGCGAGGCTCAGCTGCTGTGAATCCGCGCTCAGCAGCACCAGCAGCGACTGGGTTTTGCCTTTGGCGTGGCCGGTCAGCAACTGCTGCTGCTGAAACGCGGGCGAGATGCCCGGCGCCGGCAACGTGACGCGCACGCCCGGTTTCAGCCACGCGGTTGGCCGGTTGAGGTCGCTCTGATGCTGCGCGCAGCCGCTTACCAGCAGGCTCAACAGCAGCAAAATGCCCATTTTCATCGTCGCTTCCTTTTTCCCGGGGCCAGCGCCAGCGGCGCCAGCAAGAATGCACAAAAAATCCCGCTGCACAGCACGGTGCCAAAACCGCTGATGGCGGCGGTGCTGCTGAACACCAGCATGCCGAGCGTTAACAGCGTGGTCATCATCGCCAGCGTCACCGCCAGCATGGAAGTTAACGGCGTGCCGCGCGGATTGCTGAAGAACAGCGTGTAGTTGATGCCGATGCCCAGCACCAGAATCAGCGCCAGCAAGGCAAACAGATTGAGGCTCGCGCCGATCCAGCCCAGCGTCGCCAGCGCCGCCGCCAGCGACAGCCACGACGGCAGCGCGCTGCGCATCCCGGCTTTCACGCCCAACCGTAGCATGTAGCTGCCGGTAATCAGCAATAATGCCAGCGCCAGCAATCCGCTCAGTAGCGTGCGCCAGAAGCGGAACAGTTCATCATAGCTGGCCTTGCGGTCGACCCAACTGACGCCCGCCTGCTGGGATGCCAGCTGCTGCAACGCGGCGCTGTTCTTAACGCCGCCGATCGGCACCAGCACGCTGCTGCGTCCGTCCGGCAGCGACAGCCACAGCAGCCGCCAGCCTTCACTCAGCGGGCTCGCCAGCCAGTCGGCGGCGGTTACCGGCATGGCGCTGAGATTGGCATTCGCTACAGTAATGCCCGCCTGCTTCAATCGATCCAGAATGGTTGGTGCAGCCTGCTGTAGCAGCGCTACATCCTGCTGCTGCTGCGCCAGCGAACTCAGCGGCAGCACGCGATAACTTTTGAACCAGCCTTGCTGCTGCGCCTGCTGCAGCTTCGGTGTTAGCGCGCTCAGCCGTTGCAGCGCTTGCTGTTCATCATCGCCCCACACCACAAACCAGGTTTGATCGGCCTGCTGACCGGTCAGCTGCGCCAGCTGACGATCCTGCGCTAACAGCTGCGCCGGGGCGCTTTGCAGATGGGCAATATCATCATCGACCTTGAGTTGCAGCATGCCGCTTAGCGCATAGATCGCCACCAGCGCCGGTAAGCCGCGCTTCAGCCCGTTATTGCGTCGCCACGCGGCCAGCCAGCGCGCCAGCCATACCATGGCCGGAATCGGCCGCACCGGTAAACCGCGTACCAGCCACGGATAAAAACAGATCACCGTCAGGCAGGATGCGCTTAATCCGCTGGCGGCAAATACCGCCAGCTGGCGCAAGCCGGGGAACGGTGCCAGCAGCATCAGCAGCCAGGCAATCGCCGTGGTGCCGAGCGCCAGCAGCAGCGTGCCGCGCACCTTATGCAAACTTTGCCACGGCGTGGCTTGCTCGCCGTGCACCATGCGTTCCGTCAGATAGTAGAGCGTATAATCGGCCGAAATACCGACAATGCTGAGGCTCATCACTAAGGTGGTGAGATGCAGCTCACCAAAACAGAGCAGCGTCAGCACCGTGCCCGCCATCGCGCCCATCGCCACCGACAATGCACAGAGCGCCAGCGGCCGTAATGAACGGAACACCAGCCACACCAGCAGCAGCAATCCCGCTAACGTTGCGCTGCCGAGGGTTTCGACATCATGCTGCGCGCGCTGGCTGGCATCGTCGCTAAACAGCACCGTGCCACGCGTCAGCAGTTGCGCATCCGGCCAGCGGGTTTTCAGCTGTTGCTCCAGCTGATTGAGCGCGGTCACCAGCTGATGGCTCTCTTTGATACTGAAAGCATTGCTCGCCAGCTCGCCGTGCAGGAAATACCAGCGGCGCTGCTGCGCATCCTTGACCGTCAGCCAGCCGTTATGCAGCAGCATTTTATTGGCGTTCTGCTGCATCGCCAGCTGTGCGCCGCGCACCAGCAGCAGCGGATCGTGGCCGATCTCTTTGCTGCCGACGCCCGCGAAAGCCGAGAACAGCTGCGCCAGAATCCAGTCGGCCTGCGCGTCACCGCCGTTCTGCAAGCGCGCGCGCGTGGCCGGATCGATCAAGCCGTTGCGATGTTGAAACGCATAGGCGCCCCAGCGCTGCATCTGATCGTCATCCAGCGCGCCGCTTACCTGTGTCAGCATCGGCAAGGCTTGCAGCTGCGCTTGCCACCAGGCCGCAACCGCATCGCCGTGGTGATCGTTGGCGCTCACCAGCCACACCAGTTGACGATCGAGGCGCTGCATAAAGCCGTGCTGGATCTCCGCTGGTGCCTGGCCGAGGTTTTGCTGCGGCAATAACGCCAGCACGCTGCTATTCAGCTGGCTGCGCGGCAGCAAAACCGCCAGCGCCACCGCTAACGTCAGGCACACCGCCAGCCACAGCAGCGCAACGGTTTTTTCACTGCGCTGGGGCAAAACGGGCTCGCTCTTCATCGGTTAACTGTTTCGGTTCGGTGCGGGTAGCGCTAAGGGTGATCTCGGTTTTATCGCCCTGCTTATCATCCAGCGTGATGCGATTAAGAAACGCCTCGCCTTGCAGATCGATACGGTTAAAGATCTTATTTAGCGGCGCGGCTTTCGGCGTCAAACCAAGTTGCCAGCGGTTGTTGCCCAGATCGTGGAAATCGAGCGCAAAATTCTCACGCAGCACCTTTTCATCTGCCTGGAACAGCGCGCGCAACAAATGGTTGAACTGGAACATCTGCGGATTGCTGTCGGCGGTGATCACCTGCGGCGGCTGACCGCTCATGCTCTGCACCATGCGCTTATCATCAAGGATCAGCATCAGCGGGAACGGCGTGGCTTGCTGCCACCACAAACCCTGCTGCTGGGCGATCAGCAACTGACCGCGTGACACCAGCGGCTGCGCCATGCCGGCAATGGTGCGCACCTGAACAAAATTGGCGCGGATCACCGGTTGGCTGGCAAAGCGCTGTTGCAACTGCTCGAGCGTGACCGCGCTGGCGTTGGCGCAGATCACCAGCAGCAGCAGACAAAGGGTTCTGATCACGGTTTCACTCCCAGGCGTTCAAACAGAATATCGGGCGAGACAAAACACATCTCCTGCGTCGCTGCATTAACCGCCACCTGCAGCGTGTGGGCTTTGGTGGTCACCTGCCCCGCCGCGTTGCGGATCACATAATCAATGCGTAAACGGTTTTCGTATTCGCTGATACTGGCGACGACGCGGACCACCTCTTCGCAGCGCAGCGGCTGGCGGTATTTCACATGGGTATCGACCACCGGCCAGACGTAGCCGCTGGCGGCCATTTCGCCGTAGCTGTAATTGACGCTGCGCAGCAAGGCTTCGCGCGCCACTTCAAAAAAGCGGAAATAGTTGCCGTGCCACACCACGCCCATCGGATCGCAGTCGTGAAACGACACGGTAATGTCCACCTCAGCGCGGTAGTTGCTTTCACTCATCGCGGCTTTTCTCCTCGGGCAACGTCCAGAAATCGTAAAAGTTAAACCAATCCAGCGGCGCCATCAGCGCGTGCTGTTGTAACCGTTCGGCGTAGCGATCGACGGTGGCCTGTAACGCCTGCTGGCGCTGGGCGCGCGGCAGCGAGAGCGGATCGGCAAAGGCTTCGCAGTGCACCCGCAATCGCCCCTGTTCGCGCAGGGCGAACATCAGCAGCACTGGACAGCGCAACGCCGCCGCCAGCACAAACGGTCCCTGGGGAAACGGTGCAGGATGGCCCATAAATTCACTCCACACCACGCGACGCTCACCGCCGCGCTGGCGATGCACGGCGGTACGATCGCCAACAATCGCCACCCATTCACCGGCATCAAGTTTTTGCTGCAGCAGAATGGCGGTGTCCGGACCGATATCGGTGACCGGCAGCAGATTGACGCCCGCCTGCGGTGCAATGCTCTCCAGCACCTCGCGGAAGCGTTGCGCATTGTCAGTAAACACCAGCGCATTAATCACCAATCCGCTGACCTGTTTGGCCATCGCGCGGCAGGCTTCGATATCACCGAGATGCGAGGCCAGAATCAGATGGCCTTTGCCCTCGGCGGCGCGAATGGTGGCTTCCGCACCTGGCGCGAAATCAATGTCGCGTCCCCATTGCAGGTCACCGCGCCAGCTAGCGACTTTATCCAGCATGCTGTAGCCGAAACGCAGAAAGTGACGATAGCTGCTGAGCGGCGCAGGCAGCGCGATGTTCTGCTGCTGCGCCATCGCCCGCACTCGCTTCAGCCACTGCTGCGAGGCGGCGCGCGCGGTGCGTCCGGTTAGCCAGTAAACCGCCACCACCGGCCACAGCAGCAAGATAAAAGGCAAGCGTCCGGCGCGGCGATAGAGCCACAGCATAAAGCGCAAACCGCTCTGCCCGCGTCGTTCCGGCGTTGCAGACCAGTGTTGCGCATCACTACGCTGACGCAGTAACTTCGGGATGCGTGGCAACATGCCGAAGAACAGCCGCGTGTGCATCCATGAGATGCGCAGGTTGTCCCGCAGCGCATCAAAGTGCGATACGCCGCTGGCCGGATAGGTCACGCGCGTGGTGATAAAACGGCTCGGCGTGCCCTGCCAATAGAGGCGCACCATGATTTCGGTGTCGAAATCCATGCGCTGACCAATTGGATGGCGATCGCACAACGCCAGCGATGGCGCGAGCGGATAGACGCGGAAGCCGCACATGCTGTCTTTCAGCGAGAACGACAGCGTTTCCACCCACACCCAGAAATGGGTGATGTAGCGGCCATAGAGGCGCGATTTGGGAATCGAGGCGTCGTAAAGCGGCTGACCGGAGATCAGACAGTGCGGATAACGCTGCGCTTCGGCCAGCATACGCGGCGTGTCTTCCACCTGATGCTGACCATCGGCATCGAGTTGCAGCGCGTGGCTGTAACCCGCCGCCGCCGCCGCGCGCATCCCGGCAATCACCGCCGCGCCTTTGCCCTGATTGTGGGGTAGCGTCAGCACCCGCAACTGCGGTGCCTCCAGCGCCGCAATCAGCTGTTTGGTGGTGGCATCGCTGCCGTCATCCACCAGAATCACCGGCAAGTTGAACGGTGCCAGCCGCGCCAGCACCGACGCCAGCATCGCGCCGTGGTTATAGCAGGGAATCAGCACACAAGGCGTGAAGTGAGAACTCAACACAGGCGGATCTTCCCGCTGCTGGCCACCGTCGCCACATCGCCGTTGATCAGGCTGTAGCTGAAACTGAGCAGCGATTTTTCTGCCTGCCACTGCAGCTGTAACGCCAGTTCGGCATCCGGCGGCACCGGCTGCTGGAACTTGATATTGTCAATCGCAGCGAAA
Organism: Pantoea sp. GCM10028869; assembly: GCF_042666835.1. NCBI lineage: Bacteria > Pseudomonadati > Pseudomonadota > Gammaproteobacteria > Enterobacterales > Erwiniaceae > Pantoea > Pantoea sp. GCM10028869. The sequence continues at coordinate 570,202 of NZ_JBHTGO010000002.1, read as the reverse complement.
GATTTACCGATGGCTAAACGCGTCAGGCCGTAATGCAGCGCCCAGTCGAGCTGCGCCACGCCGGGCAGAATTGGCAGCGTCGGGAAATGGCCGCGAAACCAAAAGAGATCGGCAACAACGTGCAGGCGCAATGTCAGTGTATCGCCCTGCTGTTCGGCATGCAGTTCAACCGGCAGCATCAAATAACTCCTCAATTTGTGGCCAGGCGCGTTTACTTTGTGCGGTGACAGGAATCGACGTCACCACGCGCCAATAGCGCGGAATCGCCACCGGCTCCAGCCAGGGTTGCAGGGCGCGTTTCCACTCAATTTTTAGCTGATGCAGCGTCGCCGCATCCAGCATCTCAGGCAGCGCCAGCACCACGCCAATCGCGTGACGACCGTGACGCTGAATCGCCAGCGCGGCGGCATCTTCCACGCCGGGCAACGCCAGCAGGCGGCGTTCAATTTCACTCAGCGATACGCGTTTATCTTCGATCTTCACCACGCGATCCTGACGTCCCGCCAGCTGAAACTGGCCGGACGGTTGCTGCACGATACGATCGTCGAGCGCGCAACCGTCATCGGTTTCCAGCAAGGCGGAAAACACCCGCCAGCGTCCGGCGTCCTGCTCACGCAGGGTAATCTGCGGGAAACAGTGCCACAGCGCGTTCTCCTCACGTGCAGAGCGCCAGCCAATCACGCCGGTTTCGGTGCTGCCATAGATTTCATCAACCGTACAGCTCAGCGCCTGTTGCGCATGCTGCGCCGCCGTCCACGGCAACGCGCCACCGGCGGACACGATCAGTTCGCAGCGCGGCCCGGCCAATGCAGGATCGAGACGCCGCAGAAACGCTGGGCTGCTGATAAACGCGTAGCGACGATCGGGTGAATGATCGGCCAGCTGTTCACTGTAGAAAATTTGCTGCGCGGCAAAGGGTAAACCCAACGCCATCGGCAGCACGATGCGAAAACTCAGGCCATACAGATGTTGATGGCTGACAGAGGCAATCACATGGCAATCACGTAAGCGTGCGCCCCACAAGCTGGAGAGCCAGCGGGCTTCAAGATCCAGCGCGCGCAGCGATTTCACTACGCGACGCGGCGTGCCGGTCGAACCAGAGGTGAACAACACCAGCGTGGCGTCGGCGGCGATCGGCGGTAACGCACCGCTCGCCAGCGCGCCGTCCCAGCGCAGCTGCGGCAGCGCGACTGCCAGCGGCATATCGCTGATCACGCCATCCAGGCTGTCGGCCATCTCTTCCAGCTGGGCCGCGCGACAGTGTCCGGGGATCACCGGCGTTTTACCGGCGTGCCACAGCGCCAGCAGCGCGGCGGTAAACGCATAGCTGTTATCAAAGCACAGCGCCCAATATTGGCCGGGCTGGTTTTGCAGCCGATCGGCCAGCGCCCGCACCTGCTGACGCAAGGTGTGCAGCGTATGTTGCTGTTGGCCGTGCCAGGCCACCATGCGATCCGGCGCGCTGAGCCAGTCGCGGAGGCTATGTAAGTTCATGCCTGTTTCCTTATGCGCTGACGCAGCAGCCATTCGCCGCCCATCAGCGTGCCCATCAGCAGATAGCTGATGCACCCATTCCAGAGTGTCCAGAGCGTGACATCATTGAGCAGGCAGGTGAGCAACGCCACGCTGCCGTTGAAGATGAAAAAGCCGCACCACACTTGCGTCACGCGGCGGGTATAACGCACCGCGCGCGGTGGCAGATCCGGTTCGCGCAGCCGTGCCAGCCGTTCCACCAGCGGCATGGGGCTCCACAGCGACGCGCCAAACAGCAGCAGCATCGATGCATTGACCACCAGCGGATACCACAGCAGCAGATGTTGCGATCGCAGCAGCAGGCTGGCGAGGCATAACGCGCTGCCCACCAGCGCCAGCATCAGCATCACGCGCGCCATCGGCCCGGCGGCACGGCGCAGCGTCCAGACGCGCAGCACAAACAGCAGCGCCAGCAGGCCCGTTACGCCGCGCCACTGTGGCTGGGTGAGGGTTAACCACACCAGAAACGGCCACGCCAGCAGCGCCGCTCCGTTTAGCAGCCGCAGCAGCATGCGATCAGGCTTCGTCGCGCATCAGTTGATCGACGGCATCCACCACATCCTGCACGGTACGCACCGCGCGGAAGGTTTCCGGTTTAATCTTACGGCCAGTACGCTTTTGCAGATGCACCACCATATCGACCGCATCGATGCTATCCAGCTCGAGGTCTTCATACAGGCGGGCGTCCGGACGAATATCATCCGGCTCAATTTCAAACAGCGAGGTGAGCAGCGAAGCCACTTCCTGGTAAATTTCGTTTTTGTTCATCATGTTGACTGCTCTCAGGCTTGCTGTTGTTCAACAAACGCGGCCAGTGTAGCCACGGAAAAAAAGTGCGCGCGCAGCGTTTCACTCTCGGCGGAGAGCTGTACGCCGAAGCGATTTTTCACCGCCAGTCCCAGCTCCAGCGCATCGATTGAATCGAGGCCCAGCCCCTCGCCAAACAGCGGTGCGTCGGTTTCGATGTCGTCAGGGCTGATATCTTCCAGATTCAGCGTGTCGATAATCATCTGTTTGATGTCGTTAATCAGTACTTGCATAACTTAGTTGGTCTCTTCAGGCACCAGCGCCTGTTGCAGATGACGCGTCAGACGACGTGCGGCCAGCGGCTGCGAATCCTCTTCGGCCTCACTAAAGGCGTGGCTGGCAATACGCGATTGTACGCGTACAGTAAAAATCGGTTTAACCAGCGGAATCTGATACCAGCGGCTTTGCTTATCGAGCATGCGCTCGGTGCAGCTGATGTGCACCACACGCAAATCGCAGCCCGCGCGCACCGCAATGTTGGCGGCACCGCGCTGCAGCTTCAGCGGCTCGCCATAACGTGTGCGCGTGCCTTCCGGGAAAATCAGAATGGTATCGCCGCGCGCCAGCCGCTGCTGGCTGTCTGGCAGCAGCGTATCGGCTTCGCTGTTAATCAGGTAATCGGCGGCGCGAATCACGCCACGGAAGAAAATGTTGTGCTGCAGCTCGGCTTTCACCAGGCAATCCATCTCCGGCAGCACCGACGCGATCATCACGTAATCGATCAGTGACGGATGGTTGGCGACGATCAGGCAGCCGCGATCCTGACGCAGCTGTTCTGCGCCGATGATCTGGTAATCGTAAACCCCGACAACGCGGCAGAAACGCAGGAAGCAGCGGAAGCTCCAGGCGATGCTGCTGCGGGCGATATGGCGACGGCGCAGGCCATCGCGCTGCACCAGTAACAGCAGATTGAACCAAATCAGCGACAGTAGCAGGCCGCCCACGCTGAACAGCGTGAAGCTGACGGCGGTCATCACCAGCCGCCAGTAATAGTTAAAACCGGGACGCGCCTCGGTCAGCGAATTATCCACCATGCAGACGCTCCCAGTGCCACTGATGGCGCTCGCCGGCCATGCTAAAACGTGGCGTGTTGTGCAGCATCGCCGCCAGAAATTGCAGACTTTGCGGCAGAGGGTTGTGCGGCTCAGCGGGTTTGCCGGCCTGCGCTTCGCAACGCCATGCCTCGCCCGCCCGTAGCAGCAGCGCAACCGCGTACGGCGCATTAAAGCGATCGATTTCCGGTAGCCACGGACGGTAGTAATCCGGCACCACGCCGTCAAAATCCACCAGCAGCACCTGCGCGTAACCCGCCTGATGCAGCGCCGCCACTTCTATCAATCCTTGCTGGAAGCTATCAATACCGGCCGAAACCGAGGATGAAACCAACGGCTGACGCGCGGCGATGGTCAAACTGCCCACCGCTGAGTTGTGAACCGACATGGCGAAATCGGTGGGCGACAGCGCTTGCTGTTCCGCCAGCGCGGTGAGAATGCGCAGATTACGCTCCAGTTCGCCGTGGCGACTGGTGAAGACGATGGCGTCCACGCTGTGCCGCGCCAATAACGCCAGCCCGCATTCAACCGCAGCACGGCTGCCGGCGCTGAGACGACGCGCGGTCATCATCGGCAAAAATTGGGGTTTCGCGATAGGTTGCGTGGCATCTAACGCCGGTGCCTGTTGCGCCCAACGTTGCCACTCTTCTGCGGTGCTGTTGCCCGGCGCGATGGCGTGCCAGTCAACAAGGGAGTAAGCGAGTTTCATACCTGTATTCTTTCTTCAGCCTCAGGGATGGTCCGGTTTTCGCTGCGCGGCATCCCTTCCTTGCTCTCTATACCCGTCATCCCATGCGGATGTCGCCGATTAACAAGGCGGGCACGTGGCCCGCCTGTTTCTATTTCGGCAGCGTTACGGCTAACTTTACAACATTATGTCAGCAATCACGCTTCGCGCTTATTTAGCGGCTTCGACCGCCAGTCGCGTCTGGATGCCCTGGCTCAGGTTCTGAATCCAGCGGTTATAGTTGCGGTGAATCTGACCGCTGCCTGCTTTCAGATTCTGGCTGCTGACATACTGGATTTGATAACTGTTCGCGGTGTAGTTCACGCGAATATCCGCGGTATGTCCGCGCTCGGCCAGGTGACCATTCATCACGCCTGGACCCGCTGGCGTCATCACCCAATGGTTAGCGGCGCCCGCCTGGACGATAGCTTGCTTCATTTGCTCATCCGAGTAGCTCTGACCCACGGTCTGGCTAACATTCTGGATCGGCGCGGTACGCGGCGCACAGCCGGTTAACAGGACCGCAGTAACTAACAACGCAAAACCGATTTTTTTATTCATCATTTTCCTTTTCTTCCCCTGTCTTTGCATGCCGCTTAAGTGAGCGACCGCGCTGGTAAACTTACCAACACTGTTCCGTTCAGACTGTGTAAAGCGGGCGGATAATAACATTATTTGTAAAGACAAGTAAAAAGAAGCATGAATGACTTTAGAATCGTTTACTGCCGATTTAAAACCAGACGCAGGCCGTTTTACGGCGGAATTTCTACCGAAAAATGGTCTTGCGACATGATGTTTAACCCTGCCAGCCGCCGCCGAGCGAACGATATAGATCGATTTGCGCTAACAACAGCGTATTTTTTACTGACACGATATTCAGCTGAGTGCTGAACAGCGTGCGCTGGGCGTCCAGCTCATCCAGATAAGAGGCGTAACCATTTTGGTAACGGTTGTGGGCAATGCGATACGCTTCCGCCACATAACTCTCCTGTTTCTGCAACTCCGCCAGCTGCTCCTCGCTACGGCGAATGGCATCCAGCGCGTTATCCACGTCGGAGAAGGCGTTACGCACCACTTTTTCATAACCGTACAGCGCCTGATTACGCGTCGCCATCGCCACATCCACCTGAGCAGTTAGCGCTTCGCGATTTAACAGCGGAGCCAGAATGCTGCCGCCAATGCTCCACAGACGGAACGGATTATCCAGCAGCTGATGCAGTTCGCTGCTTTGCAAGGTGCCGCTGGCGGTGAGATTGAGCGACGGCAACAGTTTGGCCTGGGTTGACGCCAGTGACGCGTCGGCGGCCAGCAGCTGGCGCTGCGCCTGAACAATATCGGGACGACGATTCAGCAGCTGCGACGGCAGCAGCGATGGCAGGGTTTGCGGCTTGATGTGGTCGAACTGGTTGCTGCGCGCAATTTGGCGCGGGTTCATGCCCACCAGCACGCTAAGCGCGTTCTCCTGCTGCTCGATCTGATGCTGCAACTGCGGGATCTGCGCTTTGGCGGTTTGATATTCCGAGGCGGCCTGCATCCATTCAAGGCGCGAGGTGTAGCCGGTTTCAAACTGGCGCTGCGCCAGGTTGAGCGAGTTTTTGCGCGTCGCCAGCGTTGCCTGGGTTACGCGCAGCTGTTCATCCAGCGCACACAAGCTGAGGTAGCCCGATGCCACCGAACTGGCGACGGTGAGCTCAGCGGCAGAAGCGGCAGCACGCTGCGCATCCAGCGAAGCTTCTGCGGCGCGAATGCTGTTGCTGCGGCTGCCCCATAAATCCACCTCGTAGTTGGCCTGCAGCAATCCCTGAAACACCGCGTTTTCATACGGCTGACCGGTGGCCGCCGACAGCGCACGCTGATGCGTAGCCGCCACGCCCGCCGACAGCGTTGGAAAATTATCGCCCTGCGCGGCACGCAACTCGGCACGGTATTGATCCACGCGCGAACGCGCGGTGAGGACATCGCTGTTGTGCTGCAACGCCTGCGTGACAAGGCGATTGAGATTGGCATCGCCGAAGTTCTGCCACCATTGCGCCTCCGGCAGCGCATGCGGGCCCACCTGCTGACGCCAGCTCTCAGGAATCGGCAACGATGAGGGCGCTTTTTCCACTTGCGTTGCACAGCCGCTCACCATCAATGCCACACAGGTGGCTAACAATAAGCGCCTCATGGCGCATCCTTGTGCGGCTCTGCGGCGGTATCAATGCTCACTTCCACTGACATGCCCGGACGCAGTGCTTGCAGATCGTCATTCAAAATTTTGATGCGCACCGGAATGCGCTGGGCAATTTTCACAAAGTTGCCGGTGGCGTTATCCGGCGAGATAGCACTGAATTCGGAACCGGCGGCAGGCGAAATAAATTCGACGCGGCCATCGTAGTGCTTACCGTCGAGCGCATCGACGCGGATATTCACCGGCAAGCCGGGACGCACGCGCGCCAATTGAGTTTCCTTGAAATTCGCGATAATCCATTTGTTTTCTGGCACCACCGAGGTCAAACGCGTGCCGGCGGTCACATAGCTGCCTTTGCGCACCGACAGCTGACCGAGCTGGCCGCTGTCTGGCGCGATGATGCGCGTATTTGCCAGGTCGATATTTGCCAACTCCAGCGCCGCCTGCGCACTGGCAACATCGCCCTGCAGTGACGCGCGATTCACCACCACGGTTTGCAGATTCTGTTGTGAAACGGCCACCTGCGCATCCGCCTGACGCAACTGCGCCTGCGCCTGGGCATTTGCCGCGCGCGCGGCGTCGCGCTCACGTACCGACAGCGAGCCATCAGCCGCCAGATTCTCAACGCGCTTGAGATCGAGGCTGCTTTTCAGCGCCTGCGCTTTGGCATTTTCCAGCGCCGCTTTATTGCTGAGAATATTGGCTTCGGCACTTTTACGTTGCTGCTGGTTGTTGTTCTGCGCGGCGATTTTCATATCCAGCTGCGCCTGCGCCTGATGCACGCGCTGACGATAGATACGATCGTCGATGGTCATCAGCAGTTGGCCTTTGGTCACTGGCTGCAAATCCACCACGTTCACTTCGGTCAGATAGCCATTCACCTGCGGGCTGATAAAGGTTACCTGGCCACGCACGTAGGCGTTTTCCGTGGACTGAACGGTGCTGGTGAACGGCCACAGCTGCCAGGCATAGAGGATCACCAGCACGCCGACGATGACAATGCCGCTGCCAGCGGCGATAGAAAGAATGCGTCGACGGTTGGTGCGCTCGCGCTCCGCCGCCTGAATGTCGTCCTGTTGGCTCATGAATTCTCCGTCGGGGTTACTGGTTGTGCCGCATTCATTTTAGTCTGACGCCAGTTGATATAGCGTAAGCGCGTCAGGCGATACAGCACCCAGATTAAGGTGATGAAAGCCAGCGCGGCGGTAAGAAGATAAGTATCGTTATAGGCCAGCACGTTAGCTTGCAGCGTCGCCACCGTTTGCAGCTGGCTGCTGCTTTGCGCGCTGAGCAGCACGCTATCCGGCAACTGGCTGCTAAACAGCGAGCTGTACTGGCTAAGACGTTCGGTCACGTTGGGATCCAGCTGCGACAGCTGATCGCCCAGCAGGCTGGAGTGGTATTTTTCGCGCCACGTCTGGAACGTGCCGAGAATGGCCGCGCCGATCAGGCCGCCTAAGTTCTGGCTCATACCGAACAGCACCGAGAAGCTGACCAGGTTTTTCGGCTGCGTCACCACGCCGCCAATCCCCAGCAGCATAGCGGGCCCGAGGAAGAAGGCGCTGCCGAAACCGAGCAGAAACTGGCTAAAGTAGAGATTGTGGGCGCGCGTCAGCGGGTTGGATTGCGCATCCATCAGCGAGGCGACGATCATCACCACTAACGACACGACAATTGGCCAGCTCAGATGCGTGGGTTTAATGGTTAGTGCGCTGGCGATCATGCCGCAAATCACCCCGGCAATGATCGCTAACGCCAGACCGCGCATCTGATCGTTGAGTAAGCCAAGCTGCTGCAGGAAACCCACCGCGCCGGTGTTTTGCTCGGCCAGCAGAATACGCATCATGATCATCACAATGCCCAGCCGCACAATCGTGCCGTTGCTGAGCCAGCGGGTATTCAGCAACGGATTCTTACGGTTGTGCTCGACGACAATCGCCGCCACGATCAACACCAGCGCCAGCGCTAATGCCACACCGAGCCACGGCGTGCTGAACCACCATTCGATGCGGCCCAGCGACAGCACAGCGCACAGCAGCGCCATGCCCGGTGCCATCAGCATAAAGGTGAGGAAATCCATCTTTTCAAAGGCTTTGATGCGGTCGCCGGGCGGCAGTTTCACCACCAGCACGCAGCCCAGCGAGATCATCGCCAGACCGAGTTCAAACAGGTATAAACCGCGCCACTCTTGCAGCTGCAGCAGTTCGGTGGAGAACAATCGTGCCAGCGGAATCGCCAGCTGCGATGCGGTGATGCCAATCACCAGGGCTTTAAGCCGATGCTTTGCCGGCCAGGCCTGAATCTGGTAATAGATGCCGAGCGAACTGAGCGCCGCGCCGACCATGCCGTGCGCGGTGCGGACAATGATCGCCGAGCTGAGATCGTTAGCCAGCAGGTGGAAAAATGCCACGATCACATATAGCACCAGAAACGCTTCGGTGAACAGCCGCAGACCAAACTGCTGGCGGAACTTCACCAGCAGCAGGTTGATGGAGATGTTGCCCATCACATATACCGCGGGCAACCAGGCGATCTCATTGCTGTAAGCGCCGAAGGTGCCTTGCAGATTGGTGAGGTTGGCAGAGACCAGCGCGTTACTCAGCGCGCCGGTAATCGAGATCAATAAGCCAATGATGCCAAATGCGATGCGCTTAGAAGGCGAATGCAGCGGCGTTGAGGGCGAGCCCGGCAGCATCGGCTTCTCATGCGGCAGCCATTCGCGCGGAGCATAAGGATTACGTTTTGCCACCGTTAAACGCTTCCCAGACGCGCGAGCAGCTGTTGCAGCACCTGTTCCGTTATCGCCAGCGATGCAGGATCGATATCCGCCAGCAACTGTGCACGTAGCGCATCGGCCTGCGTTTTCACTTCGGCAAAAGCCACGCTGCCCTGTTCAGTCAGAATCAGCAGGCGTTTGCGGCGATCTTCCGGCGGCTGCACGCGCGCCAATAGCTGCTGCTTCACCAGACGATCCACCAGCGGCACGACGCTGGCCTCTTCCAGACCAAGCAACTGCGCCAGCGCTTTTTGCGTTGGCGGCTCGGCGGCGGTGGCAACGCTGGCAATCGCCATCCAGCTGCTCATGCTCAATCCGCTCTCTTTGAGGCGACGATCGACAGCCAAACGCCACGCGTGCGCGGTGAGATGCAGCAAACGAGAAAAGGGTTGGGGATAGTCGCTCAAAACGTAGTGGCCTAATGGTTAGGTATCTAACTAAACGGGAGCGTTATTATAAGGTAAGCCGCTCGCCAATGAAAATTTTGCTTACACCTGCAAACGTAGTTGGCAGGACAAAAAATCTCCAGCTTTCCTTATCAGTTGTACAACTCACCGAAAATTTGGCGGCTTGGGCCTATTCTTGTATAGCTTTTAGAAAACATTACAAATCATAAATAACTGTTAAATAAGGATTAGCACAAATCGCTTAAAATCCAGGTTGTACAAGTTGCGCCGGATTGTATAAGTTTACGTCCCGTGAGCCAGGAGATGGCTCCGTAACGAATGATGCACTTTGCGTCGCCTCTGAAGGTGTTGTGGATTTCCACCTTCAGAGGTGTCTTTTTGCGTTGGTTGATGAGTTGGGTGTTGCGCGCCTGTCCGCGTGCAAATTTTTTCATCATGGAGCTGAAGGCACATTGCCATCAGGCCGATCTTAAGGGCTTCACATATGCAAAACGCCGCAAACAGTAGCGCTGCCATCGCTGACTATTTCAAACTGGCCGGTAACAGCGACAGCAGTGAAATGGAAGTTTTCGGGCAGATCATCGCCGAAATCCTGCAAGCCGGTATGCCGGTTTCTAATAAAGCGATTATTGCTTCGCTGATTAACCGTCTTGAGATGGAAAGCGATGTGATTCAGCTGGATATTTATCGCCATCTGCTTGAATTGGTTGTGAATAAAACACCTGACGATCTCGCGGTCTAAAGCCGGATTCCAGGGATGGAATCACCCTCACCTGACCCAACGCGCTAGCGTCTCACCTTATTGCCCGGTAACATCCCTTCTCGGAAAATCCTAACTGGTTACTGCCGTACCGCGACGGTATGCGCACAATAATAAAAGAGCCTGCACAATTTATGAGTCAACCAACTGAGCGCACCACTGCGGTGGAGAGCGATATCACTGTGGGGCGCGTTTTACGTTCGCCTGCCCTGCTAACCCGCGAGTGTCTGGCCGGCATTATTACCGCGCTGGCGCTGATCCCGGAAGTTATCTCCTTCTCCGTGATTGCCGGTGTCGATCCTAAAGTCAGCCTTGTTGCCTCGGTGGTGCTGTGCCTGACGCTGTCGATTCTGGGCGGTCGTCCGGCGATGGTCACCGCAGCGGCCGGTTCGGTGGCGCTGGTGATCGGCCCAATGGTGCATGCGCACGGCGTTGAATACATCCTGCCGGCGGTGATTATGGGCGGCATTATCCAGATTATCTTTGGGCTCGCTGGGTTGTCGCGCATGATGCGCTATATCCCGCGTTCGGTGATGATCGGCTTCGTTAACGCCCTCGGCATCCTGATCTTCTTTGCGCAGGTCCCGCACGTTTGGGGACAATCCGCGTTGGTGTGGGTGCTATTCGCCGTTACGCTGGCCATCGTGCTGCTGCTACCGAAAGTGCTGAAAAGCGTCCCTTCACCGCTGGTGGCGATTGTGGTAGTGACGGCGGTCGCGTTGGTGCTTGGCTATCGCGTACCGAACGTGGGCGATGAAGGGCCAATGACCGCCGGTCTGCCAGGCTTCACTACGCTGCTGGTGCCAATCAATCTGCACACGCTGCAAATCATCTGGCCCACCGCTTTGAGCATCGCCTTTGTGGGTTTGATGGAATCGTTGCTGACCGCCAAACTGGTGGATGACATCACCGATACGCCTTCCGCTAAACGCCGCGAATCCTGGGCGCTGGGCGTCGGCAATATTCTTGCGGGCTTCTATGGCGGTATCGCCGGTTGCGCGATGATTGGCCAAACCATCGTTAACGTCGAGCTGGGCAAAGCACGTACGCGTGTTTCTACGGTCGCGGCGGGTATCGTGCTGCTGTTATTAGTGACCGGACTGAGCCAGATTATGGCACAGATCCCGATGGTAGTACTGGCGGGCATTATGATGGTGGTAGCGGTGAAAACCGTGAACTGGCACAGCCTGCATCCGGCTACGCTGAAACGCATGCCGTGGTCGGAAACCTTTGTGATGGTGCTGACGGTGGCTGTCACCGTGTGGACCGGCAACCTGGCGATTGGCGTGCTGGTTGGTGTGATTCTGGCGATGATGCTGTTCGCACGCCGCATCGCTCACGTCATTCACGCTGAACGCCAGCTGAGCGAGGATGGCCAACAGGTCAATTACACCGTGCGCGGCCCGCTGTTCTTTGGTAGCAGCAATGATTTGTTTGAACACTTCAATTACGGCCACGATCCAAAAACTGTCACCATCGATTTGACGCATGCGCAGATTTGGGACGCTTCCAGCGTGGCGGCCCTTGATGCTATCGAATATCGCTATCAGCGCCATGGAGCGAACGTCACCTTTATCGGGCTGGATAACCGCAGCAGCGATTTCCGCGAGCGGCTGAGTGGCAATCTGGGATAGAAATATTAGGATTGAGACGAAAAACGCCGGAAATCCGGCGTTTTTTATGGTTACTGCCGCGCTTCGCTTGCGAAATTTGCTGTCACTGACTTTGCTTAGCTCATGGTCAATCCTTTGATCTCTTTGGGATTGGTTACTCAATCGCTTAATTATAAGGAGCAGCAGATGAACGTTTTAGCAAAAGCAGCATTGGTGACGTTAACCTTGGTATCGCTGGCGGGTTGTATGCACAAGAGTGATGCGGTCGGCAACGATGGGCGCCCACATGCGCCAAGTAACCAACCGGTGCCGGGTGCCAGCGAAGGTGCAGGTCCGGTGGGACAACCGCAATCGTAATGACTTGCCCGGCTTTGCAGCCAGAATATTCCTATTAAAACTGCGGAGAATGTTATAACGTATTCTCCGCATACCTAACGTATTGGCTAGATTGTTGCCCTTTAATAAATTGCACGAGAATATAATTCTATCTTATACAATATATCACGCAGGTTATTCCTGATTGGCTTCGCTTTCTAATTTGGCCCGTTTGAAATTATCGTCATCTTTAACAAATTCATAGCAATCCATAATTACTCCGGATATGCGTAATATATCGCTAGGTTCATTAATAGTTAGTCGCTTTCCATCAAACTCTAATCGAGCCCTTTTGATCTCATTTTTTTGCAGGTCATTAAGCTCAATAGGGAAGTTAACATATGAGCTTTTTTTATCGTAGAACCGAATTATCCATCTTGTTGTCTTACCCTCAAAAAGAATGCCGAAATAAGACTCTGTATCTTTATATCTGATGTCAGCTTCACTTCCCACGATGCTTTTTACTTTCTCAAACATATCGAGTTCGATAGCTGTGGTTATGATATTTGGATTGTCTGGGTCGATTATGTTTTCAGGCTGCTTAGCTAGCTCGGTTTGAACCTCTTCCTCAACCTCCTCGGAAGCCAGCTCTTTCTTCGATGTAGAAAGACCAGACACAACCATGTCACTTACAGACTTCTCAACAGCCAGCTTAACTAAAGGCGTTATCGAATCCAGAAATCTTTGATTTAACTGCCGCTCAATATTTGATCTTGAAGCAACATACCTGACAAATTCACTATCGACATCTCTTAGACTCGCTCTGATAGTTTTAGTGAAAGCACTAAGATACACACTCTCTTCGGCAAGCGTTCTCAATGCTTCTGGTTTAAATTTGTCATAACGGAATCTAAAAAGCTGCTGAATATCTGAGTCAGATAATGAATCAATTTTAATAGTAAGAAAGGGTTTATGATCCATGATGTTTTTCTGCTTTAGATCAGTAAAAAACCGCCACTCTTTGCCATTAGTTATAGCCGAGACTGTCACTTCAGGTGTTGAATTGAAATACCTTGAAAGTTGAGGGCAATGATTTTCAATCTGTTCGTTGAATCCCTTCGCTTCAATAAACATCACCGGAACACCCTGGCAGAAGAGAGCATAATCTACTCTCTCATTAGCCTTAACACCGACGAAGTCTGCGTAATATTCCGCTTTAACTTTTGTAGGATCATAAGGTGTGAATCCAAGAATATCTAAAAGAGGCATTATCAAAGCTTGCTTTGTTGTCTCTTCAGTGGTGCAGAACTGGCCCATCGTTGCTACATGGTTTGCGTGCGAAGCTAATTTTGCAGTGAAGTTTTCCACCCTAACTCCTTGGTAGTTATGTCGAATAAGATTAAACAAAACGTTACAAATAGAAACATTACACCCAAGAAAGAAGGTTTTCAATCTTGCTGATATGAATTCGCAAAAGTTAAGAAAAATTATGATTCGCCAGGCATTTGTAGCCCATTTAGGGCGTTACAGCAAAGGAGGTGTTTTGAGAACAGCAATGTTTAATTTTGAGAGGTAATGGATTGAGCAGCGTTACAGTATGCAATAGAACTTGCGCATAGAAAGGTGAACAAAAACAAAAAAACCGCCCTTAGGCGGTTACGACATTACTGCTTATTGCTTTATTTTATTCGTTTTATCGACTGCAAATATGGTGCCCGGGGCGGGACTTGAACCCGCACAGCCATAAGCCGAGGGATTTTAAATCAGGCGTTTTCAACATGTAAAACAATGTATTAACCTTTATTTTCATAAAATAAGTTCAATAATCGCACTCCATTTATCAAACACTTATGTGATTCTGCATCTTGATATTATGAAGCATTTTCCGATTTGCTTACCGCTTCGCTAGCTATTCCTAAGTACCATCCTATTATCAAATTGTCGCTTCTACTTCCCTGTATTGACGACTCAACTCCATTGGAAATTTTTGGCACAGGATAGTGCAAGCCCGGTTAGCCACCACTTCCGGGCTTTTTTCTTAAATCGGCAAATCATCCTCGCCATACATGGTCGTGATTTCATGCGTCACCACTCCGACCACTGCAATATCTTCCAGCAGGTCATCCATCAGGAATGCGCCATCGTCGGTTATCAGGCGCCGCGGATAAATCATGATCATCGCCCACTCATACATGCCTGACATATCAATCAGCACCGTGTCACCGTTTACCGGGTAGCGCTGCTTATCGATTATGCACCGGCGGCCGTTCAGCTCCACCATGCTGGAAGTCTCACGCGTAGACAGGATGTGCTGCAGCGGCTGAAGCAAAAACGTCACTTCGCCACTGGCAGGTCTGACAGTCTGGTGGTGTATGCCGGCGACAACATTTCGCGCTTCATCTCCCAGGATTTCTGGATACCCTGTCCTGCAAACCATAATTTCCCCTTCCCGCTCTGGTTGAGACCATCGACGACACGCATCAGCGATTCGCTGTTGGCCTGTGGTTTGAATTCGTCAAAGAGATTGAGCTGAGACACGCCATGACTATAGAAGTCGCCCAGCATCACGCCTGCTTTCATATACCGGCAGCCGTCTCGCCATATGTGGTCGAGCCCCTGCATGGCAACGCGTATTATTTCTCGCGTGTCATTTGTTGGAGTTAGGAGTCTGCCCATGGCCTGGTTGCCATAGAACACTTCGCCTTCTGCATGGGGACTTGTTCGAACGAACACCGCTACCTGACTGCAATACTGGCGCTCCCTTCTCAGCTTCTCAGCAGCGCGCTCAGCATAAGAGCAAACCGCCTGCCTCATGTCCTCATATTCAGTAATGCGCGAACCAAATGAACGTGAGCAGACAATCTGCTGCTTAGTCGGCGCGAACTCTTCCAGCTCGAGGCATGGCTCGCCGCGCAGCTCACGGATGGTTCTTTCCATTACGACAGTGAAGTTATCGCGCATCAGCTTGATGGGGCTGTTCGCTAAATCTAGGGCTGTGTTAACACCCATGATTTTTAGCCGTTTGGCGATTTGCCTTCCTACCCCCCATACATCCTCTACGTCAATCAGCGCCATAAGCTTACGCTGGCGCTCAACGTCCGACAGGTCAAGCACGCCGCCGGTCTTCGTCCACTTTTTTGCAGCATGGTTAGCCAGCTTCGCCAATGTCTTTGTCTGTGCGATGCCAACGCCAACAGTTAGGTGCGCCTCCTGCTTTATTCGCGCTCTCACCTTTCGGCCGAGTTCATCGAATGACTGCAATCTGTCCAGTCCGGTGACGTCCATGAATGCCTCATCAATTGAATAGACCTCAACCGACGGGGCCATATCTTCGAGAATGGTCATCACCCGGTTGCTCATGTCGGCGTACAGCGCATAGTTGCTGCTGAACACGTGAATCTTGTGTCTGCGGATTTCATCCTTCAGCTTGAAGTAAGGCGCACCCATCGGGATTTTCAGCTCTTTCACTTCGGCGCTTCGGGCGATGACGCAGCCGTCGTTGTTGCTCAACACCAGAACCGGCTTGCCGCGCAAATCAGGCCTGAACACCGTCTCACAACTGGCGTAAAATGAGTTCACGTCAACGAGCGCAAACATCACATGCCGCCATTTGGATTGAATACCTGAAACACGCGCTCTTCACCTTCCGAAGTTGAAATATCTCGGAATACTGATTTGTGAGCCTCGATCCAGTTGTTGGCTTGCCGTGGCGTGTAATGCCAGTTCAGGCGCTTCAGTTCACTGCAAAAGTCCAGCGTGCTGACGGTGTAGCGGCCAGCGGCATCGCGCTTGATTGCGAACCTGAAGGCGTCTTTGATTTCGTAGTCGCGGGGCATGGTCATCTCCCTCCCTGATAGATACTGTATATAAATACAGTAATATTAATCCGAAGGATCGATCAAGTCGATTGATGGTGATTTTTGCGAAGGGATTGGTACGTAAGGATTTTTAGATGGGCGCACTTCTCAGCCCACCTTAAATACTGAAAGAAACGTTAAGCTCAACGCATATTCTTAAAAAGCTTATCAAATAAACCTTTCAAAAGATTATTACGTGGCTCTGCTTTTGATTCCGAAAAAAATATATCAGTCAAAGTTTCTTCTAAAATCTTATTTTTCTTTTTATAATCTAAGTTTGACGCAAGTGAAATTATGAATAACATTCCCTTAATGGTAGGAGTAAGGCGTTCACCTATATCAAATATTGATTCTTGATCTAACTCCACAAAATAATCAATATCTTTGTATCCTTCTAAAGACATGTCAGTTGGCTTTAGCCTATGCAAATCAACATGTCTTTTAGAGATGGTTTCAAATCCCAGATAATCCCATGGAAACTTTATTGAAGCAGGCACCCTATCAGCGCTTTTTATTTTACTTGATTCAAGTGATAGCAATTCAATAACAATCATATCATGCTTTAAATCTTTAAAGTTAGATTCATAATCAGAATATGAGCAACTCTTGAATTTATCAAACCCAGGTTTATTAAAAGGAATGACCTTTGATAGAGTTGATAAAGCAACACTGTCTCCAGTTATCAATATTGTTTTTTTGATTTTTATCTTATTCAAAAAATCACTTAACATTGAGCTAAGCTTCATAATTGAAGAATTAATAGATTCATAGGGGTCATGTTTTTTTATCATATCCAATATAAACATATAGCCTAAAGTTGATGGGTGCAGGTCACCATCTATATAAAACTGACACATTTTATCTACGGGTATTTCTAAGCATTTGATAAATCTGGGATCACAAAATTTCTCTAAAATATCAACTTCATCAATTTGAGGGTGCTTATAATTTCCCTTTTCATCCACGTGACTGTGTTTAATGATATTATCAGATCGCCTCATAATTATAGTCCAAGGGATGAAGTTAATGTCATCACTCATTTCCATCCATTTTGAAAGCCCACGAATGAAATGATTAGCCATCAACAGGTCATTCTCAAAGCTTATCAAGCGACCAGTCACATTAATGTGATTTATTTTACTATTATCAATATCCAACGCATCTTCGATAATGCTGTTACCAAACCTAAAATCGCCGATAATAAGATGTAATTTGTCATTCCTTCCCCTCGTTTTCACAAACAATTCAAATAACTGCTTGCTCCAAGTAGGTGCGCCACCTCTTCCAATGAAAACAACACCTCTTGAGGTGTTTTTAATTACTTCATTTTTGTAAAGATGCTCCAATCTAACAACGTGCGATGGTCCGACGATAATATCACGCATACGATTATTCACTCCGAATGACTTTGCTTGTATCTTATCTTAATACTCTTTGTATGGCATCTTTCATTACACATGAGTTGCGCTGGGTTGATGGGCGAAACATTTGGAAGGCACTAGATAGCAAGTATCTATTCTTGCGGCAAGTCTAAGAGGACTATTGCATAACCTAAACCATCAGATGACAGCGGAGTTTGAGCATCTATCAATGCCGTAGTCGTAGGAGTTGATTTTGTGGTCGTTAGCCACTTTGGAGGTCTGAAATGTACACAGCTGATCGAAACATTTTCGCCCTCTCCAGGTTCTAATGATAAACGTACTCAGCAAGCTCATTGGATTGTCGGGAGGCAAATCGCAGCATCGGTGATGCTTAAGGTCTAGCCTAAGCTATATGCTCTTTCTATTTAGATGTTTATTCCATCGATAAACATAGAGTACTTATACCACTGTACGTAAACACAGCCCCTTTCACTAATGGACTATCAGGGTGAAGTCGTACATTTTTTGTAAAGGGGCCGTTGGGATGGAGAATTATTTGATGCTACCGCCCTAATTAGCTACTCTTGAGCAACTTAACCTGCAGCCTGCCAAGATCGTCATGATTTTTGCACGAATCTTTGCCATTGATTACATGCCGTGACTACTTCCATAAAATCCAGTTCAAATATTAGACAGCGCATGGAATTTGCTATTTAAATTTAAATAATCTACTTCGGGAGAGAAAAATATAAGATGAAATCGAATAAAATACTCTTTGTTGGACAAACTTTGTCAGTCGAAAGGCCGTTTCTTGATCCGTCAACAAGATATCGCTGCTTTAACATAGCATACGCTCTGAACAAAAGAGGTCATATAGCAGATGTAATTACACTTGATGAATTCATAGAAAATATGGATATTGCCAGACAATATGACAAAATTGTATTTCATCGACCGTTTTTAAAAAACGAAAAATTCATTGATTTTCTTTTGAAAAATAATGGCAGCGAGCGGATTATTGCTGATTATGATGATCTAATTTTTGATGTAACTAACATTTTAAGCCTTCCGGAAATAAAAACACGCGATCCTTACGTTAAGGGAACGGCCAATTACATTTCAAGAAATGCTGCCGCATGCGAATTATTCAACAATTTCAGTTTATCAACAACACCACTGAGCAACAAAGTAAGCTCAATATTTAAAGGTAAAAATGTTAAAGTCATTTCTAATGCCCTTGAAGATGAATACGTAGACTTATCTACGAAACTTTTCAATCTTAATAAGCCTAGAAAATACAAGCTTGGATATTTCCCTGGAACAGCGAGCCACAACGCTGACTTTAATGAAATATCAAATTATATTGCTGACTTTCTGAAAGAAAATAAAAAAGAAAGATTGTTCATTCTTGGCCCCTTAAAATTACCTTATTCCCTATCTCAGTATTTTCATAGAATTGACCACGTTCAGGAAACTGTTCCATTTAATCATCTCCCCTACATCAAAGCAAATGTTGAAACTATAATTGCGCCTTTAGGGATAAATGAATTCAATAATTGTAAAAGTGGTCTGAAATTTTTTGAGGCGATGCCTCTTGGATGCAGAGTCATTGCTACAGCCATACCCGACATTGATAGGTTTGATTCTTTATATTTGGATAAGTGCCATGTTAAAAGTGACTGGGAGAAAATTTCACTAAAGAAACAGTTTAGTAAAGACACCTATCAACATGAGTTGGATAAAACCTTGCAAAAAGTTGGCGCTAATAACGTTGCTAAAATCTGGGAAGAGAGCTTTTTATAATGAAAAAAGTATTATTTTATGTTGAACCACATCCATTGCGTAATACCTTTAGCGAGTTTCTCCCACCCGCAATGAAGTTCTTTGAATTGGCTTCACATGTTAATTTCTCTGATATTGAATGGAGAATTTTTTCCAACCCATATGTATTGAATGAATTGTCTGAGCATTTCTCCCAGATTGAGAATAACCTTCACATAGATATTTTTAGAGGGATTTCTCAGAGCGAGATAGAGAAGAAAATTACTGAATCCCTCATTTATCCAGATTGTGAAGATGATCAAAAAATAAAAAATTTGCTCAACAAATGGGATGAGCAAGAAATTAATGTAAGAAATGGAATCGTTTTAGGCACTAGCGTATTATCCATTTTTTATGAGTCAATGCTTAGGAAAGCTTTTAAGAAATTCCAATTTACACATGTAGTATTGTGGTCAGAGAATGGAGCGGTAAGAAATTTCTGCGCAAAAAATGGTATAAAAGTTCTTCATATGGAACTTGGTCCAACTAGAGCACCATATCAAGAAACCTTGATGATCGACCCATTCGGTACAAATGCAAATGCCTCTTTAACTGATTTGGGCATGTGCTCGCAAAATGGTGTAAACAGTTATTTATGGGGTTCTGACTTTTCGTCAAGCAACTCATTAAGCATTAAGGAAATTTATCCAACACTCGGCTCATATACAACTATTGAAAGTTCCAAAGGAAAAAGTTTTTGCGCTCCTAAAGATGTTACTTGTATAAAACATCTTGATCATGAAGTAAGTGAAGACATAATAAAACCTATTGATCATGAAGTAAGTGAAGACAGAATAAAACCTATTGATAATTACGTTATTGTATCTCTTCAACTTACAGATGATTTGAATACAATTAATCATTCATCTTACAAAGACCCCTCGCATTTCATAAAAGAAATCGTACCACGGTTACTGGCTCTGGGTTTTAATGTGTGCATAAAGAGGCATCCTGGTGCCATTCACAGAATATTCAATCTAGTGAAAGAATTGGAAGCCGTTGAATATGCTAAAAACCTATCTGATAACGTTTTTATACTTCCATCAGAAATGCAGCAAAAAGATTACATTTTATTTAGTAAGCGAGCAAAAGCCATAATATCAATAAATAGCTCAGTTTGCTTTGAGTCTTGGATTATGGGGATTCCGGGATTGATTTTCGGGGATGCAATTTTTAACTTTGACAAAGTTCTAACCCGCCTGAGCAATGACTTTCTTAATGGTGGTAGTTTATTAGACGACGAAAAATTAATAAATGATATTAAGCTTAGAGTGACTCACTCCTTAAACAACTACTTTATACCTAACAACATTTTTGTCTTATCAAAAACAATGGCAAAAATCGTTGCTGATTGCTCTGTGGAAACAAAAAAAGAGTATTTAGAGTGGATAAGCACACATATTGATATTTTTGAAATGTTGTTTGAAGAGAAGGTCATTGAAGTTAGCAACAAGATTGGAGAGAAACCGGGAATAGATTATTATGCAGAGATGGCTTCAGCGTTGCCAAATGATAATTTCTATCAATACTCTATTGATGATTTAAAAATAGCTAACAGGGAAATTCACTTACGGGGATGGATAATCTCTCAAGAAGCGAAGCCTTTAAGTGTCTTCATTGATTATTCTGGAAATCTACTGATAAGCAGTATGACTCGCAGGGATGACGTTAAAAGTCATTTCCCTCACGTTGATTTTAATCCTGGCTTTGAAATAAGAGAGAATATAATTTCAAAAGATTTTAATCAAAAATCATTGAATATATATATTTATGGATCAGATCACAAATGCAGGTGCATTACTGTTAATCTTTAGCCTAAATCTGCCTTTTGGCTATCCAATTTTGATAATTAAGGATTTTAGATGAAAAAGCAGGAATTATTTTTGTGGGGTGTTCAGACGATTATGGCATCAGGTTCGATGCAGTCTGCTGAGGTATGGACGCTCAGGAAGCTTTCGCTGGATGCCATTACCGCCAGCAAAAGTATCCCGAGACGCCTTTCTGCAGAAGAAGCCGTCGATGTTTTTTATTTACACATTGTCAAAGTAAAAGACGGGAATATTACTGAATTCTCAGACTGGTAATCAGGCTTTTGGTTTATCCGGCCAGGTAATCACAGCAGGAGTGTCTGAATCAATTCGATTAAGTAATACGCGATATTTTTTCCAAGATGGCAACTCGGACGCTTCTTCTTCAGTTGCCATATCAAGATCCACAGCATCTTGCAGGACGCTGATGATCCCGCTAGCTTCTTCCATTAATGACTGCTTTAGTGCAATGTTAGCTGCAATCGCCGCCTGTTGGTTGGCTTCCCTTTCCTCGTCAGTAATTGGTGGAGGTGTAAATATAGAGCCATCAAAGAGCCAACCAGTTGACGGAAATGTTCCCGCATCATCTGGGATTTTTATGTAATCTATTCCCTCACCAAATTCCATTGGGGAAGATTTGGGGCCATCCCAAACTATTGTATTTTGGACTTTTCCAGACTTTATAAGTGCGTATGAACCCATTATGCGAACTCCCAAATTCTTACCATACCATTACCGCCTTTGCCGCCATTGAATAGGTTAGAAGGTGACTGTGATGAGTAAGCCGCCGAACCCCCAGCCCCTTGAGTAGATGCATCAATACCGCTTGAGCTGGTGCCACCAAAGCCACCTGGATTACCGCCGCCAAAAACACTTGGGGCGCCATAACCTGATACGCTATTTCCAGCTGTAGTTGCTATGGATAGAGGAGAAGCATTCCCCTTCATGTTTACATCACCGCCTGATGCTGTGCCACCCTCCGCGCCAACCTTAAGGGTTGTTGTACCGGCGGCGATAGTAGTGGTGCCATTACCTTGACCACCTTTTCCACCATTCGAGATCATGGTTCCAAATGAAGAAGCCCCGCCATCTGATCCAGCAAGGCCCCCACCATTAGCATTCGTGCTCCCGATACCTCCGGTTCCGCCAACACCAACGGTCACTGCTGTGGCAACCGGATTTAGTTTCCATCCAAAACAAAATGCTCCCGCGCCGCCACCTGCGGCGATCGCTACATAACCGCTCGCTGTAGCTGAAACCCCGCCGCCGCCTCCCCCAGCACCAAGAACTTCGACAAATAGTTTTTTTGTACCCGCGGTAGGTGTATAAGTGCCACTACTGGTAAATGTCTGAACATTGAGTAGTCTACCACTACCTACAAGAGCTTTTATTGCTGCGGTTAACTGGATGTTGCTACCTTTATTTAATGTAATCCCAGCTGCCTCAATTACTCCCGCCAGCTCTTCCTGCAGAGTATCGAAATAATCCGCATCCAGTGCTGTCGGAAGCACTCCTGTTTGAGGATTTCCGCCTGTGAATCCATTTTTACCCGAGCCAAATTTGTCAACCTGCGCGGTAGACGTATCAATACGATGCATGAATTACTCCGTGTATAAGAAGATTACGTAGGTATGAGAGGGGGCAAGTTTGTTAAACACACACTCGACCACGGTTTCACCCCATGTACGGATGGAGTCCGTACAGTTGCTTATGCAGGTCATAGGGCTGATTTGTGCAGCCGCTGGGATATTCACTCGCCAGTGATAACGCCACTCATCGCTGTACAGGGACTCAGTGCAGTCAGATACACAGGTGAAATTACTCTTGGGGTAGCGCGTTATTGTCGCTTCGGTGTAACCCAGCGCGTCAAGTTGTGCCCGGTAAAATGCTTCGTTTATTCCACCAGCCAGATTTATCTTTGCATCCAGCCGCTGGCGGCGCTGCTGCAGCGTCTGCGTTCCCGAGGGTGTGCAGCTGTCAGGCAAGCCAGTGATGCCCTCGTAGCGATCTATGAGTTCTGTCACTGAACGCGGGTCCGTTTCCAGCATCAGTGCATCAGCGCGTTGATGTGCGCGTGACATTACGGGAGCGAATCCCAGTAGCAGCGGCTCTTCACCATCCCACGCTGGCCCACGTGGCAGCAGCGCACCCAGCATCTGCTCGTACTGCGCTGTCAGGTCCATGTGAATTCTCCCACTACGCCCACTTCACCTTTTGCGATTGGCACCTCGTTAGTCGGGCTGACCAAAACGTGGCTGTATTCCCCGGTAGCCAGGCTGATCGCTTCACTGATTCGGGAAGGCTCAAGCGCCCCCTCAGGCACACCATCGCGGAGATTCATCGCTCTGATCTCCGCCTCTACAGCCAGCCTGATTTCTTCAGTATCAGGTGTCAGACGGATGCGATAATTGACAACATGTGGTGTTGCGGCGAAGGCGTATACGTCTGAACCTGCTATCGGGGCGAGCGGCTCGATATGAGCCTGTACTGCAGCCACCACAGCGGCATCCGGGATCGGATTATGTAGATCGCTGTTGGCCAGCATTACGCCCACCGTGCCTCGACCTGACCAGTGACGGTAGGTCCATGCGCGGGTTACGCCAGCCACCTCTTTTGCCCACACCTCATAATCGGCATCTGCTCCACCCTGCGGCGTGTAATACCATCGCTCAATGATTCTGGCGCGCCATACCTCAAGGTCTTCGATGTCAGTGCCACCCTGAATGGTGTCGGCCACTCCTGCCGAAGGCAAACCCTTTATCGGGCTGGTGAGCCTCATTGTAATACCGTCATCAGTGTTGCCGGTGACGCCGGCCCTATCACAAGTGACAGGCACACGAAGTACGCCTCCAGAAGGGGTAGCGCTGGCAATCGTGGTGAATGAAACCAGATCGTCACGCTGAATAGTCACACCAGCATCAATGCCGGTACTGCCCGTTACGCCATCCCAGCGAACATAGCCGCTCGCATAAGTTGCTGCCTTGCGCGGGGCGCGCTTCATATTCCCGTGTCGAATAAGCCAGTCTTCATCCGCAAGGTCGGGAAGGAGATTGCGTGCGAGATAATCTATGTAGCCATACACAGTATGAACCGATGCTGCCAGAACGCGGCTGTATACCTCGGCGTCAGTACGGCGTAATTCGGCCAGTGTTGAATCAGCCGCAAGGCGGGTAAGAATATCGCTCCGTACTGCGGTGATCAGCTGCGGGAGTGTTGGGCGGGAAAATCCGCTATCAGCCATTGAGTTCACTCCATAAATCATCGAAAGAAAGCGTCAGGGTTGTGCCGTCCTGTTTCTGAATAACCGTGGAAGCTGACAATGCATTGATGCCGAGCCTTTGTGCTGTGACATCCACCCGCGCAGCCACACCATCAGCCGTGAGCCACTGCAGCGCTTCTGCGATGTATTCACGGGCTTTCAGCGGCGTTTGGTTGCTCAATTTTGAGCGCTTAAGCAGATAAAGGCGGGAACCGATTCGGTCATTCTGAACGGTAGGGAACGTGTCACCCCACCAGCCATTGACCTCTTCGGGCGTATCGTCTTTACCCGCTTTTCGCCAGGTGAAAAGTGAGATAACCACAGCGCGGGTTAACGGGTCGGTTAACTGGTAAACCGACTGCTGCCTGCCATTTATTGTGAGGATCATGATCCACCCATCTGTTGCAAGGTTGCATCCGTAGTGCCTCCGCCGTCCCCGTTTTCTTTATGCTTATGCCCGTTATAGGTCACACGCATCTGGGCCATGGAAACACCGTTAGAATCACAGTTATCGGTGATATTTCCGGTTGCCTCGATGTCCATTTCGAAACGTGCTTTGGGGGCATTTTTGAAAGTAATGAGTTTCCCGCCGCCATCCACAACGATCCCTGTTCGGGTGAGTGTCACTGACTTAGCCTCGTCGTCATAAATGGCAACCTCTCCGCCCTCTAAACCCTTCAGGCGGTAGCGACGATCTGCGACAACCAGCACGACCCCATGAGATCGATCACCATCGAAGTAAGCCGCAACGGCCTCCGCGCCGCTCAGTGCAGCTGAGGTAAAGCCGTAAGGCTCAAGATGTTCAATATCACTTTTGCCCTCACCGCCTGGCATGCTGATCTCCAGCATCTGGCACTTGCTGGCCGTGTCGATTCCGCGCAATACCGCCCGTGCGAGAACGTTTGATAGTGCGCGATTAAGCGCATTGAGTGGACCAGCCATCAGAAGTCATCCTCCACTACAGTTTTTTTCTTACGTTTGCCGGGCCTGGCAGGCTCGGGAAGATAAGCATCTGCAGGGCCTACACGCAGCTCACTGATGGTGCCGTATTCATCCTGCTGGTAGGTCACCTCCGCGATCACCATTTCACGGTTATCAAAGCCCAGAACAGGATCGAATACATCCACCAGCATGTTGGGCTGCCAAAGCTTACCGTCTCCCTGATGCCAGCCCTGAACGGTATAAGTCACTTCATCAGTCCTTGCGGCGCGCTGGCGCATCTCGAATTCGCTGCGCTCTGCACATGTACCTGACGTGGAATTACCGGTCTGTCTGACCAGCAACGGCCTGTACCTGGCTATTCCGGTATCGGTCGCTGTGCCACGAATCGCCGTAGTCGTTGCCTCACCAAAATCGTCGTTGTTTCCGGCGCGCATGCCTGAAACCTGATAGGAGCTGAAGCGGTCTTTGATGCTCTGTTCGCTGTCGCATGTCAGGATGTTTTCTCCCAGCACTAAAGCGGTAGTAGCCCTGACAGTACCAATACCGCCTATGACTAAATCACCCGCCGCGTTGTCATAGGCCAGCGCCTGCTGCAGGCCCAGCATCTTATTCAGCACATCCATAACAGATTCACCCTGGTCGGCCTGAACGCCCTGCAATACGCCTGACACGCCGCCCGCATCCACAACGTTGATACTGAACGGCCTGGCAAGGTCTGCGGAAACCTGAACGATTGAACGTCCGTTGTACTGCGAGGGTGTTGCTGAGCAATCGACGAGGTCTGCTGTTTTACTGCGGCCAACGATACCCATTGAGATGCTGTTGGCGTCATACCTTACAGGCGTTGCTTCCACCCATCCGGTGATAACCAGTTCGTCACCTATAAGCACTTCAACCTTATCGCCCTTTTTAATGCGGCTGCGGCGACTCACCTGTGATTCATCACCCGGCCAAGACCGGGTAATCTGGACGTTGAAATCCCTTGCGATGCGTTCTATACCTGCCGCAATGCGAACGGATGTCCACCCGCCCCACTCACGGCCATTAACGCGAAGAAGTACGGTTGTATTCACTGGACGGGCACTCTCAGGGTTTTAACCGGGACAAAGCCGGGGTGCCGGATGGCGTTGCGCGCGGTAATGTCATATTCACGCCCGGCATCGTCGTACCAGTCCGCAGCAAGTACGACTGCGGGTAAAACTTCGGACGGTATGCGCTCAACCGTTCTGGAGGTTTGCTCAAGTCGCGAAGTGATATCTTCATTCAGCGCGGTGCGTACCTGCCGCAGCGCGAGAAACAGCCCGTCATCGGTGACACGGACCATCTCCTGATCGATGGCGGTGTTAAGCGTGTCTCGTACTTCGGTAAGATCATCCCAGGACGGAACCGCATCCGTTCCTGTAGAGGTGATAACGCCCACCGCTGTATCATCTTCCAGTAAATCATTTACTGCTGGGTGCGACACAATTACAGCTGCGGAGGATTGCTCAGTTGTGACCGTGGTTGATGCTGTGGACTTTGGTAAATTCGTCACCGTATTCACCGCCTCACTGAGCGCTGAAGTACGGATCGCCTGCGCAACGTAATTGCGTTGCTCCGTTCTGGCCTGTGTGCTGGCGCTGTCTGTTTTCCAGACCCCGCGCGGAGCAAGTCCGGTATCGAGTGTGATACCGCTGAGACCTTTGACCATTGAGATCATGTCTGTGACATTGCCGGTCAGTTTGGTTCCCGCGCGCCACATGGTCTGAAGCTGATTAACAAAACTCATACCGCTGGATGGCGGCATCAGTAGCACAGACAAATCACCCTGCATCAGGCGGGATGCTGCACTGATTCCCGAATCCACGTACTGCATGGCATCGGTAACGGTATCGAACATCTCCGTGGCATCATCCAGCAGCCCGTTTTGCGTGAAGTCTGGCAAGCCATCGAGCCCAAACGCCTCAAATGCAGAAGACAGGAAATCGTCCATCAGAGCTGCCGCGCCCGTAAGTTTCGCTCCGGTTGCAATGCCGGCTTTTGGAAATGACAGTTCACCTGATTCGATGAAGCTGAAGCTGACGCGGCACATGCGGCCTTCGTCTTTGGTATGGCTGACGCGAACTTCATCTGTAACGGTGACTGTCATCTCACCGTAAAATGGATGAACGAGCGTGCAACTACCGGGCTTTTCAACCGCCTCGATCAGCCTGTTGCGCTGTTCAAAATAGTCATCACCGACCAGATACGCCTGAACGCTGAAGCGACGCGTTGCACGCCCCATATCTTCAGCCCATGGTTTATCGCGGTTGGGATATTCATGCACCTGGACGCGTCTACCGAAAGTAGCCTCATCCTCATCAACCTTGAATGGCACGCCACGCAACGAAGCATCCTGCAGGTTATCAATCCAGCTCATGCGATCTCCGGGCAATAAAAAACCCACCGAAGCGGGTTACTGATTTGAAAAGCGGTTATAGCCGACATCATAGTTTAGCCAGGGTAGTGAGTTACCCGCCGGAGCAACACGCATACCTGGCGGCGCATTATCAAAAGTGACCTTGAGTTCGCCCTGCTCTGGACGCGATAACGGCACTGCAGACTGATAACCCGGTCCCTCATGCTGGTTGTTATACCACCCACCCGCATTCCAGCGATTTTTGAGCGATTCCCAGAATGATGTTGTACCGTCCTTTTTAGTTACGGAATCAGCAATGTCATTCAGTTTTTTAAAAACATAAATAGCAACGCCGATGGAGACTGTTAGCGCACCGAGTGAAGCAATCTGCCCCAGAACTTCTGAAAGCGAAGATGCTGTAGACAATGCAGATTCAAGGGTGCCAACGGTATTATCAGCAAACGCGCCAACCATAAGTGTGCTCACGGCTGCAAGTATTGTTTCCCAGCCCCCCATTGCTTCAACAACTTCATTGACATATTTCCAGACGGATTTCACTACCGGCCCAATTTGATCCCAGTTACTGACGATTAAACTCCCGCCAAGAACGAGGAGCGAAATAACTTTACCCATCGTGGACATCTTCATGACTGAGTCAAAAATCTTTATCGCTCTGGAAGCAACACCCATTGCAGACGCGGTGCCAAGCAGCGCAATCCCGAATTTGAAAGTTCCCCTGACCATCTCCGGGTTTGCCTTAGTAAACTGCCGGAATTTCTCAATCATTGGCTGTATCTTTTGCGTCAGCTTAACGATATCCGGAAGGAACATTTCTCCAATGGTAATACTGGCGGCACTGAACTGATTCTTCAGCAGCTGAACGGAGTTCGACGTCGTTGCCGCGCGCGACTCATACTCCTTTTGCATCGAACCGGCATACTGCTGAGCGTCCGCAACACGCGTAAAGTTTGTGCGCAGTAAATCCAGGTTAGTCAGTAAAGGCGCAATTGCGGCAAGTGATTCCTTACCAAACAGCGCATTCATAACTGCTGCCTGTTTGTCTTTGGGAACCTTAGCCAGCGAATCCAGCACCTTCAGCATCGCAGCGCGTGAATCTTTCTGCATATCGGCTGCTAACTGGGCAGGATCGATTTTGATAAATTTCAGCGCTTTCTTTTGTGAGGAAGTGGCTGACTTTCCGGAAGTTAATGAAAGCATAAAGTTTTTGATGCCTGTGGCGGCTATCTCTGACTCTACCCCCATACCGGCAATAGTTGCGCCCATTGCGGCGATTTCACCCGAAGCCACGCCAGCAACGCCACCAAGTGGACCTATGCGTGTGACAATGTCTGAGATTTTCTGCGCGTTTGCCGGACCGGTATTCCCCAGATAGTTGATTTTATCGGCTAGCACAACAACGTCACTCTGCGTTAATTTAAACGCTGTGCGCCATTGCGCCATCATCTGTCCTGACTCTTCTGCGGTCTGGTCGAATGCAACCCCCATCTTCACCGCATCACTGGCGAACTGCATCAGGTCCTTACGCGCGATGCCCGACTGACCGCCCGCTGCGACGATCTGCGCGATTCCATTTGCTGCCATAGGCAGCTGAGTCGAGAGTTTGAGAACGTCTTCGCCCATCTCTTTAAACTGCTGTGGCGTGTCGAAATTAACGACTTTCCGAACGTCCGCCATCTGCGATTCGAAATCCATCGCCTGACTAATCGGAACGGAAAACGCCGATGTCAGCGCAACGCCAACAGCCGCCGCACTGACCATGATATCTTTGGCTTCCTTCTGAAAGCCTTTAAGGTTTTTGCTCATCCCCTTCAGTGGACCTGATAACTGATCCACTGCCGTGATGATCGCCTTCAGCTGAAAACTATCTGCCACGGTTCATTTCCTCAGAGATGCGGACAGCCTCAGATTCCATTTCGAGAAACTTGCTGAGGCTGACATTTTTTAGCTCAAGCGGATTTATGCGCCAGAAGTGGGCTGTATTGTAGAGTCGTTTTCTGAACTCTCCGCCGCTTCCGACCCCGTAAAAAAACCAACTATCGTCATCGACGCCATAAAGACATCTTTAAGCGTCATTTTTGCCGCCGATGAGCGCGGGATAGCGGCAAGCACCGGGATATATTTCAGCGTTACGCGGGAGTCCAGCTTCATTTCACCGGACTCGTTGTAACTGAAAGGGATACCGAACTGCTCAACTTCGTCATAAGTTGGCTCGCGGATTTCAAGAACATGCAGCGTCTCATTTGCCGCCACAATGGGTTTAGTCAGTACCAACTCTTTCACTGGTAAAATCCTTCTGAACCGTGGAACTCAAGGTCAACCGTGCCCTCTTCGGCGTTGTGGTTAGCCTCACCAAACAGCCAGGCTTCTGTCAGGACATACACCTGACCATTCGCCAGCTCAGCAGTGCCGGTCATGCTGTCGGACTCCGTAATTTTGCTCAATGGGAAGCCCTTCGGCACCTTAAAAGTGCCTTTGATGTAGGGAGCGCGGTGCGTCTCCTTACGGTCAACGGAACCATCAAGGCCGATAACATCATCATTAATCTTTGTGTTCATTGGCACTTCAATGCCGCCCGTCAGCGACAGCTGAAGCCCGTCGAGTTTGAAATACGTGGTACCAGCAATACGGGACATTATTCGCTCTCCTCGCTATATTGCAGACGGAACTGATTAACCAGAGCAAACACGCGCAGCTGATTAACGTAGTCAGGCGGGAACAGCACATCCACGCGGTTTGGATTATCCGCGTTGCGCTCCACCACCAGATAGGTTTTGAACAGGTCAAAGTTCTCAACGATGGCTGATCGCTCCATCTGTTTGTAGACCGAGCACATCTCACCTTTGATGACCGCTGGCGTCACCACAGCCTGACCATCACCAAATCGGGTGCCGTCATTTGCTAGTTTATGGCGTGGGTACTTGGAGGTGATCACGCTCTTCAGTTCGCGCAGTACGTAAGCACTGGTATGCAGCGTTTCACTATCCAGATAGCTGTCATCAGACACGCCGTAACTGTTCTGCTGATAGGTCGTAATATCACGCTGAATGCGTAGCACGCCGCTCTCTGCATAGGCCGTTGCAATGCCGTGCGTCAGCAGAGACTGTTGCTCTGAAAGAATGAAACGGGTGCCTTTCGGCGCAGGCAATGCCCCGGTCAGTTCTCCGGTTTGCGTTGGTCGCGCCGGATCATTACGGATAAATACCGCATTGCGGGCGGTACGCATCGCCACCAGCTCATCGCAGCAGGTTTGCGTGGACACTTCATAACCCGCAACGGTGATATGCTGGTTATTCATGGTGTCGCCAAAGGCAATCAGGTCTGACAGGGGGCCTGTTTTAGCCGTGTAGACGTGGCCATAAAGCTGGCGTGCGTAGCTCCATCGACCTGAACCGTCATTCATTTCCAGCGCCATAGTCGCTAGGGAAGCTGAATCACTGAACGGAAGCCCGATAAAATCAAACGGCTCATCACCCATCGCAGCAATGGTGTCGGTAAGGTCAGGTGAACCGGTGCCGCCAGAAAGCGCTGTAATGGTCACGGTAATGCCGTCCGGGGTAGTTTCACCGCCCACCGTGCCGTAATAGTTAAGCATCAACGGGATGTCGTTCCCGGTCAGCCCCTTATGCCGAGCCTTGACTGCAACGGTGCCGTCAGTGGCGGTCGCGGTGACAGGCAGGCTGGCATTCGCATTGATAGCGGCCGCAAGCGTAGTGGCAACGTCAGCAGCCTCATCGCCAATAACCACGGAGGCCTGCACACGCTCGACGCCGATATAAAGACTGAGCGTTCCTGATGCCTGCGCGGTGCCTGCAATGACTACCGAGCCTGCCGCCTGCGCACCCGTTGATTCACCTACTGCCAGAATCCAGAGTTCACCAAAGGGGTCGATGGCGCGATAGCGCTTGACCATGCGGTGCAACTGGCTGCCGAAGCCGCAGATTTTCCCGGCTAGGTCAGCTGATGGCATGATAGTGAGTGAGTTTTTCACAACCGTTGCCGTGGTCGCCACAGTACCGATTAACAGTGCCGGGCTGCTTGAACTCGCGCTGTTCGCCTGACTGGCATCCATTTCTGCCCAGAACAGCGGCACGCGGATATCAGAAGGCACCTGATTAAAGCTGACAGTCATCACTCGCCACCTTGTTTAGTTGCGTCTTTTGCAGAAGCCTTGCTCTCTG
The DNA here is from genome assembly GCF_042666835.1 of Pantoea sp. GCM10028869. NCBI lineage: Bacteria > Pseudomonadati > Pseudomonadota > Gammaproteobacteria > Enterobacterales > Erwiniaceae > Pantoea > Pantoea sp. GCM10028869. Next base: position 538,418 of record NZ_JBHTGO010000002.1, on the reverse strand, counting down.
CTTTGACTTCCGTAACATCTCCAGCCTTCATACGGCGGAGCCAGTAAGTACTCATTTCGACGTTTCGCCCTTCTTTGGGCAACAGGTCGCCACGGGCAGGATCAGGAACTGATCGCCCGGCTACAGGTTTTAGTTTCATTGGTTACTCGCTGATGTTGACCCGAAGTTTGTGTTCGATGATGCCGTCTGGTTTCTGGTCTTTGGCGATGAAATCCACATCGACATCAATTTCACTGAATTCATCCAGGGCGTTGAGATCGTCCTGCTGGCGCGTCATCTCACCAGTAATTTCACGTGTCAGCATGAACTCAAACTGGTAATAAAGGCGGCCCCTGTCCATATCAAGAAGTTGGCCACCCGAGTATGCTACTGGACCCGCGTCTTCATCCGGCTCCCAGCCCAGCAGAGCCTTCCAGATTTCACCCCGCACATCATGCACCGCGTCATAGCCTGATGCCTGACCGCGCTCGTCACGGGTGTTGTCCAGCACCACGACAACTGCAAATCCCTCGGTGACGTTCTGCCAGTAGTCGGTTAAGGACTTTTGTTCGGCGGTGATGTCCTCAGTCGGCACCACGTAAGCAGCTGGTAGCTTCATTTTCCCGGTTTCAGGAATGGCTTTGAATTCCGCCGCACCTGCTACGTTACCCGCAAAGCGCGGACATCGCGCACGAAGCGCAGCTATTACCAGAGACAGCTTCATTTCTTTTTCCTTTCAGGCCTGAGGGAAGTACGAAGCGCCCTGCTGAGGACATAACGTGTCCAGCTCTTGCGGGATTCAAGCACTTCCGCCATATAGTTTTTGCGTGGCGCTATACGCCAGCCGTTTCCACCAGACTTGCCTTTATGATGGCTTTTACCGCGTTTAGCCCCGCGCCTGACCCCATAAAAGAGAAAGGCCGGATAGAAATCGCCTTCAATAAGACGGTTGCCTTCGCCACGTTTCTGATTGGGAGCAATGCGCACCATCAGACCCGGACGGTTTTTAGATGCCCGTGGTACGTAGTAACCGATTGAGCGGGCCAGCCTGCCAGTGCGAAATCCCGGATTTTCCCCCGGAGAGGAACGACCTCTACGCATCACCATCCGGCGGGCATCACGCATATGCACCTGCCCTAATTTCACGAAGGCCTTACGCATCCTGGCTCGGTTAAAAACGAATTCTTTCGGCTGGTCGAAATCGACATGCAGCAGTGGTTTAGCCATACATCTCTCCATCGCGATCTACCGCGCCCAGCTCCTCGCACTCCATCAGCAGGTAACGGCCAGCGGAGTTAAGATCGCGAAGGCGCTTAACCCTGTAGATGTTGCCTCCAAAAACCACTTCAAAATCAGAAGTGATGCCCTGACGAAAACGGATCGTGATGTAATGGGTAATGATGTCATCAGCCTGAATGGATTCGTGATAGGTTGTGGCTCCGACCTGCCGGACCTTTGCCCACACATCCTTTTCATTCTGATAAACCGGCTCAACGCCATAATTCGCTGCCGCCTGGTCTATACGCTGGCGTAAATGAATGCGCTTATTCAGTTCACCGGGATCGGGCAGCGTAAATACAGCGCTGGTATTTGATGACCTTAACTGCATATCAATACCCCGACACAGGCAGACGGCGTGAATAAAGAAGAAATTCAAACGCCTGAGGCGTCTCTGTCATCTCTACTTCAGACACAGAACTACGATGTTCGTACCAGTGACTGACCAGCATCAGCAGAGCAAGGCGGATATCTTCGGTGATCACCATGCCGTCAGTATCAAGCGGGGCAATGTCAGCAACCGTTTTATAGAGGTTGCGGTTGAGGTAGGTCACAGCCTTCGCTTCAGCAGCCAGAGCAAGAAGCTCAAGAAGCTGATCCTCTGCAGTGAAATCGCTTTCCAGACGGCACTGTGATTTGATTTCTTCGAGCGTCAGAAGCATTGTCTTTAGCCTTTCTTGTTTTTACCTTTTGCTGGCTCTGGCTCTGGCTCTGGCTCTGGCTCTGGCTCTGGCTCTGGCTCTGGCTCTGGCTCTGGCTCTGGCTCTGGCTCTGGCTCTGGCTCTGGCTCTGGCTCTGGCTCTGGCTCTGGCTCTGGCTCTGGCAGAGCAGCAGTATCGTCTTCAACCAGTTTTGCAAAGCCTTTTTTAATCAACTCGCGACCATGCTGCTCGTCGGTCTCAATGGTATTGCCTTCAGAAATGACAGTTCCGCCGAAATAATTCGGTTTAACTAGAAGAAGTTTCATGTGTAACTCCCGGAAAGGCGGCCCGGAGGCCGCCGTTGCTTTTACGCAGCTGAAACAGGTGCGGTGAATGAACCGTAAACGAACGCTTCAGGACGCTTAACGGCCAGCGCCAGACGCTCTTCACAACGGATTGAGATCATGTTTTTCTCAAAGTCGTCGGCGTTTTCAGTGGAGATCACAACGTTGGCATCTTCACGATCAAAGATTTGTGCACCGGCATTGAATGCGCCTGTCAGGAATTTGCCCTGAAATGCGGCCGCTTCGGTAGCCACGACCGGAAGACCCCACAGGGTTGGCCCCGTCAGCGCCGCAGGGTTCGCCAGTATATAGCGACCCAGCGTGTCTTTGGTCAATTCGATCTTTGCCCAGTCGATGAAGTGCAGGACGTGACCCGAAGCCGGGAATCGCGCAAGCTGAGCCTGAAGCATGGCTAAGCGCAAATCGTCGATGCCGTTCTGACTTTCAACTTCAAAGGCAGCGGCAAAAGCTGAAGCCTGCGGAACAATACCGTCGAGATGTGCACCAGTGCCATCGCCGAAAAGAATCTCCTGCTCTTCAACATATTTCAGCCCATAGCGAAGCTCTGCATCAATAGTGGACTGCAGTTGCGGCATATCATCCAGAATCTGCTTAGCCGCCTTAAACATGTGAGCGATCGTGCGGACTGGCGTGATTTTCTCCGCGAAAGCAATGTCGCTGTACGGTTTGGTCGTGTTTTCAGCCACTGCAGCAGCTCTATTGGTGAAGCCGGTCTGCTGCACCCAATAAATGGTGTTTGAGGCAGTACGGCCCGGCGCGATCAAATCACGAATAAACAGTCGTTGTTTTGGCTGGGTGTCGATACCGGGCAGGCGATCAGGCGCAACAATTTGACCAGGAACATCGACTGACACCAGTGCTGCACTCACCGGAATGCTGATGCGTTTATTCCCTTCAACGCCAGCGGTGAAGGTCTTAAGCGCTTCAGATGAGATAACCTGACGACCCACGGTTTCAACAACTTTGGCCGCGTGGTTCATAGGCATCTGAGCGACGTGCTGTTCCAGCTCACCGAGTGACGCCTTCAGCGTTTTATTCGCATCATTGAGGGCGTTGAACTCAGTGGCGATTTTATCTACCGCTTCTTTAGTCTGGGCTGACAGCTGACCAGAGTTTTTTGCCTCCTTAAGCGCGTCTTCAGCCTTAGCGCTGAAGGTGCCGGAGACCTCTTCCAGCTTTGCAGATACTTTCTTCAGTAACTCATTTACATCTGACATGATGATTCCTTATTTGCCGAACGCGGCCAGCGCGTTTTGAAGTTGCTCAATACTTTCAGGGTTGATTTCGTCGGTAGCGCCCGGCATACCTTCAGGGGTGGCAGCAGCGCCTGGCTTGCTGCCGGTTAATGCTTTAAGAAGTTTTCGACGTTCTGAACGTGGTGCATCGGTTTTAGCCAGCATCGCGTCCAGTTTGCGTAATGCAGCTGCAGGGCTATCGTCGTCGTCCGCAATTTCATCTGCAGAAAGCAGCCGATCCGCAAATCCCTTATCAACGGCATCACTGCCGCCGATGTAGGTTTCAGCGTTCATCATTGCGTCGATAGTGGCGGTATCCAGCCCCGTGCGAGCGCCGTAGATATCGTTCATGGCTTTATCAAAAGGCTCCATGTCAGCCGCAATCTGCTGCAGGTCGTGACGGTTGCCCATCGCATACACCCAGCAGTTGTGGATCATCAGGAAGGCACCGCGACCAATCTGGACCTCATCGCCGGCCATCGCGATGATTGAAGCTGCAGAGGCAGCGAGGCCCAGCACCTTGACGGTGACTTTCCCCTCGTACTCGCGCAGCAGGTTATAAATTGCCAAACCTTCAAACATATCGCCGCCGGGCGAATTGATATTTACGGTAACATCAGCACCGCCGATTGACCGGAGGGCGGCAGCGATGCGACTGGCGGTGACGCCATCTCCGTACCAGTCAGCGCCAATGACGTCGAAGACGGAAATACTGTTTTCTGCCTGCTTTGCGGCTTTAATACCGCCGTTCCAGCGCTCCATTGCGGATGACGGCAGATCGCGATTTTCGCGCGCAAAAGGCCGCCCCTCCGGCGCTGCCGGAAGACTTTTCAATGTCATGGGGGTTGCTCCTAAGCCGCTTGTCTAAGCGGTGACTGTTCTAAAGGAATGTCCGGGAAAACGGCATTGTGAACCTCTCGCAACATAGTAGCCCTTGCTTCGATGCTGTTTTTGCGCAAGTCCTCAAGCGGGGTAAGGTTCAGCTGTACGGTGTAGATATCACCGCCTTCAATTGGCGGCAGATTCTCCAGACGGCGCACATCATTACGTGACATCCAGCCGTTTTGCAGTGCCGTGGTGTAATAAGCGGAGCGTCCGGCACTGTCAGCACGAAGCAGGCCTTCAACCGAGAACTCAGCAAACAGGTCTTCATCACCGTTCAGCAGGCAGCGTGAAATCTCCTGTTCAATGTTTACCAGCATCGGACGCAGCGTATTCGTCAGGAACAGCAGATTCATGCCCTCTACGCTCGACGCCCAGCTGCTTTGCTTGTCTACGTGACCCACCATAAACGGCGGTACGCGGAACCAGCGGCAGATTTCCTCAATGCTGAACGAACGTGACTCCAGCATCTGAGCATCTTCTGGGTTCAGCGTAATGCCCTGATAGGACATATCGCCTTCAAGGACCATTACCTTACCGGCATTTTTTGACCCAACGAACCGGTTAAGGTTTTCACGGTTTTTCTGGCGCTGCTCTTTTGTCAGCAGATTCTTCGACAGGAAAAAGCCTGAAGTCTGAATACCGTTTTCGAAAATCTTGGCGGCAGATTCTTCGACAGCCATTGCCGCCCCGAATACGTCACGCCCGGTTCGCATCGGCATCATCCCGCAGACACCATCAAGGCCGAAACCACGAATATGCATCATGTTCTTCACAGGAATGATGCGTGGTATGCCCTTTTCGGTGTAGGTATATTGCAGCTCACCGCTGTCGAGGCGTTCTACCTTCATACTCTGCGGAAGAAGTGGCACAAGCGAAACAAGCTTGGTGCCGATCATCTTTTTCTCAACGTAGGCGTTTCCCCGCAAACAGATACTGGCAACCACCATCAGCATGAATCGTGACGGTGTCATTTCACTGTTCGGGCGACGGCAAAGCAACTGATAGGCCGGATGATTCAGAGCAAGCTTGCGGGAACCGTCGGCAGCACGTTCGTAAACCTTCATGGGCAGGGTTGAAACCGACTCGCTGAGCAGTCGCACGCAGGCCCAGACAGAGGCCAGCGCCAGCGCTTTCTCTGCTGTCACGACCTTGCCGCTGCTGCTTGTGCCGTACCACTCCTGCCAGAACGCAGCGTCATTAAGCCCAATCGACTCGCCAAGCCAGTTCACAATCGCGCTCTTGATGCGACCCGGCTGTTTTTTTTCCTTCATCAGATACCTACCATGATCGGGTCATCAAAAAAGTCATCAGGATCGCCGCTGTCCACCAGCACTGCATCCTCTGCTGCACCTATTGCCATAGCGGAAGCCACCACGCCGTCGATACGGCCGGTACTTTTCTTTTTGGCAAATATGCGGTTGTCCTTCTGGTCAGCCTCAAGCACCGCAGAGGCGGCATTCCAGCGCAGGCAGGGATTAGGCCGGATAACCAGTACCCGGTTATTAAGGTGCTCTTCGAAAAGCTCAATTGATCGTGGCATCCACAAACCGGACTCCTGCGCCTTATAAAAGCCCTGACCGTGAGGAACCAGGTCAACGCTCACAGACTCGCTCTCAAGCTCAGGCACCAGATACTTGATGCGATACTGGTCAAACGCGATGCACTTAATATCGTATCTGGCCGCCAGCTCACCGATACGAACCGCCACAAAACCGTAGTTGACCGCCTTACCCGGCGGCGCGTGAATAAAACCATTACGCAGCCAGGCGTCATAAGGAACGTGGTCAGTTTTGGCACGCTCCAGCAGAGAATCTTTCGGCGTCCAGAACTCGACTAAAAGCTTTTTTGATTTCGGAAAGTAAAGCGCAAGCGCCGTCAGGTCACGTGAGCCTGACAGGTCCAGACCGCCATAACACTCTTCACCCGCTAAATCCTCGGGGTCGAATTCCTGTTCGCAGTTCATCCAGGTGTCGCTGTCAATCCACGGATCGGATGCTTCCACCCATTGGCAGAAATTCAGACGGCGGACGATGCTCTCTTTTGAAGGCATGCCCCGCGCCTGCGTCACCTGCTCCCGCAGGTACTTATCCGTGAAGGTCTGACCCAGTGATGGGTTAGCTTTACCCCAGCACGTTTCGTCCTTAAACGGGTCGTCGCCCTCATCCAGTGAACAGATGAAGCTGAAAAAACTGTCATCAACCAGGTCACCGGCAGCAACCTTGCGCCCGTACTCATGGTACTCATAACAGACGCTGGTCTTATCGTGACCGCTGTTGGTGATGAGAAACATCAGCGCCTGACGGCGTCCCTTAGTCCCGGCACGCATCATTTCTACAACGGCGTTTGTTTTGTGCTCATGCACTTCATCAATCAATGCGCCGTGCGGGCGCGGACCTGACTGACCATCATCGGAGCTGATCGGCTTGAAGAAAGAGCCTGTCTGCAGGAACGCTAGATTCCACACGTTCAGCCCGGTGCCGGATTTGGTGATGCGCTTCGCCAGCGCGGGCGACTGATCGACCATCGTTACCGCATCGCGAAACAGGATCATCGCCTGGTCTTTTTTTGTGGCCGCCGCATATACTTCTGCGCGTGGCTCCTTGTCTGCCATCAGCAGGTAAAGGCCAACACCGCCAGCCAAAGGCGACTTGCCAGAACCCTTACCGGATTCGATGTAGCTCATGCGAAAGCGGCGCGTACCGTCCTCCGCTTTCCAGCCAAACAAAGAACCCACGATGAAACACTGCCATGGCAGCAGGATAAAAGGTTTTCCCTCATGCTCCCCGCCGTTAAGCTTCAGAACCTGAGCAAAGAAATTAACGACCCGAGTTACAGCTTCAACATCCCAAAATAGTCCGCGCTCTGGCCCTTCTTCTAAATCTCGAAGGTGCCGGGCGCAGGCAGCGCGAATATCCGGGCCCGCTATGACTGAGCCGCTGGTAACGTCCGTGGCATATTGTGTAGCCGGATCAACCGAAGAACTGGTTGAGCGGGTCTTCTTCTTTTTCTCCACCATCAGCATTTACCTTTGACCGGGCAGCCGGTGTAAGGCCGAACTCCACCAGATAGCTTTTGAACCGGCGATCAACATCGGCCAGCATGGCGACAGCCGGGTTTGCTTTAATCAGAAAATCACCCATCTGGGTTTTAGTCGTATAAGTGCGCCCTTCGATATCGACTATCTGGCGCAATTGCAGAATTTCCGCATAAAGATCGCAGAGCCGTTCGAGCGCAAGGGTATCCGCAACCGTGAGGACACCCATTCCGTCAAGAAGAACGGTCAACTTTCCCCAGGCTGTTTTACCCCAGTCGGTCAGATGTGATGGAGGGCTGGGAATTTCACGGGCTGGCTTTGGCTCTTTTTTATTGAGAGCGCGCTTGCCGGGATTCCCTGTAACAACTTTCAGATGGGTAGGTTTTGGTCGTCTTCCGGCCATAAAAACCTCCCAGAAAAAAACTTTTCATTTCGCGGTTGTGCATAAAAAGGGGGGCGGGCGGTCAGGAATACGATGACCCCTGAACTCTCAAACCGCCCCTCCCCGTTTGTTTTTGAATTATCCCCTGCGCCAGTGCGACTGTGGGTCCAGTGGCAGACCTTTCTCATCGCATCCGATGATGTGTCCGCGCTTCTCTTCGCGCTGCTTGGTGGAGTCGTGGTGCTGCTTACAGAGAGGTTGCCAGTTGGCTTTATCCCAGAAAAGCTTCTGGGCTTTAGCGATATCATCCTGCTTACCGCCGCTAATTGCTTCTTTCAGACGGTGAGGCGTGATGTGATCGACTACGGTTGCGGCGACCGCCCGCCCCTGCCGATGACACATTAAGCAGAGCGGGTGCAATTTCAGAAATGACAATCTTGCCTTGTCCCAACGGCTGTTATAAATAAGAGCTTTGGGAAAACTCATAATTCATGCCTTTCAGTTAATGATTTTAAGCTCTACAAGTGAGTTGAAATCTTTAGTCATTGTTTTAAATGCAATATCTTTTATATCTCCGATATCCAATTTTAAAACTTCACCACTTGCGTTATCACTAATAACACAAAGCCTATATTCACTTTGATGTGAGTATTTACTTTGTTTGTGAAAAGGTGCGTTCATCATATCTTCAAGAACGAGGCTTGAATTCAACTCATCATAATATTGAACTTGCTTAGAACAGTACCAATTTGCTTTTTGTTCTTCATAGAGTTTTTGTGCAGCATTCCTAAATCTATTTAAAAACTCACTTGGGTTCGTAATCACGACAGTGTAATCTCCAAGAGCTTCGACTTCTTTAGGTAAAGTGAAGTATGAGCGCGCTAATTTTATCTCTTCTTCACCTTTAAGATTAGTCATATCTAAGTCATGAGAATGAAGTTGAGTCATACAAAATACATTAGCATTGTTATGTAAGTTCATACTGGTAGTCATTGGGCCAGCCATATCTTCAGGATTAAAAACATGCTTAACCCCATCAACTTCAAACTCTAAAATAAAATCATGCGGCTGCATCCATGCTGTTAAAGCCTCATGCTTATCTGCAATATTACCTTCAATCGACTCCTCAAAGTTTCTGAAAAATTCAATTGTATTCATATAAAGAATACCGCTAAGAAAGCTGTCCCTAAACTCCTCGCAAGAAAAAACTTTCAACAACACTCCAATTTTTTTCGCCATCGCTAGGATTTCCGCTTAAAACCATAATCTAATATGGTTTTACTGCATCATCAATAAACATGAAGCGATGATCATCTGGGAATTAGACTTTTAGAGCTTTTCAAGTTCACGTATGGCTGCACGGTCAACGTTACATTTCTCAATGACGCCATAAAGTACGCCGTTCAGTTGTACCGACTCGCCAAACGTCAATACGTCCGGTACCGCTGGCGCTTCAATTCGGTTTGTCAGGTCCGCCGGCAGAGTTAATCGCGGCTGGCTGATTGTCCGGTACTCCACTGGCTGACTTTGCTGCGTCCCGCAACCGCTCAACAGCGCGACTGTCGACAGGAGCAGCAGCGCATTTATCCGCTTCCAGATAGCGCTTAATCTCATTCTGTAATTTCCTGTTCTGCTGTGCCGTCACTGCGCGCTGTTCTGCCACCTGACTCATCACCGCGTTTTGCTTGTTAACCGCCTTCACCAGGTCATTGACGCTGGCGGCTAAGTCGTCGTTCTTGGAGCGCAGATCGTTTATCTGACCGTCTTTGCTGTTTGCCAGTTGCTCCAGCCGCTCGTTGGTGGCAGTCAGCTGTGAGTTACGGGCATTCAGTCCCCAGAGACAAATGCAGATAAGACCAATGATGATTACGTGCGAATAGTTTCGGATAAAGCCGATTACGTTGAACATAGAATCCCCTTAGCTTTTAGTAAGCGGGATTTCCTGTCATCCAGACCGTTAGTGCCACCGTTAATGACTTTGGTGATGCGGGTAACATCATCAAGGTCTGCCAGTTCGTTTAAGCCGTGATTCTTCCACCATGCAGCTGCTGACATCGCCGCTTGAAGGTTTTCAGTCAGCAGGTCAGGGTTTGCCACTACATCAGCGCTTAGCTGCCCGGAAAGGGCTGCGTAATTCGCTTTGCCGGTAATCTGAATCAGTCCACGCCCGCGATAGCGATAACCATCACCGGAAGCAACATCACCATTGCCATTACGGTTTGCGTAAATGATGTTGGCGATCATCTTCTGATTGGCGGCGTGTTCAGCGTTGCGCCCGTAGGCTTTAGCCTGTGCCACAGTGATGCGTTTACCGAACATGGCAGTTAGCGCGTTCTCGCTGTAATTCAGACCCTCTTCCACTTTCGTGAATCCGGCTGACTCATGCCCCACCTGCGCCAGAAAGTGCGCCTGACGTAATGGGGTATTGATACCGAATGAGCTCATGCTGGCAGCTGTGCGGGGAAACCACTTGTCGCGCAGCGCATCAGATACGCCGGTGGCGCGCTGGAAATTACTGGGTGTCAGCATTGCCATCCCCTAATCGCTTATCGATGAAACGACGAAGTTTTGTTGAAAACCAGTCAACGCCAAGGAAGCCGAGGAAGACGGCAACCACTCGCGTTAAGTCGTCGCTGAAGTTCCAGTTGAAAACGGAGCCCATTACCTGAAGCGTCGGTTGAAGAAAAAACGCAAACACGCTGCACATAGCGGCATCAAGCAAGCGGCGCGGCCATGTGTCACGGCCAAAATACGTCGCGCGAAGAATCGCCATCACACCGGCTAATCCGGCATAACCCGATTCATTTTTGTGGGCGTATAGCCAGGCAAGCAGGCTTGCCCAGAAGCCCGGATCACGTTCTGGCATGCGTTTCATCCTCACCTCCCAATAGGTCGGTGCCGTCGGTAGTCTCGAAATAAAAAATTGCGCACCGCCACGGCGTGAAAGTTTCGGATAACAGTGATTGGCGGGCGCAAAAACGAAAGAAGGCCGCTCTATGGCGACCCTCTAAAATATGAACCCTGACGCGTTCCGCGATAGTTACCTGGCCCGTCAGCCACAGGGTTAATTATTAAAAACAAAAAGCCCCATCGGTTAAGACGGGGCTTTCGGCCTGATATGCGAGATGAATGATTGGACTAAAGAACGATACACATCAGGCGATTTACTATTTACAAAATCTGATTTTTTCTGTCAAGAATAAAAACGCCCGATAGCTGGTGAGGCTTCGGGCGATTTAAATCACTCACGTTATTTGCAACTGATTCTTGATGATAAGTAGTACTGCGTAGTAACGACTCTTATCACATTACCAATGATTTTGCGGACCGCGTTAATGTTTTTTGAATAATTTTTCTGGGCTCTAATTCCGGGTCCATTTCAAGCCGAACATCCAGCCATGCCAGACAACCTTCAATAAAACCTTCAGCCAATTGGACCTGAATGCGGATCATCTTCTCGTCGCATTTCGCGCGCTGCGCGAGCTTGCGTTTAGATATGTTGTAAAAGTAATGCAGCACAATTAACTCGTGTTCATCAGGACGGCGGGCGCGAAGTTTGGCTAAGCATGACTCAATGACCAAACCATCATCATCAGTGCATGACAGGGTCATTTTTGAATCCTGTGGTAGCAGCCCTTTGAACCCAGCCGCAATTGGTGAGTAATCTACACCGCTACGATCAGAGCGCGCCCATCCTGCCCAACGTTCTAATACCTGTGACATGTCACGCATAAATATTCCTCCACGCTTTTTAATTTACCCGATCACGCCGACTGCAATCGAGTGATCAAGGAACCTGAACAGCAGCTCTAACTGACTGCCGTATTTTTCTTCGAATGCCCTCATGTCCCGGTGCAGTTCATCGTGATGCGCCCTGCAAAGCGGTATCACAAACAAATCATGCGCCTTCGTTCCCATTCCTCCCTGTCCGTGTCCGATTATGTGGTGTGGGTCGTCTGCTGGTTTATTGCAGCAGCCGCATGGCTGCACCTTGACCCAACGCGTGTACTTCTCATTGCTCCAGCGCAGCCGTTTTGGTCTCGCCATAAACGACTGCGGCGAATCCGGGTCGGCTTTGATGGTCATCACCTGCTTAACCGACTCTACCGCTTCCTGAATCACTTCCCGCGCAGCGCGTGCCGGGTTGATATCTGCCTCCGGCATTGGCCCAGTTGCTGGCTTCTCCACCGGCATACGTAGAACGCGCCGCGCTGGTGCTTCCGGTATCAGGTCGATAACTTCCCTGATGCATGCCCACCAGCAAAGCTCTGGCAACGTCATCAGGTGATCTGCGCCTAATCCCATCTGGATGCATGCTGATTCGATAATCCACCTGGAAAGATTGTCTGCTGCGACTTCTTCCAGTTGTGCCGGTGCGCCATTCGCGCGGCAAAAATTATCATGGGTGTAGCACAGGCAAACCGCTCCGCGTTCGGTCCGCAACGTAGTGTAATCGTGGTGATGATAAGAATCTTTTTCGTGTTGCTGACAAGAGCGAATTTTTTGCACCCATGTGACGTGTGCCTCCCATCCACCAGCAGCATCGATCACTCGTTCATCAGCGAGGAAGGTTTTCAGCAGCGGCTCATCAAGCAATGGCTGGGCGCTGTCGTTGATTAAACCTGAGGGCAGGTTCGATACATCGCCCGATGGGGTGCACACCAGAACGCGTCCACGAAACATCGGTAGCAACTCGCGTCCCGGCTTCAGCAGCACAATGCCAGTTTGATGCGCGATTTCAGGTGTCAGTATCGCCCTCATGCCGCCACCGCCTGATATGCACCAATGGTAATCTCAACGTAGCCGCTCTTAGTAACTGGCCCCCACTCAACCGCCATTCGCTTAATTTGGCTGTCGTCTTTCCAGATGCCGGAATGTGTCAGGCTGTCGAATAGCGCTTTCAGGTAATTATCAAGGTCGCGAGATCGGCTATCAGGTGGTGCAATAATCACGGTGACTTCTACGGCACAATCCAGCGGCTTAGGCTTGCGGCCTAACTGCATGTATACCGCGGCGATCGCGTTTGAACGGAAAGAGCGCCCGGAGGCGCTGATTAATACTCCCTTTGGCGTGTGACGCCAGTAGGTGTTTACTGTCGGAGGAAATGGCAGGGTTAATTTCATTCATCCTCCCGGGTTTGTGCAGAATGCTGCTCGTATTCCTGGAGGATGCTGGTGATCTCAACTGCAACTCCGGGTGGCAGTTTAAAATATTCTAAATCAGGGTTGTCCTGAAGTAGGACGGCATCCTTCAACAGCTCAACCAGACGCCGCGCGCGAGTCGCACTGAACTGCGGCATTGCGGCGGCGCGGGTCAGTTTCTTCTTGCCGTCTGCCTTCGCTTTTGCCAGCTGCGTTTTGGCAACGGTTTCAGCCTTCGCGCCATGCTCGCGAACCATAGCTACTGCAGTTGTGGCCGCAACTTCGCCGGCCTTCACCATTTCGATTAAGTCATCACCTACGGTCAACAGCGCCAGATGTTGATCGATGTCTGACGGAGAGCGTTTAACCTTTTTCGCGATTTCTGCCGGTTCCCAGCCCTGATTTTTCAGCCTCTGGTATGCTGCAGCGCGCTCAAGCGGCTCAAGTGGGCGACCCTGACTGCTCGTCACCATGAAGGCGATGCGCTCTGCCTCGTTGCCTACGAAGTCTTTGCACTCCAGGCGGATTTCATGTCCTGCTTCCTGCGCCAGCTTCGCGCCGTGCCAGCGGTGGTGACCGTCGATCACCTTCACGCCCTGCTTTGTCACCTGAACGGTCAGAGGTGGAACATTCTCACCGGCAATGTACGCATCGCGGAATTCTTCGACATGAGCCTGATCGATGTCGCGAACGTTGTAACCAGGTTCGATATACAACTCACTAACGCCCAGCAGGTAAGTTTTACGTACCGTGATGTCGGTTTCGTTGTCATCTTTGTTTTTGTAAACCTGAAGCAAATTGCTCATGCTGTTTTCAACTCCCATATCAGGGCAATAACTAAACCGGTAATCATCAGAACCGCTGCGCGAATGCCACGGTAGTAATCTTCGTTGCGCCAGTAGTGCGCTTTGATGGCTGCTTTCATCGGCGGAAGCTCCCACGGTTACCAAACGGATCGGGTGCTGGCTTCGGGTCGCGCTCTTTTGCCTTCGCCACGCACATGTTTGCCCGGATTCGCGCTTTCTCACGGAGACCAGCTTTGCGGGTTGACTGCTGCGCCTGCTGCCAGACATTGGCCGCGCGGTTCCACAAATTGCGGTCCTGAAGGCTGTAAGCCTTATTGCTGAGGGCAATGTATTTTTCGTCGCCATCGCCAGCTGGCTCTGCGGTGAAGTAGTGGGCTTCGGCGTCGCTCCAGACATCACCAACAGCGGTCATCACCGGCAGTGCAGAAACTACGGTGCTGCGGGTGCGTCCGATAGCTCTGGCGATCTGTGCCGGGGTCTGGCCGGGAAAGGCCATCAGGTGCGTAAGAATCAGCGTTTCAGTGTTCATCGTTACCCCCGGAAGCCATCAGGAATTTCGTAGTCAGCGCTCGGCACATGCATTACGTCATGCTGCCACTTGCCGCCTATGCAAGCTGGCCTGCCTTTTCGGTGCCAAACCTTTGCTTTCTGGAAATACTCGGAGAAATTTTCAGGCCCGAAAATGGTCTTCGGTCGCAGGTAGTCGCACATTTTCGGATCGTCTAACCACTTAGCGGTGAGGTAATCAACAACCAAAATCAGGTCTTCTGATACGTAATCAGGTTCGGCAAGGCGACCACGAATAAATCCCATCGTGGTTTTCCCATCGCGATAGCTCGAATTAGTTTTCTGATTAAAGTGATCCAGAACGATTTTTGCCGGTTCGATGTCGTCTGGTTGTGAAGCAACCTGACAAGGTGTTTTATCTGTTGGATCATTAGTTGAATTTACTGACGGATCGTCGCCAGATTCTGGCGGGTGAAAACTGCCACTGTGCTGGTAATCTGGTGCACCAGATTTTGATGCGTCAGAAACTGTTGCGCCGGTTTTTGATGCATCAGTATTTGACGCGTCAAAATTTGATGTGTCAGATTCTGGCGCATGAGAGTTAGCCATATCTCTCAGCATCTTCACGTTCAACTGGTACATGTTTGAGGTGTTGCGGTTGCCCTTACGGCGAGCTGTAGATGTCAGCCATCCATCGGTTTCGAGCTTGCGAATGGCTGCGCGAACGGTGCTTGGACCAGCTCCAATCTGACGAGATATAGTGGCAATCGAAGGCCAGCAAATCCCTTCATCGCTGGAGAAATCAGCTAGTCGCGCCATGATGGCCACGCTGGTAATCTTCATTCCCGCTGCGGCGCAACCGTCCCAGACGTATGCGGATAATTTAACGCTCATGTGGTGCCTCTATTTCCCAAAAGTCGCGCTGGAACTGGTGCAGAGGGCAGAAGCACTCACCATGTTCATAATTTTCGCGGAGGTAGATAACGCGGTCTGATTCAGGCTCCCAGCGGATAACTCGAACGGGAATACCGCGACGATCTCTGAACCAGCGGTTAATCTCTCGCACTTGTCAGCCTCCGGTTTACGGTAAAAGTCATTCCACGCGTTCTGAACTACCAACGGTTCCGCAGACTGGTAGTTGTCGGCCTGACCTGCAACGCGTAATATTTGCTCATACCGCAACTGACCAGCCTCCACGCGGCAGCGGAATTGCACTAAAGGTCTTGTTTGAATTAAGCTGTTCATGTCGTTACTTCTCCACGCAAGTTGATTTGACGATGCCGAGCGCTCCGGTCTGCAAACTGGGGCGCTCAACCTTTCTGCTCTACCCATCTCATAATTCCTGTGCCTGAATCTGCATGCCCACTTCTGCTTTGCGGTTGGACATAAACATGTCTACCGAATGCTCTGTTACGCCAACGCCGTACAGCGCGAGGAAGCCAAGAAAGCCATGAATCTGGCCGCGCATCTTTTGCTGAAACAATCCAGACAGCGTTTTAAGCTCCTTTTGGTCAATAACACCGTCTGCTACCGCTTCCTGTTTAGCGATAGCCAGCTTTCCGGCAGTTGCTTTGTTGCGCAGCTCGATGTCATACAGATCAACCTTGTCCACTTTCTCAACGGTTGAAACGTCCACCAGCGTCAGGCCCTTACGATGAGCGAAGTACTCAGCCAGGTAAGTGCTGCGCGACAGGTCTTCCATACGCTGCAGCTCGTCCAGAGAGAAGAAGCGACTACCGCACTTGCGGTACAGGTGGTTGTGGAACTGATCGATGGTCATGCCCATGTCATCAGCCATACCCAAACGACCGTGTGGATGTGCTTTGCACATCAGGCGAATCGCTGTGTTGATGGTGTCTACCATTTCATTATTCCTGTTGTAGTTACCGCTAAGCGGCGGTCGCTTTAGAATTCAGTTCGGGCCAGATTTTCATCCAGTCGTCGGGATGAAGGTCTTTTCTACTTACAGCGCCGGCTGAGTTAATCTCGATCAAAACTGATAACGCCGGACCTAATTTTTGACCCTTACTAATTGCCTTACGGAGGTATTCAATTGAAGTTTCGCAAGTTGCAGCGAAGTCCCGTTGCTTACCCAGCGCAAGGCCATTCAGATACGTTCGTAACGTTTCCATGAAGCCTCCAGTGGTTGACGAAATGAGTATACCCGCAAGTATATTTTATTCAATACCTGAGGGTCATTTACCTGCGAGTAATTTTTCGTATGATCTTGGTATGAAAACCGAACCAAGCCATGACATCTACGAAATCCGCCGACTTAAGCTTCAAGAGCTGGTTGATGGATATGAAACTCAGCGGAAGTTCGCAGAGGCAGCAGGCCTTGATGCGACCGTAGTTTCTCGAATGCTTTACCCTTCAGGTAAGGCGAACAAGCGCAATATTGGCGAGCAATCTGCACGTCAAATAGAAGACTCTTTAGGCCTGAGTCGCGGTTGGTTGGATGGTTTAGCAAACACTAAAGATTCAAATGTGGCCTATGCAGGCCCGAACGAGCCCAAGGGAAACTTTCCAGTGATCAGCTGGGTTAGTGCAGGACAATGGATGGAAGCTGTAGAACCCTATCACCGTAAAAGTATCGACCGCTGGTATGAAACAACTGTTGATTGCTCTGAGAGCTCATTCTGGCTTGACGTTAAAGGTGATTCCATGACAGCGCCGGCTGGGCTAAGTATCCCCGAAGGCATGGCAATTCTGATTGATCCAGAGGTTGAAGCCAGAAATGGCAAGCTTGTAGTCGCAAAGCTTGATAGTGAGAACGAAGCCACCTTTAAGAAATTGGTCATTGATGCAGGTCGAAAATTTCTTAAGCCGTTGAATCCCCAGTACCCTATGACTGAAATTAATGGTAATTGTCGGATAATAGGGGTTGTAGTGGATGCAAAAGTCACCAACCTACCTTAACCATCATCAGTCCCCTCTAACCCGGTCTTGACCGGGTTTTTTGCGCCCTCAATATCTCGCCGATAAATAAATTCTCTTTTAATTCATATCCATATACCCGTGCGTACAATTTATTTACCTTTGAGTATTTACACTTAATATACTCGCAAGTATATTTAACCCATCGGATGTATACATGAGGTAGCCGCAGTGAAGATGATCAAGCAAATGGCCGACACCAGCTTACGGGACTTGATCACCTTCCTGTACCTCTTCCCTGATGCCGAACTCATCTGTGATGCAGATACCGGTGTCATGACGTTCGAATGCTGTGAAGTGGATGTGGAATACAAGGCTGTGTTTTAAACGTTGAGTGTTTGGGCGGTTTCTCCGGGGCTTTCAACCCTATCAGGAGAGGGAAGATAGTGTTCGACCGGTTTAACCGCCACTTTTTCACAACGATGAGAGCATTTGACGGGCGCACCGAGCCGCGTCACAGAGGCGTTAAGTGCTCTCAACGTTGTGGAGGATCAGGTAATGCGGAACAGTTCGGCGCTATGCGCCAATATGGCCAATAAGACCTCATGGAACGGCGGGGAATCGCATAGGCCTGTGAACACAACACCGGGGGCAGCACCGTAAAAGTCTGCCAGTTCGTAAGCTGCGTGGTGGCGCAGTTACCCGAACCACGCTGGCTGGGAGGTCAGCACACAACGGTGAGAGCATTTCTCTGTGGCGAAGGAAACTCCAGAAGACCTTCCTGAACCGATTAATGCTCTCAACCATTGTGGTGATGGCACCAAGTGCGAGTGTGGTGAACTGGCCCAAACGATTACGCGATCGGTTGAGGCTCAAAGTCTAAACCCGCTCTGGTTATTGCCAGTTCAGCCAGAGCACCGGGAGGCACCCGGCACCGCAATACCTTTCAACGTGGAGTAACGAGGCTACAGGTTTTGCAGAACCTGTCAGCCAATTAAATGAATCCCTCAGTGATTTATTGCCAGCAATGGCAAGGGATTCTTGCAGCCCAAAATAGGCGTGGAGGATGAATGGCGTATTGGAAATTTATTAAACCGGAGCAATTGGCGGCGTGGGATAAATTGCGCGCGGATGAAACCAAAATGCGTGCTGAAGGCAAAGAATTTGCCGCACGTTTCGGCGCTAGACCTGTGTTCAGCAATGACATTAGCCGCTCAGTGTTCCATGGAGTGAACTTCAATGAAGTGTTCCATGTAGCCAAAGAACTATGGACTAAACCATCCAGCAATAATGGTTTCGCTAGTTGGCCGAAAGCAAGAGCGCCAAAAGGTTTGAGTGAAGAATTCAAATCGCTCAGCGCTGAGTGGAAAGTCAATTACCCACAAACAAAGGTCAGCAATGACGAATTTTACTCAATTATTGGTTTGGATTGGGGAATGCTTTTCATCAGCGGCATTACGTATTTTCGGCACGGCGATGCCATTTACGTTGAGACAAAGGCGCAGCCTAAGCAAGAAGCTGAAGGCGTGGAGATTGTTGGTAGCGTGTTCGATGCAGCGAAGCGGGAGTATCTCGATGCAAAAGCCTAAAGATCACATCATCGTGGGCGCTATCACCCTCACCTTCAACCAGCAGCAGCAAGGTTGGGAACACGGCGATCAGATAATCAAAAACCCATTAAAAGCGCAGCGCATTGCAGAACGTATTCACCTTCGCGACCTCAACATTAAGGGCCACCAGCATGACTAACAAAGAACTCGTGGCAGCTGGTCACGCATTTGCTAAAGCTCAGGGCGCAGATGCGCCACTTACTGAAATCGCAAAGCTGGTATCAGACCTTGCTACCCGTCTCGATGTGATTACTGTTCTTTCTGATGTGCTGGCAGTCGAGAATCTGTCGCTGAAAAATTACATCGATGGCGAATGCTATATCGAGAGCAAGCGAACTGGCGTCTACACCTGCGCCGGGATCAACAAACCTGAAACCCCAGCCACTGAATCAATGCTCAACGAGGTGCGGGCGGAGGGCGTAGAGATGTTTGCTGCTGAGCGTGAGGAGTTGCGCAAGCATTACGTAGCGAAAAAGGACAGAGAGATGGCGATTAGTGCCGATCATTGCGCTATGGCGGCATTAGCATTTGCTGAGGAACTCCGCGCAGGCAGTACCAAAGGAGGTGTGTGATGAGCAAATATCGCAAAGGCATCGCCTATCTGCGCCCGATGAAAAAGGGCGATAAGTCAGATAGTTTTATGGTGTCGATAAAAATGGCCGCTCTCACCACACCTAATCTCTGGAAGCACCCGGAGCACATTCGACCGTGGGTTATGGTGCAGCATGGCGTCAAGGGTGTTGCCGCTGCCTTCATGAACCGCGAAGAGGCATTACGCAGTGTCATGTTCCACGCGACGCCGCGAGCACGCAACCCAAAGCACAACCGCAAGCGCGGGCTTCGTCGCACCAAAGGTGACCTGAATAAAGCTTTCCGTAAGTTCCGCTTCGAAGATGCACGAGGAGGCGACCATGCGTGAGCGCGGAATTATCTTCAACGCCGAAATGGTTCGTGCAGTTCTGGAAGGCAGAAAGACGCAGACGCGCAGAGCTATCAAACACCAGCCTTTTATCGATGGTGACTTTTGGAAGATGGATCATGCCGGTTGGGGTCGAGGCTTACAGTTAGCGCCCCATGGAGCCAAAGCTGAACTCTATCTTGCAAATCACTGCCCGTTCGGTGCTGTAGGTGATCGCCTGTGGGTGCGTGAGACGTTTCGTGTTCATAGCAGAGCTACGGACGTTGCAACTCTGGTGTATCGCGCCAGCGAAAGACAAAGTTGGACGCAGCAAACGCACCGCGTGCCAGTCGTAAATTGCAGTAAGCCTGTATCGCCTGAAAATTGGACTCCATCCATCCACATGCCGCGCTGGGCTTCCCGCATAACGCTGGAGATTACCGGCGTTCGTGTGGAGCGTTTACAGGATATTAGCGAATCGGATGCAGTCGCCGAGGGGATCGAGCCGTTACCACTTGAACCGGATATGCCGCAGTTTTATCACGAATATTTCCCCATCGGCATCAAAAACGATCTTCGATGCAACATGTCTGCAGCAAGTTCATTTAGTGGGCTTTGGGAGGCTATTTACGGAAAGGAAAGTTGGCAGGCTGACCCGTGGGTGTGGGTCATTGAGTTTAAGCGTGTGGAGGGTGTGCATGTTCAAACTTCATAAGCTGGGACGCACCGGCTTTGATTATCTCAATATGAAGTCGCCACGCCACCAGCTTAAGCTGCAGCGGATCAATGTAGCTGGTCGCTCTTACTCTGCATGGCGTGATTCGCGGGCAGTGGAGGTGAAACATGATTAAGCCTCGGATATTCCTGCAGCGTGGCGTTTGGTATGCAACAAACAGTGGAGACATTATCGTTAGTGGCCTAACACCGGCAGCTGCGTTTGAGAATTACGGTGCGCGCTATAGCTTCCTTCACTATCGACTGGATGACGATCCGATGTATCAGGATTGTGTGCGTCACTTGCGTATTGTGTTCGGCTCCATCGCGGCGGCGGTTGTAGTGGTGGCTACAGGTCTGTGTTGGTACTACGAGGTGAAATCATGATGACCGAAGAGCAGTTGATCGACCGTATTTGCCTGACGTGCGTCGATGTTCGTCATGCAGCCACCGATGAGAGTGCGCAGAAATTTATAAACGATATTCGGGGCTTGGCGGTGCAACTTGCCGCACTCACCCAACCTGCAAGCCAGGCTTTGAATTTGCCTGATGGCTGGGTGGCGGTGCCGGTTGAACCAACTGAAGAAATGATTGTTGATGGCTTTGAATCCGAACCTGATGAAATCTTCAGCGATTCCAAGGTTTGGGAAGAGTACGACGCCATGAGCGGATGTCAGCAAGCCGCGCATCGCGCTCTACTTTGCTGGCAAGCAATGCTTTCAGCAGCCCCCGCTGTTCCACACACAGCACCAATAGAGCCTATATGTGCCACAGGTGGTGCAGAGTGGGTGAGCATTGAGGATGAGCCACCGAGAAATGGCTCGTGGTGTATAGCCATTGAAGAAGGCGATTTCGCTGGTGATGTCGTTTACTGGGAGAACGGCGCGTGGAAGAGTGAATTTGGCAGAGATGAGTACACCCACTGGATGTACCACCCAGCAGCTCCGGAGGACTAATGCCTAAGTCACCCGCAGAACGCAAAGCAGAACAGCGCGCACGTCAGGCAGCTGCCGGTGAGCAGAAACTGGAGCTGGTTCTGGATAGTCAGGAATTAGCGATGCTGGCGCACAACTGCGCAGCACGTCGCCCCGGTCGCGAACCCTATGAGATGGCCGAGTACATAGCGTTGCTGATTCGCCAGGATGATGCGCGTGTGCGTTCGAGATTTCGGGTAATCAGCAAGCGTAAGTGCGGTAAGTGTGGTGATCGATTGCCGGTTAGCGTTTGCCCATGCAAAGGCGAAGCAGCATGTTGGGCTAATCGCGGCTGGCATGAAACCAAATTAGTGCTGTGACATGTCACAGCAATCAAACCTGTTGCAGCAGGTAATGCGTGGAGGATATGTGCTGATGCAGAACGACATAATTTCTGATGCTGATATCGAAAAAATTACAGGCTACAAAATTCCGTCAAAGCAGTGCCATTGCCTGAAGCAAGCAGGCATATTTTTTGTGGTTCGGCGTGACGGCAGGCCAAGAACGACCTGGCAGCACTTTAACGACCCAATTACACATCGCAAAGTTGCTGAACAGGAAAACCATGAACCAAACTTCGGCGCGTTAGATTAATGGCTAGAACAAGAAAAAATACAGAAGATGCATGGATGCCGCCGCGTGTTTATCGCGGCAGATCAGCGTATGAGTTCCACCCAAAAAACGGTGGTGCCATACGCCTATGCAATCTTGATTCACCTCAGTCAAAGGTGTGGGCGGCATATGAGTCGCTCATTAACGAAATACCCGATGACAAACTTTTGGCGTCTTTGGCAGATCGTTTCTTCAAGTCAGCCGATTTTTTTGAATTGGCGCGTGAAACACAGAAGGATTACCTGAAGTATTCGAAAAACGTGCTTTCAGTTTTTGGCGCAATGCCATCTGATGCAATCAAACCTGAGCACGTCCGAAAATATATGGACAAGCGCGGACTTAAAAGCCGCGTGCAGGCCAACCGCGAAAAAGCTTTTATGTCACGCATGTACCGTTGGGGATATGAACGGGGAATGGTTAAAGGCAACCCCACGAAAGGAGTTAAGAAGTTCAAGGAGGAATCGCGAGATCGTTACGTAACGGATGCGGAATACCAAGCGCTTTATTCCTGTGCGCCGGACATTGTTAAAATAGCGATGGAACTGGCTTACTTGTGTTGCGCCAGACAGGCTGATGTCTTGTCGATGAAAAAAAGCCAAATCGTTGAAGAAGGTATTTTGATTAAGCAGAGTAAAACCAGCGTAGCCCAAATTAAAGGGTGGTCCCCTCGCCTTACATCTGTGATCAATATGGCGTCAGGTTTAATCCTCAAGCCTGGCATGAGCAGTATATTTATCATCCACCAGCCAAACGGTTCTGGTTATACGCGCGACGGTTTTAATAGTCGCTGGAGTGCAGCGCGCGAAGAAGCCCGGATTAAATTCCCGGAGCTGCTTTTCGATTTCACCTTTCATGATTTGAAAGCCAAAGGTGTATCCGATCTTGATGGGGATCTATACGAGAAGCGGGCAATTACAGGCCATAAAAATGTAGAACAAACCGCAGCTTATGACCGCAAAATTGTCGTAGTGCCAGTGGTTGGCGGGCAGAAGAAAAGCATCTGATATTAGGAATCGATATTAGGAACCAAATCGCAGGCACAAAAAAACCGCCCTTGGGCGGTTACGACATTACTGCATATTGCTTTGATTTTATTTGGTTTTTCACAGCTTGAAATATGGTGCCCGGGGCGGGACTTGAACCCGCACAGCCATAAGCCGAGGGATTTTAAATCCCTTGTGTCTACCGATTTCACCACCCGGGCAGGGTGTAAATTGGAGGCGCGTCCCGGAGTCGAACCGAGGTAGACGGATTTGCAATCCGTTGCATGGCCACTCTGCCAACGCGCCTTTAATCTGGTATGTAATTCGTTGAATACGAACCACTAAATTTGGAGCGGGAAACGAGACTCGAACTCGCGACCCCGACCTTGGCAAGGTCGTGCTCTACCAACTGAGCTATTCCCGCATAACCATCGTATTTGAGTTTGCCACTGCGTTGGCTGCCTTCACTCACCCAGGTCACTTACCAATGTAAGCTCCCAGGGATTCGTTCAGTTGCCGCCTTGTTGCCAACTCAACTACTCGGTTCTGGTATTTCTTCATCGAACTTGCTGATTTTATTCAGCTTCTTGCAGACTCGCTGCCGTTCGATGCGATGCATTCTACTTATCTGACGCAGTGAGTCAACAGAATTATCCACACACTGCGTCCGTTTGCTGCTTTTTAAATCGCATCGATCAGCTATCGAGCAAATCGCCGCGCGCTGCGCTTAAATACTGGAACATTGACCAGAACGTCAGCACGGCTGCGATGTACAGTGCGACCACACCCACGCCAACCACCGTGGCTTCTGGACGCCACAGCAGGGCAAACAGCGAGAACATCTGCGCGGTGGTTTTCACCTTGCCGATCCACGACACCGCCACGCTGCTGCGTTTGCCGATCTCCGCCATCCACTCACGCAGCGCAGAGATAATGATTTCACGCGCGATCATCGTTGCCGCAGGCAGCGTAATCCACCACGCGTGGAAATGCTCCGCCACCAGCACCAGCGCAATCGCCACCAGCACTTTATCCGCAACCGGATCGAGGAACGCGCCAAAACGCGTGGTCTGCTTCCAGCGACGCGCTAAAAAACCATCAAACCAGTCAGTAACCGCAGCAATCACAAAGATCAGTGCAGTAGCAAAGGGAGCCCATTGAAATGGCAGATAAAACGCCAGGACAAAAAAGGGAATAAGTACGACTCGAAACAGGGTAAGACACGTCGGAATGTTAAATTGCATATGCCAGTAACTGTCTGGTGTGAGTAGGGTTTCATGTATGTTGCTACATTGCCCCCCCTCTTTCAACGTTAGTGTTTCAGTGAGTAGTAGATTTTTTCCGCCAGCGCGGTGGAAATTCCCGGCACTTTAGCAATCTCGTCGACGCTGGCATTCATCAGCGGTTGCAGGCCACCCATATACTTGAGCAGCTGCTGGCGCCGTTTGGGCCCCACGCCTTCAATACTTTCCAACGCGCTGGTGTTCTTCACTTTGGCGCGTTTTTTCCGGTGACCTGAAATCGCATGATTGTGAGAGTCATCACGAATATGCTGAATCACATGCAGCGCAGGCGAGTCCGGCGGTAAGGAAACGCCCTCACCTTCCGCTTCAAAGAACAGCGTTTCCAGCCCGGCTTTACGATCGCTACCCTTCGCCACGCCGAGTAAAATCGGACGATCTTTATCCCAGGGTACATTCAACTCGGCGAAAACCTGTTTCGCCTGCGCTAACTGACCTTTACCGCCGTCGATGATGATCACGTCGGGGATTTTGTCCTCTTCCAGCGCTTTGCCGTAACGACGGCGCAGCACCTGATTCATCGCCGCGTAATCATCGCCCGGCGTGATGCCCTCAATGTTGTAGCGACGGTAATCCGAACGCAGCGGACCATCACGGTTGAACACCACGCACGACGCAATGGTCTGCTCGCCCATGGTGTGGCTGATGTCGAAGCACTCCATGCGATGAATGGTGTCGAGCTCAAGGAACGTCGCCAGCGCCGCCAGACGCTGCTGAATGGTCGAATGCTGCGACAGCTTGGTAGTCAGTGCCGTTGCCGCATTGGTGCGCGCCAGTTTCAGGTAGCGTGCACGGTCACCACGCGGCTTACTTTGAATATTCACTTTACGTCCCGCCAGCGCGCTCAGCGATTCCGCCAGAAGCTCACGTTCCGGTAGAGTAAAGTCCAGCAGAATTTCCGCCGGCAAAGTGCGCGCTTCACTGCCTTGCAGATAGAACTGCCCGACAAAGGTTTGTACCACTTCGGTCAGTTCGGTATCGGCAGGTACTTTCGGGAAGTAGCTGCGGCTGCCGAGCACTTTGCCCTGACGGATAAACAGCACGTGCAAGCAAGCCATGCCAGCATCAAAGGCCACGCCCATCACATCCAGGTCTTCACCCTGATTGGAGACAAATTGCCGCTCGGTTACGCGTCTTACCGCTTGAATCTGGTCGCGTAAAATCCCGGCCTCTTCAAAACGCAGTTCCTCACTGGCATTTTCCATGCGCTTGACCAGCTGATTAATCACCTGATCATCTTTCCCCGCGAGGAACAAACGCACGTAATCAGTTTGCTGCGCATACTCCTCTTCGCTAACCAAGCCGGAAACGCAGGGTCCAAGGCAGCGGCCAATTTGATACTGCAAACACGGGCGCGAGCGGTTGCGATACACGCTGTTTTCACACTGGCGAATCGGGAATACCTTTTGCAGCAGCGCGAGGGTTTCACGTACCGCATAGCCGTTCGGAAACGGGCCAAAGTATTCGCCTTTGGCGTGCTTCGCGCCACGGTGCATCGCCAGACGCGGATGGCTATCGCCACTGAGGAAAATGTAAGGATAGGATTTGTCATCGCGCAGCAGCACGTTATAGCGCGGCTGGTAGAGCTTGATGTAGTTATGCTCCAGCAGCAGCGCTTCCGTTTCGGTGTGCGTCACGGTGACGTCGATGTTCTGAATGTTGCTGACCAGAACTTCAGTTTTGCGACTGCCCACCTGCGTACGGAAGTAGCTGGTCAGGCGCTTTTTGAGGTCTTTGGCTTTACCAACATAGATCACCGTGCCGGTCGCATCGTACATACGGTAGACGCCGGGTTGGCTGGTCAC
Organism: Pantoea sp. GCM10028869; assembly: GCF_042666835.1. Taxonomy (NCBI): domain Bacteria; kingdom Pseudomonadati; phylum Pseudomonadota; class Gammaproteobacteria; order Enterobacterales; family Erwiniaceae; genus Pantoea; species Pantoea sp. GCM10028869. Next base: position 512,391 of record NZ_JBHTGO010000002.1, on the reverse strand, counting down.
GGTGCTGAGAAAGGCTTTGGAATCGAAAACGTCACTCACTACTGATTAATGGCTCCGCATTGAACAAGCCATGTCGAATGGCCAAATGCGTTAACTCGACGTCGCCACTGATATTCAACTTGCTGAACATGCGATAGCGGTAACTGTTAACGGTTTTAGGGCTGAGACTGAGTTGTTCGGAAATTTCCGTCACTTTCTGCCCGCGTGTGATCATCAGCATAATCTGCAATTCCCTTTCCGACAAACAGCTGAAGGGGGATTCGGCTTTTTGCGGTTCGATCTGGCTGAGTGCCATTTGCTGGGCAATATCCGAAGCGATATAGCGTTGCCCTGAATGCACCGAGCGAATCGCACTCACCACTTCCTGCGGCGCGGCGCCTTTACTGAGATAACCCGCTGCGCCCGCCTGCATCACCTTCGCCGGCAGTGGATTTTCAGTATGAATGGTGAGCATGATGATGCGGATATCCGGGTTAAAGCGCACAATTTTGCGTGTCGCTTCCAGGCCGCCAATACCGGGCATGTTCATGTCCATCAGCACTACGTCAACCGGATTGCTGCGGCACCATTTCACGGCGTCTTCACCGCACGCCGCTTCACCCGCAATAACGAGGCCTTTCATATCTTCCAGAATGCGGCGAATACCGGCGCGTACCAGTTCATGGTCATCAACAAGAAGCAGGCTGATCAACGGGACGTACTCCGCAGGTTAAGAAAGGGAAATATATTTCAGAACGGTCATCTTACCGGTTTTCAGGTGGAAAAAACATCTACAGTCACAGATAAATCTCAAATGAACTGATGCAAATCAATAACATTTCTTTGATCCAGCTTTTACTGCAAAGGGCAATGAGATGCAAAATGAGATAAGTTAAATTGTTATTAATATCATTAAGTTATAATTTATAGCTCGATTTTATTGTCGCATTCCGATCGCCTGGTAAATAACAGCTAAACGCCAATTCTGGTTGCTGACAAATAGCGCAATGCGCAATTAAAAAGCGGTCTGACTTTTACCGCTTCGCTTCATTAAAATTCATCTGAAAACCCTATGATATACTCTCTTTCTTACGCACAGGAAGAATGTGTCAACATTGAGTAATACCCCCAAGGAGTCAATTATGAGTGATGAAGATTTCGCAACTTCACGAGACACGCAGGCGCTGGCCGACGAAGTCGCCTGTCTGAAAATGATGGTGACGCTGATTCTGAAAGGAATGGGTCAAGCCGATGCCGGTAAGGTGATCATCAACATGGAGCGTTATGTGCAAGCTTCGTTAGGCGATAAGCCGCAGGCGGAAGTGTTTAATAATACAATTCGTCAGATCAAAACCGCTTACCGTCAATAAGCGATGTGCCCCGCGCGAAATGCGCGGGGTATTTAGCTGTGTGATTGCCAGTTTACTGAAACACCCAGCGACGGCAGCACCTCTTCCGGGCTAAAGCGTCGTGTACCCCGATATTTCTCCGCCAGCGCCGGTTGATCAACCGGAATGCGAATGGCAAACAGATTGTCTTCAGATTGGATCAAGCCCGGTGAGAGCGGCTCGTAGACTACCTGATGCTGTTCGAACATCTTCTCAAGCATTGGCGTCGCCGAACTGATCAAATACTCCATGCCGCTCAGTTCTGCTAATTGCACCGAGTGCCACAAAATACTCAGCGGCAGCTCCGCGTCCACCTCAAGGCGCGCCGAGAAGCGCGACATTTCCCATACCTTTTCCTGATCGAAAGGCAGAATAAAACCTTCCGGCACCTCAGGTTCATGCCACGGCAACAGACGTGCGCAGCCGCAAATACCCTGACGAGCGTTCCAGGCAATCAACCAGGTGACATCCGAACGATCAAAACGATCGTACTCTTGCCCTGGCGTACTCAATCGCGGTGGAATCGACCACCCTTCGCCGCGCGCAAACACGCTATAGCGATACGTTCCCAGTTCTGCCAACAGTGAGGACGGCATATCCTTAAGCTGTGTTTGAATTACTTTCATCATGCGCCTCTGACATCCCCATGTATGCAATGATTTCTTTGAGCCAGCCTGGCAACGTTGCGCGCAGGGTAGACAACTGACACGGGAGAAGGAACTACTAAAATTAGTAGTTGCTTTTTCGCTATATCAGGCCAACCGCAGCGGCATAACAGGCAATCTGCGTTTTATTGGAAACATTAAAACGCTTTTGCATATTCTTTTGGTGAAAATTCACCGTATGTTCAGATATGGCTAAAATAAGTGAAATTTCCGCCGACGTTTTTCCTTCCGCCGTCCATTTTAAGATTTCTAATTCACGCTGACTAAAATCGTTAGATAAAACGACCATAGAATCGTCATTCAAACGCTCCAACACGCGCAAACTCAGTTCCGCCAGAAGATGCAGTTTCACCTCAAGCTCTATGCGCAAGTGTTGGGTCTTACTGTGCAGTGTCGATGCAATAGATAATATACCAATGGTACGATTTGGTGCCATTGCTGAGCAGGAAAAGCCGCTCATTAATCCCGCGGCGTTGGCTTCTGCCCACAAATTACCCGCGCCGGTAAATAAATCGCGCGTCCATTCAACACCCCGTCCCGGCCGCTGACAGAGTAATAGCACCGGATCGACCTTATAATAGTTCTCGCTTTCGTAGCGTTTTACCCAGCCTTCCGGGTATGTACTGAACAAAAACAAGCGCGGCCGGGTAAAGGGCACCGGATGCTGAACCAAAAAAGCGAAGTAATCGAAACCCAGCTTTTCAATCTGCTGTTGCAACAGGGATTTCAATTGCGTCACTTGCGTTAGCGCCAGAAATTCATTTTCCATTTCGCCTCGCCAGACGAAATAATTATCGGTCGTCATTATTGCCTTAGCGCTGTTTCACGCTTTTACATTCTGAAATTAGTTCGTGTTAACGCAAAAAATAAATTAGCCAGACAAAAAATATTGATTGAAAAAGGAGCAAATTTGCCAGCAGCTAGCATAACTCCTCTACTGTCAATGCGTTAACGTAATGGAAATGTGTAAGTTCACGTTAATTGTTAACAGGTTCACAACTTTAATTCCTCAGCAGATTAGAATAGGATTTTTCTGAAGTAGTTTCAATCATCCAGTTGATTGAAAATGATCGTTAGATTGATAAATTTTCAGCATCGTCATTAACTAAAATTATTAATGCAAAAAGCAGATTGTTTTGCTGTGAAAGGGGTTTGTACGGTGAATGAGTTTTGACTTAATGTTAATCCCACCTATTTCTGCGGTTAAGATAATACATTAAGTAATGATGTGATTTCTCTCACGCTGATTAACGGCTACGCTTAATGCTAGCGGAGTGAAAAGATGCATTGGAAGACAGTGCTGCAGTAAGGCTCAGGCGCATTGTCGCATGTAGGTGGGAAACTTAGCGGAACTGACTATGTTGAACCAGTTTGCATTACCTTTCCTTGTTCTGGGCGTCTGCACTGCCCTGATGATTTTAAAAGATCTTTTTCGCCATCCACATCCGGTGGCGGTGATGAATATCATTTGGCCATTTACCGGTTTGTATATGCCTTTTATTGGCTGGATCGTCTGGTGGTACTTAGGCCGTAAACCATCACAACAGCAAAAACTTGCGCTGTTGGTTCCACAAAAAATACGCAGTAACGCCAGTTGGCAAACTATATTTATTTCCACGTCATTATCCGCAGCGGCTTGTATATTTGGCGATATAATGACAATCCCGATAGTCACTTTACTAAAACAATCTGCCATTAATCCGACGATAGGCATGCAGGCGCTTATTTGCGTTATCGCTTCATTGTTTATGGGATTACTTTTTCAATTTCTGGCGATTCGCCAACGTGAAAAACATTCATTTGGCAGCGCATTATATTTGGCGCTGAAAACCGAAATTTTCCCCCTGCTGATTTTTCAATTAGGTATTTTTATCTTTATGGCGTTGGCCCTAAAGTTTGTGCTGAACGAGCAGGTCAATCCGCTGCTGGCGGCATTCTGGTTTATGCTGCAACTGGCCATAATGATTGGCTTTATTTTCTCCTGGCCGGCTAATCATTTCCTGATAAAACGTGGGCTTAATCCTGCGGTATAGCTAACGGCAGTAACCCGAACCGCGCATGCCAAGATGAAAATGGCTGGCATGCGCGGCGTTATAATCGGGCCCCAGCGCATTACCGAACGTCGCACAGCCGTTACGCCACAGCGCATGCAGTCCAGCCGCCGCATCCTCTGGCTGTTGCCAGTTTTTTCCTACCTGCAACCAACGCCCATTTGCCAGCTGAAATCCGGTAATATCCCAGGCATCGGCGCTGGCGTGCTCACTCAAACGCCCTTCCTGACGATGATAAATATTGCGACAGGCGTAGCTGCCAACATGGGCAATGCGTTTCAGCGGACTGTTAAAACCGGCCTGACGTAATGCGCTGTCGCTGTTAATCACAAACATGGTGCTGGCCACCGCCATCGGACAGCTGGCGAGAAAACTGCTGCTCAGCGTGACGTCACCGTAGCCGCTGATGCGTAGCGGCTGCTCAATCGGGCAATTCCCTTGCATAGGCGGCACGGCACGAAACTGCACCAGCCGCTGTTCACTGGCTTGCCGCATCACCGCCAGACAGGCAGCCGGATCGCCACTCAGCTTTTTTAGCTTGTAACGCGTCATCCAACCGGGCGGATCGGTAACGTTGAGCGGTGTAAAGGGGTTCCACTGAGGCGGCAGATGCGTTTTCAACCACGGCAAACTAAACCAGCCGCATACAGCCAGCAACGCGACGGCGAACAGAGCGCGCACAATGCCTCACTTTTCCTGATGAAATGAACTAACAAGTGTAGAAGTCATGTGCGCGGAAAGTGACGTAAATCGCTTAATTGTTGAAGATTTACGCAAAATGACTGCGCTTTAAACTCTGTAAATAATTACTGACAGAGCAAAGCACGTAAAAGGTCACAAAGGGGGAAAAACCATTACCGAAACGGGTTGGCTTTCCACTATCTTATGCCACTTGCCTGGACAAAGGCTCATAACGAATGCCCTAAATAATGTGAGCCGCAGGAAGGCGGCAAGTGTGTGAATCATTGGGAGCTTAATTTAGTCAGTTCCTGGAGTGAACACGCGTAGCCAACGCATCTGCGGCTTAAAGTATGACGGGCAAAACAGCCAATAGAGCTGACACAACATCTCGACAGGAAAGAAAAATTTATGGTTGATCAATCAAAAGAGGCGCTCGCTACGGCCGAACAGCCGGATAAACTCCAGCGTAACCTGCATAATCGTCACATTCAGTTAATTGCTATCGGTGGCGCCATCGGCACGGGGTTGTTTATGGGCTCGGGTAAAACCATCAGCCTCGCGGGCCCGTCGATCATTTTCGTCTACATGATCATTGGCTTTATGCTGTTCTTCGTCATGCGCGCCATGGGCGAACTGCTGTTGTCCAACCTCGAATACAAATCCTTTAGCGATTTCGCTGCCGATTTACTCGGTCCGTGGGCGGGCTATTTTACCGGCTGGACGTACTGGTTCTGTTGGGTGGTGACCGGCATTGCCGACGTGGTGGCCATCAGCGCCTATTTCCAGCTGTGGTTCCCGGACTTCTCCATCTGGATGAGCGCCCTGCTGTGCGTCTTTGTCTTCCTGGCTTTGAACATCGCTACGGTGAAGCTGTTTGGTGAGATGGAGTTTTGGTTCGCGATTATCAAAATCGTCGCCATTGTGGCGCTGATCATCACCGGCATTGTGCTGGTGAGCATGCATTATCCGTCGCCGAACGGTGGCACCGCGTCCCTGAGCAACATCTGGGATCACGGCGGCATGTTCCCGAAAGGCTTGAGCGGCTTCTTTGCCGGCTTCCAGATTGCGGTTTTCGCCTTTGTCGGCATTGAGCTGGTCGGCACCGCGGCAGCAGAAACCAAAGATCCGCACAAAGTTCTGCCGCGTGCAATTAACGCCATTCCGCTGCGCATTATTATGTTTTACGTGCTGGCGCTGATGGTGATCATGGCGGTGACGCCGTGGAATCAGGTGCTGGCGAATCGTAGTCCGTTCGTTGAGATGTTTGTGCTGATCGGCTTGCCTGCCGCCGCCAGCATCGTCAACTTCGTGGTGCTGACCTCCGCCGCCTCGTCCGCCAATAGCGGTATCTTCTCCACCAGCCGCATGTTGTTCGGCCTGGCGGAACAAGGCGTAGCGCATAAAGCCTTTGGTCGCCTCTCGGCGCGTGCGGTGCCAACCACCGGCCTGTTCTTCTCCTGCCTGTGTCTGCTGGCGGGTGTGGCGCTGATCTACCTGATTCCGGATGTGATGACGGTATTCACCATGGTCACCACGGTGTCGGCGATTCTGTTTATGTTCGTCTGGACCATCATCCTGTGCAGCTATCTGGCGTATCGTAAGCAGCATCCACAGCGTCATGCTGAATCGAAGTTCAAAATGCCGCTGGGCAAGTTTATGTGCTGGGTATGCATGGCGTTCTTCGCCTTTGTGCTGGTGCTGCTGACGCTGCAGGAAGATACCCGTCAGGCGCTGATGGTCACGCCGCTGTGGTTTGTGATGCTGACCATGGGCTGGTTGTTACGTCGTCGTAAAGCCTGATTTATCACGGCTACGTTAAGGCTGCCTTTTGAAAAAAAAGTGCAGCCTTTTTCTTTTTTGACAGAAAGCGCACCTCATCAGCAAACGCGCTTCACCACGAAGTCACAATCTCTCCCGCAGCTTACGCCACGCCTCACCCAATGCAGGACGCACCAAAGGTTCACGCTGCGGTGCTAGCTCCGGCGACTGCGGCGATCCCAGATTGAAGGTAAAGGTGTAATCCGGCTCTTCCCCCATCCGCAAATCGCTGATCAACGTGCGATCGCCCTCCTGCTTCATTGCGTAAAACCCATGACTAAACCACGCTACACGCTCGGCGTGCCATTGCCCTTTGAACGGCGCAAACAGCGCGGGTTGACGATCGTGCCAGCTTATCTGCAGCGAACGCCCCGGTGACAACAGCGACCAATAGGCTTCGCCGTAACGCTCTGGCGTCATGATCACCGTGCGCCATACCAGCGTATTAAACGCGGTCGGCGTCACCAGTAGTTGCTCCGGCTGCACTGATTGCTGCGCCAGCGCTTGCTCAATGTGTTGCGTCGCCATGCTCTGTGCCACCATGCTCCAGCCGAGATAAAGCGTACTCACCAATAATCCCGCCTGATTCCAGCGCAAGCCCACAGCATCGCGTCGCCACAGGGCGACGAGCAGCGCAATTAGCAATGGCAAGGTATACAGCGGATCGATGATATACATGCTGCCAATGGCATAAGGGAAATCGGTGAGCGGCAGGCCCAGCTGCGTACCGTAAACGGTGGTGAGATCCAGCAGCGGATGCGTCACCAGCGCCAGCCACATCGCCAGCGTCCAGCCGCGCCAGTGCGCGCGACTGCGTGTCGCACCGGCCACCAGCCAGCCGAGCAGCGGTGCAATTAAGGTGAGGATTATCAGCGCATGACTTTCGGTGCGATGCAGCGTCATATTGCGGATGGCATCGCCGTGATCGATAAACACGTCGAGATCCGGCAAGGTGCCCGCCACCGCACCCACCAGCGCCGCTTGCCACAGCGGGACGCGCTTGCCCATCACCGCAACGGTGACCGCCGCGCCTAACGTCAGTTGTGATAACGAATCCATGCACTCTCCTTGAAAACGCGGGATCAGCGCACGCGGATCCCTTCAATTATCATGCGCTGCACGTTTTCCAGCGTCTGTTCAAAAAACGCCGCATCGTTCAACGTCTGGCCGGTAATCGCTTCCACCTGTGAGGCGAAATCCGCATAGTGCTGCGTAGTCGCCCATAGCAGGAAAAACAGGTGCTGCGGCTGCACGCCCGCCAGCCGCCCTTCTGCGATCCACTGTTCGATAATCGCCGCTTTCTCATCCACCAGCGCTTTTAAATCACCGGCCAGTTCACCTTTCAGCAGCGGCGCGCCCTGCAACATCTCAAGGCAGAACAACCGTGACGCTTGCGGATGATCACGCGAGACTTCCAGCTTAAGGCGAATGTATTGACGTATCGCGGTCAGCGGATCGTGATCGTGCTGCAGCGCGCGCAGCGGCGCCAGCCACACATCAAGAATCTCTTTTAAAACCGCCACATACAGCACTTCTTTCGACGGATAGTAATACAGCAAATTGGTTTTGGAGACGTCGGCGCGCTCCGCCACTTTATCCAGGCTGGTGCCATGAATACCGTATTGCGAGAAGAAGGTTAACGCCGCTTCCAGAATGGCTGCCCGCTTTGCGGCGACCGCTCGCGAACGGCGTCCCGGTTTTTTTTCATCGCTTTTCACACTGTTACCTCTTCCGTCCTGCGTCAACGCATCATAACAAAGGCCTTCTTTCCTGCCTAATCGCCCGCCTGCACCTTTTTTGACCATGCGGCGCATGAAAAACGTGCAAAACGTTTTGACCAAACGGTCTGAAATGGACCAATTACTCCAGTTTAGAACAGGCGATACTTTTAACGCATTGTTATTTATCTCTTTTAAAAATGTGGCACAGCCTTTGCAATTTTGTGATGGAGCGCCGCCCGCAGGATGCGTGCAGGAAGCAGCGCAGCGCGTGAAGCAGTCCCCGTCTAATGCAGAGAGGTTTCACATGAAAATTGGCGTCTTTATCCCGATTGGTAATAACGGCTGGCTGATCTCCACCCATGCACCGCAGTACAAACCGACTTTTGAACTGAACAAAGAGATCGTGCTGAAAGCAGAGCATTATCATTTCGACTTTGCCCTTTCGATGATCAAACTGCGCGGCTTTGGCGGCAAAACCGAGTTTTGGGATCACAACCTCGAATCCTTCACGCTGATGGCGGGACTCGCGGCGGTGACCTCACGCATCGAAATCTACGCCACCGCCGCCACGCTGACCTTGCCGCCCGCGATTGTGGCGCGTATGGCCTCCACCATTGATTCCATCTCGAATGGCCGCTTCGGCGTCAACCTCGTTACCGGCTGGCAGAAACCCGAGTACGAGCAGATGGGCTTGTGGCCGGGCGATGCTTACTTCTCCAGCCGCTACCAATATCTGACCGAATACGTCACCGTGCTGCGCGATTTGTGGGGCACCGGCCAGAGCGACTTCAAGGGCGAGTTCTTTACCATGAACGATTGCCGCGTCAGCCCGCAGCCGCAGAAACCGATGAAAGTGATTTGCGCCGGTCAGAGCGATGCGGGCATGGCGTTCTCGGCGCAGCACGCCGATTACAACTTCTGCTTTGGCAAAGGCGTCAACACGCCAACTGCCTTCGCGCCAACTGCCGCGCGTATGAAGCAAGCTGCCGATAAAGCGGGGCGCGACGTCGGTAGCTATGTGCTGTTTATGATCATCGCCGCCGAGAGCGACGAAGCCGCACGCGCCAAATGGGAACACTACAAAGCCGGTGCCGATGAAGAGGCGCTCGCCTGGCTCACCACGCAAAGTCAGCAGGACACCAAATCCGGCAGCGACACCAACGTGCGCCAGATGGCCGATCCGACCTCCGCCGTTAACATCAACATGGGCACGCTGGTGGGTTCTTACGCCAATGTGGCACGAATGTTGGATGAGGTTGCTTTAGTCGATGGCACGCAAGGCGTGTTGCTCACCTTCGATGATTTCCTGCAAGGCATCGAAGATTTCGGTGAACGTATCCAACCCTTAATGCAGTGTCGCCACGATTTAATCGCATCCCAGCAGGAGGTTGCCTGATGAGTACCGTTGTTTGCGCCCATACCTCAAGTTTACCGAACGTCACCTTGCCGGCGCGCCCGGAAGCCATCGCGCTGCCGCCCGCGCAAAGTGCGCTGATTGTGGTGGATATGCAGAACGCCTACGCCACGCAAGGCGGCTATCTCGATCTGGCGGGCTTTGATGTCTCCGCTACCAAGCCGGTGATTGCCAAAATCCATCAGGCGGTCACCGCAGCGCGGGCCGCCGGGATGCAGATCATCTGGTTTCAGAACGGTTGGGACGACCAATACGTTGAAGCCGGTGATGCGGGATCGCCTAACTTCCACAAATCTAATGCGCTGAAAACCATGCGCAAGCGCCCGGAGTTACAGGGCACGCTGCTGTCGAAAGGCGGTTGGGATTATGCGCTGGTCGATGAACTGGTGCCGCAGGCCGGCGATATCGTACTGCCGAAACCGCGCTACAGCGGCTTCTTCAATACCTCGCTCGACAGCATGCTGCGCAGCCGTGGCATCCGCCATCTGGTGTTTACCGGCATCGCCACCAACGTCTGCGTGGAATCGACGCTGCGTGACGGCTTCTTCCTGGAATATTTCGGCGTGGTGCTGGAAGACGCGACCTATCAGGCGGGCCCGGCGTTTGCCCAGCAGGCGGCCATTTTCAATATCGAAACGTTTTTTGGCTGGGTCAGCGATACCGACACGTTCTGCGAAACGCTGAAAAGCTAACGCCTCGATTCACCTGCAAACCGATAAGAAGAGGATTTCGCCATGCCTAAAAGTGTGATTATTCCGCCCGGCACCGGTACGCCCATTGCGCCATTCGTGCCCGGCACCTTAGCTGACGGCGTCGTCTACGTCTCCGGCACCTTGCCGTTCGATGCCAACAACAACGTGGTGCACGTCGGTGATGCCGCCGCGCAAACGCGTCACGTGCTGGAGACCATTAAAAAGGTGATCGAAACCGCCGGCGGCACCATGGAAGACGTGACCTTCAACTCGATTTTTCTCACCGACTGGAGCAACTACGCAGCGATTAACCAGATCTACGCCGAATACTTCCCCGGTGATAAACCGGCGCGCTTCTGCATTCAGTGCGGCTTAGTGAAACCGGATGCGCTGATCGAAATCGCCACCGTTGCGCATATCGGCAAACAGGAGGCCTGATGCATCTGGAGATCCAGGGTTTAACCGCTGAAGATGCGCCGACGCTGGTGCTCGCTTCCGGTTTAGGCGGCGTAGCCGGTTTCTGGCAACCGCAGCTGGCGGCGCTGACGCCGCATTATCGCGTGGTGACGTACGATCAGCGCGGTACCGGCCGCAGTGCCGATACGCTGCCGGACGGCTACAGCATGACGATGATGGCGGCGGAACTGGCAGAAACGCTGGAACAGCACGGCATTCAACATTACGACATTATCGGCCATGCGCTGGGCGGCTTAATCGGCCTGCAGCTGGCGCTGGACTTCCCGCAGCGCGTGGGCCGCGTGGTGGTGATCAACGGCTGGCTTTCGCTGGATGCGCACACGCAGCGCTGCTTCCAGGTGCGTCAGGATCTGCTGATGAACGTCGGCGTCGAAGCCTTTGTGCGTGCGCAGCCGCTGTTCCTCTATCCCGCGGAATGGCTGGCGCGCAATCAGGAGCGCATTAACGCTGAAGATGCGCACCATGTCGCCCATTTTCAGGGCATGGAAAACCTGCTGCGTCGCTTGCATGCATTGAAAAGCGCGGATTTCCGCGCACATGTGGCGCGCATCTCCCAGCCGGTGTTGGCGATCTGCAGCCAGGACGATCTGCTGGTGCCGTGGAGCTGCTCACCGCAGCTGGCGCAGGCGCTGCCCAACGGCAGCCTGATTGAGATGGCCTGGGGCGGACACGCGATGAGCGTCACCGATGCCGACAACTTTAATGCGCTGCTGCTGCGCTGGCTGGCCGATACGGCTGCGCCTGCCCAGCGAGCGGCCAGCTAATCACAGGAGCCGCCAATGAGCGTGCATGAACTGCCAATTTTACCCGGTGTAGAACGCGATGCGTTTCGTAACGCGATGGCGTGCTTAGGCGCGGCGGTGAATATCATCACCACCGACGGTCCCGCTGGACGCGCCGGATTTACCGCCTCGGCGGTGTGCAGCGTTACTGATACGCCGCCCACGCTGCTGGTTTGTCTTAATCGCTCAGCGTCGGTGTGGCCGATTTTTAGCGACAACGGTTATCTGTGCGTTAACACCCTGGCCGCCGGGCATGAAGATCTCTCGACGCTATTTGGCGGCAAAACGCCGATGGCAGAACGCTTTGCCGCCGCTGACTGGCACACGCTGGCCAGTGGTTCACCGCTGTTAGACGGCGCGCTGGTGTCGTTTGACTGCAAAGTGGCGCAAGTGGTCAGCGTGGGCACGCACGACATTCTGTTTTGCGAAGTGCAGGCGCTGGTACGCAATGATGAAACGCACGGTCTGGCATGGTTTGACCGTGGCTATCATCACCTTTTACGGCAGGACGCCCGCTAACGCCGCCTTGTGCGGCCCGCTTTCACTGACACCCTGGAGATGACGATGGCGAGTTCCTGGTTCCCCCGCTGGCAGAAAAAGTCAGCCATGACCGATGATGGGCTGATTGCGCCGGACGAAACGCTGCCGTTTGCGCAGACGGTCGTGCTAGGCCTGCAGCATGCTGTGGCAATGTTTGGCGCAACGGTGCTGATGCCGTTGCTGATGGGACTGGACCCCAATCTGGCGATTCTGGTTTCGGGCATCGGTACGCTGCTGTTCTTCCTGGTCACCGGCGGGCGCGTACCCAGTTATCTCGGATCCAGCGCGGCGTTTGTCGGCGTAATCATCGCGGTAACCGGCTTTAACGGTCAGGGACTCAACCCCAACCTGGCGCTGGCGCTGGGCGGCGTGATTGCCTGCGGCGCGCTCTATACGCTGATTGGCCTGATCGTGATGAAGGTCGGCACCGGCTGGATCGAGCGTCTGATGCCGCCGGTGGTCACGGGCGCGGTGGTGATGGCGATTGGTCTGAACCTGGCGCCAATTGCGGTGCATGGTGTGTCCGGCTCGATGTTTGACAGCTGGATGGCAGTGATGACGGTGCTGTGCATTGGTCTGGTGGCGGTATTCACGCGCGGGATGATCCAGCGCCTGCTGATTCTGGTCGGCCTGATTGTCGCGTGGGCCATCTATGCACTGCTAACCAACGTGATGGGCTTCGGCAAACCGGTGGATTTCAGCGGCCTTGCCAACGCACCGTGGTTTGGCCTGCCGCACACCACCGCACCGATCTTTGATATGCAGGCCATCGTGATGATCGCGCCTGTGGCGATCATTCTGGTGGCGGAAAACCTCGGGCACATTAAAGCCGTGGCGGGCATGACCGGGCGCAATCTCGATCCCTGGATGGGCCGCGCCTTTGTCGGTGACGGTCTGGCAACCATGCTGTCGGGCTCAATCGGCGGCAGCGGTGTCACCACCTACGCGGAAAATATCGGTGTGATGGCGGTGACCAAAGTCTATTCAACGCTGGCCTTTGTGGCCGCCGCGGCGATCGCTTTGGTGCTTGGCTTCTCACCGAAATTTGGCGCGCTAATCCACACCATTCCCGGTCCGGTGATTGGTGGCGCCTCGATTGTGGTGTTTGGTTTGATCGCGGTGGCGGGCGCACGCATTTGGGTGCAGAACCATGTGGATTTCAATCAGAATGGCAATTTGATCATGGTGGCGACCACGCTGGTGCTGGGCGCCGGTGATTTTGCCCTGAAGATTGGCAGCTTCACCCTTGGCGGCATCGGCACCGCCACCTTTGGTGCCATCATCCTGAACGCGATTTTACAACGTCGCGGCGCCGCACTGGCGAACCAGGCGGCACGGCAACATCCTTAAGGCTCGAGCGGTGCCTGATCGGGCACCGCTTTCTTGCGGCGTATACGCAGTTCGCTGACGATCACCCCACAAACAATCAGTGCCGCGCCCAGCAGCGCAGCAGCAGGTAGACGCTCGCCCGCCAAACGCCCTACCACGCCCGCCCACACCGGTTCACCGGCGTAAATCACCGTGGCACGCGTCGGTGAAACGCTGCGTTGCGCCCAGTTCATCGTCACCTGAATTAAGGCGCTGGCCGCACCCAGCCCCAACGCGCTCAGCAGCAACGGCGTTGACATGGCAGGAGCCGATTCGCCATTCGGGATCATCAGAACAAAGGCGCAGGCCGATGCCACCATTAGCTGAATCAGCGTGACGCGGCGCACATCGACCTGTCCGGCATAACGGCTGATCAGGATGATCTCCGCGGCGATTGCCAGCGTGCTCAGTAAGGTTGCGATTTCACCGGCATTCAGCGTCAAACTGCCATCCTGCGGACCCGCCACCAGCACTAAACCGGTAAACGCCAGCAAAATGCCCAGCCACGCCATCAATCCCGGCGGACGGCGCAGGAATAACCATTGCAGCAGCGGCACCACCGGCACGTAGAGCGCGGTGATAAACGCCGACTGACTGCTGGAAATGGTTTGCATGCCCCAGGTTTGCAGACCGTAGCCGCCGGCAATCGACAGGCCAATCAGCGCGCCGGCTTTGATTTCCAGCCAGGTAACTTGCTTGAGATAACGACGGAAGAAAAAGGCCAGCAGCAGCGATGCCGTAGCAAAACGTAATCCCACAAAAAAGAACGGACCGGAATGGGCCATCGCCCGGTGTACCACCAAAAAAGTGCCACCCCAAACCATGGTAATAAATATGAGCACCAACTCCTGACGCGAAATACGCAGGCTGAGACGAGAAGAAGAAGCGGACATAACGCACCAGAATAATCAGTTGGCGGTCAGTTTGCTCAGAGAGCGGGGAAATTGCAATGCCTGTCACCGCCGGGCGAACCCGGCGGCCGGGGATTAACGGTCAGTCGCGCTATTTCTTGCCGCGGCTGCGTCCCCCTTTTTCACCGGCTACAGACGCGCGCTGTGGGTCGTTTCTAAAATTACCCCCGCTGTTTTTGCCGCCTTTGCGACCCGCTTCTGCGGCCCTTTCACGGTCCTCTGCGAAATTGCCTGATCCTCCACGATGTTCGGCCATCATTTCCTCCACGGATTGAGCATCCAGATTAGGGGGCTTATCACGATGCTGCCGTGAAAAGCCTGGCGGCGGATATTCCGCACACCTGATTAAATAATAGACAACGCAGCGGTGAGATCGGCCTGATATTCACAATTTGAAACAGATAATTCACTCATTTCACTGCGAAAAAGCAAATTTACCGCCGCGTTACAAGCAGTTAGCCGACACTTATTGGCACCTGCTTAACCTCTGTACAGCAGTCTGCGCAGGCTCTTCTATACTTTTGGTTACTCACCACCCTCGCAGGATGAAAACCATGGCAAAGATTTTGGTGCTCTATTATTCGATGTACGGACATATTGAAACCATGGCGCAAGCCGTGGCCGACGGTGCAAAGAGCGTGAGCGGCGCGGAAGTTACGATATTGCGTGTGCCGGAAAGCATGGATGCCGAGCGTTTCGCCCAGGTTGGCGGCAAAGTGAACCAAGCCGCGCCTGAAGCGAAACCGGAAGATTTGCCGCAGTACGATGCCATCATCGTTGGCACGCCCACGCGCTTCGGCAACATGGCGGGGCAGATGCGTAACTTCTGGGATCGCACTGGCGGCCTGTGGGCTTCGGGCGCGCTGTACGGCAAAATCGCCAGCGTCTTTGCTTCCACCGGTACCGGCGGCGGCCAGGAGCAAACCATCACTTCCGTCTGGACCACCCTCGCCCATCACGGCATGGTGATTGTTCCCATCGGTTATGGCACTAAAGAACTCTTCGACATCTCCCACGTACGCGGCGGAACGCCCTACGGCGCCACCACGCTGGCGGGCGGAGATGGATCACGTCAACCTTCGGCGGAAGAACTGGATATTGCCCGTTTTCAGGGCCAACACGTCGCCGGACTGGCGGTAAAGCTACAGGGATAAAATCCACAACAGGAGACCTTCATGACAACAGAACAGTCGAAAGAGCATCACGTAGGCGAATGGGCATCACTGCGCCACACTTCACGCGAAATCGCTGAAGCCATTTTTGAGGTAGCCAACTACGACGAACGTTTAGCCGAGCAGATCTGGAGCCAGCAAGGCAGCGATGAAGTGCTGATTCGCGCCTTCAAAAAGACCGACCAGGATGTTCTGACCTGGGACGATAAAACGGTCGAGCGCAAAAACGTTTGAATTGCAGGCGGGCATTGTCCCGCCTTTGTTACCTTTACATCACCAAGGAGCCTTGTATGTCAGCCTATCAAAGTATCAATCCAGCCAATAACCAACTGCTAAAAGCGTGGAACGAGCACGATGATGCCTATGCACAACAGGCGCTGGAAACCGCAGATGCGCTTTATCATTCCGCGTGGAGTAAAGGCGATATTCAACCGCGTCTGCAGGTGCTACACCGTTTAGCCGATTTGATTGACCAACGGGCCGAAGAGCTGGCGACCATCGCCAGTAAAGAGATGGGCAAACTGATTGGCCAGAGCCGTGGTGAAGTGAAAATCTGTTCGCAGATCGCCCGCTACTACGCTGAACATGCTGCGACATTTTTACAGCCGCAACCCTACGCCAGCGATGTGGGCGATGCCTGGCTTGAGTACCATCCGATTGGCGTGATCGTCGCGGTCGAGCCGTGGAACTTCCCTTACTATCAGCTGATGCGCGTGCTGGCGCCAAACCTGGCGCTCGGCAATCCGGTGCTGGCGAAACACGCCAATATCGTGCCGCACTGCGCCGATGTGTTTGAAAAGCTGGTAGAAGAAGCCGGTGCGCCAAAAGGCGCATGGACCAACCTGTTTATCTCCACCGATCAAGTCGCGGATTTGATTGCCGATCCGCGCGTGCAAGGCGTGGCGCTGACGGGTTCCGAACGCGCCGGTAGCGCCGTGGCGGAACAGGCCGGTAAACACTTGAAGAAATCGACGCTGGAGCTGGGCGGTAACGATGTGTTTGTGGTGCTGGACGATGCCGATATCGATGAAGCGGTACGTCAGGGTGCGCAAGCTCGTCTCAGTAACTGCGGCCAGGTCTGTACCGCCGCCAAGCGCTTTATTTTGCATGAGAAAATTGCCGATACGTTTATGGCCAAATTCAGCGCGGCTCTGCAATCTGCCACGCCGGGCGATCCGCTTGATGAGAAAACCACGCTTGGCCCGCTCTCTTCAAAAGATGCGCGCGATCGTTTAGTGAAGCAGGTTGAGGAAGCGGTGCAAAATGGCGCGCGCGTGGAGTTTGGTGGACGCGCCATTGATGGCGTCGGCTGCTATTACCAGCCAACGGTGCTCACCGGTCTGACGCCAGACAATCCTGCTTACTATCAGGAGTTCTTTGGCCCGGTAGCACAGGTGTATGTGGTGGCGGACGATCGTGCCGCTGTGGCACTGGCGAATGATTCAAATTACGGCCTGGGCGGTTCAGTCTGGACCAAAGACATTGCGCGCGGCCGTAAGATGGCATCGCAGATTGAAACCGGCATGGTGTTTATCAATTCGCAGAGCGATACCTCCGCAGAGCTGCCGTTTGGTGGCGTGAAACGTTCCGGATACGGACGTGAGTTGTCGGATCTGGGGATTAAAGAGTTCGCCAACCAAAAACTGGTGGTCGTCGCCGGTTAACAGGCACAAAAAACCCCGCCGCGGCGGGGTTTTCTTTGAGCAGCAAACTCAGTTACTGGTCGCTGCTTTGGCCGGTTCTTCTGATTTGGCTGGCGTAGCATCGGCTTGCGCTTTCTGTGCCGCTGCCGCATCAGCCTTGGCTTTGTCATCCGCTGCTTTCTGGGCAGTGGCTTTCTCCGCTTTGGCTTTCTCGTCTGCCGCTTTCTGCGCGGCCGCTTTATCCGCCTTCACTTTCTCTTCAGCCGCTTTCGCGTCTGCAGCCTTCTGTGCTGCGGCTTTATCCGCTGCTGCTTTGTCTGCGGCTGCTTTATCCGCAGCAGTCTGATCGACTTTCTGCTTAGCGTCATCTGCGGCTGGTGCTGCGGCCGCAGGTGCTGGCTGTTCTGCCGCAGCAGGCTGCAGTGGCGTACCTTGCAGAGCGCCATTCAATGCGCCGATGAATTGATCCCAGCTGCAGTAGCCGTTGGCATCCGTTTCGCAGCCCGCCAGTTGCAGCGTGACGCGCTTCGGTGGATTTTTCAGGCTCAGCACATCGGCATCGCGCAGTTGATCGGCCGTTTGATAGACGTACTCAATTTTCAGCAGATCTTTGTTGTTCTTCACATCGTGCCAGCGTTCGAATACTACCTGGCCGCCAATCGGTGTTTTCTCGTCGTTGCCCGGCAGTTCATAAGGCTTAACCTGCAGTGCGCTGAGTAAGGAGGCGATGTTGGAATCATGACCAACCATCAGCGTCACTTTTGGCGCGTTGGCTTTATCCTGATCGACTAACTGGCTGCGGATGTAATCCACCAGCGGTGCGGCCACTTCGCGCGCCACTTCAGGAGAGGCGAACAGCGCATCCTGATAACCGTTTTTGATCGACGCCAGCTCTTTCCACTGTTCAGGCGTTTTGATCTGGCCCCAGGCAACCTGATCGGCCGGGAAACCTTCGTAATATTGCAGCGTAAACGCATCCACCAGCGAGTTGCCGATTTTCAGCGGACCGCTTACGTTCGGCTCTTTACCGTTATCCGCGCTGAAAGTGTTATCGCCGCTGCTCAAATCACACTGCTTTTTGCCGTTACAGGCCGGGGCAGATTTGTAATCGACGATTTTTTCCAGCTGCTGGAAGGCAGGCTTCAGTGCCAGCTTTTCATTAGCCGCGGTCATGGCAGCCAGGGCTTTCTTGTTGAATTCATCGCTGCCGTCGGTGACGACCGGATTGAAGATCGGATCCATGGTGCCCATCGCATCCTGATGCGTGACCGCGATATCACAGCCAGGGAAGGCGCCAGTGATGAAGTACTGCGCGGTCGCCACGGTGCGCTGCAGGCTGTTGGCGTAAACAAAGATGTTGCTGCTGTCCGGGCAAGTCCCGTTCTGGACTAAGCCCTGCTGTGCCAGCCACTGACGGGTATAATTCCCCATGTAGACTTCCAGCACGCCACCTTTGGTGGTGAGCTCACCGCCCGCGACATCCCACTGCGGCCAGCTCTTTTTGGTGGATTGTTCCAGTACGCTGCCGTTGTTGGCGAGCGGCGCACGCAGGTTATGACGGCTTAACATCAGCACCTGCTGGAGTTGCATATCTCCATCCGCAGCATAGGCGGACATGCCCATCGGGAGCGCAGCGATGACTGACAACGCGCAAAGACTCAGTTTCTTGATCATTGTGCCTATTCCATAATTCATCAGTGAAACACTCTGGCTTTCAAACGATTAGCCCGCCAAAGAGCGAATTACCGCACAGTGTAACTCAGCTTGCATCGGAAAATCGCCAGATGTTTGCAAAAAACCGTGCATGGAATATAGCAGTTAACGCGCGTGGCGTCGGGGAACGGCAGCAGATGGAAAAGCAACGCGATGTTTTTCGGAATTTATGAACGCAGAAAAGCAAAAAGCCCGCATTTCTGCGGGCTTCTTTAATATGGCGGAGGAACAGAGATTCGAACTCTGGGATGGTTTCCCATCGACGGTTTTCAAGACCGTTGCCTTAAGCCACTCGGCCATCCCTCCGGGGATTTTTTTGTTGCGTCACTCTGCAAGAGTGAATGGCGGAGGAGGAGAGATTCGAACTCTCGGATGGTTTCCCATCGACGGTTTTCAAGACCGTTGCCTTAAGCCACTCGGCCACCCCTCCGCAATGAGGCGCACTATAAACATCCCCCATAACGATGTAAAGCCTGCAATGAATCGTTCGGCTGAAAAACAGCCAAATTCTATTTTTTCGGCGTCAATTTCGCCATTCTGCTCAGCGAAACAGCAATTTATCGCGTAAAGATGGGTAAAACGCCTTTTCTGTCTTTCAGGCGCTGCGTATCCTCGTGCCATATTTGGTGTTTCTCTCTTTAAGGAGCGCATGATGGAAAGAATTTTTAGCTCGTCGCAGCAATCGTTAGTCAGCACCCACAAGGTGCTGCGCAATACTTATCTGTTACTTGGCTTTACGCTGGCCTTCTCGGCCGTCACCGCCACACTCAGCACCGTGTTTGCCTTGCCTTCACCGGGCCTGATTCTGATGCTGGTCGGCTTTTATGGCTTGATGTTCCTGACGCATAAACTGGCTAACAGCCCGGCAGGTATTCTGGCGGCCTTCGCTTTCACCGGCTTCCTCGGTTACTGCCTTGGTCCAATCCTGAGCTCGTTCCTCACTGCAGGCATGGGTGATGTGATCGCTATGGCGCTGGGCGGCACCGCGCTGGTGTTCTTCGGTTGCTCGGCCTACGTATTGACCACACGCCGCGATATGTCATTCCTGAGTGGCATGATGATGGCCGGCTTTGTCGTGCTGCTGGTGGCGGTGGTTGCTAATATCTTCCTGCAACTGCCTGCGCTGCATCTGGCGATTAGCGCCCTGTTCATCCTGTTCTCTGCCGGTGCCATCCTGTGGGAAACCAGCAACATCATTCACGGTGGTGAAACCAACTATATTCGCGCCACCGTAAGCCTGTATGTTTCGCTGTATAACATTTTTGTTAGCCTGTTGAGCCTGCTGGGCTTCGCTAACCGCGATTAAGCTGCCGCAAGAGTTATCAAACCCCGCTTCGGCGGGGTTTTTGCTTTTTATGGCCGGGCGAATTTACAATGTGTCGATTAACGCCATGAGGAATGACTGTGAATTTTGCTGGTAAAGAGATTGCCACCGATGCGGAAGGCTATCTGAAAAATAGCGCGGACTGGAGCGAACCGCTGGCTGCTGCCATCGCGGAGCAAGAAGCGATCGTGATGAGTGACGCGCATTGGGAAGTAGTGCACTTTGTGCGCAACTTTTACCAGGAATTTAATACCTCGCCGGCGGTGCGCATGCTGGTGAAAGCCATGGCGCAAAAGTATGGCGAGGAGAAAGGCAACAGCCGCTATCTGTTCCGTCTTTTCCCGGAAGGCCCGGCCAAGCAGGCGACCAAAATTGCCGGATTGCCAAAACCGGCGAAATGCTTGTAATCAGCCGGTGGTGAATCGGGTCGGCATCTCCCTGGGCTGATGCGGCTCCACCAGCACTTTATCTACCCGCGCGCTACGCGGCCCACCCGCTTTGAGCCAACTGATCAATGCATCGACCTGCTGCGCCTCACCGGACGCCAGCACTTCAACGCTGCCGTCCGCCAGATTGTGCGCATAACCGTTAAGATTCAACTCTCTGGCCTGCGCTTGGGTGTGGTAGCGAAACCCCACGCCCTGCACGATGCCGTGCACCCAAATTTTGCAGCATGTGGTAGCCATTGCGTTCTCCCATCGTCTTGCGTTGCAATTTGCCGCCATCCGCCGGAAAATGGCGCCTCATTTTTTCAGGTAAGCATAGCAAACTATGACCGTTCGATTGATTCTCACAAAGGGACGTGAAAAATCCCTGCTCCGCCGCCATCCGTGGGTGTTCTCTGGTGCCGTTGCACGTATGGAAGGTAAAGCCCAGTCTGGTGAAACCATTGATATCTGTGACTGCAATGGCAAATGGCTGGCTAGCGCCGCGTATTCTCCGCAATCACAAATTCGCGCACGCGTCTGGAGTTGGCAACAGGATGAGTCAATCGACATCACCTTCTTCGTGCGCCGCTTTGAGCAAGCCCAGCTGTGGCGTGACTGGCTGGCGAAACGTGATGGGCTGGACAGCTATCGTCTGATTGCCGGTGAGTCTGATGGCATGCCGGGCGTAACCATCGATCGCTTCGGCAACTTCCTGGTGATGCAGCTGTTGTCTGCAGGTGCCGAGTATCAGCGTCCGGCCATCGTCTCCGCCTTACAGCAGTGTTTCCCGGATTGCGCTATTTACGATCGCTCAGATGTGGCAGTGCGTAAAAAAGAGGGACTGGAGCTGGCGCAAGGGCCGGTTTCGGGTGAACTGCCGCCACCGCTGCTGCCGATTACTGAACACGGTATGAAGCTGCTGGTGGATATTCAGGGCGGTCATAAAACCGGCTATTACCTTGATCAGCGTGACAGCCGTTTTGCCACGCGTGGCTACTCAGATAATGCACGCGTGCTGAACTGCTTCTCTTACACCGGTGGTTTTGCGGTTTCTGCCTTGATGGGCGGCTGTCGTGAAGTGATTAGCGTTGATACTTCGCAAGACGCACTCGACGTGGCGAAACAGAACGTTGAACTCAATGGTCTGGATGTGTCGCGTGCCCAGTTTGTGCGTGACGATGTGTTCAAACTGCTGCGTCGTTATCGCGACAGCGGCGAAAAGTTCGACCTGATCGTCATGGATCCGCCGAAATTCGTAGAGAACAAGAACCAGTTGATGGGCGCGTGTCGCGGCTATAAAGATATCAATATGCTGGCCATTCAGCTGTTGAATCCTGGTGGCGTATTGCTGACCTTCTCCTGTTCTGGCCTGATGCCAACCGATTTGTTCCAGAAAATCATCGCTGATGCCGCCGTTGATGCCGGTCGTGATGTACAATTTATAGAGCAGTTCCGTCAGGCAGCCGACCATCCAGTGATCGCCAGCTATCCTGAAGGGCTTTATCTGAAAGGTTTTGCCTGCCGCGTGCTGTGACTTGAAAACGCTGTCCCTGCCTCCATATTGGTTACAGGGCAGTCTTTTGGGAGGTCACAATGATTACGACTAAATTTGGAATTGGACAGCAGGTCCGACATCGTCTCTCCGGGGTGCTCGGCGTTATCGTGGATGTCGATCCGGAGTTTTCGCTTGATGAGCCAGAAGTTGATGATGTCGCTGCCAGCGAAACGCTGCGCGCCGCGCCCTGGTATCATGTGGTGATGGAAGATGAAGAAGGCGATCAGGTGCATACCTATGTCGCTGAAGTTCAGCTGGCGGGGGAAACCTCCTTCGAACATCCCGAACAACCTTCAATGGATGAGCTGGCCGCGTCAATTCGGCAACAGCTGCAGGCACCCAGCCTGAGACATTAATCAAACGGCGACTCAGGTCGCCGTTTCTGTTTTAGTGCCTAATCCCCAGCCGAGGAATTTCAATTTTTGGACAGCGATCCATTATCACGGCCATACCCGCGTCTTGCGCCAGCACCGCCGCCTGCTCATTAATCACGCCCAGCTGTAACCACAACGTATCCGCACCAATGGCGATCGCTTCCTGCGCTACGCCCCATGCCGCTTCGGCATTGCGAAACACATCTACCATATCCACTTTTCCGGGTACATCCGCCAGCGTGGCATAGGCGGTTTGACCAAGAAGTTGCTGTCCCGCCAATTTAGGACTCACCGGAATCACCTCGTATCCCTGATCAAGTAAATATTTCATCACGCCATAGCTCGGGCGATCGGGGCGGTCGCTGGCGCCCACTAACGCGATACGTTTGGTTTTAGTCAGCACATCGCGAATCGTTTGATCATTCATCTTTTTTCTCCTGGTTCATTCGCTTAAGTGTAGATGGCATTGCGCATTAGGCTGCAACTGTTGGTCACCAGAACTTTGCGCAGCAGCACAAATAAATATGTAAAAATGTAAATTTACTGCCATAATGTAATACTTTGCTACACATAATCGATTTACCCCCTTCTGCCGGGAGTTGAAATGAAGCTGTCTTTAACTGCTACGGGTTTACTGCTGTTGCTCGTATCAGCCTCATGCCAGGCCATCACTCTCAAGCTCGATCCCGAGATCGAACTGCTGGTGCTGGACGGGCGTAAAATTTCTGGTTCGCTGTTGAAAGGCGCAGGCAGCCTTGAGCTGGATCGTGGGCAGCATCAGTTTCTGTTTCGTGTGGAAAAACCGGGCACTGACGCCGCGCACTTTCAATCCGTGCCGATGATTGTCACTTTCAGCGCCAATGCCCATTCGGTGGCAATTCGCTTGCCTGCGCTCACTAATCGTCGTGAACGTACCACCTTCGACAAAACCCTCAACTTTCAACTGATTGATGAACGCGGCATAGAAATCACCAGCCTGCGCGACCATTTGCCGAAGCCAGGTGATAACGATTTCGAAAAGGCGATGGTGAATTATAATCGTGATGCCCACGCCGCTTCGGTTCCGCGTTTTGCCTTACATTCGCTGAGCGCCAGCGAGGCGCAGTTGAATCTGGATTACGCCTGGCAAGACGTTAGCGATCTTCCCTCTTTGCATGGCTGGTTCAAGCGTTTTGATGCCGCCACACGTCTGCGTTTTATTAGCTGGATGAAAACCTTACGCGCAAGTTGATAGTGATGAAACGCCAGGGGTAAACTCCTGCATTAACACATAATGCATGAGAAGAAACAGGAAGCCCTATGGAGCAGACCGTTCGTACCCTTCAGGTTCAGAAACATATCGCCCTCGTTGCACACGATCACTGTAAAGCCTCGCTGCTGGAGTGGGTGCAAACCAACCAAAGCACGCTGCAACAGCATGTGTTGTACGCTACCGGCACCACCGGCAATCTGATTAATCGTCATACCGGATTGGATGTTAACGCCATGCTAAGCGGCCCGATGGGCGGCGATCAGCAAGTGGGTGCGTTGATTTCGGAAGGTAAAATTGATGTGCTGATTTTCTTCTGGGATCCGCTGAATGCGGTGCCGCACGATCCAGATGTCAAAGCGCTGCTGCGCCTCGCCACGGTGTGGAATATCCCGGTGGCCAATAACCGCACCACCGCAGATTTTATTATCCAGTCACCGAAGTTTGCCCAACAGATTGAGATTCAGATTCCAGACTATCAGCGTTATCTCGCCGAACGCCTGAAACCTTAATCATCAGGCCTTACGGCTTTGTGGCACACCTAATTCGCGCAGGTGCTCGACAAATACCGAAGGCCGATCTTTATCGAACATCAGCCACACCTGCTGGCGCGCACGCGTCATCGCCACATACGCCAGCCGTCGCTCCTCTGCATCCGGGAAATCTTCCGGCTGCGGCAGCAAACCCTCTTCCATGATGGATTCCCGCGCTTGTGCCGGGAAACCGTCGCGTCCCTGATGCAGCCCCAATACAACAACAAAATCCGCCTGTTGTCCTTTGCTGGCATGAATCGTCATGAAATCCAGCTTTAACTTTGGCCAGCGCGTTTTAGCTTTATCGAGGATTGCCGGCCGCAAATGGTGGTAACGCGCCAGCAGCAGTACGCGCTCTTCGGGTTTGGCATAACCGCTCAGTTTATCGAACAGCGCTTCCAGTTGATCCTGCGGCAGCAAAGTCACCGATTTTTTATTGCCTTTGCTCAAGCTGTTCAGCGGCTTGCGCAGCTGATGCGGGTTCTGTTGTACAAAGCGATTGGCTATCTCACCAATACGATCGTTAAAGCGATAGGTGGTATCCAGCACGCAGCGATCGCCATCGCCGAAATAGTGATGGAACGCGGTGGTCAAACTCATTTCGGCACCGCTAAAGCGATAGATTGCCTGCCAGTCATCGCCCACCGCGTACAGGCTGGTTCGCTTGTTTTGCTGACGCAGCGCCGTTAGCAGTGCGGCTCGCTGCGGTGAGATGTCCTGAAACTCATCGACCAGAATATGCTTCCACGGGCTGATAAAACGCCCTTTCTCCAGAATGGCAATCGCCTGATGAATCAGCCCGGAGAAATCGACCGCGCCCTCCTCTTTCAGCGCGCTTTTCCATGCCTTTAACAGTGGCGCCATCAGTTTGACACGCTTGCTGAAATTATCGCGCTGCGCTTCTGCCACATCCGCGATCATTGCCGCCTGCGCGCCGCCGTGCATGCGCATCAAGCCCAGCCAGCGCTCCATGCGCGATGCGATGCGCTGCGCCAGTTTGTCATCTTGCCAAAAGGGACCTTCGGGAATCTCCCACTCCAGCTCATCCTGCAACCACTGACGCCAGCCGCTGGCCTGCGCTTTCTTGCTGTTGCACTGCTCGCGCCAGGTCTCAATCAGCAACTGTCGCCGCGCCTTGCTGTCGCTTTCCAGCTTGCTGATCACCGGTTGTTTGTTACTGCCTTCGCGGATGATATGCAGCGCCAATGCATGGAAGGTACGCGCCTGAATCGCGCTCTCACCAAGGCGCGTTAGAATACGGTCATTCATCTCTTCTGCCGCCTGACGACCAAACGCCAGCAACAGAATTTGATCCGCTTGCGCCAGCTTGCGTTTCAGTAGCCAACCGGCGCGCGCCACCAGCACCGAGGTTTTGCCACTGCCCGCCCCCGCCAGCACCAGCAGCGCGTCTTCGCCATTCACTACAGCTTCGCATTGCGATGGATTGAGCGGCGTGGTTTCAACCGTGGAAAAGAATTCGTGATAGTCGCTGAGGATCTTACTGGTCCATTGGCGATTGCGTTGGCGGATCGCCGCTTCACCCTGCTCCAGCCATTGCTGGCAGAATTCCCAGCGCTCACGACAGTTATCAAACTCGGCAATACGCGCGAGAGGCAACGGCAAGGCAGAAAACTGGCGTGTAATGCTCTCTTTTACCGCGCTCAGCTCACTGCGTTTCAACCAGCGATCCTGTTGGGTGAAGGCGAGAATTTCCTGCTCCAGCGCGACCAGCACCTCCGCGCTCACCTCGCTCATCTCCTGGCTCCACTGCTGCCAGGCGTGCTGCAAGTAGTGGAAAAAGCGCTGCGTTTCCTGCCATTCGGTACCATGCAGGCGCACCACTTTCTCATCTGGCAGCAGAAACTCCAGTTCGCCCCATACCATGCCGCGTTTACAGGCAATGTTGAGCAACTGGTTAAACGGGATCAGATATTCATGGCGATCGCCACTGACTTCCACGCCGGCGGCCAGCAAGCGCACCCGATTATAGGGATGCTGTGCCAGACGTTTACCCATTGATGTTGCTTTCAGTTCCATGTCCGCACCGTCATGTGGAATTCGATATCGCGCAGTTTACCTGTCAGACTCTTGACGCTCCAGCCTTAAAACAGGCTAAACTTGGCGCCACATATTGCGGATTGCAAAAGGAAAAACACGTTTATGCGTACCGTACTTAACATTCTTAATTTCATTCTCGGCGGCTTTTTCACCACCCTCAGCTGGCTGTTTGCCACCCTGATGAGCATCGTGCTGATTTTTACGCTGCCGTTGACGCGTTCCTGCTGGGAAATCACCAAACTGTCTCTGCTGCCCTTTGGCAACGAAGCGGTGCATGTCGATGTGCTGCGTCCCGACAGTAAAAGCCATGTGATGAATACCGGCGGCACCTTCCTTAACATTTTCTGGCTGATACTGTTTGGCTGGTGGTTGTGTCTGGCGCATATCTCGGCCGGTATCGTGCAGTGTCTGACCATCATCGGCATTCCTGTTGGCATCGCCAACTTCAAAATTGCCGCGATTGCGCTGTGGCCGGTTGGCCGTCGCGTGGTCTCCGTTGAAGAAGCGCAGGCTGCGCGTGAAGCCAATGCGCGTCGCCGCTACTGAGGCCGTTCAATGATTCATGACGCCTTGCCAGGCTGGCGACGTTATCTGTTTAACAGCAGCCTGCGCTATTTGCTGCGCATCTTCTTTGCCTTAACCGGATGCGCGGCGGTACCGTGGTGGCTGCACCAAATCGAGTGGACCATTCCGCTGACGCTGGGCGTGGTCGCCGCGGCGCTGGCGGATCTCGACGATCGCTGGATTGGGCGTGTACGCAATCTTTTGATCACCCTGGTGTGTTTCTGTATTGCTTCGGTGTCGGTGGAACTGCTGTTCCCCCATCCGTGGGCGTTTGCTCTGGGTCTGGCGCTTTCCAGCTGGGGCTTTATTTTGCTCGGTGCGCTGGGACAGCGTTATGCCACCATCGCCTTTGGTGCGCTGCTGATTGCGGTTTATACCATGCTGGGCATCGGCTTGTTCCCGCAGTGGTGGATGCAGCCAGCGCTGCTGTTGATCGGTGCCCTTTGGTACAACTTGCTGACCTTTGTTGGTCATTTGATGTTTCCGGTGCGCCCGGTGCAGGAACAGCTGGCAGGCAGTTTTTCCCAGCTGGCGCGCTATCTTGAAGCCAAAGCAAACCTGTTTGATCCCGATGGCGGCGATCAGGATGACGCTACGCTGGTTGCCACGGCGATGGTCAACAGCCAGTTGGTGGCCCAGCTCAATCTCACTAAAAGCACTATTCAAAGTCGTTTGCGTGGCGACCGCGGTTCACGCAGCACGCGTCGCAGCCTGCACTACTATTTTGTCGCGCAGGATATCCATGAACGCGCCAGCTCCTCGCATCTGCAATATCATTTGCTGCGTGATAACTGGCGTTACAACGAAGTGCTGTTCCGTTTCCAGCGCCTGATGAACATGCAAGCGCGCGCGTGTCGGCAACTGGCGGAGACCATTTTGCTGCGTCAGCCGTGGCATCACGACAGCCATTTTGAACGCACCTTTGAACGGCTGGAAACCGCGCTGCAACGCCTTCAGCAGAACGAGCCGCAGGATCCACACATTCACGCACTGTTCTGGCTGCTGCGTAATCTGCGTGCCATTGATGCGCAACTGGCATCGATTGAGTCAGAGCAGATGCTGGCCGAACCGTCCCCGCAGAGCGATCACCATCTGTCACGCGAAGGGCTCAGCGGCTGGGCGGATATCCGCTTACGCCTGAGTCGCCATCTCAGCCCACAATCTGCCCTGTTCCGCCATGCAGTGCGTATGTCGCTGGTATTGTGTGTTGGCTACGCCTTTATTCAAATCACCGGCGTCGATCGCGGTTACTGGATCTTGCTGACCAGCCTGTTCGTCTGCCAGCCCAATTACAACGCCACCCGACGCCGCCTCGCCTTGCGTATCGGCGGTACCTTAGCCGGCATCGCCATCGGTTTGCCGGTCTTGTGGCTGGTGCCCTCGATTGAAGGTCAAATGGTGCTGATTGTGCTGAGCGGCGTGCTGTTCTTCGCATTCCGCCAGATTCAATATGCACAAGCCACGTTGTTTATCACCTTGCTGGTTCTGCTGTGCTTCAATTTGCTCGGCGAAGGCTTTGAAGTGGCGCTACCGCGCGTGGTGGATACCTTGCTTGGCTGTGGCCTGGCATGGCTAGCGGTGGCTTTTGTCTGGCCTGACTGGCGTTTTCGCAAAATCACCGCCGTTGCCGATCGAACATTGGATGCCAACTGCCGCTATCTGGATGCGATTATGGAGCAATACCATCAAGGCAAGGACAATCGCCTGGCTTATCGCGTGGCACGTCGCGATGCGCATAACGCCGATGCTGAGCTAGCGTCAGTGGTGTCAAACATCAGTGGTGAACTTAAGCTACAACAACCGTTACGTGAGAATGCGTTTCGACTGCTGTGTCTGAACCACTCCTTCCTCAGCTATATCTCGGCGCTGGGAGCGCATCGCGAACAGCTGGCAGATAGTACCTTGCTGACCTTACTGGATGACGCGGTCTGCTTCATAGAAGATGTGCTGCAGATCGATCAGGTTACGGATACGCAAGCCACAGAGATGCAGCAGGCGCTAATGCAGCGCATGAGCGAGATGAAAAACAGCCCGGATACACGCGCACCATTAGTGATTCAGCAATTGGGATTGTTGGTCGCGCTGCTGCCCGAAATTGCCCGTCTACGCCGCACCCTCGTCAACGATTAAGGCTGCTGATGCTCCGCCGCCGCATGCTGGCGGAGCATTTTTAAATACCAGGCATAGAGCTCTTGCCGGATGGCGCTGGGTAACGCCGCCTCATGATGTCCTGATATTGCACCTTCCAGCGCCAGCAGCGTTTTTAACCCAATGTGCTTATTCACCGCGCGTAGTTTCAGCCAGCTTTGTCGCGATCCTGTTTCACACAGCAACCGCACCGAACTGATCCCCACCTTATGCAGCATCAGCTCCAGTCGCAGGCTTAAATTCGGCAGATCTTTCAATCGCAGCGAGACAAGTCTGGTAGCCGCTTCCTCCTGTGCGGCGCGCAATGAGCTAGCCGATAACTGCAATAATTGTTCGGGGTTTTGCCATAACTGTGTATCTACTTTGAAGTAGCTTAAGGTCACCGGCACGCCACGCTTGCGGTAAATCAGCGGTTCGAGTGAACGCTGTGCGTTATAGACGTGAAGCGCCTCGCTGGCTCGGAGATAAAGCGCATCTTCATTGATATAAGCAAAAATCACCTTCTCAATAGTTAGCGCATACCCCCCAAATTGCGTACGTGATTCAATTTTACCTAATGCCGCCAACTGCGCTTTCGATTGCTCAACTACCGGG
The DNA here is from genome assembly GCF_042666835.1 of Pantoea sp. GCM10028869. Taxonomy (NCBI): domain Bacteria; kingdom Pseudomonadati; phylum Pseudomonadota; class Gammaproteobacteria; order Enterobacterales; family Erwiniaceae; genus Pantoea; species Pantoea sp. GCM10028869. The sequence continues at coordinate 482,549 of NZ_JBHTGO010000002.1, read as the reverse complement.
TTATATCTCTTCATAACGCCCCCTCCAATGGATTCCATGCGCGGGAAATTTCCTATAAAAGCTCGCAGATTCATCTGGTTAGAAGATAAAAAAAACGATTTAGCTGTTCAATGAATAAAAGCAGGAGTGCGGGATCTTGTGCAGAAATTGCGAGGCGTTTTCAGAAATTGAGGTTGATCTTTATTCAGGAAGCCATTACTGTACATCCATACAGTTCATTACTGAGTGATTAAATTATGCGTACTCATTTCTCTGGCCCTGCTGATCGTTCACATCGTTTCGCTTCACCTGGCTTAGCGCAACCTTCGCTGGGTGGAATCACTGAACTGCGCTCCAGCGAACAACCTGAAATGATGCAACTTATGCTGCTTCCGGTACTAAAACAGTTGAGCGAGCAATCGCGCTGGCAGCTGTGGCTCACTCCGGCTCATAAGCTAAATCGTAGCTGGATGCAGCAGTCGGGATTGCCGTTAGAAAAGAGTATGCATATCACCGAATCTGAGCGTTTTAACACCGTTGAAAGTATGGTGAAGGCATTACGTACAGGTAACTACAGCGTCGTGCTTGCCTGGATTCCGTACGAATTGAGTGATGAAGAGCGTTTAGAATTGGAACAAGCAGCGGCGGAAGGTGAAGCACTCGGTCTGATTTTGCGTCCACAGGGACGTCAATATGCTCATTCCAGACAACCTAATGCGTCAAAAATTCCCTCAGATTTGTTTCATTAAGTAAATCCAGGAATTTTCTCAGCATTTTTTTTGCAAAAGTTGCATCTAAGCTACTGATTCTTTTCCCGCCAGCTATGACAATGGCTTAGACGCTTTTTTGTTTTCTAATACCGAAGATTTAGCCATATGATTTGTTAAAATGTGTGTATAAATCGCTGTTTTTTTGCTGCCCGGCGTCACATCATACTTGTAAGTTTCCAATCTCGTTGTAGACTTTAGCTCGCCAGGGTGCTCAATAACCTCCGTTTTTTCGGTAGAGTCAAAAGCGAGCGTTTAGACCCGGCGAAGGATTAACACAAAGAGCAACCTTTTTGCTCATTGCCTATTTGGATGATAACGAGGCGCAAAAATGAAAAAGACAGCTATCGCAATTGCAGTGGCACTGGCTGGCTTCGCTACCGTAGCGCAGGCCGCACCTAAAGATAACACCTGGTACACCGGTGCTAAACTGGGCTGGTCTCAGTATCACGATACTGGTTACTACGGTAACGGTTACGCGAACAACGACGGTCCAACTCACGAATCTCAGCTGGGTGCTGGTGCTTTCCTGGGTTATCAGGCTAACCCGTACCTGGGCTTCGAGCTGGGCTACGACTGGTTGGGCCGTATGCCTAACAAAGGCGACACCATCAACGGCGCGTTCAAAGCACAAGGCGTTCAGCTGGCTGCTAAACTGAGCTACCCAATTACCGAAGACTTCGATGTCTACACCCGTCTGGGTGGTATGGTATGGCGTGCTGATTCAACTCAGAACAACAACGGCGTTCGCATCAGCGACCACGACACCGGCGTTTCTCCGCTGGCTGCCGTTGGTGTTGAATACGCACTGACCAAAAACTGGGCAACTCGCCTGGACTACCAGTGGGTTAACAACATCGGTGACGCAGGTACCGTTGGTGCACGTCCAGACAACAGCATGCTGAGCGTAGGCGTTTCTTACCGTTTCGGTCAGGATGAAGATGCAGCGCCAGTTGTAGCTCCGGCTCCAGCTCCAGCGCCAGTTGTTGAAACCAAGCGTTTCACCCTGAAGTCTGACGTTCTGTTCACCTTCAACAAATCTACTCTGAAGCCAGAAGGTCAGCAGGCTCTTGATCAGCTGTACAGCCAGCTGAGCTCAATGGATCCGAAAGACGGCTCTGTTGTAGTACTGGGCTTCACCGATCGCATCGGTTCAGAGCAGTACAACCAGAAACTGTCTGAGAAGCGCGCGCAATCTGTAGTTGATTACCTGGTATCTAAAGGTATCCCTTCTAACAAGATCTCTGCACGCGGTATGGGCGAATCCAACCCAGTTACTGGCAACACCTGTGACAGCGTGAAAGGCCGCAATGCCCTGATCGACTGCCTGGCGCCAGACCGTCGCGTTGAAATCGACGTTAAAGGTATCAAAGACGTTGTAACTCAGCCACAGGCTTAAGTTATCACGCAGTAAAAAACCCCGCTGAGGCGGGGTTTTTTTATGGCTGAATGTAATGAGAACGAAAAGGATTCTACTCTTTTTCCGAGCCACCATTTCCGAGGATCGCCTGCAGATCTTGCTTCAGCGTAGACATCTGGCTGGCGTACTTCTCTTTGCGTTCAGCATCTTCAATTAACTGAACTATGGTTTCTGACAGCGTATTACTGCGACGCTGCGCTAATCCTGCCAGACGCTGCCACACCAGATATTCCAGATCGATCGATTTCTTACGCGTGTGCTGATGCTCAGCATTAAAGTGACGTTTACGACGTGCACGTATTGTCTGCTTGAGACGATTCTCCAAATCTGGATGAATGTGCTGGGCGATCCACTCGTTAACCTCAACCGGGCTGTTTTCCATCGACAACAACGTATCGACCGCAGCTTGCGCCGCACTAAGCTCAAGATGACGGGTGATCAGTTCACCCTCCCGATGCTTTTTCACCAGGTATTTCCACTTCCATCCACTTTCAAGATTTTCGAGTTGCTGGTATTTCATCGGAATCTCATCGTGATCACGTAACAAACTAAGAATAACAGCTTTTTTCCTGGATGCAGCAAGGAAAAACATGTTGCAGCCGTCACAATCCGGGCCGGAACTCCGCCGTGATTAACCAGGTTGATTCCTGTATAATCGCGCTTTTCCTAAATCAGACTAATGCGAATATTTTGACCAGCACTCAAATTACGTGGCAAGCCCTGCAGCCGGATAGCGACCGCTACCAATCCATTTTCTCGAACGTCTCACTGGAAGATTGCGATAGTCTTGCCGCGGTTCAGCCGCGTCTGCTGAATGCGCTGGCGCATTTGCATCATCAAACCCTGGGTTTTCCGCTGCTACTGTTACGCAGTCAGGAAAACAGCGATTACCTGGCCTGCATCGCCGAGGCGGCGCAACGTTTCCAGCCGGATGAGATTTCTCTTTACGGTGGCGACTATCATGTGATGGGCGATACCGTCAGTCTTCTACCGCCAACCGATATCAATCGCCCCTTCACCAGCCAGGGCGGCGTGCATTTCGCCGACTGGATTGAAGCTGAACAGTTGTTCGGTTGCGTACGTCAATATAAAGACCGTGTGCAGCCTGAACCGGGCTTACTGCATCGCGCCAATGGCGGTACGTTGATTCTTGCGGTCAACACTTTACTGGCACAGCCGCTGCTGTGGCTGCGTTTGCGTAAGTGTATTGAGCAAGGTCGCTTCGATTGGTATTCACAGGATGAGCGTCAACCATTGCCCGTCGCCATTCCCCCGCTACCGTTGCAACTGCGTCTGGTACTGTGTGGCGACCGTGATGCACTGGCGGCCTTCCAGGAAATGGACGTCGAAGTTCATGAGATGGCGCTGTATAGCGAATTCGAAGAGAGCTTACAAATTCTCGACGAAGATGACATGACGTCATGGTGCCAGTGGACGCTAACGCAAGCCGAACAAGCCGGATTAGCGCAGCCTGAAGCCGATTTCTGGCCATTGTTGATCACCGAAGCAGCACGCATGACCGGTGATCAAGACACGTTGCCGCTTTGCCCGCGCTGGCTGCGTCGCCAGCTGCAAGAAGCGGCGCTGCATGGCGACAGCATCAATGGCGAAGCATTGAAAGAAGCGCTGGAAGCGCGCCAATGGCGTGAAGGCTTCCTCGCCGATCGCATGCGTGATGAAATCCTGCTTAATCAGATCATGATTGAAACCGAAGGCGAAGTGGTTGGGCAAATTAACGGCCTTTCGGTGGTTGAGTTCCCAGGCCATCCGCGTCCATGGGGAGAACCTTCGCGCATTACCTGTGTGGTACATCCGGGCGATGGCGAGTTCACCGATGTGGAGCGCAAAGCCGAATTAGGTGGCAACATCCATGCGAAAGGCATGATGATTATGCAAGCCTACCTGATTGCCGAGCTGGAACTAGAGCAACAGCTGCCCTTCTCCGCTTCACTGGTGTTTGAACAATCCTATTCCGAAGTGGATGGCGACAGCGCCTCGCTGGCCGAACTCTGTGCGTTAATCAGTGCGCTGGCTAATCAGCCGGTTAACCAGCAGATTGCGGTGACCGGCTCAGTTGATCAGTTTGGTAACGTGCAGCCCGTCGGCGGCCTGAACGAAAAAATTGAAGGGTTCTTCCAAATCTGTCATTCACGTGAATTGACCGGCAAGCAAGGTGTCATTTTCCCTGCCAGTAACGCGCGCCATCTCAGTCTGAATCAGGATGTTGTGGAAGCGGTTAAGGCCGGACAATTCCATCTTTGGGCCATTGAGAGCGTAGATGAAGCGTTGCCGCTGCTGACCGGCATTGCCTGGCAGAGTGAAAGCGGCGAATCTCTGCTTAGTACCATTCAGGAACGTATTACCCAGCTGAACCAGCAGGAAGCTCGCCTGCGTCCGTGGCCACTACGTTGGCTCAACTGGTTCAACCACAGCTGATAACATTGCTCAGCGTACAACTGTTCGCTAATATTCGGGCTTCACTAAAAGAAGGCATATTGAGAACATGGTAGATAAACGCGAATCCTATAGTAAAGAAGACCTGATTGCCTCGGGTCGCGGCGAACTGTTTGGCGAAAATGGACCGCCGCTTCCATCCAACAACATGTTGATGATGGACCGCGTGGTCAAAATGACCGAAGACGGCGGTAAATTCGATAAAGGTTTCGTCGAAGCCGAACTGGATATCCGCCCTGACCTGTGGTTCTTTGACTGCCACTTCATTGGCGATCCGGTAATGCCGGGTTGCCTCGGCCTCGATGCGATGTGGCAGCTGGTGGGTTTCTACCTCGGCTGGCTGGGCGCAGAAGGTAAAGGCCGCGCGTTGGGCGTGGGTGAAGTGAAGTTCACTGGACAAGTCCTGCCTACCGCCAAAAAAGTGACCTATAAAATTCACTTCAAACGTGTGATTAACCGTAAACTGGTGATGGGCGTGGCAGATGGCGAAGTCTTCGTTGACGGGAACCTGATTTACTCTGCGACCGATTTGAAAGTGGGTCTGTTCAAAGACACCTCAGCTTTCTAATCCTTCCAAATGAAAACCTCCGCACGCAGCGGAGGTTTCTTCCATAATGTTAGACATCCAGCAGTGCTAGGCCACCGCTGACCTGTCCTCCATGGCTTGACGCCAACCTCCCAACCAGTCAGACCGTGCATCGATCAATTGATAAGGGCATATCTCTTTCGAGCGGCCCGTAATACCGGCTTGGTAGCCTCGTGAATGTGCTCGTTCCAGGCGGTCTCTCTTCTGTCTCTTCATGCCTCGTTTCCCTCATTTCAGGTCTGGTGGAATCTGGGTGGAAAGAAAGAGTGGCGATATAATGTTCAACCACAGTAATGTTCTAACCCGATGCCGAAGAAAGGTCAATGCGCAAAATTCACGCCAATGTCATGTTTTTGACGTTAAAGTGCCATGTAGAATTGTCAGTTGATCGTCTATCTGGCTGATTAGGCAATAAAAAAAGCCCCTGATTTGACTGCGATCACACTACAGTAAATCAAGGACTTAGCATAAGCATCGAACAAATCTTAATTTAGCGAAACGACACTATTTGCGATTTGTTGTGCGGTTTGCTGCCAGCCGAGAGCCAGAGTACGTACCAGCGCATCATAGCCATCTTCGGTTTGCGGCAGCGTCAGATTAAAGCCATGTTTGATTAGGCGTCCTTGATGCTGCAGTAACCATTCGCCACTCACCACCACTTGTCCATCGTAGCGTCCCTGGAAACCGGTAACGTTTACCGACAGCGTATCGTGCGTATCGCCCAGCGGCGCACCGGCAACCAGGCGGCCAGGTAGCGCTTTACTGAGATTACTGATCAACGTTTGCTGCAGCTGTTGATCGAGCGGACTGGCCCACAGGTTATTGGCTGCAATCACGTACTTCACATCGCTGGTCTGATAGACCAGGCCGTTGCCCGCCATGTAATCCGGTACCGTCACTTGCTCAACCCAAATCATCGGTTGGCCAGTGCCCGCGGCACTTTCAACGCGCGCCACATTGCTGCCCGCAGGCAGCTGATAATAGGTATTTTCAATGGTGCTGCTGCAGCCTGCCAGCAGCAAAAGCGCCCCGATAATTAGCCCTTTTTTCACTGTTTCGCCCTCTTTGGCTGTGGATCCTGGTCCGGCTTGGCCTCAAACACCAGCGCGTTACTTTTGCTATTCAGCGTTTTCAGCACCGGCTGCAGTTCTCGCAATACCTGATCAAGCCGCTGCATATCGCCCACCAGCTTGCTGTAAGCCGGTGAACCTGGCTGCAGCCCTTTCATGCTGCGGTTCAGTTCGCGCAGGGTTTGCTGCATGTCTGAAGGCAGGGTTTTCATCGCCGGATTCGCCGTGACCTGATTAAGGTTATCCAGCGTTTTCTGCAGCCGCTGCAGGGTGCGCTGGCTCTCTTTCAAGGTACCTGTGGCTTCATTCAGCACTGGATTAAGTGGCAAGCCGTTGATCTTATCCAGCGCCGCCATCAGTTTCTGCTGAATCTGCGCCAGGCCACCGCTGACGGTTGGAATCACTTCCAGGCCAGCCACCTGATTCGGGCCTTGATACGCCGGTGCGTTATCGTAGAAATCGAGGTCGATAAATAGCGCGCCAGACAGCAGGTTGCCGGTTTTCAGCGTCGCACGCAGACCGCGTTTTTTGCCATCCTGCAGATGCTGCTCAAGATTGAAATCTCCGCCCAGGCGATTAACAAACCGATCCGGCTCAATGCGAATCAGCACCGGCACACGATAATCCGTATTCAGCGCCTGATTCACGCCCGGAATCATATAAGGCACTTGTGACACCGTACCCAAACGAATGCCGCGGAACTCAACCGGTGCGCCAACCTGCAAACCGCGAATTGAATCGGTGAAGAACAGCAGGAAATCGGTATGAGCACTGTAGAGCGAATCCTGGATGCTGCGCTGATCGTCGTACAGATGGTATTCCGCCTTGTTCTCCGCCGCCCGGCCCAGCTCAGCGCCGTCCGGCACATCAAAGCTGACGCCGCCGCTGAAGAGCGTAGTGAGCGATCCCATCTCTACGCGCATGCCTGATGCAGACATATCGACGGCAATACCGCTGTCTTTCCAGAAACGCACGTTGGTGGTGATCAGGCGATCGTAAGGCGCCGAGATAAACAGCTGATAAGTCATCATGCGTTTATCGGTATCAAAGTTGCTGGTTTCCACTGAACCTACGCGATAACCGCGGAACAGTACCGGATCGCCCGCATTAAGCTGACCGGCTTTTTTGCTGTCGAGCGTTATGCGAATGCCTTTGGCATCCGGCGGCGCCAGCGGCGGTGCATCCAGCAGTTGATAACGTTCCGGCTTATCGCCCTTCGCGCCCGGCTGCAGCTCGATATAGGCACCGGAAAGCAGTGTGCCCAATCCGGTAATGCCTTCGCGACCAATTTGCGGTTTCACCACCCAAAATGCGCTGTCGCCCTGTAGCAACTTTTCCATGCCGGCATTAAGACGCGCTTTAATTTCTACATGGTGCAAATCGTCGGTCAGAACCGCGCTTTCCACCACACCGACGTTGACGCTGCGGCTCTTAATGGTGGTTTTACCGGCTTCGATGCCTTCCGCATTTTCGGTAATCAGCGTCACTTCCGGGCCCTGATGGCTGAAGTGATAAAAAAGAATCCATCCGCCGATTAACAGCGTGACGATAGGTACAATCCAGACCGGCGACCAGCGTTTAATCTGGTCGACCTTAGCAGTCCCGTGATGGTTGTCCGTCAAGACGCGGCTCCTTACGTTCAGTTTCTCGTTGTCGATCCCACAGCAGGCGCGGATCAAAGGTCATTGCGGCAAACATGGTGAGGATGACCACCATGGCAAACAGCAGCGCGCCCGGCGCAGGATACACACTCATCAGCCGACCCATCCGCACCAGCGCAGAGAGAACGGCGATTACAAACACATCAATCATTGACCAACGGCCAACGAATTCAACCACCTCATAAACCACGTGCATCTTTTCATCATCGCGCCCACCGCGTCCGCTGCCGTGCCAGCACAGCCAGGCAATCGCCAGCATTTTCAGCGAAGGCACCATGATACTGGCGATGAAGATCACCAGCGCCACCGGCCACGAACCGTCGCTCCATAGCAAAATTACTCCGGCCATAATGTTCGAAGGATATTGCGAACCGAGCGTTTCGGTCACCATGATCGGCATGATATTTGAGGGAATGTAGAGCATCACCGAGGTGATCAGCAGCGCCAGCGTCCATTGCAGACTGTGCTTGCGGCGCGCATGCGCCTTCACACCACAACGCGGGCACGCCAGTTGGTCAGCGGGCAGAATCGCGGTACAACACGGGCAGCTACGCAAACCTTGCTTCAGGCCGCTAACACCGGCCAGCGGCGTTTTCGGCAGCGGCGGTAAAGGATTGATGCGGCGCCACACCCAACGGCGATCAACACATTGAAAAGCGCGCAATTGCAACACGCAGAACAGACACCACGGCCAAAAACTGCTGCCGAGGCCAATCTCACCATACGCCATCAGCTTAACGAAACTGACCAGCACGCCAGCCATAAAAATTTCCGCCATGCCCCAGCTACGCAGCTGAAACAGCACGCGCGCCAACCCAAGCCGCAGGTTGTGCGGCATGCGGACGTTATTGACCAGCAGAATAATGGTGATCATGCAGAAGGCAGGAATGCCCTGCACAAACAGCAGAAACAGCGTTGCCAGGCTGCGGTAATCTTCGCGATCCATCACCTGGGGGATTTCCAGCAGCGATATCTGGCTGCTCAATCCCGCGACGTGCATATTGATGAAAGGAAACAGATTGGCCAGCACCAGCATAAACAGCGCCGAAAAGGCGTAGCCGGTCGGACGTCGACGCGGCTCCTGCCAGTTGGCTTGCAGCGTGGTGTGACAACGCGGGCAACGCGCACGGCTGCCAACCGGTACAGCGGGCAGCTTTACTGTTAAATCACACTGTGGACAAAGACTCCACTGATGCGCTTGATCCGCTGCACACATGCTGACTCCTTCCGATTACGCGCCGTTTTTCAGTGCTTCCAGCTCTTCCCAGCGTTCGAACGCCACTTCCAGCTCCTGCTCGGTTTGCGCTAACGCATCCAGAACCGGCTGGGTTTTATCGTGTGGCTGGCTGAAGAAATCTGGATGACTCATTTTAGCCTGCAACTCACCGATGCGGGTTTCCAGCTGCTCCAGTTTTTGTGGCAGCTGTTCCAGCTCACGTGCCAGGTTATAGCTTAGCTTGTTGGCCGGACGTTTGGCGGAGTCACTTTTCTCAGCGGTTTTCACCGGTGTAGCCGGTTTAGCCTGCGAGGCTTTGCCCTGCTTATAGGCTGCGCGCTGCTGCTGAGCATCGTGATAGCCACCGACAAAGGTGCCGATTTCGCCGTTGCCTTCAAAGATCCAGCACTCGGTCACGGTGTTGTCGACGAATTGACGGTCGTGGCTCACCAGCATCACGGTGCCCTGATAACCATCCACCAGCTCTTCCAGCAATTCCAGCGTTTCGACGTCGAGGTCGTTGGTCGGTTCATCGAGAATCAGCAGGTTGCTTGGCTTGAGGAACAGACGCGCCAGCAGCAGGCGGTTACGCTCACCGCCGGACAAGGCGCGCACCGGCGTCATGGCGCGTTTCGGATGGAACAGGAAGTCCTGCAGATAACCGAGCACGTGGCGCGGTTTGCCGTTAACCATCACTTCCTGTTTACCTTCAGCGAGGTTATCCATCACGGTACGATCCGGATCCAGCTCAGCGCGGTGCTGATCGAAGTAAGCGATTTCCAGCTTGGTACCGCAATGCACGCGGCCGCTGTCGGCTTTCAGCTGATCCAGCATCAAACGCAGCAAGGTGGTTTTACCGCAACCGTTAGGGCCAATCAGGGCGATTTTGTCGCCGCGCTGCACCTGAGTAGAGAAGTCTTTCACCAGGGTTTTGCCACCCACGCTGTAATTGACATCTTCCATCTCAAACACGATTTTGCCTGAACGTGCCGCTTCGCCGACTTGCATATTGGCTTTGCCCATCACTTCACGACGTGCAGAGCGCTCGTTACGCAGCGCTTTCAGGGCACGTACACGGCCTTCGTTACGCGTGCGGCGCGCTTTGATGCCCTGACGGATCCACACTTCTTCCTGCGCCAGCTTGCGGTCAAACTCGGCGTTCTGCATCTCTTCGACACGCAGCGCTTCTTCTTTGCCGGTCAGGAACACATCGTAGTTGCCCGGCCAGGAAACCAGCTTGCCGCGATCAAGATCGACAATGCGCGTCGCCATGTTGCGAATAAACGAACGGTCATGCGAAATGAAGATGATGCTGCCGGTGAATGTCTTGAGGAACGTTTCCAGCCAATCAATGGTCTCGATATCAAGGTGGTTGGTCGGTTCGTCGAGCATCAGTACGCGCGGGTTGCTCACCAGCGCGCGGCCCAACGCCGCTTTACGCAGCCAGCCGCCAGATAGCGAAGACAACTCGGTATCCGCATCCAGACCAATCTGTTGCAGCACGTCGTTGATGCGGCTATCCAGCTGCCACAGATTCTGATGGTCAAGGATGGTTTGCAAACGGCCCATCTCGTTCAGGTTCTTCTCGCTCGGATCTTCCATCACCAGATGGGAAATCGCGTGATAAGCCTTGAGATGCTCCGCCTGCTCGGCCACGCCTTCGGCAACGAAGTCATAAACAGAACCGGTAATGTTGCGTGGCGGATCCTGTTGCAGACGCGCCACCACCAAATCCTGCTCATAAATGATGCGGCCGTCATCCAGCGGCTGTTCGCCGTTGATGATTTTCATCAGCGTCGATTTACCGGCGCCGTTACGGCCAACCAGACAGACGCGTTCGCCTTCTTCGATATGCAGTTCGGTGTTATCCAACAGCGGCGCATCGCTGAACGAGAGGTAAGCGCCATGGATACTGATCAGTGACATAAAACTTATTCCTTACCGGCGTGGCTAACCAGCCAGCAGTTGTGAATTTGACGGTTGCGCGCGAAATCCTGCGACAGCGTTTTTTGGGTAATTTCCTGCGCCTGCAGACCCAGACGTTCTAAGCCGTCGAGATCCATTTTGAAGCCGCGCTTGTTGTTGGAGAACATAATGGTGCCACCGCGACGCAGCAAACGTTTCAGGTTCTGCATCAGCATCATGTGATCGCGCTGCACGTCGAAATCGTCTTCCATGCGCTTAGAGTTAGAGAACGTCGGCGGATCGATAAAGATCAAATCGAACTGTTCGTCACTCTCACGCAACCAGCTCAGGCAATCGGCGTGCATCAGGCGATGATTACGGCCGGTTAAACCGTTAAGGCGCAGGTTGCGCTCGGCCCACTCCAGATAAGTACGCGACATATCCACGGTGGTGGTGGTTTTCGCGCCACCTAAACCGGCGTGTACGCTGGCGGTACCGGTGTACGCAAACAGATTGAGGAAATCTTTGCCTGCGCTCATTTTGCCCAGCATCTGGCGCGCGATACGGTGATCGAGGAACAAACCAGTATCCAGATAATCGGTGAGATTCACCAGCAGGCGCGCATCAAATTCCTGCACTTCGAAGAAATCGCCCTTCTCACCCAGCTTTTGATACTGGCTTTTGCCTTTCTGGCGTTCGCGGGTCTTCATTACCAGACGATTCGCCGGGATCTCCAGCACGCTCAGCGTAGCGCTGATCACATCGAACAGACGCTGACGCGCTTTGTTGGCGTCCACGGTTTTCGGCGGCGCATACTCCTGAATCACCACCCAATCAGCGTAACGATCGACCGCTACGTTGTACTCAGGCAGATCGGCGTCATACAGACGATAACAATCGATATTCGACTGACGCGCCCATTTATCCAGCTTCTTCAGGTTCTTGCGCAGACGGTTAGCAAAATCTTCCGCGATCTGCGCGCCGCCTTCTGCACTGGTTGCAGCCAGCTGATAGTTTTTCTGCACGCACTCCAGCGGGCCGTTTTTGGCTTTAAACTGACGATCGGCACGCAGTTGCAAGCAGCTCAGCAGCTCTGGCGAGGCGCTGAACAGCGACAGATTCCAGCCGCCGAAGTTCTGCTTCATGATGCGGCCCAACTGGCTGTGCAGCGCAATCAGCGCCGGTTCGCTTTCCAGACGCTCACCGTACGGCGGATTGCTCAATACCGTGCCGGTAATCTCTTTGCCCGCCAGCGGATTCTTCAGCTTAATCACATCCTGCTGCGCAAAGGTGAACAGCTCGAACACGCCTGCACGACGGGCGTTGGCGCGCGCTGATTCCAGCACGCGACTGTCATTATCGTAGCCAAAGAAACGGGCGGTCGCAGCGGCGGTACCCACGCGTGCGCGCTCTTTCGCGGCAGCATGAACTTCCTGCCACGCAGCCTGATTGTGTTTCTTCCAGCGATTGAAGCCCCAATGGGTACGCAGCAGGCCAGGCGCGCGATCGCAGGCAATCAACGCCGCTTCCAGCAGCAGCGTACCGGAACCACACATCGGATCGACCAGCGGCGTGCTGCTCTGCCAACCGGAACGCATCACGATGGCTGCCGCTAAGGTTTCTTTTAGCGGCGCTGCGCCGGTTTGCTGGCGATAGCCGCGCTGATGCAGTGAATCACCGCTTAGATCCAGCGCGATGCTGACGCGATCTTTGTTGAGCCACGCATTGATGCGGATGCCCGGTTGTTCACGATCAACGTTCGGGCGCTCCAGATTCTGGCGGGTAAAACTATCGACGATGGCATCTTTAATGCGCAGCGCACCGAACTGGCTATTGCGGATCACCTCGTTGGTGCCGCTAAAATGGATGGCAAAACTGGTGTTGCTGTCGAACATCTCGGTCCACGGGATACTTTGCGCCCCCACGTAAAGATCGAGATCGCTCCAGACGCCAAATTCTCCCAGCGGCAGCAAAATGCGCGAAGCCAGACGGCTCCACAGCAGGCTTTGGTACATTACATGGTCGTCGGCCTGGAAGTGGACGCCGCCCTGCACCACCTGCAAATCCTGCGCACCCAGCGCGTCTAGCTCACTTTTCAACAGCTCTTCGAGCCCACGCGCCGTACTGGCAAACAGAGAATTCATATCGTCACTTTTTACTCTTGCTTAAATTGCTGCGCATTATAGCGAATCAGCGTGCTATGTCATAAAGTTAGCTTCTTTAAAACTTATGACCCCTTTTTGGGAGTGGTGATGATTACGCTTTCACGCCTTTACATCCATCCCGTTAAATCTATGCGCGGTCTGCAACTGTCACATGCGCAGGTGCTGGAAAGCGGTCTGGGCTTTGATCGCATCTTTATGGTGACCGAACGGGACGGCACGTTCGTGACCGCCCGCCAGTTTCCGGAAATGGTGCGCTTTACCCCGGCGCTGCTGCCGGACGGGCTGTTTCTGCAGGCACCGGATGGTTCGCAGGCGCTGATCCGCTTCGCTGATTTCACCGCTGAGCAGTCACCCACCGAAGTCTGGGGCAACCATTTCACCGCGTGCGTTGCACCTGACGCGATCAACAACTGGTTAAGCACCTTCTTCCCGCGTCCGGTGCAGCTGCGCTGGACCGGCGTGCAACCGACGCGCCGCGTGAAGCGTTTTGATCATGTGCCACTGAGTTTCGCCGACGGTTTTCCTTACCTGTTAGTGAATATGGCCTCGTTGCAGGATCTGCAACAGCGCTGTCCGGCCAGCGTGCGCGTTGAGCAGTTCCGTCCCAATCTGGTGGTGAGCGGCGCGGCTGCCTGGGAAGAAGATAGCTGGAAACGCCTGCAAATTGGCGAGATCACCTTTGAGATGCCGAAACCGTGCAGCCGCTGCGTGTTTACCACCGTCGGTACCGAAAGCGGCCGTAAACATCCTGATGGCGAACCGCTCTCGACCTTGCAGAGTTTTCGCAGCGCGCAGGATGGCAGCGGCGATATCGATTTCGGCCTGAATTTGATCGCCCTTAATAGCGGCATTATTCGCGTCGGCGACGCGGTGACCATTATCGAGAAGCAAACCCCACGCGCTTACGGTGCGGGCGTCGTGGTCGAAACGCTGGCGCCAGCCGCCAGCAGCCGCAGCGCGGTGACCATCGATTATCAGGGTTCGAGCTTTAGCGGCGACAATCAGCAAGTGCTGCTGGAACAGCTGGAAATGCAGGGTTTCCGCATTCCCTACTCGTGCCGCGCCGGGATTTGTGGCAGCTGCAAAGTGACGTTGGTGGCGGGTGAAGTGAAAGCACTGAAGAAAAGCGCGGTGCGCGCCGATGGTACCATCTTAAGCTGCAGCTGTATTCCGGCAGGCGATATCGAACTGGCGTAAGCCGATTACACCGCCCGCGCAAAGTGGGCGGTTTGTTCCTGCTGCTGCGGACGCAGACGATCGTTCATGATCTTAATCGCATCACCCAACTGCATACCTTTACCCGCCACGGTTAGCGCGTTTTGCGCTAATAAGCACAGCGCGGCATTTTCACCGCTTTCAACCACAAACAGTTGCGCCTGTTCGCCGCTATCAGCCAGCGTCACCGCCACCATATCGCCCGCAGCGGGCTGCCAGCTGTGCGCGTGATTGGTGAAGTGCCAGCTTTTTGGCATCAGGGGTTTGAGAAAACGACTGGCCACCAGCGCGTTTAACACTAACTCCGCACGCTGATCGCCTTTTAATCCACTCTGACGGCAACGTTCTTCAAAGCTAAAATAGAGCGCGGCGTCATCAACGCAAAAACCGCTGACATTAAATGCATCAGGCGTCAGCATTTTGCGCGAGAAGCGCGAGCGAAATAACATGCCGTCGGCTAAATCCAGCATCATGCGGTCATGATCAGCGTCGAAATACCAACGCCAGTTGTCATCAGGTTTGATTTTCATGATCTGCCCTGTGGTTTATCGCTGCGCTAAACGGCGCTTAATTAAAAAAATAAATCTGAGAAAAAGCTGAAAAATGCATCAGCAGGACAAAATATAAACGAGCCGAAGGGATAAATAAACCCCTCGGCGCAGTAAAGTGGGAAATGTCTTAGAGGTGGGTTACGATATCTTTAATTAAGCTTGGGCCTTTATAAATAAATCCAGAGTATATCTGCACTAATGTTGCGCCCGCGGTAATTTTCTCACGCGCAGAAACCAGCGAATCAATACCACCGACGCCGATAATGGGTAAGCGGCCCTGCAGCTCTTGCGCCAGGCGGCGAATCACTTCGGTGCTGCGTGACTGCACCGGACGACCACTTAATCCGCCCATTTCTTCGGCATATTTAAGGCCGGTCACCAGCGAACGATCAAGCGTGGTATTGGTGGCAATCACACCATCAATATTGTGACGCACCAAACTGTCGGCAACCTGGATCAATTCTTCTTCAGTCAGATCCGGCGCGATCTTTACCGCCACCGGCACATATTTAAGGTGCCTTGCCTGGAGTTCTTGCTGTTTTAATTTGATGGCAGAAAGAAGATCGTCCAGCGCTTCGCCATATTGCAGCGTGCGTAATCCTGGCGTGTTGGGTGACGAAATATTGATGGCGATATAACCGGCGTGGGCATATACCTTTTCCATGCAGATCAGATAATCGTCTTTGCCTTTCTCGACCGGCGTATCTTTATTTTTGCCAATATTGATGCCGAGAATGCCCTTAAAGCGCGACTTTTTAACGTTGGCAATCAGATGATCAACGCCGAGATTATTAAACCCCATGCGGTTAATAATCCCTTCGGCAGGCACCAAGCGGAACATACGCGGTTTATCATTTCCCGGTTGCGCCAGCGGCGTTACCGTTCCCACTTCGACAAAACCAAAGCCCATCGCGCCGAAGGCATCAATGCACTCGGCATTCTTATCGAGACCGGCCGCTAAGCCGAGCGCGTTCGGGAAGGTTAATCCCATGCAGGTTACCGGACGTGATGGCAGCGACTGGCGAATCAGCCCTTCCAGCGGGGTGCCGCTAATAAAACGCAGTTGTTGAAAGGTGAGTTCGTGCGCACGCTCAGGATCAAGCTTAAACAGCGCTGGCCGGACGATAGGATATAACATGCACTCTCCTCAATGACGGAAACCAGGGAAGTCGGGGTGCACGGGAAAATGTGCGCCAGAATGGTAAGGTGCGCTGGCGCAAAAGTAAATTGTTCTACTGCATCACAATTTGATCGTTATCAGCGTCGTGCAGAATAGCGGCCAAGCTGTTCGCGACACGCCTGCAAGCCACTGTAAATCGTCGGACAATACCACATCAGCTTCAGACGCGCGCTATGTTGCAATACATTGCGCACCAGCTGATTCACCTGCGGTTGCCAATCCGTTGGGATCACCATGTGATTTTTGCGCATCTGCGCCAGGCAGCTGTGCATCACCGTTTGGTAATAGCTATCCAGCAACGCTGCATCCACCGGCAGTTGCCGATCGCGCAGGAACTGTTCGCTGCTTTCACGCGCAATAAAGTAATTTTTCACATAGGAAAAATCGCGCGTGCTTTGCGACAGCGACGTCAGCATAAAGCGTTTGTAGTAGTAGCTTTGGCTGGTGCAATAAATGTTACGCGCCTGCAGATAGAGCGCAAACATGTAAGGCGCATCTTCATGGTTTTGAATCGGCAGAAACTGCAGCGCCAGTTGATCAATCAAGCGACGCGAAATGATGCTGCTCCACACGACGCGATGCGCCGACTGATGCTGCATCAGCGTACGTAAACTGGTGCTGCCGCCGGGCAGTAATCCACTGACATGACGCTGGTGAATGGTTTGATAGTGGCGCTGCGCGGCAGGCACATCAAAAAACATTTTCGCGCCAAAGCAGAACAGATCGATATCTTCATGGCGCGCCTGCACGCGACGGAAGTCGGCGAACAAATCGGTGGAGACAAAATCATCCGCATCCATGAAGTAAACAAAATCACCGGTTGCGACAGAGAGCCCTTTCATACGCGCGGCGCTGACGCCGCCGCGCTCACCGCTCAGCAGGATCACCTGCGGATGCTGGGCCGCAAACGCCGTGAGCCAGGCTACGCTGCTGTCACTGGAACCATCGTCGATAACAATGATCTGTTCCGGCGGCGATGACTGACGCAGCAATGAACCCATCGCTTCTGGCAGCCAGGGCGCGCAATTCCAGTTCGGTATGATGACCGAAACCGAAGGGATACGGTGAGATGACATCATGCTCATCCTCTTTCCTCAACGTTAAACAACGGAATTCTAAGACGCTTCAACACCACGCTGTGCAGCAGACAGCAGACGCCGAGATTGAACGCGCCAATCAAGCCAAGCCACAGCAGGTTGAGCCAGCGATTTTGGTTCCACTCGATCGGCAGCAAGGTGCTCAGCCAGGCGACAGCCGCAGAAACCGCCCAAATCAGCATCACGTCGCGGGTTAACCAGGTGAAATGAATGCCCGGCGCAAAGCGGCGATGCACCAGCCACGCCCAGCCCACCAGATAGAAGATGTTCTGGCCCAGCCACAGCCAACCGGTGCCGAGTGCGCCGTAGTGAATGGCACACCAGATGTTGAGCGGCACCAGCAGCACGGCAAAGCAGGTGAAGCCTTTCATGTGCAGCTTGAGGTTGCCGTTGATGTATTGCAGGTGATAGAGCAAACCGCAGATGGCCTGAATGCCACTGCCTAATGCGTACAGGCTAAGGACAAATGACATCTCATCAACAATCTGACTTTTCTGCGTCCACGCCCACAGCAGCGGGCCGGCGTAACAGGCGATGGTGATACTGAGCGGCGCCATAAAGATCGCCACCGCCTGCGTGGTGTAGCGGTAAAGTTTCAAGGACTCCGCATCGCCCTCTTTGCGGGTTTTCATGCCGGTCATGCGTGGCACGATGGCCTGCATGATCGGGCTACTCAGCAGCAGAATGCCGGTCGCGGCGGTCGCCACCACGGTAAACGAACCGTATTCACTTAGCGGCAGCGTCTTGGAGAGCACCAGTCGGTCGATTTGCGAAATAAAGGTCCACACCGCACTGGAAAATGCCGCGCTGAGCGCAAAACGAATAAAAGGTTTCAGCACCTCTTTCAGATCGCCGCGCTTCTCTTTGCGCGCCGCTTTGGGGATCAGCTGACAGGATTTGTAGATACAGCAGGCCGCTTCGGCAATCGACACCAGCAACTGCCAGACAAAGAACGCCAATACCGCATTAGAGAAGAATTGAATCACCAGCACCGCGCCAAAGGTGCGCAAGGTGGTGATAATCAGGTTGACGCCGTTCAGCCACACCTGATGTTCGAAGCCCACAATCACGCTGCGATACGGACTGGTGCGCCAGCGTATCGCCGCAGTGATCACCATAATCGCCACGGCAATCACCACATCGCCCGCCGGAAGATGACGCGCATCCAGCCAGTGCGTGGCAATCCATGGCGTCGCCAACCAACCCAACACCACCAGCACAATCGTGGAGAACAAGAAGAATTTGGTCAGCGTGGCAAACAGCGCCGGGAACCAGACAAATTCCGCCTGATTAGCACGATAGCGCGCCGCTTCCCGCATCAAGGTGGTCGAAACACCGGCATCGAGTAATTGCAGCCAGGTTAATAAGATCGAAAAGAAGCCCACTAAACCGTAGGCTTCCATACCTAAGTGTTGAATATAAAGTGGTACAACCAAAATACCTGACAGCGTCAGATAGATTTGACCAACATAGTTGGCAATCGCGTTACGTTTTATAGACATAGGTGTTTTGGCATCTGGGGATTATCTCAGTGGCCTTAAGCGTGACATAAAAGTATTCACGCGCACACCGGAGTTATTCTTAAAATTAACGTTGGTGCTAAGCGCCCAGCTTTTTTCTCATTTTCATCATGGAGAAATAGATGTCAGGTTGTTTCAACATGAGTTTTTCCATTGCACCTTTGGCCGGGAAGTTTTCCGCAAAGTAGGTTAATGCATGGCGGGTATTATCTGAGAATTTATCGGCACCACTTAACTCGTGCTGGACTAATTGTAATAAGCCGCTGCGTAAATAACTTTCCCGATAGCGGTTTCGCTCCGGAATATAGTGTGACAATCGCGTGAGTTTTTCATAATCGGTAATAAATTGCTGATAGGTTAAGCGCGGCGAGGCTTCTACCTGAGTCGTCAGCGACGCTTCACTGGCGTAATCGAGCACCCACGCCGTTTGCGTATGCAGTAATCCGGCCAGCATCACATCCTGAATACGCGTCAGCGGCCCACCCGCGCGGGCCAGCCCAGCACGCAAGATCACCACAAAGCCGCCCTGCTGCCACCAGCGCTGCGCATGCAGTTGCTGAAACAGCTGCAGAGAAGAGTGTAAACCGTTCGCCAGCTCGCGCTTCGCCAGTGAGACCACAAAACAGTTCAGCTCGGGACGCTGGTCACTGAGCTTTGCCACGTCCTGCAGCAGGTTGGCCGGCAAGGCGCTGCGTTCCGCGCTGAACAGCAGGAAATCATCTTCAGCCGGCGTGCTGTGCGGAAAGGTCGGCAGCAATGACGAGGTGAGATGCGATCCCGCAGCATCGGGTTGCAGCCAGTAACATACCAGCTCTTCTGCAGCGTTAGGCGAAGGTGAGATGCAATTGAAGGTGGCAGGCGCGACCCGCTGCTCAGTTAAATCCTGAGCAAATGAAGAACTACCCATATATATCTCCCTAAAAATAAATTGGTTTGCCGCAACGGCAGTTCACGCCACAAAACGCGGGCGTAAATAAATAAGTGAAATATCGTTATCGTGTTCTAGCGGAAATTAGCTCAACCAATTATAAACAGGCCTGGAATTGTAATTCCAACCACGATTAGCATTAACATGTAACTTACGAAATTAATTGTTCAGCGCGGCTACATGAAGTGTGATGTTGATCGGCGAAAATTTGCATGACTTGTAACAAGCGGATTGAATAGTGCGTATTTTATTAACCTTTATTCGCGTTTAGACATAAATTTCGTGAAATAAAAACCACGGTAAATTAGGAAATAAACAACTGATGCTCAGTTTTATCCGATTCATGAGGGAGTGAATAGTGGAGAATTGTTTATCTTTTTCCATAACTTTCAATATCAAGCACTGCATGCAATCGGTAACTGCGCGGTCTGTATAAATATATTTCTCTGGTTACTACTCTGTTTTACCCATGCATTACGCCCTTTAATCATTAACGTCATTCACTGAGGCCGCAGGATTTATATAACCGCACCCTTGCAGCCTCGCTTTTCAGATTATACCTAAGCGCCTGAAACCTGCGTTTTCATCCCCTATTTATATGTCACTGGCTATCCCATTTTGCGACTTAGGATTACCAGATAAATCATTTAAGCCTCGCTGCCTGCTCTGACAGTATTGAACACATCAGTTCTGAATATCAGATAATCAATAACTTTCAGTTATAAGGAGTGACCATGCGGGTTATTACGCTGGCGGGCAGCCCTCGCTTCCCTTCACGCTCTACTGCGCTGCTGAGCCTGTGCCAGCACGCGCTGGAAGCACGCGGTGTCGAAGTGATTCCATGGAATATTCACAACTTCCAGCCTGAAGATTTGCTCTATGCACGCTTCGATTCTCCCGCATTGGCCGCGTTGAAAGCCGATTTGGCGCTGGCGGATGGCGTAATTGTCGCCACGCCTATTTATAAGGCTTCGTTTTCCGGCGCACTGAAAACCCTGCTCGATCTGCTGCCCGAGCGCGCGCTGGAACACAAAGTGGTGTTGCCACTGGCCAGCGGCGGCAGTGCTTCACATCTGCTGGCGGTGGACTACGCGCTGAAGCCGGTACTCAACGCGCTAAAGGCACAGGAAGTGTTGCACGGCGTGTTCGCCACTGACGGCCAGGTTACCGATTACGACCGCCAGCCGCTGCTCGATCCGCTGCTGTCGCAACGCATTGATGAAGCGCTGGATACCTTCTGGCACGCGCTGCATCGTCGCCACCCACCTTACGCACAAGCGGTATAAAGGAAGAGAGATGAAAAGGATATTGACGGGTTTACTCATGCCAGCCGTCGCGGCGCTGCTCACCTTGAGCGTGAGCGCGCAGGCCGCCGACGCACCTGAACAGTTGCGTATCGGTTACCAGAAAGGTTCGGTGAGCATGGTATTGGCGAAAACCCACAAGCTGCTGGAGCAGCGCTTCCCGCACACCAACATAAAGTGGGTGGAATTCCCGGCGGGCCCGCAGATGCTCGAGGCGCTTAACGTCGATAGCATCGATTTGGGCAGCACCGGCGACATTCCGCCGCTGTTTGCGCAGGCCGCAGGTGCCGATCTGCTGTATGTCGGCTCGGAGCCACCCAAGCCGCAAGCCGAAGTGATTTTAGTGCCGAAAGACAGCCCGATTCACAGCGTGGCCGAACTGAAAGGCCATAAAGTGGCGTTCCAGAAAGGCTCCAGCTCGCACAACCTGCTGCTGCGTGCGCTGGAACAGGCCGGGCTGAGTTTTAAAGATATCCAGCCAACCTATCTGACGCCTGCCGATGCGCGCGCCGCGTTTCAGCAAGGTGATGTTGATGCCTGGGCAATTTGGGATCCTTACTACTCTGCCGCGCTGCTGCAAGGCAACGTGCGCGTGCTGGCCGACGGCAGCAAACTCAATCAAACCGGCTCCTTCTATTTAGCCACGCGCAAATACACCGAGACGAACGGCGCCTTCGTGCAGCAGGTACTGAATACCTTCAGCGAAGCCGATGCGCTAACGCGCAGCCAGCGCGACCAGAGTATCGATCTGCTGGCGAATGCGATGGGCTTACCGAAACCGGTGATTGCCAGCTATCTCGACCATCGTCCACCGACCACCATTACGCCGGTCAGCGCCCATACCGCGCAGGCCCAACAGCAAACGGCCGATCTGTTTTATGCCAATCATCTGATGCCGGTAAAAGTGAATATTGCTGACCGCATCTGGCATCCACAATCCGCCCAGCCTAAAGGAAATTAATCATGAGCGTATCCGTATTTTGGTTTCTCCCGACGCACGGCGATGGCCACTATCTTGGCACCGCGGAAGGTTCGCGCCCGGTTGATCATGGTTATCTGCAACAGATTGCGCAGGCAGCGGATCGCCTTGGCTTCGGCGGCGTGCTGATCCCTACCGGCCGCTCCTGTGAAGATGCCTGGCTGGTGGCGGCGTCATTGATTCCGGTTACGCAGCGTCTGCGTTTCCTCGTCGCACTGCGTCCGGGCGTGATTTCACCGACGCAGGCGGCGCGTCAGGCCGCCACGCTGGATCGTCTGTCGAATGGTCGCGCGCTGTTTAATCTGGTCACCGGCGGCGATCCGGAAGAGTTAGCCGGCGATGGCGTGTTCCTCGATCACCGTGAGCGCTATGAAGAGTCCGCTGAGTTTACCCGCGTCTGGCGGCGGGTGAGCGAAGGCGAAACCGTCGATTACGAAGGCAAGCATGTGAAGGTGCGCGGTGCGCGTCTGATGTTTAAAGCGGTGCAGGAACCGCGTCCGCCGCTGTGGTTTGGCGGATCATCAGATGCCGCACAGGATCTGGCCGCTGAACAGGTCGATGTCTATCTCACCTGGGGCGAACCGCCGGCGTTAGTTAAAGAGAAGATTGAGCAAGTGCGCGCCAAAGCGGCGGCACAAGGCCGCACCGTGCGCTTCGGGATTCGTCTGCACGTGATTGTGCGCGAAACCAATGAAGAAGCGTGGCAAGCGGCGGATCGCCTGATTGCCCATCTCGACGATGCCACCATTGCCAAAGCGCAGGCCGCGTTTGCGCGCACCGATTCGGTAGGCCAGCAGCGCATGGCCGCACTGCACGGTGGACGTCGCGACAAGCTGGAGATCAGCCCGAATCTGTGGGCCGGTGTCGGCCTGGTGCGCGGCGGCGCAGGTACCGCGTTAGTGGGCGATGGCCCAACCGTGGCGGCGCGCATGCAGGAGTATCAGGATCTCGGCATCGAGACCTTTATTCTCTCCGGCTATCCGCATCTGGAAGAGGCTTATCGCGTGGGTGAGTTGCTGTTCCCGCACCTCGATTTGGCGATTCCGGAAGTGCCGAAGCCGCGCGTGGTGCAAGCGCACGGTGAAGCGGTGGCCAACGATTTCACGCCGCAAAAAGTGTCGCAGAGCTAAAGGAGCAGATGATGGCGAACGTTAAAAAACAGCTAACGAATGCTGTACTGCCCTGGGTTTTACCGGTGGTGCTGATTGCGCTGTGGCAACTGGCATCGCAAGTGGGTTGGCTGTCGACGCGCATTTTGCCGTCGCCGGAAAACATCCTCATCACCTTCTGGAAGCTGACGGTGAGCGGAGAACTGTGGCAAAACCTGGCGATCAGCAGCTGGCGTGCCGCCATCGGTTTCTCTATTGGTGGCTCGATTGGTTTGATTCTGGGTTTGATTACCGGCACCTCGCGCGTCGGCGAACGCTTGCTGGATACCTCGGTGCAGATGCTGCGTAACGTGCCGCATCTGGCGCTGATTCCGCTGGTGATTTTATGGTTCGGCATCGACGAATCCGCCAAGATTTTCCTCGTGGCGCTGGGCACGCTGTTCCCGATTTACCTGAATACTTATCACGGCATTCGTAATATTGATCGGGGTTTGGTCGAGATGGCGCGCAGCTACGGCTTGTCTGGCTGGAGCCTGTTCATTCAGGTGAT
This sequence comes from Pantoea sp. GCM10028869, assembly GCF_042666835.1. Lineage (NCBI taxonomy): Bacteria > Pseudomonadati > Pseudomonadota > Gammaproteobacteria > Enterobacterales > Erwiniaceae > Pantoea > Pantoea sp. GCM10028869. The sequence continues at coordinate 458,893 of NZ_JBHTGO010000002.1, read as the reverse complement.
TCTGCCGGGTGCGCTGCCTTCGATTATGGTTGGCGTACGTTTTGCCCTTGGCCTGATGTGGCTGACGCTGATTGTCGCCGAAACCATTTCCGCTAACTCTGGCATTGGTTATCTGGCGATGAACGCCCGTGAATTCCTGCAAACCGACGTGGTGGTGGTGGCCATCATTCTCTATGCCCTGCTCGGCAAACTCGCCGACGTCGCGGCACAACTGCTGGAGCGCGTCTGGCTGCGCTGGCATCCGGCTTACCAAGTGAAGGAGAACGCATGAGCAACGCAACCCTAAATCCGGCGCGCTTAAATCGCGGTACACCGGTTGGTGTAAATGGCGTCAGCAAGCAATATGGCGATCGCACCATCCTGAATAATATCGATCTGCATATTCCCTCCGGGCAGTTCGTCGCCGTGGTCGGCCGTAGCGGCTGCGGGAAAAGTACCTTGCTGCGCCTGCTGGCGGGTCTGGAATCCACCACGCGCGGGGCGTTGCTGGCGGGCAATGCGCCATTATCCGAGGCACGCGAAGATACGCGTTTGATGTTCCAGGATTCACGCTTACTGCCGTGGAAAAAGGTGATTGATAACGTTGGACTGGGACTGAAAGGCCGCGAATGGCGCACCGCCGCGCTGGAAGCACTCGAAGCCGTGGGATTGGCGGATCGTGCCAACGAGTGGCCTGCCGCGTTGTCTGGCGGGCAGAAACAGCGCGTGGCGCTGGCGCGTGCGCTGATTCACCGCCCAGGTTTGCTGCTGCTCGATGAGCCGCTCGGGGCGCTGGATGCGTTGACGCGTATCGAAATGCAGGGATTGATTGAGTCGCTGTGGCAGCAGCATAACTTCACCGTGCTGCTGGTGACGCACGATGTCAGCGAAGCGGTGGCTATTGCCGATCGCGTATTGTTGATTGAGGAAGGCCAGATTGGCCTGGATTTGATCGTCGACTTACCGCGCCCACGCCGTCGCGGATCGGCACGTCTGGCAGAGCTGGAAGCGGAAGTGCTGGATCGGGTGATGAAGCGCGGCTCGTCAGAACAGCCGTTGAAGTTTGCGCAGCAGAGTTAATTTTGAAGACGCGCGATAAATCGCGCCGCTACGAATGCATACATTTATTCGTAGCGGCGCAATTTATTGCGCATGGTTTTCTTACGCGTTTAACGCCTTGGTGATTTTCTCGTACAAATCGCCCGACAGCTTATCCAGCCCTTTCAACGTTTCCAGCGCTTTACGCATCAGCGCCTGACGATCGGCATCGTAGCGTTTCAGGCGAATCAGCGGCTCGATCATGCGTGCAGCCACTTGCGGGTTGCGCGTGTTGAGATCGGTCAACATCTCCACCAGGAACTGATAACCGCTGCCATCTTTAGCGTGGAACGCTGCTGGATTACCAGACGCGAACGCACCAATCAGTGAACGGATGCGGTTCGGGTTGCCCATGGTGAACGAACGGTGATTCAGCAGCTCACGCACGTTGCTCAGCACGTCCGCCGCTGGACTGGTGGCTTGCAGCACAAACCATTTATCCATCACCAGACCATCCTGATGCCAGCGCTCATCATAGGCCGCCAGCAGCGTATCGCGACATGGCAGGTTCGCTGCCACCGCGGCAGACAGCGCCGCTAATGCATCGGTCATGTTGTTTGCCTGCTGATATTGCGCCTGCACCAGCTTGTCCGCCTGTGCCGCATCGGCGAAGGCCAGGTAACCGAGGCAGACATTTTTCAGCGTGCGCTTGCCAATCTCCGCGTGCTCAATTTTGTATTCGCTGCTTTGGCTGGCCAGATAGAGCGCAAAGAATTCGTCACTCAGCTCTTTAGCCAGCGTACGCACCAGCGCATCGCGCACCGCTGAGATCGCCAGCGGATCGATGACATCAAACAGTTCGGCGATTTCATTCTCAGACGGCAGCGAGAGAATCAACGCTTTCAGCGCCGGATCGCCCTGCTCATCCAGCAGCACAGCGCGGAACGCATCAGCCACATGCAGCGGCAGCGACAGCGGCTGGCCCTGCTGATGACGTGCGACGTTGAGGCGAATGTAGGTTGCCAGCAGGCTTTGCGCCGCATCCCAGCGCGCAAAGTCATTACGCGCGTGGCGCATCAGGAAGGTGAGTTGCGCATCGCTCCATTTATAGTCGAGCTTCACGGGCGCAGAGAATTCACGCAGCAGCGATGGCACCGGCTGGAAGTAAACGTTATCGAAAATAAAGGTCTGGAACTCTTCGGTGACGTTCAGCACGTGATGCACCGGATGACCGTTATGCTGCAGCGGGATCACCTTGCCTTCGTTATCGTACAGTTCGATATCCAGCGGAATGTGCAGCGGCAGCTTCTCTTTCTGCTCGGCGGTGGCCGGCGTGCGCTGGGTGACGTGCAGCGTGTACTGTTCCAGCTCTGGATTGTAGTCATCGCGCACCGTCAGGATTGGCGTGCCCGCCTGGCTGTACCAGCGGCGGAACTGCGACAGATCGACGTTCGAGGCATCTTCCATCGCCTGCACGAAATCATCGCAGGTGGCGGCGCTGCCATCGTGACGCTCGAAATAGAGTTGCATGCCTTTCTGGAAACTCTCTTCGCCCAGCAAGGTGTGCATCATGCGGATCACTTCTGACCCTTTCTCATACACCGTTAAGGTATAGAAGTTGTTCATTTCGATCACCTGATCCGGACGAATCGGGTGCGCCATTGGGCTGGCGTCTTCCGCGAACTGCGCACCGCGCATCACACGTACGTTATCGATACGGTTCACCGCGCGCGAACCGAGATCGGAGCTGAACTCCTGATCGCGGAATACTGTCAGCCCCTCTTTCAGGCTGAGCTGGAACCAGTCGCGGCAGGTCACGCGGTTGCCGGTCCAGTTGTGGAAATACTCGTGACCGATCACCGCTTCAATGCCGAGGTAATCTTTGTCGGTGGCGGTTTCGGCTTTCGCCAGCACATATTTGGAGTTGAAGACGTTAAGGCCTTTGTTCTCCATCGCCCCCATATTGAAGAAATCCACCGCGACGATCATAAAGATGTCGAGGTCGTACTCAAGGTTAAAGCGCTCTTCATCCCACTTCATGCTGGCTTTCAGCGAGGTCATCGCCCAATCAGCACGATCAAGGTTGCCGCGATCGACAAAGATCTCCAGCGCCACATCGCGGCCTGAACGCGTAATAAAACTATCACGTAATACGTCGAAATCACCCGCCACCAGCGCAAACAGGTAGCACGGTTTCGGGAACGGATCTTGCCACTTCACCCAATGGCGGCCATCTTCATGGCGACCGCTCTCCAGCTTGTTACCGTTGGAGAGTAAATAAGGATAACGCGCGGCATCGGCAATAATGGTGGTGGTGAAGCGCGCCAGCACGTCTGGGCGATCGAGATACCACGTAATATGGCGGAAACCTTCGGCTTCACATTGGGTACAAAGCGCATCGCCGGATTGGTATAACCCTTCCAGCGCGGTGTTTTTATCCGGATGAATGTCATTAATGATGGTCAGAGTGAAGTTGTCCGGCAACTGGTTGATGAACAACGCGCCCTCTTCTTCGCGGTAATGCGGCCACGGATTGCCATCCACCGCCAGCGATACCAGCGTGAGGTCTTCACCATCCAGACGCAGTTCGGCATCGGTAGCGCCCAAACGCTTCACCTGACTGACCGCCGTGACACGCGTCGAAGCCGCATCCAGATCAAAAGTCAGGTCGATATCGGTAATGGTGTAGTCCGGCGCACGGTAATCGTGGCGATATTTAATTTGCGGCTGTTGCGTCATGAGTCCTTCTCGCATCGTTAAATCGTTAATATGTTGACCCGTCAAAGTCTAAGCGGGTTGTGCCTCTGTTGCCACGGTCAATGCGTGCGTTCGTTGAAAAGGCTACAATTCATTAACAATGGCACAAATGACCCTCGACCTGCCACCCGCAATTATGGTGTGATCGCGGTCATTACTGTTTTATACTCCTGCGTCTTTATGACTTTGTTGAACACCGGGCTCTGCTCCGCGGAAGAGGATGCTGAAACGCACCATGACTGGACATGCTTCCCCGATTTTGACCACGCTGCTTGATACCGATGCGTATAAGCTTCACATGCAGCAGGCCGTCTATCATCGCTATTATGATGTCCCGGTTACGGCGGAATTTCGCTGCCGTGGCGACGAACTGCTCGGTATTTATGCGGACGAGATCCGCGCACAAATTGAAACCCTGCAAACGCTCGCCCTGAGCGACGATGAGTATCACTACCTCAGCGGGCTGCCTTTCTTCCAACGCGATTACCTTGACTGGCTGCGCCAGTTCCGCCTCGATCCCTCACAAGTCAACGTGCGTAACAACAACGGCCATCTGACCATTCAGATCAGCGGGCCGTGGCGTGAAGTGATTTTGTGGGAAGTGCCGTTGCTGGCGCTGATCAGTGAAGTGGTGCATCGCCATCGCACGCCGCAGATGGGGGTGGATCAGGCGGTTGCGCACTTGCAGCACAAGCTTACGAATTTCCGTCAGCAGGTCGGCGATTGGGATATGTCGCGCTTCCAGCTAATGGATTTCGGCACGCGTCGCCGCTACTCCAAAGCGGTACAGGAAGCAATTGTCGCTACGCTTAAAGCGGAGTTTCCGTGGCTGGTGGGCACCAGCAACTATGATTTGGCGCGTCGCCTGCAGCTTAATCCGGTGGGTACACAAGCGCATGAATGGTTTCAGGCGCACCAGCAAATCAGCCCGGTATTGGCGAACAGCCAACGTGCGGCGCTGCAATCCTGGCTGGATGAGTATGACGATCAGTTAGGCATCGCTTTAACAGACTGCATCACCATGGATGCTTTCCTGCGCGACTTTGGTCCGGGCTTTGCGCATCGCTATCAAGGCCTGCGTCACGACTCCGGCGATCCGCTGGAATGGGGTGAAAAAGCCATTGCGCACTATCAGCGGCTGGATATCGATCCGAAAAGCAAAACGCTGGTGTTCTCGGATAACCTCAATCTGGACAAAGCGCTAGCGCTCTATCGCCACTTTGGCCAACGTGCCAACGTGGTGTTCGGTATCGGAACACGCTTGTCCTGCGATATTCCGGACGTGACGCCGCTGAATATCGTGATCAAACTGGTGAGCTGCAATGGCAAACCGGTGGCAAAACTCTCCGACAGCCCCGGCAAAACCATTTGCCAGGATAAAGCCTTCGTGCGCGCCTTACGCAAAGCCTTCGATCTGCCGCTGGTCAAAAGAGCCAGCTGATTCTTATATCAGGGCGCTTGCGCCCTGCTCTCACGCAACAAATCTCCTGTTTACCCGGCAATTTTGCTTGTTTCCTGTGGGCTCGCAAGTAACATAGCAAAACCCTGAATAAGGGCTTTTATCCACCTTCTTTTATATATAGAGAGAACTTTATGAGCGTTGTGCCTGTAGCGGATGTACTGCACGGCCGTGTCGCGGTTGACAGTGAAGTCACCGTACGTGGTTGGGTGCGTACCCGAAGAGATTCCAAAGCTGGTCTTTCCTTTATCGCCGTTTACGACGGTTCCTGCTTTAATCCCGTTCAGGCCGTCGTCAATAACTCTCTGAATAATTATCAGGATGAAGTGCTGCGTCTGACCACCGGTTGCTCGGTAATCATTACCGGTAAAGTGGTCGAATCGCCGGGCGAAGGCCAGGCTTTCGAGCTGCAGGCGACTAACGTTGAAGTTACTGGCTGGGTTGACGATCCGGATACCTATCCGATGGCGGCGAAACGTCACAGCATCGAATATTTGCGAGAAGTGGCGCATCTACGTTCGCGTACCAACCTTGTAGGCGCCGTGGCGCGCGTGCGTCATACGCTGGCGCAGGCGCTGCATCGCTTCTTCCACGAAAACGGTTATTTCTGGGTTTCTACTCCGCTGATCACCGCTTCGGATACCGAAGGTGCCGGCGAGATGTTCCGCGTTTCGACGCTGGACCTGGAAAACCTGCCGCGCGATCCGCAGGGCAAAATCGATTTCGATAAAGACTTCTTCGGTAAAGAAGCCTTCCTGACCGTATCGGGCCAGCTCAACGCCGAAACTTACGCCTGTGCGCTGTCTAAGGTGTATACCTTTGGTCCCACTTTCCGCGCCGAAAACTCCAACACCAGCCGTCACCTGGCGGAATTCTGGATGCTGGAGCCGGAAGTGGCGTTCGCGACGCTGGATGATGCGGCCGCTTTGGCAGAATCTATGCTGAAATACGTTTTCCAGGCCGTTCTCAACGAGCGTGCTGATGACATGGCCTTCTTTGCTGAGCGCGTGGATAAAGATGCGATTGCGCGTCTCGAGCGTTTCGTGACTACCGACTTTGCTCAGGTGGATTACACCGATGCGGTTGATATTCTGCTGAAAAGCGGCCAGAGCTTCGAGAACCCGGTTTCCTGGGGCGTGGATCTCTCATCCGAACACGAGCGTTATCTCGCAGAGCAGCACTTCAAAGCACCGGTGGTAGTGAAAAACTACCCGAAAGACATTAAAGCCTTCTATATGCGCATGAACGAAGATGGCAAAACCGTGGCGGCGATGGATGTTCTCGCGCCGGGCATCGGCGAAATCATCGGAGGTTCACAGCGTGAAGAGCGTCTGGATGTGCTGGATGCGCGTCTGGAAGAAATGGGCCTCAATAAAGAAGATTATTGGTGGTATCGTGACCTGCGCCGTTACGGCACCGTGCCACATGCCGGCTTTGGATTAGGTTTCGAACGATTAATCGCCTATGTCACCGGCGTACAAAATGTAAGGGATGTTATCCCCTTCCCACGTACCCCTCGCAACGCGAATTTCTAAATTTAGCGATTAATTATAAGTAATTCATATATATAAAGAGGTCGGCCTAGCCGGCCTTTTTTTATTTTTGTAAATTTAGAGTTCTCTCACAAAGTTCCCGAATTTTTACAAATTGTCATACAATTTTTCCTTTTGATACTTAATTGCGAGATTTGAATCATCTTCGGGCTAGAATTAGCAACCCTGTGATGGAAAGATGCGTGCAGACACAGGAGACATCAAACTTCTTTCAAGGTTCTGTAAAGATTTCTTGGCAGCAGTGGCAGATGTCCAAATAACTCCAATGAGGGTAATAAAAAATGATGAAGCGCAACATTCTTGCAGTGGTTATCCCTGCTCTGTTAGCTGCCGGCGCAGCAAACGCAGCAGAAATCTATAATAAAGACGGCAACAAGCTGGACCTGTACGGTAAAGCTGTTGGTCTGCACTATTTCTCGGATGACGCTGGCAGCGACGGCGACCAGACTTATGTTCGCTTCGGCTTCAAGGGTGAAACCCAGATTAATGACCAACTGACCGGTTACGGCCAGTGGGAATACAACGTTCAGGCTAACAACTCTGAAGGTTCTGATGCACAAGACGGCAACAAAACCCGTCTGGGCTTCGCAGGTCTGAAATTTGGCGATGCGGGTTCAATCGATTACGGTCGTAACTACGGCGTTGTATATGACGCAATTGGCTGGACTGACGTTCTGCCAGAATTCGGTGGTGACTCAGGTTACTCAGACAACTTCATGAACGGTCGTAGCACCGGTCTGCTGACCTACCGTAACACCAACTTCTTCGGTCTGGTTGACGGCTGGAACTTCGCAGTACAGTACCAAGGCAAAAATGATCGCTCTGATACTCGTCGTGCCAACGGAGACGGTTACGGTATCTCTACCTCTTACACCTCACCAATTGGTCTGGGTGTAGCAGCAGCATATAGCAGCAGCGACCGTACTAATGCGCAGTCTGCTGGTGCTCAGACTACTTACACCAACAGCACAACAGGCGGAGCTACTGTTACTGATGTAACTGGTGAAGGCGCTGGTAAGCGTGCTGAAAATTGGGCAGCTGCGCTTAAGTATGATGCGAACAACATCTACCTCGCAGCAATGTACGGTGAAACCCGTAACTCTACTCCAATTTCAGCCTCAAGTTCTGGCACATTCGTTGCTCAGAACGGTAACACTTACACTGACGCTGCCATTACTGGCTTTGCTAACAAAGCACAGAACTTCGAAATTGTTGCGCAGTACCAGTTCGACTTCGGTCTGCGTCCGTCCATCGCCTACGTTCAGTCTAAAGGCAAAGACATCGAAGGCGTTGGCGATGCTGACCTGGTTAAATACATCGATGTGGGCGCAACCTACTACTTCAACAAAAACATGGCTACCTATGTTGATTACAAAATCAACCAGTTGAACGATGACAACCCACTGGGTCTGGCTACCGACGACGTAGTAGCTGTTGGTCTGGTATACCAGTTCTAATCACCCGATTAGAGTTGTGTAATACCTAAAAACGGAGCCTTTGGGCTCCGTTTTGCATTTCAGTGATCGGCTTCGCAATTAGCTTTTCTACTTTATCTCACCGACATATTTCTTTTTTATATCAGCGGTTGGCAAGCGTGCCGACTGACGTTAACCTGATAGCTCATTTCGCTAAAGTTCACCTAAACGGAACTGACTCATGTTTGAATCGATCTCTGCCGCACCCGCCGATCCTATTCTGGGACTGGCTGACCTTTTTCGTGCCGATGACCGGCTGAATAAAATCAATCTTGGCATTGGTGTTTATAAAGATGAAACCGGTAAAACGCCGGTCCTCACCAGTGTTAAAAAAGCTGAGCAGTATTTGCTGGAAAATGAAACCACCAAGAACTACCTGAGCATTGATGGTCTGGCGGATTTCGCACGATGCACGCAGGAGTTGCTGTTCGGCAAAGAGAGCGCGCTGATTTCTGCGGGTCGCGCCTGTACGGCACAAACGCCAGGCGGTACCGGCGCCCTGCGCGTAGCAGCAGATTTTCTGGCAAACCAGACCAGCGTCAAGCGCGTTTGGGTGAGCAACCCAAGCTGGCCGAACCATAACAATGTCTTCAACGCTGCTGGCCTTGAAGTGTGTGATTACGATTATTACGATGCCGCAAGCCACAGCCTGGATTTCGACGCCATGGTGGCATCGCTGCAGGAAGCCAAAGCAGGCGATGTAGTGCTGTTCCACGGCTGCTGCCACAACCCAACTGGCGTTGATCCATCTGCAGAGCAATGGCAACAGCTGGCGCAACTGTCGTTAGAGAAAGGATGGTTGCCGCTGTTTGATTTCGCCTATCAGGGCTTTGCTCGCGGTCTGGATGAAGATGCGCAAGGGCTGCGTATTTTTGCCGCTTCACATCAGGAACTGATTGTTGCCAGCTCTTACTCGAAGAACTTCGGTTTGTATAATGAGCGTGTAGGTGCATTAACGCTGGCTGCAGCGAGCAGCGACGTGGCCAAAACTGCGTTTAGCCAGGTGAAATACACCATTCGCGCCAACTACTCTAACCCGCCGTCACACGGCGCGGCGGTCGTCGCCACCATCCTCAGCAATGACGCGCTGCGCACCATCTGGATTCAGGAGCTGGCCGATATGCGTCAGCGCATCCAGCGCATGCGTCAGCTGTTTGTGAACACACTGGCGGAAAAAGGCGCTAATCAAGACTTTAGCTTCATCATCAAGCAGAACGGCATGTTCTCATTCAGCGGCCTGACCAAAGATCAGGTAGTGCGTCTGCGTGAGGAGTTTGGCGTGTATGCGGTGAACTCGGGTCGCGTTAACGTGGCAGGCATGACGCCAGACAATATGTCGGCGCTGTGTGAGGCGATTGTCGCAGTTTTATAAATCAGGCGGCAAATAACGACAAATGGGCCAAAAGGGCCCATTTTTTTATTCTTGCAGGAACGGATTGCTGATGCGTTCGCGGCCTAGCGTCGAAATAGGCCCGTGCCCCGGCACGAAAGTCACATCATCGCCTAGCGGCAAAAGCTTGGTTCTAATCGCATCGATCAGGTCGCTGTGGCTGCCCTGCGGGAAATCGGTGCGTCCAACGCCACCGTTGAAAATCACATCTCCCGAAATCAGAAGACGCCCAACCCGATCAAAGAACACGATATGTCCCGGCGTATGGCCCGGACAAAGCAGCACTTCCAGCGTGACATTGCCAACCTGCACAGTTTCACCCTCTTCCAGCCAGCGATCGGGCGTGAGCGGCGCGCACTCGGGCAAACCGAACATGCGGCTTTGTGTGGGCAGATTATCTAACCAGAAAGCATCGAGCGGATGCGGACCGACAATGGGCACCTGATAATGTGCCGCTAGCTCGGCAGCGGCACCAACGTGATCAAGATGTCCATGCGTGAGCAGGATCTGCGACGGCGTTAGACCACGCTCTGCCAGTACGGCTTTGATGGTTTCCGCATCGCCGCCGGGATCGACCAGTGCGGCTTGTTGAGTTTCGTCATCCCATATAACTGAACAGTTTTGGGAAAAAGCCGTAACCGGAATAATTTGGTAGTTCATAGCGCTCCATGACCGACACACGCAGCGCTGCCGGTATCAGGACCAGTGCCTTGCGGGCCCGGTATCTATGTGTACGAAGTTGCTGCGCGGGTAATATCCTACACCACCGGCGCGCATAGATAACGCCGCTTTGCGAACATTGCTCAACGAAATTCCCTCAATGTGGAAATCCATTGCTTGTCCTTTAGTGTGATAGCTTTTTTTCGCCACGCCCGGGCCCGATTCACGCAGCATGGTGTTGGTGGCTAAGGTGCGGTAACCCGAGATCAACTGCACCGGCTTGCGCGTATCCAGCAATGTTTGCAGGCGGTAAAGCTGGTCAAAAAGATGGGGATCGATGGTCTTCACCTGATTGGCGCGGTAATCACGGAAGAAGTGATTTAAGCGGGCTAACTCATCCTTGTCATAACGCTTACCGTTAAAAAACTCTGTTTTAAGGGTTTCACCGGTGTGAAGGTTACTAAGCGTCAATACTCGTGGGCGGGCGGTGGAAAGCGAAGCCAGAGCGGAGCCAGGAAGCAGTGATAATCCTGCTGCTGCGCCTCCAATCAAGAGTAATCGACGACGTTGAGAATCAATATTAGCCATGAAGCGAGGTTACCTAATCTAAAGCGGATAAAATATGTGCGAAAAGTACACAAGGCCGAACATTAACGTCCGCCTAAGAGTCAGTCAACCCAGAATATGTTGCAGAAGACCAAAACCAGCTCAAAATCAAATTTTCGAGACTGGTCTTGGTTAAATTCATGTGAAGAGAAAACAGTCAAATCAATTACTAGAGTAACAACTGACCGGCTTTATGCAGTACCTGACTACCGGAACGGGCGGGATTATCATAATTGTAAATATCTGTACGATATTGCGGCTGGCCGTCATCTGCAACCCATGCGGTTAAATAGTAAAGGTTCACAGGAATACGATGGCGAATCGGCACGTAACGGGTATTTCCCTCTTTCAAGGTGTCTGAGATACGACCGTCGTTCCAGCCCACATCTTGCAACAGCAGATCGGCCAGTTCTGAGGCTTTATTCACGCGCACACAGCCCGAACTGAGCGCACGAATATCGCGCTGGAACAGGTTATGGTTCGGCGTATCGTGCAGATAAATCGCATCCGAACTCGGCATGTTGAATTTGTAGCGACCCAGTGAGTTGGTTGCGCCCGGCGCCTGTCGAATGCGATACGGGAAGCTCGCGGCCGACACCATACGCCAGTCAATCATCGAAGGATCGATCACTTCCGCATCCGCACTCCAGCCCGACAACAGCGTATAACCGTGCTTATACAGATAAGTCGGATCCTGTTTCACCTTCGGCACAATATCCTGGCGCACCAGCGTGGTTGGCACGTTCCACGGTGGATTGAGCACCACATTATTCAGCGCGCTACGCATCAGCGGCGTTTTGCGGTCAGGACGACCCACAATCACGCGTGATGACAAAATGGTGGCGCCGTTGTTGTAGTAGGTCAGCGAATAGTTGGGAATGTTCACCATGATGCCGTTATGCATATCATCCGGTAGCAGACGCAGGCGCTGTATGTTGAGCGCCAGCAGCGAAGCACGCATCTGCGGTGGCACATTCAGCCATTCACGGGTACGCGGACCAATTGCGCCGTCATCGGCCAGTCCCTGCCAGTGCTGGAAGCGTTTAACGCCCTCCACCAGCGCAGCGTCATACACGTTGGGTCCGGTTGCTGTAGGATTGGCAGCCACATTATTGGACACTTCAGGCGTCGCAGCGAGTGCCGGAGCCGCATCAATATCATCAAAGTTTGCCGCAGATGGGCTCACCGCCACCGGCTGATTGCTTTGGCTCACCGGAACCGGCGCGGTTGGCACCGCGTCTTCCGCCGGCGTTGGCGTAGTACTATGGCTGGCGGTCAACATGCCGGTGCGTTGCAGAATCTCACGCAGCGCAGGCACATCATTACTGATCTGCCCTGGGCGTAGCGTAACGGTATCACGCAGCTTTGGCCATGGGCGATCGTCGGTGAGTAGCGTTTTCAGCGCATTATGCATCGGCGCATATTGCGGATGCTGCGGTTGCAACGAGACCACAAAAGTCCGGCTGCCGCCGCCGTTCACCGCATTTTGCCACTGATTGATGGCCGCCAGAGATGGCATGGTCAGCTTGTAAGGCACATTGCTGTAGAGCCAGGTTTCGCCCTGCGTCGGCACATTGGCAACAAACTGCAGATAGCCAAGCATCGCATCACTGAGCACGATGTCGCGCGCCAGGCCTTTGATGTTCGGATTGGTCAGACGCTCAACCCAGCGGGTGAATTGCGGCTGCACGCCAGAGAGCGCCACTTCCGCCAATTGCTGCTGGAAAGCCTGCACCGCTTGCGGGTCTTGCCATAGCGGAGCCATATCGCGCGACGCATAAATACCGGCTAAACCGGGCAAATAGAAAGGTTGTTCAGTGGCGCTGAACGCCTGCTGAATCTGCTGCTGGCTGGCAGCAACCGACATCGAACTGTGGTGCGTTGAATTGGGTAGCGTGGAGGTGATGGCCGCATGGCTCACAGCCAGCGGCGATAGTACCAGTGACAAACCGAGTGCTACTGCAGCACGACTCATTTTGCTCTTATTGTTTAGCAACATCCCTGCCCCCTTCTCACCAATGACATAGCGCCCTGTGATCGCCATGTACAGCCATACTCATAATGTTGAGTATACGAATAAAAAACGGCATCTGCCTCTCAGTGCAGATGCCGCATACAGATTAAACGTAGTGCTGTTTTTTAACCAGATTAAGCGCTATGAATTCTCATATTCAAGACCGACCTTAGGACTTTGATCCTTGCTCGGTGCAGGATCTGCCGAGAAGCCGCGCAGCCCAACCACATGCACATGTTCGGTGTTATTGAACATTTTACGCACCAGTTTGTAGGTGGTGCCTTTTTCTGGGCTGATGTTCTCTGGCGCCGCGATGATCAGCTGCATCTCCAGACGTTCGCACAGCTCAAACAGTGTGGCGATCGAACGTGCATCGAGACGCGCCGCTTCATCAAGGAACAGCAGACGACACGGCGAAATATCTTTGCCACGCAGACGACGTGATTCCTCTTCCCAGCTCTGTACCACCATCACCAGAATCGACATCCCGGTACCGATCGCTTCACCGGTAGAGAGCGCGCCACTTTCTGCACGCAGCCAACCGTCAGTGCCACGGTTCACTTCCACTTCCATCTCAAGATAGTTGCGGTAGTCGAGCAGCTCTTCACCGATGGTTTGCGGCGTGCGCTGGCCCATATCGATCTGCGGATTCAGACGCTGATAAAGTTTCGCCAGCGCTTCCGAGAAGGTTAATCGGTTGCTGGTAAACAGATCCTGATGCTGTTCATGCTCTTCCGACAGCGTATCCAGCAGCGTTGAGTGCGCTTCACGCACGTTCACGTTGAGGCGCACGCTGCGCACCTGACCAAAGCTCACCGCCTGCAACCCCTGGTTCAGCTGGCGAATACGGTTTTGCTCGCGCTGGATGGTTTTACGAATGATGTTCGCCGCACTGCGTGAGCTGATTGCCAGCGTCTGTTCACGCGCCGTCAGCTCTTCGGTCAGACGATTCAGCTCAATCTCCATCTGCTCGATGGCTTCAACCGGATCGTCGGTACGAATGATGTCCTGGCGAATACGTTCGCGCAGATGCTGATACACCGCGATAAAGAACTGAATCTTACGTTCCGGACGTTTCGGATCTTCAGACATACGCAGCACATCGCGCAGATGTTCGTTATCCGCCACCGCCAGACGCAGCGCACCCAGCGCCTTATCCGACATGGAACGCAGCTCATCACCGCTGAGATAGGCGAGCTCGCGACGATGCAGACGACGTTCAACGCCATTCTCTTTCACCAGACGCAATACCGTGCACCAGCCCGCTTTCGCGCTGACCACCTGCTCACGAATCTGATGATAATCGCGTTCCAGCTTGCGCAGTTTTTTCTGCAGGCTGTCCATTTCGGCTTCACAGAAGGTGATCTGTTTTTCCAGCTGGTTGCGACGCGCACGGTTGTGGCTTAGCGCGCTATACAGCTCATCACGACGAATGCGCGCGCGCTCTTCTGCACTGGCATCGGCATGCACGCCGATATCCTGCATCTCTTGCTGCAACTCTTTCAGCATGTCGCGTTTGGCATCGTATGAACTTTTTAGCGAAGCCAGCACCTGCGAATACTGCGTCAGCTGCGCCTGATGTCCACGCAGACGTTCGCGCGCGCGGCTGCGCTCGCCTTCCGCCTGTTCCAGACGCTGACGCAACTGCTCGTTGAGATCGCTGTTGCCACCCAACATGCCAGCCGAACTTTCATAGCTGAAGTGCGCGCGGCGCTGCACCACTTCGGTCAGCGCAAAGGCTTGCTGACGCGCATCACGCTGCTGCTGCTGTGCCTGCTGATAGTCGCGCTGCAGCTGATCGTGCTGCTGCGGATCGCTTTGCAGTACCGCAATCAGCGGCTCCAGCTTGCTGAGTTTGCTGCCGTGCTGATGCAGGAAACGCGCGGCTTCCTGTGCTTCTTCAACGCGCTCGCGGATCTCTTCACAGCGATCGCCAAGCGTGTCGTCGAGCAGCAGATTAACGCGTGGCAACAGGCGGTTCAGCTGGCTGACGCCCTCTTTTGCCTGCTCAAACTGCGCGCGCTGCTGCTGATTGTCATTTTCATGCTGCGCCAGCGCCCGCTCCAGCTCGCCACGACGGCTGTTAAGCTGACGAATCTGCGCTTCCGGATCTTCGTCAAACGCCACCGCTAAATGGCTGCCGATGAAGCGGCTAAAGGATTGATGCAGACGCTGGGTTTTCTGTACATCAAACGACAGCGTGGCATAACGTTCAGCCAGCTGTTCACGTTCGTTGTTCAGCAACTCAAGCTGGTTTTCACGCGCCGCGCGACCAAACAGCGGCACTTTCGGAAAGCGGGAGTAGCGCCACTGACGCTCAGCCACTTTCACCACCACCGCTTTTTCCAGCTCTTCGACGCTAAATACGCTGTCGTCAAAGGCTTGCGGATCGCCTTCAATCAGATAGAGATCTTCCGGGCACTCGTCTAAACCGTCGAGCAGGTCGCGCACCAGCGACAGATCTGGCACTACGATGGCGTGGCGCGATGGACCGTATAGCGCCGAGAAGTACGGTGCGTCATCCAGCGTAACGTCATCATAAATTTCCGACAGCAGCACGCCGCCAAAACGTTCCGCCAGCTGCGTCAGTCGCGCATCTTCCGCACCGCCCGGTTGGCTCAGACGTTCAATCTGCTGTTCAACTTCGCGCTTACGCGCGGCCAGCTCGTCGCGCTCAACCGTGGTTTCACGCTCGCGCTCCAGCAGTTGCTGCATAAATTCGGTGATTTGCTGGCTGCTGGTCAGCTCCTGACCGGTTTGCTCGCTCAGCTGCGTCAGGATTTCCTGCGCCGCCAGCCAGTGTGGCGCACGCGCGGTCAGCGCAGTGATGCGTTCACGCAGCTGCTCCAGCTCCTGACGCATCAACATGCGGCGTTCACCGGCATCGGCAACGCTGCTATTCAGTTGCTCAATCTGCGCTTCGAGTTCACGCTGCAAGCCGTCCAGCGCATCCGCATCGTATTGCTGGCCCTGACGTTTGCAGAAATCCGCCAGCAAACGTTCAGCATCATGCTGCTCACGCAGACGGGTTTCTAATTCATTGAGGCGCAGACGCAGCGAGGAAAGCTGTTCGGCCTGGTGGCGCTGATTGCCAGCGTCGCGCAGTAATTCGCGCCCCACTTGCCACGCATCCTGACGACTGACGTCACCGGCGATGCTGGTAACTAACGCTAACGCTTGCTCAAACTGGCTGTGTGCCGCTTCGGCGACGCTCAGTTTCTGTTCCAGACGCAGCAGGCGCTCGGTGGCTTCTTCTTCACGCGCCTGGAAGGTTTCCTGCCATTCGGCCGCGTTATCGATGGTTAAATCAGGCAGCTGACACTGCGTACGCGCCTTTTCCAACGCCTGCAAGGCTTGCTGATACTGGATTGCCCGCGTCTGTTGCACGTCGAGCGCCTGCTGGAAATCGGCGAGTTGGCTTTTCAGCTCATCGACTTCCACCTCAGCTGCTTCGGCGCGTGCTTCATTCTCTTCCTGCACTTCGCGCGCTTCGGCAACCACTTCGTTCTGCTCTTCGAGGCGATAGGTCAGCTCTTCCAGATCGGCATCGTAACGCTCGATTTTTTCCTGCTGGCGCATGGCGGTTTGCACCAGATTCAGATGGTCGCTAGCGCCCTGATAATCGCTTTCCAGATCGCTCTCAGCACCGCTGTGCTCGGACAACTCGCGCGCCATTTCAATGTGGCGATACTGTTCGGAAATCAGCTGGTTGCGGCTGGTAAACAGCTCATTACGCAGCTGCAGCGCACCGTCGAGGTGAATACGACGCTCGTTGGCGTGGCGCATGTAGTCGGCGGAAACGTAGTTGGTGGCTTCCGAGATCAGATGCTTAAACAGGTCGCGATCGGATTGGGTGACGCGAATCGCTTCCAGCGTCATGCGGTTTTCCCGCAGCGCGGCTTCCATATCCTGGAAGGCTTTACGCACACCGCCGTTTTCTGGCAGCAGGTAATCGCGCAGTGAACGGGTGATAGCGCTGGAGATACCGCCGTACAGCGAAGCTTCAATCAGGCGATAGAACTTACTGCGATCGCTGGCGTTACGCAGACGACGCGGCACCACACCGAGCTCGAACAGCACCGCATGGTAATCGGTGACCGAGTTGTACTGTTTGAATTGCACGCCTTCCTGCGCTTCCACACGCTCCTTCACTTCCGTCAGCGGCAACACGCGCGCCTGACGGTTATTAAGGATTTCGGTCAGCATATCGGTCGCCTGTGAATCGCTCGGCAAGCCGTGAATACTGAATGGTTTGATATCGACCTTTTTATCGCGTCCCGCCACCTGCTGCAGACGTACACCAACGATCACGCGCTGATGGCGTGAGTTAACCACATCCAGCACCGAATAGCAGACACCAGCGCGTAGCTTGCCGTGCAAACCTTTATCACGCGAACCGGAAGTTGCACCGGCTTCGGTGGTGTTACGGAAGTGCAGCAAGGTTAAGTCGGGGATCATCGCCGTCACGAAGGCGGCCATGGTGGTGGATTTACCCGCACCGTTACCGCCCGAAAGCGTGGTGACCAGTTCATCAAGATCAAAAGTACGGGCAAAGAAGCCGTTCCAGTTGATCAGCGTTAGCGAACGAAATTTACCGCGTTCAATCATGCTTGTTCATCCTCCGCGTTATCACTCGCGTCGCTTTCAGCGTCAATATCGTTATCTGCTTCATCGTTCTCAGTCGCAGCCGGCGCACTTTCCAGCGTCATCGCTTCACCGTCACGTATCAGGCGCAGCTGCGCTTCACGCGCATCGTCACCGCTGCGCACGTCGGCGCCAAAGCGGAACACTGATTCGGTGATGCGGAATTTGCTGCTGTCGTTGCCCATAAACCACACCATGCCGAGACGGCGCAGGCGACTCAGCGACGCGCGCATTTTTTCCTGCAGCTTGGCGCGGTCAAGATCGGAACCGGTGGAACGCTGATTGACCAGCTTGAGCAGTTTGCTCTCATCGGCCAGCGACAGCAGTTCGTCGTACAGCTCTTGCTGGGTAAAAATCCCCTCATTCGCCAGACGTTCCGGGCTGAGATAGAGATAGCAAAGAATTTTGCCCACCATCATATCCAGCTCGGACAACACCGAGCGCGGAATCAAAGTGGTTGAACGCGGACGCAGATAGAAGAAGCCTTCCGGCGCACGGATCAGCTCAACGTTGTAGCGCGCGTAAAACTCTTCGAGATATTCCTGGTAATCCATCAGGAAGGCGTGATTATCCAGCTCTTCAATGCCAATGTGGCGACCCGCGCGTAACTGGCTATCGAGCGCCGGGAAAATCGGGTTTGCCAGAGCCAATGCCAGTTTGACTGGCATCACTTGTTCAATATTTGTCGATGACATGTGCCTGCACCTTGGCTCCGTAATCATTAATGGCCTGCCATTGCGCAGGCAGACCGGCTAAATCAGCTTCGGCCACGCCGAGTCGCACCGCTTGATCGATGACGATACGCGCCAGATCAAAGTGGCGCGCGCGCGGATACTGCGAAAGATAGTCGCGCATCACCGTGGCCAGATGGAGCGGCTTCTGCTCCTGCTTATAAATCTGCAGCGCCTCTTCGATCATCGCGGCCAGCTGCTCGCGAATCTCATTAAACTCTTCGTATTCCATTTCCGGCGGCAGCTCGCCCATCACCTCGTCATTACGCAGCGTCATCTCTTCATCGCGCATATCGTAGAGACGATCGGCATTGGCGTAGGTCAGCGCCCACGGCTGATCGAAATAGTTTTGCACCGACAGGCGTAAACGCTGAGCAAACACGCGGTTCTTATCCATGTCGATGGCGGTACGAATAAACTTGTGTACATGGCGGTCGTAGCCGATCCACAGATCGATAGCCTGCTGGCCCCAGCTGATGATGCGATCGAGCTTGTTTTGCAGGTCAAACACCAGCTTATCGACAAAGCCCAGATCCGGGCTGCTCAGCGTCGCATCCTGGATGCGCAGCAGGTTGGCCTGCAGCTTATCGCCGGCCGCCTCCAGCGTATCCTGCAGTTCACGCAGCGTACCGGACGTTTCCGACAGCAACATTTCACAGCTGGAGATCGCCGCACGCCAGTCTTTGTTAAGCAGATCGGCAATATCGGTTTTCACCGCTTGCTGCTGCTCATCCATCAGACGCTGCGTCATGTCGATGCTATCGAAGATTTCCGCCACCGAATATTTCAGCGGCGCAAACACGTTACGATGCCAGTGGAATTCATCACCGTCTTCTTCGGCGGCATCCGCGGCGCGTTTCAACTCCTGCGCCACAATCGACAGCTGCATCGACAGGCGCAGCGTGGAGAACTCGCGCTGGCGGATGTAATAGTCGGTAATGCCGATGGCGAGTGGCGTCAGGCGATAGATGGCGTGCCCTTCCGTCAGCTCGCTGGTAAAGCGGTTCAGCAAGCGCTGACGCACCATGTCATTGATGGCGTTATTGGCACGGACATGCACAGTTTCGTGGGTTTGTTCGAATGCTTTGCTAACGTGACGAAACGCGTCAATCAGCTCGCCTTCACTCATCTCGCCGTCCATGCGCTCACCGTTTAAGGTGGCGATGGCCAGCAAAAAGGCCAGACGTTCTACCGGCAGCGCAAGCGAAAAATCGTTCTTGCGCGCCCATGCCACCAATTCGGGGACCGTCTGGGAAAATTCGCTCATAGTTGATCCTTCTGGCTGGGTTTGCGCGCGGTCACGTGGATATAGCGCCCTAAGCTTAAAAAGGGCTCCTGGCGACAGAAACGCCGTTCCATCTCAATGATTTCCTCAACGCTCTTCCCTGCGCCGGGTTGCGGCTTCATGTAATCACAGAAGACGCGAATGCCCGCACGCCGTTCAATTTCAAATCCGCAGTTTGTCAGCCAACGCGTCACATCATCCGGATCGCGCGGGAAATCGGGCGACAGCGTGCGCTTTTTACGTTTGCTCATATTGGCGCGCATATAGCCGAAGTTGCCAAGCGTCAGGGTGCGGAAGGTTAAGCCGTGCGCGTTGTAAAACATCAACGACAGCACGCCGCCGGGCTTGAGCGTGTGCCACAGCGCCTGCAGCACCTCTTCCGGATGCGCGACCCATTCCAACACCGCGTGAAACAATACCAGATCAACCTGCGTATCCAAATGTTCGCCCACCTGCTGGGCGCTAATTTGTTTGAATTGCATGTTGTGGCTCACACCCGCGGCAAGCGCATGGGCTTCCGCCAGCTTCAGCATCTCAGCAGAGAGATCGCACAGCACAACCTGATGACCGCGCGCCGCCAGCCCGCTTGAGACTTGTCCCACGCCGCCGCCGGCATCCAGCACCTTCAAGGATCCGGCAGGCAATGTCGGTAACAGAGCTTCCAGTTCGTCCCAGACAATCGCCTGGCGCACTAGCCCTTTGCGCGTGCCATAAATGTTCTGTGAGAATTTGTCCGCCAGATCGTCAAAGTTACGATCCTGCATGATGATGGCTCCGCTTTGCTGCATTCAACTTGTGCTATTTTGTCACAGGCTCAACAAGAATGAACCTTTCATGCCGCAGTAACCGTCTGGCAGCTGTTTTTTTGGACAAAAGAGGCCTTATTCGATGTTTTTCGCATTTAAAAAAGTCATTGGCGGGATGTTGCTTCCCTTGCCGCTGCTGTTATTACTGATGGCGGCAGGACTTTTGCTGCTCTGGTTCAGCCGCTGGCAAAAAAGCGGCAAAATCCTCATCTCTTGTAGCTGGCTGCTGCTGCTGATTTTGAGCCTGCAGCCGGTTGCCGATCGCCTGCTGTCACCGCTGGAAAATCATTATCCCACCTGGAACGGTAACGAGCCGGTCGATTATATCGTGGTGCTCGGCGGCGGCTATACCTTCAATCCGAATTGGGCACCGAGTTCCAACTTGATTAATAACAGTCTGCCGCGCGTGGCCGAAGGCGTGCGTCAGTGGCGGCGCTATCCGCAGGCCAAAATGATCTTTACGGGCGCAGCAGCCGGCGAAAACCCACGCAGCAGCGCCAGCGTGGCGGCCGAAGTGGCGGAAAGTCTGGGCGTGCCATCAGCAGCGATTATTCAGTTGGATCAACCAAGAGATACGATTGGCGAAGCTCGCGCGGTGAAACAGACGATTGGTGAACACCCGTTCTTACTGGTGACTTCCGCCAACCATCTGCCGCGTGCCATGCATTTCTTTCAAAGTGCCGGCATGAATCCGCTGGCCGCACCGGCAAATCAGTTGGCAGTGACCTCGCAGCTAAACTGGTGGGAACGCGTTATTCCGTCACCGCTGTGGCTGGCACACAGTGAGCGTGCGATCTATGAAACGCTGGGACAAACCTGGCAGAAGCTGCGCGGTGACGATCTCACCTCAACCCAGCCAGGGGAGTAATTGCGCGCGGGCGTGATCGAAGCGCGGACGGTCAAACTGTCCGCTGCTGACCAACGTGTCGACGCAATCCCACAGCTGATACAACCAGCGCCGCCAGAGAAAACCTTCCGCCACGGGCGCGCGCTGCAGATAGTGCTGCAGCAGTGACGCTTCTGCGCCGCTATCCGCCAGGCGCATCAGATCGTATTCGCGCGGTGCCCAGAGAATGTTGCCCGGCTGCATCATGGCAATAAGCTGATCGCTGTGCGCATCTTTTAACATACTGGCTAAGCGCAGGTTGCCGTGCATCAATACGCAGGGATCGTCAAATCCGTTGAACAGACGCGGTAATAGCTGACGGCTGCGAAACAGAATCTGACGATCTTCCAGTGTAAAAAACGGCGGTGACAAATAACCCAGCGTTGACCACAACACATCCACCCGCTGGCGATACCATGCGGGCCAGTTATTCTCCTGCACGCTGTCCACGCTGCCGACTAAGCCATGGCTGTCAATACGATGCCACGCCAGCACGCCTTCGACGATCTGTTCGCACAGCTGTTCCCAGCGTGCTGCGCTGCGGGCCGGAGCTTCCGCAGAAACACCGTTAAAGCGTGCCATCAGCAACATTTCATGTACCGGCTTTTGCTGGCTAAGCACCAGACCAAACACGGCAGGCACGGCGATCAAGCCATCATGGCCGAGCATGGTCAGTTTTTTAGCTTCCAGCGCAGCGCGTCCCTGATGACGAAAATACTTTGCCACCAGCGGCATCGGTTTACCGGCGTTATCGTAAAGCGCATACAGCCGCGTGTGCGCCTGCTCGCTAATGGTTTCGAGACGACTGATGCTTTCACCAAGCACCAACGCGAGTTCTGAACGGAGCTGTTCCATGCAATATCCTCCGACGTCAAAGGGCTGGATTATGCTGGAGGTGATGGCGGCGCAAAGCTTAGCGCCAGATCAAACTTTCAGGCCAGCGAGAGCCGCTGGCCGGTCGGAGATTAACCCTGCATAGCGAGACGAACCCGCTCAAGGTCTTCCGGCGTATCCACCCCAACACTTGGGATAGTTTTTGCCACCGCGACGTGAATCTTTTCACCGTACCACAGCACGCGCAGCTGTTCGAGCAACTCAATGTGCTCCAGCGGGCAAGGTTCCCACGCAATGTAGCGACGGATGAAACCGGCGCGATAGGCGTAGATACCAATGTGGCGGAGCAGCGTGTCGCCAATCTGCTCGCGCGAACGCGCATAACGCTCGCGATCCCAGGGAATGGTGGCGCGTGAGAAGTAGAGCGCATAACCTTTGGCGTCCATCACCACTTTCACCGCGTTCGGGTTAAAGGCTTCTTCTGCATCGGTGATCGGCACCGCCAGCGTTGCCATCCCGGCTTCAGATTGCGCCAGATTACCTGCTACCTGACGTACAATCTCCGCCGGGATCATCGGCTCGTCGCCCTGCACGTTAACGATGATCGTGTCGTCGGCAAACTGATACTTTTCGATCACTTCGGCCAAACGCTCAGTGCCGGACTGATGATCGACCCGCGTCATGCACACTTCGCCGCCGGCCGCCGTTACCGCCGCTGCCACATCCGGATGATCGGTGGCGACAATCACGCGATCGGCACCCGATTCACGGGCGCGTTCCATAACGTGCAGCACCATCGGTTTACCCTGAATATCCACCAGCGGTTTGCCGGGCAGACGCGTTGAAGCGTAACGCGCAGGAATAATGGCAACAAAACTCATGGATGAATCTCTTCAACAGACAGCGTACGCGCTTCCACTTCCAGCAGCACTGGAATACCGTCACGTACCGGGTAAGCCAGGCCATCCGGTTTACAGATCAGCTCTTGCTGCTCTTTGTTGAAATAGAGTTTTCCGTTGCATACCGGGCAAGCAACGATTTCGAGTAAACGGTGATCCATAATCTTCTCCATTCAGGACCGATTCAGACGGGTAGCATAGCATAATAGCGTGCGCGTGAATGACGCACTCAAGCCGGACAAATGGCAGCTTTATTCACCAATCGACCAGCGAGTTGACCAGGCAGCCAGCAGTTCTGCCGGCGCATTTTCGATGATCACTTGGTTGGCGCCTTGCCACGCGGCGAAGCGATTAATGGCTTTTTGGACGTCATTAAGGAAAGCGTTACTGATGCGTGTGCCCTCTTCCAGCCAGAATGCACGAACCACTAATTGCTGCGCCTGACGCTCCATTTTGGCATCAATGCGCGCTTTCAATAATCCGCGATGCAGGACCGGCAGGACAAAATAACCATATTTGCGCTTTTCCGCAGGCGTATAGCACTCAATGCGGTAATCAAAATTAAACAGCTCCAGCGCGCGACGACGATCCCAAACCACTGGATCAAAGGGTGACAACAGCGCGGTATGTGTGGCAGAGAGTGGCTTTTCCAGCAGCGGCAATAATGCGTGGTGTAACCACATTTCGCCCAGTTGCTCGACCTCAACACGCACAATTTCTCCGCGCGCAGCCGCATCCTCAAGCCATGACTTGAGCGGTGCGCGTTTGAGCCGGTAATAATCGGCTAACCAACTGCCACGGAAAATGCCGAGACTGCATGCGCTGTGACTCAGCATCTGTAACACCGCTTCGTCTTCACTTAACGCATGCTGTTCATCAATCCAGTCCGGCATCACGCGGCTGTGCAGATCGTAAACCCGCTGGAAGTTGCGCCGCTCCACCACCATCAACTGACCCGCACTGAACAAATTCTCCAGATGACGCTTATGCGGCTTCCACGCCCACCAGCCCGGTTTGGTCTGTTTATCATTACTGAAATCGGCTGCTCGCACTGGGCCGTTGACGGAGATGTGTTGCAGTAGGTCAGTGATTTCCTGTTGATGTTCCTCAACCCATCGTTGGTTGTACTTCCAGCCCAGTCGCTGCGGTTCCAGCATGCGGTGGCGCAGCAACGGGTAATCTTCGAAAGGAATAAAACAGGCTTCATGAGCCCAATATTCAAATAATGCGCCCGAGGCCAGCGCCTCTTCCAGCCAGTTGGTCTGATACGCGCCAAGGCGGCTAAACAGCACCAGATAAGGACTGCGTGCCACCACATTGATGGTATCAATTTGCAGCAAAGACATCTGACGCACAGTCGCGTGTATATCAGCAAAGCGCGCACGTCGGCCTAAAGGACGTAACAGTCCCTGAGCAGCCAGATGCAGATGACGAGCAGTTTGCAACGAGAGGGAAGCGACGAGGTTCATAACTCCATTCCCTTTTTGGTGGTTAGCGCGAACGGGCGTCTCGCGCGGTAGTGCAGAGATGGGTGATATCGTCTAACAAGGTTGTCACCGCCGCGCCTTGCAGATGCGCATCAACCGGCAAATACCACCAGTTTGGGCGAGCAAAACTACGGCATTTTACCGCATCTTTTTCCGTCATCAGCAAGCACTGATCTGCCTGAGTCAGACGCCGCAATTCGTCTTCGCTGTAAGCATGGTGATCGGCGAAGGCAATTTCAGCCACTGGCTTGATGCCTTGCTGCTTAAGCGTGTTGAAGAAGCGCGGCGGATGACCTATGCCGGCCATCGCGACAATTTCCGGCAATTGCGCTAACGCCACGCTTGCACCGTTGATCAGGTTGACCGCCAGACCGGGCTGCAATGACATCGCAATTTCGCCCGCCTGCGCATCGCCGCCGTTAACGATCACCGCATTTACGGTGCTAAGTCGTGAGGCGCGTTCACGCATCGGCCCAGCCGGTAACCACCAGCCATTGCCAAAACGACGCATCCCATCCACCACCACGATTTCGCGATCGCGCTGCAGCGCGTAATGCTGCAGGCCATCATCGGTGATAATCACATCCAGATCGTGCGCAGCGAGCAAGCCTTCTACCGCCTGACGCCGCCGTGGCGCAACGGCGACCGGCACTTGCGTGCGTTGAGCGATCAGCACAGGTTCATCGCCGGCCTGCGCCGTGGGCGTTTCAGCGGTAACCAGCAGCGGATAACGTTCAGCTTTTCCGCCGTAACCCCGCGACACCACGCCAGCACGTACTCCACGTTGTTGCAGCGCCTGCACCAACCAAATCACTACAGGCGTTTTACCATTCCCACCTGCGGTGAGGTTCCCCACCACAATCACAGGGCAAGGCGCGCGCCAACTTTTTCGCCAACCGCGCTGGAAGCTGAGGCGAATCAATAGGGTGATCGCCCCATAAAGCAGACTCAGCGGCCATAGCAGCAGCCATAACGGCGAACGCCCGCTCCAGATGCGTTCAATCATTGACCGAACTGCAGTTTGTGAAGCTGCGCATAGGCGCCCTTCTGTTCAAGCAGCACGCTGTGAGTACCGCGTTCGACAATGCGACCATCTTCAACTACGACGATCTCATCGGCTTTCTCAATGGTCGACAGACGGTGCGCAATCACCAGTGAGGTGCGATTTTTCTGCAGCTCATCAAGTGCGGCCTGAATCGCCCGCTCAGATTCGGTATCGAGCGCTGATGTGGCTTCATCGAGAATCAAAATCGGGCAGTCGCGCAGTAACGCACGCGCAATCGCAATACGCTGACGCTGACCACCGGAAAGCAGCACGCCATTCTCACCAATAACGGTATCAAGGCCATTATCCATCTTCTGGATGAAGTCCATTGCATGCGCCATGGTCGCAGCCTGCTCGATTTGCTCGCGCGTGTATTGACCATTACGGGCATAAGAAATGTTGTTGGCGACGGTGTCGTTGAAGAGATGAACGTTCTGGGAAACCAATGCCACTTGATTACGCAGTGAACGCAGGGTGTATTCGCGCAGATCGTGGCCATCCAGCAGAATTTCACCGCTATCAATGTCGTAGAAGCGCGTCAGCAAGCTGGCCATAGTGGATTTACCAGAGCCAGAACGGCCGACCAGTGCAACGGTTTTACCGGCAGGCAGCGACAGGTTGATATCACGCAGCGCAGGAATTTCACGGCCTGGATAGGTAAAGGTCACGTTGCGGAATTCCACATCACCCTTAGCACGATCCATTTCACGCTTGCCGTTATCCACTTCCTGCTCACTGTCAAGAATCGAGAACAGCGTCTGACAAGCCGCCATACCGCGCTGGAACTGTGCATTCACGTTGGTCAGTGACTTGAGCGGACGCATCAGGGCGATCATTGATGAGAAGACCACGGTGATGGTACCGGCTGTCAGCGTTTCCATCACGCTTGGGAAACTGGCGGCATAAAGTACAAATGCCAGTGCCAGCGAGGCAATCAACTGGATTACCGGATCAGAGATTGAAGATGCTGACACCAGTTTCATGCCTTGTTGGCGCATCCTGTTACTGACCTGAGAAAAACGCTTGGCTTCCACTTCCTGGCCACCAAAGATCAGCACTTCTTTATGCCCTTTTAGCATCTGTTCGGCGCTGGTGGTGACCTGTCCCATGGTGTTCTGCATGTTCTTACTGATGCTGCGGAAACGTTTGGAAACAGTACGAATAGCAAAGGAGACGATCGGTGCCAGCACAATGAGAATCAAAGACAGCTGCCAGCTGTAATAGAACATCATGATGAACAGGCCAATGATTGAGGCCCCTTCACGCACCACCGTAACCAGTGCACTGGAAGAGGAAGAGGCCACCTGTTCAGAATCGTAGGTGATGCGTGACAGCAGCGTCCCCGTTGATTGCTGATCAAAGAAGGTTACCGGCATGCCCATCATATGGCCGAACAGGCGGCGACGCATATTCATGACCACGTTGCCGGACACCCATGAGATGCAGTAACTGGAGATATAACTGGTCACGCCACGTACCAGCATCAGGCCAATTACCACTAGCGGCATCCACAGCATTACGGATCTGTCTGCTTTACCGAAGCCATCATCCAGTAAAGGTTTCAACAGAGAGAGCATCAGGGTATCGCCTGCCGCATTGAGTATCAGCGCCACCGCTGACACATACAGGCCAGCCTTGTGGGGCGCAATCATCGGCCAGAGTCGACGGAATGTCTGCCACGTTGAGAGATCTTTATCTTGATGCATTATTTATTCACGCTGTTTGAAATAGCCGCTCATTCTACCTGGAATCGCGTTTGACGCCAAACCACTGATGGTACCATCGAGGCATTATTTGCTCTCTTAAGCCCTTAATTTGCCAATGACCTTGTCTGATACCCACATGAATCTGACCCGATTGTGCCGTGTCGTACCACATATAGCCTTGCTGACGATAGCGTTGCACCACGGCTGGCGCAGGCATACGCCAGGCGTTATACCGCGCCACCGAAGCAAATGCTGCTTTCCCAGCAACATTACGTAACAGTAATGCGCCTGATGAAGTCCGACTACCATGGTGCGGAACCTGCAAAATTGTCGCGTTCAGAGCCTCTTTTTCCAGCGCGACAATTTTTCTCTCGGCTTCTAACTCAATATCCCCGGTGAGTAACACGCTAAAGAGCCCGTCATCGACTCGCACCACACAGGAATCGTTATTTTGTCCCTGGGTCTGATTCTCCGGCGGCCACAAAGCGGTAAATTGCAATTTGCCCCACTGCCACCGCTGACCACGGAAGCATGGCAGGTGTCCGTCTTCCGCCAGGGCACTACGAATTGCTACCGCTGGATTAACTTTGAGCAATGAGTGTAGCCCACCACGGTGATCAAGATGCTTGTGGCTTAGTATCAAAGAATGGAGGCTTCTACCGTGATACTGCAACCATGGCAGAATGACGCGCGATCCGGCATCATCCTGTTTCCAACCCGGTCCAACGTCATATAACACCACTTCATTGCCCTGTGTAATGGCAATCGCCAGGCCATGCCCCACATCAATCATGTCGATTTGCCAGTCATCACGCTGTGCAGTGCTGCGCCAGAGGATGATTACGAGTATCAGGCTAAAACACGGCATCACACTGCGATAAATCAGCTTGCTGCGCCAGAGAACTAATCCTACCCACAGCAGCACGACAGCAGGTAACGTATCGCTCCATGCCCACCAGCCAGCGGGTAACCACTGCAGCAGGAGCATGACCTGGCTTATGGAAAGATCCGCCAGAGACCATAATCCCGTTGAAATCAGCGGCACTGGCAATAGCATTGCCAGCAATATTAGTGGCACCGTGACAAAAGACACAACCGGCACCGCGATCAGATTTGCTAATAACGCACTCAGGCTTATTCCCTGAAACAGGAAGATTTGTAGTGGAGCCATGAGGATCATCATTCCTAACTGCAGATGTAGCAATTGCAATAACAGCCATCGACGCTTTGCGCGAAAGCGATGTGTTAATGGAAACCATTGATACCAGGTAATCAGCATCGCGACCGCCAGTGCCGACAACCAAAAGCTTTCTGACAGCACAGTTAATGGATCCAGTACCAGCAAAGCGCCGATACATAACGTCCAGACTTGCCAGCCACTGAGCTGCCAACCGGCGCTGCGCATCCCTATCCATAATATGAGCGCGATCATCGCGCGCTGGGCCGGTGCATGACTGCCAGAAACCCACGTGTAAGTCGCTGCGGTCATAACACTAACCAGCAGCGGAAATAAATGACCAATCAAATGACCCGGCAAAATTACCTGGATAGCACGCGCCAACAGCCATCCAACGCTGGCAGCTAATGCAATATGCATTCCCGAGATTGCCATCAAGTGGGCAGTACCTGTTTCCCGCAGCAACTGTCGCTGCTCTTCAGTCATGTTGGTACGTATACCAAACGCTAAAGCCTGCATAATTGCCGGTTGTTTGAGCGTATCGAATGCGGGTAGATGATGATTAATTAAACGCGTCCGCCAGTTGCAAGTTAGCGATTCCACCTGCTGACTGATGATGCGCCCTTGCAGCGGCGTGTGATTAGACAAGGCAAAGCGCTGCAGATCGAACTCGCCTTCATTTAATCTGCCGTGGACGGCACGCAGTCGCAGTTTCATCTGCCAGCTCTGACCGGCACAGTACGGTTGCTCCATCGAAGCATTATTGAGCGTGACAAAGAGAGGTGGAAACTGATAACGCTGACCGACACGCAAGATTTGCACGGTTAATTGCTGCTTCTGTTCACGAACTTCAGTCACCCGTACAGTGGCTTCAATTGTGGCGGCAGTCAGATCCCCAATGGCATTGACCATCTGGCGGGCTTCAGTCAATGTCCAGGCCACCATTAAGAGAGCAATCCCTGCAAGCCGTAGCAACGTGATTGGCATCAACCCAAGCGCCACAGCGAATACAACCATGATGACTATTCCGTTGGCTGCGGGTATGTGCGGCAATATGCCCAACGGCAATGCCGAGGCAATCATCAATCTGGCCAGAACAATCCAGTTCATATGCATCATTACTCTCCCTCATTGGCGGAAGAGTGTGCCGAGAAAAGCAGGGATTTACTTCATTGAAAAGAGAGTGTGTCGCGATGGATTCCGAGACTTTTGCAGAGATTACATTGATGAGACTTCATTTTGGAAAGCAGATCTCAATTCCGCATACTCTAAGCAAAAAAAAACGACACCCTAGAGTGTCGTTTTTATCGTTCGGTAACGGCTTAGCCATAGATGTTCGCACGGTCACGCAATTCTTTGCCCGGCTTAAAGTGGGGAACGTATTTACCTTCCAGATCCACTTTGTCGCCCGTTTTCGGGTTACGACCCGTACGCGGTGCACGGTAATGCAAAGAAAAGCTGCCGAATCCCCGGATTTCAATGCGCTCGCCCTGGGCCAACGTAGTGGCCATGTGCTCAAGCATCTCTTTGACCGCATCCTCAACGACTTTCGCCGGAATATGAGTATGCTGGCCAGCAAGTCTCTCAATTAGTTCTGACTTGGTCATGTAACCTCCGGTTAATCCTTATTTGGAAAGGTATGACAGCTTTTACCGAAACCGGACGATTTTCATCGTCCGGTGCCTTAGGTCGATTACTCGCCTTTAGCCGCTTTGAACGCTTCAGCCATCGCGCTAGAGAAGTTGCTGCCTTCATCCTGTTTGGTGTTAACAGTGTTGATAGCTTCTTTCTCATCAGCCTGGTCTTTAGCACGAACAGACAGGCTCACAACGCGGTTCTTACGGTCAACGCCGGTGAATTTAGCTTCAACGTCGTCGCCAACACTCAGAACCAGAGTTGCGTCTTCGATGCGGTCCAGAGAAGCTTCAGAAGCGCGCAGGTAACCCTCTACGCCGTCAGCTAATTCTACTGTAGCACCTTTCGCGTCAACTGCAGTGACTTTACCAGTCACGATAGCGCCTTTCTTGTTCAGGGTGATGTAGTTGTTGAATGGATCTTCAGCCAACTGCTTCACGCCCAGAGAGATGCGCTCGCGCTCTGCATCAACCTGCAGTACAACGGCAGCGATTTCGTCGCCTTTTTTGTACTCACGAACGGCTTCTTCGCCAGTCGCGTTCCAGGAGATGTCAGACAGGTGAACCAGACCGTCGATGCCACCGTCCAGGCCGATGAAGATACCGAAGTCAGTGATTGACTTGATTTTACCTTCAACGCGATCGCCTTTGTTGTGGGTCTCAGCGAACAGCTGCCATGGGTTAGATTTGCACTGCTTCAGACCCAGGGAGATACGACGACGCTCTTCATCGATGTCCAGAACCATTACTTCAACCACATCGCCTACGTTTACAACTTTAGACGGATGGATGTTTTTGTTGGTCCAGTCCATTTCTGAAACGTGTACCAGACCTTCAACGCCTTCTTCGATTTCTACGAAGCAGCCGTAATCAGTCAGGTTGGTTACACGACCAGTCAGGCGAGTGCCTTCTGGATAGCGCTTAGCGATAGCAACCCAAGGATCTTCGCCCAGCTGTTTCAGGCCCAGAGATACACGGGTACGCTCGCGGTCGAATTTCAGCACTTTAACAGTGATTTCGTCGCCCACGTTGACGATTTCGCTCGGATGCTTAACGCGTTTCCAAGCCATATCGGTAATGTGCAGCAGGCCATCAACGCCGCCCAGATCCACGAATGCACCGTAGTCAGTGAGGTTCTTAACGATACCTTTAACTTCCATGCCTTCCTGCAGGTTTTCCAGCAGCTGATCGCGCTCAGCGCTGTTCTCAGATTCGATAACTGCACGGCGTGAAACCACGACGTTGTTACGTTTCTGATCAAGCTTGATTACTTTGAATTCAAGCTCTTTGCCTTCCAGGTGCAGAGTATCGCGAACCGGACGAACGTCTACCAGTGAACCTGGCAGGAACGCACGAATACCGTTCAGCTCAACTGTGAAGCCACCTTTAACTTTGCCGTTGATAACACCGGTAACAGTTTCAGCGTCTTCGTAAGCTTTTTCCAGCGTGATCCAAGCTTCGTGACGTTTAGCTTTCTCACGGGACAGCAGGGTTTCACCGAAGCCGTCTTCTACTGCGTCCAGCGCAACGTCAACTTCGTCGCCTACCTGGATTTCCAGTTCGCCGGCTGCGTTCTTGAACTGCTCTGCAGGAATTGCAGATTCAGATTTCAGACCCGCATCAACCAGAACTACGTCTTTGTCGATAGAGACAACAACGCCACGAACGATGGAACCCGGACGGGTTTCGATTTCTTTCAGGGACTCTTCAAAGAGTTGAGCAAAAGATTCAGTCATATTGATAATCTTAGGATTCTTCAATTTAACGTCCACCTGACTTCATTGTCGGATGGGGTTGTTTCACATGCCCTGCACCGGGTCCTTGGTACAGGGTTACAGCAATTCGGTTGCCGAAAGATTAAATGCCCAACTTACGCTTAGCATAATCAAGCGCCTTTTCAATCACTTGCTCAATCGACATACTGGTTGAATCCAGTACCAGAGCATCTGTGGCAGGCACTAAAGGGGCGATGGCACGATTACGATCGCGGTCGTCGCGTTCCCTTATCTCGGATAAAAGGCGATCAAAGTTAACATTAAAGCCTTTCTCCTGCAACTGTAGCATACGGCGATGCGCACGCTCTTCCGAGCTGGCGTCGAGGAATATTTTCAC
This sequence comes from Pantoea sp. GCM10028869, assembly GCF_042666835.1. Taxonomy (NCBI): domain Bacteria; kingdom Pseudomonadati; phylum Pseudomonadota; class Gammaproteobacteria; order Enterobacterales; family Erwiniaceae; genus Pantoea; species Pantoea sp. GCM10028869. The sequence goes on along the minus strand of NZ_JBHTGO010000002.1, from coordinate 426,716 downwards.
TGGCGCATCAGGGAAAACCACGGTTCCCATATCGCGTCCATCAGCGATTAAACCGGGCTCTTCGCGGAATGCACGTTGGCGTCGAAGCAATGCCTCACGCACCCGCGGGAAAGCGGCAACGCGCGATGCGGTGTTGCTGACTTCTTGCGTGCGGATTTCACCGGTGACATCTTCACCTTCAAGAACCACCTGCATTTCACCGTCAACCGATAGAAAACGCACATCAAGATGCGCAGCCATCGGTACTAATGCTTCCTCGGACTCAATATCCACCTGATGGTGAAGTGCGGCCAATGCTAAAACGCGATAAATAGCGCCAGAATCCAGTAAGTGCCACTGCAACGACTCCGCCATCGCTTTACATAAAGTCCCTTTACCCGCGCCACTTGGCCCATCGATGGTAATAACCGGGGCGATTGCCGTCATTGTTCTCTCCTGTTGCTGCGTGCTTATTGTCAGCCCTTCCAGGCCGCCTGGATTGCGCGGCATTATACGCTGCCTGCGTCGGGTTAGTTACCCTTTAGCGTAGACAGCGCTAGAAATATAGACAGATTCAGAACAATTTCCGCCTGATAAGGCCAGAAGAGAGCAAAGAAACCCGGCGCAGTGCACCGGGTTAAACGATCAGGAAGTATGACTGATTTTCGCCAACTGCTGGAAATAGCTCGGGAAGGTTTTCGCAGTGCAGCCTGGATCAAGGATGGTTACCGGCGTATCGGACAGAGCCACCAGTGCGAAGCACATTGCCATACGGTGATCGTTGTAAGTACCGATGTCCGCATGTTGCAACTGAGCCGGCGGTGTGACACGAATAAAGTCTTGCCCTTCTTCTACTTCCGCCCCCACTTTGCGTAACTCAGTCGCCATCGCAGCAAGGCGGTCGGTCTCTTTTACGCGCCAGTTATAGATGTTGCGCATCAACGTGGTGCCTTGAGCGAAGAGTGCAGTAGTTGCAATTGTCATTGCCGCATCGGGAATATGGTTCATATCCATATCGATTGCCGTCAGCGATCCGCGTGTGCAAGAGATATAGTCATCTCCCCACTCAATCACTGCGCCCATCTTTTCCAGCACATCAGCAAAACGGATGTCGCCCTGCACGCTGTTGCGGCCAATACCGGTTACACGTACGGTACCCCCTTTAATGGCAGCGGCAGCGAGGAAGTATGATGCAGAAGACGCATCACCTTCCACCAGATAATCGCCCGGAGACTGGTACTGTTGCTGCCCTTTAACCACAAAACGCTGATAGTCCTGATTATCAACATCCACACCAAAGCAGCGCATCAGGTGCAAGGTGATATCAATGTAAGGCTTAGAAACCAGATCGCCTTTTATGGTGATGATGGTGTCTTGCTGCGCCAGTGGCGCGGTCATTAGCAATGCCGTGAGGAACTGGCTGGATACACTGCCATCGACGCTGACTTCCCCACCAACAAAACCACCATTAAGACGCACTGGCGGGTAATCGGTCTGTTCGAGATAGTCAATCTTTGCTCCGCCCTGACGCAGTGCATCAACCAGATGACCAATCGGACGCTCTTTCATGCGTGGCTCGCCAGTCAGAACGATTGACTGCTCGCCCAAACAGAGCGCGGCAGCCAAAGGTCGCATCGCTGTACCTGCGTTACCGAGAAACAGCTCAAGCGGTTTTTCAGCATGTAAAGGGCCCGCGTTACCTACTACTTCGCATACGGTGCGATCGTCTGAGAGCGTATAGCTGACACCCAGCGCTTTGAGGGCATTCAGCATGTGCTTAACGTCATCGCTATCAAGCAAGTTAGTCAGGCGGGTGGTGCCCTTTGCCAGCGCGGCCAGCAAGAGTGCGCGGTTCGAGACGCTTTTTGAACCCGGTAAGTTTACCGTGCCGTCAACGCGAGCAATCGGTTGTAGAGTCAGGGAGTCCTGCATGTGAAACCAAATCTCCAGAAAATACGAGACCCCATCGAGTGACGGGGTCTGATACCAGACAAGCTGGCATGAAAAAGCAATTAGCCGTGGCGACGTTCGAAGTCGACCATGAACTCAGTGAGCGTTTTAACCCCTTCCAGCGGCATCGCATTGTAGATCGATGCACGCATACCGCCAACCACGCGATGGCCTTTCAACGCGTGCAGCCCAGCCTTGAGAGACTCTTCCAGGAACACTTTGTCCAAAGAGGAATCGGCTAACTGGAATGGCACGTTCATACGTGAACGGTTTTCGCTTGCGACATCGTTACGATAAAATGCGCTGTTATCAATCACACCGTAGAGTAAGTCGGCTTTTGCCTGATTCAGCTTGTCCATCTCGGCCACGCCGCCCTTCTCTTTCAGCCATTTGAATACCAGGCCAGAGAGATACCATGCGAAAGTCGGCGGAGTGTTAAACATCGATTCATTTTCGGCCAACACCTTGTAATCAAGGATAGAAGGCACATAACGTTGTGCTTTGCCTAGCAGATCTTCGCGCACAACCACTAAGGTTAAGCCCGCCGGGCCGATATTTTTTTGCGCGCCAGCGTAGATCACGCCATAGCGACTTACATCGATTGGACGAGACAGAATAGTAGAAGAGAGATCGGCAACTACGACTTTATCGCCAAAATCCGGCTCTTCATCGATAGCAATGCCATCAATCGTTTCGTTCGGGCAGAAATGGACATAAGCCGCATCATCATTTAACTGCCATTCACGCATTGGTAATAAAGCACGCTTACCATCACGCGTGGTTTTAATATCAATGGTATTTGGCGAGCAGAATTTCTCGGCTTCTTTAATTGCGCTGTGAGCCCAGTAACCGCCGTCAATATAATCCGCGGTTTTTGCATCACCCAGCAAGTTGCCGGGAATGGCCGCGAACTGCGCACGCGCACCGCCATGGCAGAATAAAACTTTGTAGTTGGCTGGGATCTTCAGCAGATCGCGAAAATCTTGTTCTGCCGCTTCTGCAACAGCAATAAACTCTTTACTGCGGTGACTGATCTCCATCACCGAGGTGCCTAATCCGTGCCAGTTTGTCAGTTCTTGTTCTGCGCGACGGAGCACTTCTACCGGCAGCATAGCCGGGCCAGAGCTAAAATTATAAACCTGAGTCATTTCCCCTCACCACTGTCATATCGAACGGTTATGAATACCCAACCGGTTTTATCATTGCCTCCAGATAGCTGCAATCATTAATCCGGCAGCGATCACATTTCCAGAGCCAGCTTCACCGCAGCTTATGTCATAAATGCATTCAGCCATGGAATTTTGTGAGGTTGTTCCAGAAAGAAAAATCGGCAAGCGGAATGGCGTAACAACCTTAACCAGGTTGAGATAAATTTGGCTGACTGAATAGCGAAGCACGCATAAAACCCGTATTATTGCCCGCTTTATGCCCACCCCATTGACTTAAGAGAGCGCCACCATGACGCAAACGTTTATCCCCGGAAAAGACGCCGCACTGGAAGATTCCATTGCTCGCTTTCAGCAGAAACTGCAAGACCTTGGTTTCAATATTGAAGAAGCTTCCTGGCTGAATCCGGTGCCACACGTCTGGTCAGTACACATTCGCGATCGCGACTGCCCGCTGTGCTTTACAAATGGCAAAGGTGCTAGCAAAAAAGCCGCTCTGGCTTCAGCGTTGGGCGAATATTTTGAACGCCTCTCTACTAACTACTTCTTCGCCGATTTCTGGTTGGGTGAATCCATCGCTAATGGCGATTTTGTTCACTATCCAAATGAAAAATGGTTCCCGCTCACCGAGGACGACAGCCTGCCAGAAGGCATTTTGGATGCGCGCCTGCGCAAGTTCTATGATCCTGATGAGAGCCTGGGTGCTTCTGAGCTGATTGATCTGCAATCCGGCAATGACGAGCGTGGAATTTGTGGCCTGCCATTTACCCGTCAATCTGACCAGCAAACAGTGTATATCCCGATGAACATCATCGGTAATCTGTACGTTTCGAATGGTATGTCTGCCGGTAACACTGCGAACGAAGCGCGTGTACAGGGTCTTTCTGAAGTGTTTGAGCGTCATATTAAGAATCGCATCATCGCCGAATCCATCAGCCTGCCAGAAATTCCAGCAGAGGTGATGCAGCGTTATCCTGGCGTAATTGAAGCAATTGAACGTCTGGAAGCAGAAGGTTTCCCAATCTTCTCATACGATGCGTCACTCGGCGGCAAATACCCGGTTATCTGCGTTGTGCTGTTCAATCCAGCAAATGGTACCTGCTTCGCTTCGTTTGGCGCACATCCGGACTTTGGCGTCGCACTTGAGCGAACCGTTACTGAACTGCTGCAGGGCCGTGGTCTGAAAGATCTCGACGTGTTCACACCGCCAACGTTCGATGATGAAGAGGTAGCGGAACACGCTAACCTGGAAACGCATTTCATCGATTCAAGCGGTCTGATTTCATGGGATATGTTTAAAGACGATGCCGATTATCCTTTCGTCGACTGGAGCTTTGCGGGTACCACTCATGAAGAGTTTGATACGCTAATGGCGATCTTCCGTGCGGAAGATAAAGAAGTCTATATCGCTGACTATGAACATCTGAGTGTTTACGCTTGCCGCATTATCGTGCCGGGCATGTCTGATATTTATCCAGCAGAAGATCTGCTGCTGGCAAATAACAGCATGGGCGCACCACTGCGCAAAACCCTGCTGGCGCTGCCAGACAGCCAATGGGAACCCGAAGCCTATCTCGAGCTGATTGTGCAACTGGATGAGGAAGGTCATGATGACTTTACTCGCGTGCGCGAGCTGCTGGGTCTGGCATCAGGCAAAGATAATGGCTGGTACACGCTACGTATTGGCGAGCTGAAAGCCCTGCTGGCGCTGGCCGGCGGCGACCTGGATCAGGCTCTGATCTGGACTGAATGGACGATGGAGTTTAATCAGTCCATCTTTAGTGAAGAGCGCGCAAACTACTACCGCTGTCTGCAAACCTTGCTGCTGCTGGCAATGGAAGAGGAACGCGATCCGCTACAATATCATCGCGCCTTTATTCGTATGTACGGCCAGGCTGCTGTTGAGGCTGCTTCAGCGGCAATCAGTGGCGAAGCGCCCTTCTATGGATTGCAAGCGGTCGATCTGGATCTGAAAGCTTTCCCTGCGCATCAATCATTACTCGCTGCCTATGAAAAGCTGCAGACAGCTAAACGTCGTTATTGGTCACAAAAATAGTCTTAACGCTTAAATTTCCATTTATTGAAATTAGGGTATTGGCCAATGGCACTGAAAAAAATCAGTGCCATTTTTTTATATTGTTCATACAAAGAGATTTAAGTGCATTATTAAATAACAATTCAGCTTTAATCGTTAATGATATTTAACAAAATCTAGTCTTGCCGCAGCCACCTTCAACTTATTTTGCATAAATTAAAAATTATTTATTACAATAAATTCAATAATTTAAGCAGCACTCAGACGCATTTACGCTTCGCTTATCAGCGACCTCCCGGTCAAATATGATCCACATCAATTTCTGACCTATACTCCTTTGTTAATATCTTTACAGGCAATTTTTGGAGAGCGTTAGTGTGAAAGCTGACAACCCTTTTAATTCATTATTACCGGCGGCAATGGCGAAAGTTGCAGAAGAAGCCGGCATATATAAAGCTACTAAACGTCCTTTAACCACCTTCTTCCTTGCCATCACTGCTGGCGTATTTATCTCAATCGCATTTGTCTTCTATATCACTGCGACCACCGGAAGTGGAGCAATGCCCTACGGCATAGCAAAACTGATCGGCGGTATCTGTTTCTCGCTCGGTTTAATGTTAGTCGTGGTGTGCGGTGCTGACCTGTTCACCTCAACTGTTTTGATCGTGGTGGCAAAAGCCAGCGGCCGTATCACCTGGCTGCAACTCGGTCGACACTGGTTGACGGTCTATATCGGTAACCTGTTTGGTGCGCTGTTCTTTGTCGCGCTGATCTGGTTAGCCGGTGAACACATGGTGGCGAATGGTGCCTGGGGTTTGAATGTCCTGCAAACCGCTGACCATAAAATGCATCACACCTTTATTGAAGCAGTGAGTCTCGGCACGCTCGCCAACCTGATGGTTTGCCTGGCGGTGTGGATGAGTTATTCCGGCCGCAGTCTGATGGACAAAATGTTTGCGATGATCCTACCGGTGGCGATGTTTGTTGCCTGCGGTTTTGAACATAGTATTGCCAACATGTTCCTTATCCCGATGGCCATCGTTATCCGTGATTTTTCCAGCCCGGAATTCTGGCAAATGGCTGGTGCAAGCGCAGCACAGTTCCCATCACTAAGCGTTAGTGACTTTATTGTTAACAACCTGATTCCCGTAACCATCGGCAACATTATTGGCGGCGGATTATTAGTCGGTTTGACCTACTGGGTAATCTATCTGCGTGGCGATGAGCCGGTGCATTAATGAATTGGTACGGGCGTGCTGAGTCAGCGCGCCATACGTCAAAGTCTCCCTAAATAAGGCAGGTATATCATGTCCGAACTGAATGAAAAAATGGCGTCAGCCTGGGAAGGATTTAGCGCCGGCGAATGGCAGAACAGCGTCAACGTCCGTGACTTTATCCAGAAAAACTACACACCGTATGAAGGCGACGAATCCTTCCTCGCTGGCGCGACGCCGGCCACAACTAAGCTGTGGGACAGCGTACTTGAAGGCATCAAAATCGAGAACCGCACCCACGCGCCGGTAGATTTTGACACCGATCTGGCTTCAACCATCACCTCTCACGATGCCGGCTACATCAGCAAATCGCTGGAAAAAATCGTTGGCCTGCAAACTGAAGCACCTTTGAAACGTGCCATCATCCCGTTTGGCGGTATCAAAATGGTTGAGGGTTCTTGCAAGGTTTATGGCCGCGAACTTGATCCCGCACTGAAAAAAGTCTTCACTGATTACCGCAAAACCCATAACCAGGGCGTGTTCGATGTTTACACCCCTGACATCATGCGCTGCCGTAAATCAGGCGTGTTGACGGGTTTACCGGATGCCTATGGCCGCGGTCGTATCATCGGTGACTATCGCCGCGTTGCGCTGTACGGCATCGATTTTCTGATGAAAGACAAAGTTGCGCAGTTCAATTCTCTGCAGAGCGATATGGAGAATGGCGTTGACCTCGAAGCCACCATTCGCCTGCGTGAAGAGATCTCTGAACAGCACCGCGCACTGGGTCAGATCAAAGAGATGGCTGCGAAGTATGGTTCAGATATCTCGCTGCCCGCTACCAATGCTCAAGAAGCCGTTCAGTGGACTTACTATGGCTATCTCGCGGCGGTGAAATCTCAGAACGGTGCGGCAATGTCCTTTGGTCGCGTATCCACCTTCCTTGATGTGTATATCGAGCGCGATATTCAGGCCGGAAAACTGACTGAAGAAGAAGCACAGGAACTGATTGACCATCTGGTGATGAAACTGCGTATGGTGCGCTTCCTGCGTACGCCTGAATACGATGAGCTGTTCTCCGGTGACCCAATCTGGGCAACAGAATCACTGGCGGGTATGGGCGTCGATGGTCGTACTCTGGTGACTAAAAGCACCTTCCGTTTCCTGAATACGCTTTACACCATGGGGCCATCTCCGGAGCCAAATATGACCATCCTGTGGTCAGAAAAACTGCCGGTTAACTTTAAGAAATACGCCGCAAAAGTGTCTATCGATACATCCTCATTGCAGTATGAGAATGATGACCTGATGCGTCCTGACTTCGACAACGATGACTATGCTATCGCCTGCTGCGTTAGCCCAATGATTGTCGGTAAGCAGATGCAGTTCTTCGGTGCGCGTGCCAACCTGGCAAAAACCCTGCTGTACGCAATCAACGGTGGCGTTGATGAAAAACTGAAAATGCAGGTGGGTCCGAAAGAAGCACCAATCACTGACGAGATTCTTGATTACGACATCGTGATGGAGCGCCTGGATCACTTCATGGATTGGCTGGCTAAGCAGTACGTCACCTCCCTGAATATCATTCACTACATGCACGATAAGTACAGCTACGAAGCTTCACTGATGGCGCTGCACGATCGTGACGTTTATCGCACCATGGCCTGTGGTATTGCGGGTCTGTCTGTTGCGGCTGACTCACTTTCTGCCATCAAATACGCCAAAGTGAAAACCATCCGTGATGAAGATGGTCTCGCAGTAGACTTTGAAATTGAAGGCGAATATCCGCAGTTTGGTAACAACGACTCTCGCGTTGATGACATGGCGTGCGATTTGGTTGAACGTTTCATGAAGAAAATGCAGAAACTGCAAACCTACCGTAACGCGGTGCCAACGCAGTCAGTGCTGACCATCACATCTAACGTGGTTTACGGTAAGAAAACCGGTAATACGCCAGACGGACGTCGTGCGGGTGCGCCATTCGGTCCGGGTGCTAACCCAATGCACGGCCGTGATCAGAAAGGTGCGGTGGCTTCACTGACCTCCGTCGCAAAACTGCCCTTTGCTTACGCGAAAGACGGCATCTCTTATACTTTCTCCATCGTGCCAAATGCGCTGGGTAAAGATGATAACGTGCGTAAAACCAATCTTGCTGGCCTAATGGATGGATATTTCCACCATGAAGCCAACATTGAGGGCGGTCAGCATCTGAACGTTAACGTGATGAACCGTGAGATGTTGCTGGATGCGATGGAACATCCTGAGAAGTATCCGCAGCTGACCATTCGCGTATCCGGTTATGCTGTGCGCTTCAACTCGCTCACCAAAGAGCAGCAGAAAGATGTAATTACCCGTACGTTCACTCAGTCGCTGTAATCGTAGTTCACTGAGATTGAAAGGCTCCTGCGGGAGCCTTTTCTCCACAAGTCCGTTTTGCCAGTTTGCTGGCGCTGGCGACCTGGCAAAATCGACTTTCACTTTTAGAGCACAACATAGATTGTGCTGCCTGATATTCAGGCTCACCTGGAGAACTCATCGCAATGTCAACCATCGGTCGTATCCACTCCTTTGAATCCTGCGGCACCGTTGACGGCCCAGGCATCCGCTTCATTACCTTTTTTCAGGGCTGCCTCATGCGCTGCTTGTATTGCCATAACCGCGATACATGGGACACGCATGGCGGTAAAGAAGTTACCGTTGAAGAGTTGATGAAGGATGCGCTCTCATATCGTCACTTCATGAATGCATCTGGCGGTGGCGTGACGGCGTCGGGTGGCGAAGCGATCTTACAAGCGGAGTTCGTGCGTGACTGGTTCCGCGCTTGCCAGGCAGAAGGCATTCATACCTGTCTCGACACTAACGGCTTTGTTCGTCGCTACGATCCGGTGATCGATGAATTGCTTGATGCCACTGATTTGGTAATGCTCGATTTAAAACAGATTAACGATGATGTGCATCAGATTCTGGTGGGCGTTTCCAATCATCGTACGCTGGACTTTGCGCGCTATCTGCAGAAGAGAGGCAAACGCACCTGGATCCGCTTTGTAGTGGTGCCTGGCTACTCCGATGATGATGACTCGGTTCATCGCTTGGGTGAGTTTACCAAAGATATGGATAACATAGAGAAGATCGAATTGCTGCCTTACCACGAGTTAGGCAAACACAAATGGATCGCCATGGGCGAAGAGTACAAGCTGGATGGTGTTAAGCCGCCGAGCAAGGAAACCATGGAGCGAGTGAAGAATATCCTCGCCAGCTACGGCCATGAAGTGATGTATTAACCGCAAACAAAAGGGGAACCACCGGCTCCCCTTTTTACTATTTCATGGGAATGCGTTAAGCATGTGCGACCGGAGTAGCCTGATGATCGGCTTTGCGCAGTAACATCACCAGATAAACCAGTGCAACTGCAGCAATCATCACAAACAGCAGGCGGTCAGAGTAATTTTGCATCAGCATTGACGTCATTCCCGGCCCCACCAAACTGCCCACGGTATAGCTAAACAGTAACGCCTGATTCATTGCCACTAACTCATGATGCGCGACGGTTTCGCACGCCCAGGACATCGCCACCGGATAAAGTGTAAAACCCGCAAGACCCAGCACAAACAGCGCTGGCGCCATCGCAGTATCACCTAACATAGCAATCGCACCCAGGATAACCACAAACACTTGCACACGCAGCACCATCAGGCGACCAAAGCGATCGGCTAAACGTCCTACCGGCCACTGACCGACAATGCCGGAGCTGACCAGTAACGCCATCCAGTAACCGACGTTTGCATCACTCATGCCCTGATGTGACAGATACAACGGCATCAAGCCATAAAGTGAGCCGAGAACGATACCGGAAATAATGCAGCCATTGATGCCGAGACGAGAACTACGACGACGCAACATAACCCAAAGGCGCCCCGTTGAAGCTTCTTCTGTCGCAGCGCTGGTATTGACATGCACAAATACTACCGGCAATACCGCACAGATAATCAGTGCAGTCACCCATGGAATCACGTGGAGCAGCTCGGTTGACACGCGGCTCACCAGCAACTGGCCTGCAACAGTGCCGAGGTAATAGATGATCATATAAGCCGCCAGCAACTGACCGCGATTACGCACGGTACCGCTGCATAACAAGGCACTCTCAACCACCACCCATATCAGTGCACAACCGACACCTGCGGTAAAGCGCAGTAATGTCCAGCTATAGAAACCATCCAGTATCATCATGCCCATGGTCGCTACGGCAAAAAGCACGCTGGCAAGGTAAAAACAGCGATTAAAACCATAACGAGTAATCAACCAGCCCGCGAGCAAGGTGCCCAGCAAGTTACCGGTGTAATACGATGAGCTAGCCATTCCCACTTGCCAGGTCGGCAATTGATCATGGGTAAGCCAGAGCGGTACCAGCGTATTAAGCACAGCGATAGACACCGTCATGAGCATTAAGCCGCAAAGCAGCAAAACGACGGGGCGCGACCAGGTTGACATAGGGAATAAAACCAAAAGAAATGACGATAATTGCGCGCAGTTTGCCATCCGCTATCTTAAAGTCAATGTGCAAAAATTCGTCGCCGCACGATTTGCTGCGGAACAATTTATTTTTTTTATCTTCAGAGGGTTAGAAGCATGATGAAGGATAAAAGTCTGGCATCTATCTATTTGAATTTACGATTTTTAATGCTTAAGAGCCATTTATTGTCGATAACGTTTATTTCTTATTAATTCCGACTAAAAAATAATTATTTTGCCGCTTAAGAAACAAAAAACCCGGCATTGCCGGGCTTATATAATTGCGCGTTGATTAGCCAACGAATTCCAGTCCGCCCATATAAGGACGTAGTACTTCTGGCACTTCAATGCGGCCATCTGCTTGCTGATAGTTTTCAAGCACAGCCACCAGAGTACGACCCACTGCCAGACCAGAACCGTTCAGCGTGTGCACCAAACGCGGTTTCTTGTCGGTTTTGCTACGGCAGCGCGCCTGCATACGACGAGCCTGGAAATCACCCATGTTGGAGCAAGAGGAGATTTCACGATAGGTATCCTGTGCTGGCAGCCAAACTTCCAGGTCGTAGGTCTTGGAAGAGCCAAAGCCCATATCGCCGGTACAAAGCAGCACTTTACGGTATGGCAGATTGAGCAACTGAAGCACTTTCTCAGCATGGCCCACCAACTCTTCCAGTGCATCCATGGAGGTTTCAGGCGCCACAATCTGCACCATTTCCACTTTATCGAACTGGTGCATACGGATTAAACCACGCGTATCGCGCCCGTACGAACCGGCTTCAGAACGGAAGCATGGCGTGTGCGCAGCAAGTTTGAGCGGCAAAGATTCTTCTTCAACGATCTCATCACGCACCAGATTGGTCAGCGGCACTTCAGCGGTAGGGATCAGCGCATAGTTGCTGCTACCCGCTTCTTCACCCAGCGGCTTGGTATGGAATAAATCTTCACCAAACTTCGGCAGCTGTCCGGTGCCATACAACGTTTCCTGATTCACCAGATACGGAACATAGGTTTCAAGATAACCGTGCTGCTGCGTGTGCAGGTCAAGCATAAACTGGCTAAGCGCACGGTGCAGACGCGCAATCTGGCCCTGCATCACAATGAAACGTGAACCCGTCAATTTCACCGCGGCGGCAAAGTCCAGACCTTTGGCGGCTTCACCCAGCTCAACATGATCTTTCACCGGGAAATCGAACTGGCGCGGCTGGCCCCAGCGGCTCACTTCCTGATTCTCGCTGTCATCTTTACCCAACGGGACTTCGTCAACCGGGAGGTTTGGCAATGCGAGGGCAAAGTCACGAATTTCGTTCTGCAGGGCATCCAGTTCTGCTTTAGCCGCATCCAGGCGTTCGCCCAGCGCGTTCACTTCCTGACGCAGCGGCTCGATGTCTTCCCCACGTGCTTTGGCCTGACCGATGGATTTGGATCGGGAATTACGCTCAGCCTGCAGATTTTCAGTTTCTACCTGCAAGACTTTACGACGCTCTTCAAGCGAACGTAAGGTTTCCACATCCAGTTTAAATCCTCGGCGTGCCAGTTTTTCTGCGACTGCGTCTGGCTCGTTACGCAGCAGGTTGGGATCGAGCATGCTAATCCTGTGTAATAAAAGGTTGATTGAACGAATGGCGGGACTTGCATCCCTATGGAATGCAATGAAATCCTTGCTCACCTTACCGTAAGGTGTTTATCAGCGGTAGCGTTTTATCGGGCTATTTTGATCCTGCTCAGCCAGCCAGGCGAGTTTTTCGCCAATTTTCCCTTCGAGCCCGCGATTAGTCGGTTGATAGTAGCGCGTCTGCGCCATTTCAGGCGGGAAATAGACTTCGCCAGCGGCATAGGCGTTAGTCTCGTCGTGCGCATAACGATACTCTTTGCCCAGCCCCATCTCTTTCATCAATTTGGTAGGGGCGTTGCGTAAATGTTCCGGCACATCGTAGTCAGGAAATTCGCGCGCATCGCGCATCGCGGCTTTGAAAGCGGTGTAAACGGCATTACTTTTGGGTGCGCTGGCAAGGTAGACAATCGCCTGCGCAATCGCCCTTTCGCCTTCGGCTGGACCGACGCGCGTAAAGCAATCCCAGGCCGCTAGCGCAACCTGCATGCCGCGCGGATCGGCGTTACCCACATCTTCCGAGGCGATAGCCAGCAAACGGCGTGCGACATACAGCGGATCGCCGCCTGCGGTGATGATTCTTGCATACCAGTAAAGTGCCGCATCAGGTGCTGAACCGCGAACAGATTTGTGCAGAGCGGAGATCAGATCGTAGAAACGATCGCCTTTGTTATCAAAACGCGCCGCTCTTTCACCGGAAACTTCGTTGAGTAATTGTGGCGTTAATTCACGCTGGCCTTCGGCATTGCTTTCAGCCATATCCGCCATCATTTCCAGCGTATTCAATGCCCGACGCGCATCACCGTTAACCAGTTCCGCTATCATACGGCGCGTATTATCCGGCAGCACAATATCGCTTTTGCCATAACCGCGTTCGTCATCCTGCATCGCCTGCAGCAGAACCTGTTCAATATCAGCAGTGGTAAGAGACTTGAGTAAATATACGCGGGCACGGGATAGCAGCGCCGAGTTGAGTTCAAACGAGGGATTTTCTGTGGTGGCACCAATAAACGTAATGGTGCCATCTTCAATATGCGGCAGGAAAGCATCCTGCTGACTTTTGTTAAAGCGATGGACTTCGTCGACAAACAGGATGGTGCGTCGACCCACCTGACGATTTTGTCGGGCACGCTCGATCGCTTCACGAATCTCTTTCACGCCAGAAGTGACAGCAGAAATGCGCTCAACATCAGCTTTACCGTAATGGGCGATAATCTCGGCTAATGTCGTTTTCCCTGTCCCAGGCGGTCCCCACAAAATCATCGAATGCAGATGCCCGGCCTCAATGGCGCGCGGCAGCGGTTTACCGGGCGCCAGCAAATGCTGTTGCCCAATGTAGTGTTGCAGCGTCGCCGGCCGCATACGCGCGGCCAGCGGCTGAAACTCATTCGATGGAGCGAAATCCAGAGACAGGTTACTCACCTTGACCTCACTGACGTTGATCGTCCACCGTTACCCCTTTTGGCGGCGTAAAGGTGAATTTGTCTGGGCTAATAGCGCCGTTGTTTTGGCTCTTCAGCTGATAATCGCTGTGCTGGCCATCTTGCTCAATCGCGCTGAACTTATTGATTGTGCCAGACGATGTCACATTGATGGTGAACTGCTTGAGGTTGCCATCACTGCTCTTTGGCGTTAGCTCAAAGTTATCGCCCTGCTGCTTGATGTTGTACTGTTTCCAGTCGCTTGGCTGGTTACGCGCAATCAGCATAAACGGCGTGTTGCTGGCTGCATTTTGCAACAGGCTAACGCTGGCTTGTTCAACGAAGGGATTGTAGAACCACAGATTTTTGCCATCAGAAATAATTACGCTTTCATCCGGCGCGGTCATGTGCCAGTTAAACAAGCTTGGGCGCTTCACCCACAGCTCGCCTTCACCATCCTGCACGTTGGCGCCGCTGCCATCGGTCACTTTCTGACTGAAGCTGGCATGGAAGCTGTTCACTTTATTAAGACGCTGTTGCAGATCGCTGGACGCATCCGCCAATACTGATGCGGAAACAAAACTGGCCAACAGGCCACAGGCAATAACGCGTAATTTCATCTGATTCGATTCCTTATTTATTGTTTCCCGACACTTACAGCATTAAACGTAGTTGCCATCCTGTCTCTTCGACAGGAGAAAAAGCCGAAAGCTCCCTAAGATATGGGGATCGACCAACAGATAAACAATGGGCCAGTGTTAACTGGCCCATAAGCAGACAACTGCACGCGATAAATTACATCTCGTGTGGCGGCGGCGAAAGCACTTCGCGGTTGCCGTTATGTCCCGGTTCAGAAACGATGCCCTGCGCTTCCATCTGCTCGATGATACGTGCGGCACGGTTATATCCGATACGGAACTGGCGCTGAACTCCAGAAATGGAGGCTCGGCGTTTTTCCACTACGAAAGAGACCGCCTGATCAAACAGCGGATCCAGCTCTTCATCGCCCATCATTCCGCTAGCTGCGCTATCGCTCTCTTCACCAGCAGTAATGCTTTCGATGTATTGCGGGCGACCGCGCGCTTTCCAGTCCTGAACCACCGCATGCACTTCCTGATCGCGCACGAATGCACCATGCACACGTACCGGCATTGAGGAGTTTGGCGGCATGTAGAGCATGTCACCCATCCCCAGCAGCGATTCTGCACCGCCCTGATCGAGGATGGTACGTGAGTCGATCTTGCTGGAAACGGTGAAGGCGATACGCGTCGGTATGTTGGCTTTGATCAGACCGGTAATCACATCAACCGACGGACGCTGTGTCGCCAGCACCAGGTGAATACCCGCCGCTCGCGCTTTCTGAGCCAGACGAGCAATCAACTCTTCGACTTTCTTACCGACCGCCATCATCAGATCGGCAAATTCGTCGACCAGCACCACGATATAAGGCAGTTTTTCCAGCACCGGAGGTGTGGTGTCCATGCTATCGCCCGGTTTCCAGAACGGATCCGGAATCGGTCGACCCATCGCGGCAGCCTGCTCAATCTTCTCGTTATAGCCGGCCAGATTACGCACGCCCAGCGCAGACATCAGTTTATAGCGACGCTCCATTTCACCAACACTCCAGCGCAGCGCGTTGGCCGCATCTTTCATGTCTGTAACCACTTCGGTCAGCAAGTGAGGGATGCCTTCGTAGACTGACAGCTCGAGCATTTTCGGGTCGATCATGATAAAGCGCACTTCTTCCGGCGTGGCTTTATACAGCATGCTAATGATCATGGTGTTAACGCCCACTGATTTACCGGAACCGGTGGTACCGGCAACCAGCAAGTGCGGCATTTTCGCTAAATCAGCCACCACCGGCTGGCCAGCAATGTCTTTACCCAACACCACTGCAAGCGGTGACGGGTTTTCACGAAATT
This sequence comes from Pantoea sp. GCM10028869, assembly GCF_042666835.1. Lineage (NCBI taxonomy): Bacteria > Pseudomonadati > Pseudomonadota > Gammaproteobacteria > Enterobacterales > Erwiniaceae > Pantoea > Pantoea sp. GCM10028869. Next base: position 410,911 of record NZ_JBHTGO010000002.1, on the reverse strand, counting down.
TAGGGCAATCCAGTACTTCGCGCAGATAAACGGTTTGACGATGTTTATTTGGCAGTTCAAGCCCGACGTAAGGCTTGCCTGGAATCACTTCCACCACGCGCACGGCAACCGCAGACAGAGAACGCGCCAGGTCACGCGACAAGTTAGAAATACGGGAAGCTTTAACGCCTGGCGCTAAATCGAGCTCGAAGCGGGTAATGACCGGACCAGGTGAAATACCTACAACCTCCGCCTTCACTCGATAATCAGCCAGGCGTGCTTCAACCAGCCGCGCGGTTTGCTCCAGCGCAAACATATCTACCGGCTCTTCTTCTGCCGGTGGTGACGTGAGCAGATCCAACGTAGGCAGCGGCGTAGAAGGTTTTTCCAGCGGCTGTTCATGGCGAACCAGGAACGGATGGAACAAGCTGTCCTGCACAGGCGCAGCAGGTTTCACTGGTGCAGGCGGCGCAGAATAAGCTTCCTGTTCCGGCGACGACCATGGGCTGGATTCAGCACTCAACGGCGGCATTGCCGCTGGCTCCGGCGCAGCAGGTTGTTGCCACGACGCGGGCTCTTCCGGCTCTGGCGATGCAGAAATAGTGAACAGTGGCTCGCTCGGGCTATCGTCGACCAAATCTTTCATTGGTGAAAAATCAAAAGCAGACGACGTATCCAGATTAAATACCGGTGCTTCCTTCACTTCAGGTTCGGTATAGCGTTGCTGCTGCTGATCGGCGAACTGGCGTGCAAGTTGAGCCTGCTGCAATGCATCCTCATCATCAGGCTCAGACGCTTCCTGCCAGCTTTCACCGTAACGATTCTGCTGCTGCGACGCGAAGGCTTCACGCAACTGCGCCTCTTGCAGCTCAACATCCTGTTCCTGTGGAGGAACGCTGTAAGACGCAGTGACTTCTGGCTGTTGCTGCTCAGCATCTTTAGCCTGCTCTTCCGCCATACGCTGCGAAGGCAACTTAATGCCGTACGAAGCTAACTCACGTCGTGTTGGCAACTTAACTTTGTTTGGACGCGGCAACTCTGGACCAATGCCCTGCTTCACCTGCGGGTTGTAATCACGCTCAGGTACGATATCGAAGGCAGGTGAATAAGCAGCAGGTGATGTCGCTGCTTTGACTGCTCCAGCGGCAAGTGAAGCGGCGGCGAGACTGTTTAAAGGTGCAGAAGATGAAGCGGCATCCTGCCAGTTGCCCATGCTCGGGCCCTCATCGTCATCAGCCGGCGAAAACGGTGAAGGAGCTGCTTCACCTGGCATCTCGAAACGATAGAGCGGAGCAGAAGGCTGCGCGATTGGTTGTTGCGCTGCAGCAACAGGCTGAGGAGCCGGAGTCGACTGAGCCGTGGCTTCGGCAACGCGTGGCATTGCGTCGGGTTCGGCAGATGCGGCTGGAGCAGGCTGCATAGCAGCTGGAGTTTGCTGTGCGGCTTGCGTAGTAACCGCAATTGCAGCGGCAGTTGCCGCACTCGCCTTCGCCAGCAGCGGATCGTCGCTCAACTCCGCAGCAACCGGTTCGCTCACCTTGCGCGGTTGAGCTAACAAGACATCATCGTCGTCATTAACGGAGTGTGCAGCATGCATCGGAGGCGACACCTCATCAGCAAGCTCTTCGTCGTCGTATTCTTCTTCCTGCCAGGGTTCGTCATGTCGTGAACGATTGCTGGCAAAGGTCAGAACACCCATCACCACGCCGCCGATCTTCTCGGCAATCGTCAGCCATGACCATCCGGTATAAAGCGTGATGCCGGCAGCCCAGACGCACAGCAGCGTCAAGGTGCCGCCAGCCGAACTGAACCACGGTGCCATCGCATTGCTGACCAGGCTGCCGATTACGCCGCCGGAAGCAAAATACCAGATGTCATCTACGTTGAGCGCCGCCAGACCACAGGTCGTTACCACCAAGGCCAGCACGCCAATCAGGCGTAAACCAACGGCAAAGTAGTCGATGTAATCCTGACGATCACGTTGGCGGAAGGTGATCCAACACAGACCAATAATGACGGGAGGAATGGCGTAGGCCATCACGCCAAAGATGAACAATAGCGTATCGGCCAGCCATGCGCCGACGCTACCACCCAGATTATGGATAGGTTCGTGCCATGCGGTTTGTGACCAGCTTGGATCTGACGGGTTAAAACTAACCAGCGACACCATCAAATAGATGGCGAACAAGGCCACAAGAATGAGCAACGCTTCCAGCAGACGACGTCCACTGCTCAGCGGTTGTAACGAAACATCTTTATCTTCTGTATATTCCTGGCTCAAGAGAACTCTCCAGGTGCCTGTAAATTAAGAAGGCAACAACGTCGGGCATGCCCGACGCTGGTCCTGTATGAATTCACAGGAGTGTACCGAAATCCTGCAAGCTTTGCACCTGCCCTGCACTACCGGGTTTTAATCACCAGACGATTGCTCTGTTTGACCTCTTCCATCACCACGTAAGTACGGGTGTCGTTTACGCCCGGCAGACGCAGCAAGGTCTCACCCAGTAGTTTACGATAAGCGGACATATCCGGTACGCGGGTTTTCAGCAGGTAGTCAAAATCACCGGAAACGAGGTGACATTCTTGAGTTTCCTCAAGTTTTTGCACGGCGGCGTTAAATTGTTCAAACACATCTGGCGCACCACGATTCAGAGTAATCTCAACGAAAACCAGCAGTGAAGCATCCAGATAATGCGGGTTGAGCTGCGCGGTGTAGCCCAGAATGAAGCCTTGACGCTCGAGGCGGCGCACGCGCTCAAGACATGGAGTTGGCGATAATCCAACACGTTTGGAAAGCTCGACATTAGAAATTCGACCGTCTTTCTGCAGTTCATTCAGAATATTTCTGTCGATACGATCTAAATCTTTTCCGGGGCGTTTCTTATTGTCTACCATTATTATTGTCTCTCTTAATTCCTTCCCTTTACCTGCCACACCCTGAAAACGCTCATTGTTCAGGGCCTTACTGAAGTGAAGACCATAAGCCTGTGCAGTAACGCGTCCATCCGTATGACGCATGTTGTCTGTCCACATCATGCGTCACTACCAATGTCAGGCTGAGTTTATTCGGCTAAAAAGCCCAAAACAGAAATGAAATTCTGTTTTGAATCGCTAAATATTCTCTGCTTCTCCCAATGTTTTCGCAAAAGCGCAGGCGATTGTCAAAGTAAAACATCCAAATTCAGTACAAGATGCCAGATAGAGTTCTGGGTTGCTGTTTTTAAATGAGAATTTTTATGCTGCTGCACCACTAATTGCCGAGCATTGCCCCCTTTTGGCGCAACGCGCGTGCAAAACTTGCACTCATCGTCTACGCCGCTCGCAGTGATTGTTAACAAAATTGCTGGAGCCTTTTTTTGCGGCGTTAATTTCCCTACAATCAAAAACTATGTTGTCAGAAAAAAATTGAGGAACGCATGAGTACGGCCAAACACAGTAAGCTGCTCATTCTGGGCTCCGGCCCTGCCGGTTATACTGCTGCGGTATATGCAGCGCGCGCTAACCTGAATCCGGTGTTAATTACCGGACTGGAGAAAGGAGGTCAGCTCACCACCACCACCGAAGTGGAGAACTGGCCAGGCGATGCAAACGATCTGACCGGTCCAGCGTTGATGGAGCGCATGCAGGAGCATGCCGAGAAATTCAACACCGAGATCATTTTTGACCACATTCATACCGTCGATTTGCAGAACCGTCCGTTCCGTCTGGTCGGCGACAGCGGTGAATACACTGCTGATGCGTTGATCATCGCCACTGGCGCATCGGCACGTTATCTCGGATTGCCATCAGAAGAAGCGTTCAAAGGCAAAGGCGTCTCTGCTTGTGCGACCTGCGACGGCTTCTTCTACCGCAATCAGAAAGTTGCCGTCATTGGTGGCGGTAACACTGCCGTTGAAGAAGCGCTTTATCTGGCTAATATTGCTGCAGAAGTGCATCTGATTCACCGTCGCGACAGTTTCCGCGCTGAGAAAATCCTTATTGACCGTCTGATGGAAAAAGTGCGCAATGGCAACATCGTGCTGCACACCGACCGCACGCTGGATGAAGTGGTTGGCGATCAAATGGGCGTGACGGGCTTGAAACTGCTGTCTACCAAAGGTGAAGCGGCTGAATCACTGGACGTCGCTGGTTTGTTTGTCGCCATCGGCCACAGTCCAAATACCGCAATTTTTGATGGTCAGCTGGATTTGGAAAATGGCTACATCAAAGTGCAGTCTGGTCTGCACGGCAACGCCACGCAAACCAGCATCCCAGGCGTGTTCGCTGCCGGCGATGTGATGGATCATATTTATCGCCAGGCAATTACCTCTGCCGGTACCGGCTGTATGGCGGCGTTGGATGCGGAACGCTTCCTCGATGGACTGGTTAAAAACGATAAGTAAGTTGTTAATAACCTGATCATAATCGCTAAAAGGCGGCCAGTTTTGGTCGCCTTTTTTGTTACCTGCGTGCTACAGTTCACGCGCCCGATATTGCTGGGTTTTCATCCGGGATTTACATCTCTTTTGAGTTACCAAACGGCATCGCATGAACAAATCACGGCAACAAGAACTTCTCCGCTGGCTCCGTCAGCAACGTCATCACGGTGCGCGCAACTTACGTGCGGCTTCGCTGCTGGGTTTTGCTGGCGCATTGGTCATTATCGCCCAAGCCTGGTTACTGGCTTCGCTGCTGCAAAATCTGCTTGTCGCACAGCAACCGCGCGCATCACTGCTCACCGATTTTCTGTTGCTGCTGCTGTGCTTTGTTTTGCGCGCCGGATTGCATTACGCCCGCGAAATGGCAGGACATCGCGCCGGCGTTGCCATTCGCCGTGCGCTGCGTCAGCAGGTTCTGGATCGACTCAATGTGCTCGGTCCCGCCTGGATTCAAGGTAAGCCAGCAGGCAGTTGGGCTACGCTGCTGCTCGAACAAATCGAAGAGATGCAGGAATACTACGCGCGGTATCTGCCTCAGATGTCGCTGGCACTCTTTATTCCGTTAGCCATATTGATCGCCATTTTTCCAATTAACTGGGCGGCGGGATTGATTCTGCTGGTCACCGCGCCACTGATTCCCCTATTTATGGCGATGGTTGGCATGGGCGCTGCAGATGCCAATCGCCGCAACTTTGTTGCTCTCGCCCGGCTAAGTGGTGATTTTTACGATCGTCTGCGTGGACGTGAAACGCTGCGCCTGTTCTATCGCGCTGCGGCAGAGCAAGAAGCAATTGCCGCCAGCACCACCGATTTTCGGCAACGTACCATGGAAGTATTACGCCTGGCGTTTCTCTCATCTGCCGTGCTGGAATTTTTTGCCTCACTGGCGATTGCTGTCGTCGCGGTCTATTTCGGTTTTTCTTATCTCGGCGAACTGAATTTTGGTCATTACAGCACCGGCGTAACGCTGTTTGCTGGTTTCCTGGCACTTATTCTGGCGCCTGAATTTTTCCAGCCGTTGCGCGACTTAGGCACCTTTTATCACGCCAAAGCGCAAGCGATTGGCGGAGCTGATGCGCTGGACCAGTTTCTACGCGAAAGTCCCGATCCACACGAAGAGCATGCTTCTCGCGAGCTTTCTCTCACTACACCGCTGCATATTCAGGCTCAGAATTTGGTGGTCATGACTGCTGGCGCTGAAGCGCTCTCTCAATCGCTCAATTTCACTCTCGATACTGGTAAACGTGTAGCGCTGGTAGGACAAAGCGGTGCAGGCAAAACCGCGCTGATGAACGTCTTGCTGGGTTTCCTGCCTTATCAAGGTTCACTGCAGGTTAATGGGCAGGAGCTGCGTGATATCAACCGCGATAGCTGGCAACAATATATTGCCTGGGTTGGCCAAAATCCGCATTTACCCGCGCAAACGCTACGCGAAAACCTGCTGCTTAATAGCCCCATTAATGACGCGACGCTCATGTCGGTTCTGCAGCGCGCGGGCGTTGACGAGTTTTTAGATCGTCTGCCAAACGGATTAGATACTCTTTTAGGCGATGGCGGCGTGGGGCTTTCCGTCGGTCAGGCGCAGCGTATTGCCGTGGCGCGTGCGCTGCTTAAACCGGCACAACTGCTATTGCTTGATGAGCCCGGTTCTGGGCTGGATAGCCAAAGTGAGCAACATGTTATCCGCGCACTGCAGCAGGCGGCCACCCAGCAAACCACGCTAATGATCACGCATCAACTCAACGAGCTCGCTAGCTGGGATGAAGTGTGGGTGATGCAGGCCGGGCAACTGGTGCAACAAGGTCCCTGGCAGCAGCTGATTGAACAAGATGGACCTTTGCGTGAAATGGCGCAGCATCGTCGGAAGGAGATCGCATAATGAATAATTTATTGCCTTTCCTGCGTCTGTTTAGCCGTCATCCATGGCGTTTGGGACTTGGCATCATTCTCGCCATTATCACTTTGCTTGCCAGTATCGGATTGCTGACTTTATCCGGCTGGTTCCTTGCCGCCTCTTCGCTGGCGGGCGTAGCGGGACTTTATACGTTCAACTATATGTTGCCCGCTGCCGGCGTGCGAGGCGCGGCGATCACGCGCACGGCTGCACGTTATTTTGAGCGCCTCGTGAGCCACGATGCCACCTTCCGCGTGCTGCAACATTTGCGCGTATTCACCTTCAGCAAAGTCATCGCCCTATCGCCGGAACAGCTGGCTCGTTTTCGTCATGGCGAATTGCTCAACCGTTTTGTCAGCGACGTGGATACACTCGATCATCTTTACCTGCGCGTGATCTCGCCGTTGATCGGTGCTGCGGTGGTGATTGTGGTGGTCACCTGCGGTTTGGCGCTGCTGGATGTACCGTTAGCTTTGCTGCTCGGCGGTATGATGCTTTTGACGCTGTTGCTCATGCCGCCGCTGTTCTGGCGGCTTGGCACTTCAGCCGGACACCAAATCGCCCAGCATCAGGCCCGCTGGCGCATGCAGTTGACGCACTGGATTACTGGCCTGTCTGAGCTGAAAATTTATGGTGCAGCACAACAGTGGCGCGACCAACTTGATAGCGATGAACAGAAGTGGCAACAGGCGCAACGCAGACAACATTGCCTGCAGGCGCTGGCGCAAAGTCTGTTGCTGGTCATCAGCGGCGCGACGGTTACGCTGTTGCTATGGATTTCCGCGAATGGCGTGGGTGGAAACAGTTCGCCGGGCGCATTGATCGCGCTGTTTGTGTTCTGCGGACTGGCGGCGTTTGAAGCGCTGGCCCCGGTTGCCGGAGCGTTTCTGCCGCTGTCGCAGGTGACCAGCGCCGCTAAGCGGGTACAGGAAATCATTGAACAGCCCGCCGCGATCCGTTTTCCCAGCGCAAAAATCAGTAGCCCATCAGGTATCAGCCTGAAAATGGAAAACATCCGCTTCAGCTATCCGCAGCGCCCCGAACCGGTGTTGCAGCATTTTTCCCTATCGTTAAATGCAGGTGAGCATCTGGCGCTGCTCGGTCCAACCGGCTGCGGCAAATCCAGTCTGCTGTCGCTGATTACCCGCGGTTGGGAAGCGCAGCAAGGTTCAATTAGCCTCAACGATAGCGATCTTGCCGCCTGGGATGAAGCTTCATTGCGTAGCCGCATTAGCGTGGTAACACAGCGCGTGCATCTGTTCAGCCAAACGCTGCGCGACAATCTCCTGCTGGCAAAACCCGATGCCAGCGATGAGCAACTGGAAGACGCGTTGAGTAAGGTGGGTCTGGCCCATCTCGCCGAACACAACGAAGGATTGAATGCGTGGATGGGCGACGGCGGTCGACCGTTGTCCGGCGGCGAACTGCGTCGTCTGGCGATAGCACGTGCCCTGCTGCATGATGGCGATTTGTGGCTGCTGGATGAACCTACCGAAGGTTTGGATGCCAGCACCGAGCAGCAAATTCTGGCGTTATTGCAACACGTCACCCGCGGCAAAACGCTGATTATGGTAACGCATCGCTTAAGTGGTTTAGACGCCATGGACCGCATTTGCGTTATGGATCAGGGACAAATTATCGAATCCGGTTCGCACGCCGAATTAATCTCAAAAGCAGGCCGCTACTGGCGTTTCCATCAGCGCTTTACGCTATAGTCTTAGCCAACAGCCCTGAGTGTGATTGATGCAATGAGACTGATACAGCTTTCACGAGATTCATTAAATTTCCCACCACCGGAAATGGCGCTGCGTGAGCCCAATGGATTATTGGCGATGGGCGGCGATCTCTCCCCTGCCCGCCTGATGAATGCTTATCAGCGAGGCATTTTTCCGTGGTTTTCTCCTGGCGATCCGATTCTCTGGTGGTCGCCGGATCCCCGCGCGGTCATGCTGCCAGAATCTTTCCATCTCAGCCGCAGTATGGCGCGCTTCCATAAGCGCTCACCGTATCGCGTCACCATGAATCATGCGTTTCCGCAGGTGCTGGAAGGCTGCGCCAGCGGCCGTCAGGAAGGGACATGGATCACTTTCGAAGTGAAACGTGCGTGGTTGCGGTTGTACGAACTGGGCCATGCACATTCGATTGAAGTCTGGTGCGAACAGCAACTGGTCGGCGGGATGTATGGCCTGGCGCTGGGGCAAATTTTTTGCGGTGAATCGATGTTCAGCCGTCAGGAAAATGCCTCGAAAACCGCGCTCTGGGTGTTCGCACAACATTTTCTGGCGCATCAGGGCCGGCTGATTGATTGTCAGGTGCTGAATCCGCATACCGCTTCCCTCGGTGCGGTGGAAATTCCTCGCGTTGATTATCTGCAGTACGTGCAAACGCTGGCGTGGCAACCGGTTTCCGAGAGTTGCTGGCACACACAAACCCTTTTTTGACATCGCTCACCGATGTTTTGCACACAATTCCCGACAAAAGTGATACAATAAGCGAGTTTGGTATGTCGTCCGCGCTTCGCTGTGGCGAGCCGGAATTGCCAGGTTGGGAATCTCACACATTTCCCGAAGCTGTTTTGATTGTGCAACTGATGCCGATTGCTACAGATTCTTAGCCCGCTAATCCCCCGCAGACGTCAAAAAACACCCTAATTTATCCGTACTGCACGCGCAACGGCGCGATGCACGGCGAAGCGTTGGCAAAATCATCAACGGTTCTTTACATAAATCATGGAATTCGGCATTATCTTGCCGGTTCAACAGTTTGGTAGTACACCCAGAGGATTCGATGGCCAAAGAAGACAATATTGAAATGCAAGGTACCGTACTGGATACGTTACCGAACACCATGTTCCGCGTAGAGCTTGAAAACGGGCACGTGGTTACCGCTCATATCTCCGGTAAAATGCGCAAAAACTATATCCGCATCCTGACGGGCGACAAAGTGACTGTCGAGTTGACCCCGTACGACCTGAGCAAAGGCCGCATTGTCTTCCGTAGTCGCTAAGTAGATATTTCTATCTCGCGCTGATGGCACAAACTTAGCGCAAAAAAAAGGCCGGATTCGCATCCGGCCTTTTTCATATCTGCAAAACGCTTAGTGTACAGTACCTTCGGTTTTACGTTTTTCCGCACTCAGGAAGTGGTAAGTCAGCTGGTTTTTATCTTTATCCAGCGCTACTGATACCGATCCACCATCAACCAGCGAACCAAACAGCAGTTCATTCGCCAACGGTTTCTTCAGATTTTCCTGTACGGCACGTGCCATCGGACGCGCACCCATCGCTTTATCGTAGCCTTTATCAGCCAGCCAATCGCGCGCATCATCGCTAACTTCCAGCGATACGCCCTTCGCATCCAGCTGAGCCTGCAACTCGACGATAAACTTATCCACTACCTGATGAATCACTTCCTGAGACAGGTGACGGAACCAGATAATGTTGTCGAGACGGTTACGGAACTCTGGGGTGAAGATCTTTTTGATCTCTTCCATCGCGTCAGTACTGTTGTCCTGATGAATCAGGCCAATCGACTTACGTTCAGTCTCACGCACACCGGCATTGGTGGTCATCACCAGCACCACATTGCGGAAATCTGCTTTACGGCCGTTGTTATCGGTCAGCATACCGTTGTCCATTACCTGCAGCAGCAGATTGAAGACATCCGGGTGCGCTTTCTCGATCTCATCCAGCAGCACCACAGCGTGCGGATGTTTAATCACCGCATCCGTCAGCAAACCGCCCTGATCGAAGCCAACGTAGCCCGGAGGCGCACCAATCAAACGGCTGACGGTGTGACGCTCCATATATTCGGACATATCAAAACGCAGCAGCTCGATACCCAGCGCTTTTGCCAGTTGGACGGTAACCTCTGTTTTACCGACACCGGTTGGGCCCGCAAACAGGAAGGAACCGACCGGTTTACGATCCTGGCCCAAACCTGCACGGCTCATTTTGATCGCTTCAGTCAGTGCTTCAATCGCATTATCCTGACCAAACACCAGCATCTTCAGACGATCGCCGAGATTTTTCAGCGTATCACGATCGGTTTGTGACACGCTCTGCTCAGGAATACGCGCAATACGTGCCACCACCGTTTCAATATCCGAAACGTTAACGGTTTTCTTACGCTTGCTGACGGGCACCAGACGCGCACGCGCACCGGCTTCGTCAATCACGTCAATCGCTTTATCCGGCAGATGACGATCATTGATGTACTTCACCGCCAGCTCCACCGCCGCGCGCACCGCTTTGGCGGTATAACGCACGTCATGGTGCGCTTCGTACTTCGGTTTCAAGCCGTTAAGAATTTGCACGGTCTCTTCCACAGAAGGCTCGGTGATATCGATCTTCTGGAAACGACGCGCCAGCGCACGATCTTTCTCAAAAATGTTGCTGAATTCCTGATAGGTCGTTGAACCCATCACGCGAATTTTGCCGCTGGAGAGCAACGGTTTGATCAGATTCGCCGCATCAACCTGACCACCCGATGCCGCACCGGCACCGATAATGGTATGAATTTCATCAATAAACAGGATGCTGTTACTGTCCTGCTCCAGCTGTTTCAGCAGCGCTTTGAAGCGTTTTTCAAAATCACCACGGTATTTGGTACCCGCCAGCAGCGAACCGATGTCGAGTGAATAGATGGTGCACTCTTTCATCACTTCCGGTACGTCGCCCTGCACAATGCGCCAGGCAAGCCCTTCGGCAATCGCGGTTTTACCCACGCCCGATTCCCCCACTAGCAGCGGGTTATTCTTACGACGACGGCATAACACCTGAACAGTACGTTCCAGCTCTTTATCGCGGCCGATCAGCGGATCGATTCCGCCGACACGAGCAAGCTGATTAAGATTGGTGGTGAAGTTTTCCATACGATCCTCCCCGCCTGCTTGCTCTTCGTTAACCGGATTCTCCGCATTGTTCTGCGGCTGGCCCGGTTCGTCTTTACGCGTACCATGGGAGATGAAGTTCACCACATCGAGACGGCTCACTTCGTGTTTGCGCAGCAGATAAGCCGCTTGCGACTCCTGCTCGCTGAAAATCGCGACCAGCACGTTCGCGCCTGCGACTTCACTGCGACCGGAGGACTGGACGTGGAATACCGCGCGCTGCAGCACACGCTGGAAGCTGAGCGTAGGTTGGGTATCGCGCTCCTCTTCACTGGCAGGCAGCACCGGCGTGGTTTGTTCGATGAAGGCTTCGAGTTCCTGACGCAGAGCCACGATATCCACCGAACAGGCTTCCAGTGCCTCTCTGGCCGACGGGTTACTGAGCAATGCCAGCAACAGATGCTCGACGGTCATAAACTCATGACGGTGCTCGCGCGCTCTGGCGAAAGCCATATTTAAACTGAGTTCCAGTTCTTGATTGAGCATTTGGCACCTCCCCCAATTATCGCTCTGACAACCTATCTCCTATATGGAGATGGCTTCAGGCTTTTTCTAGCGTACACAGCAACGGATGTTCATTATCTCGTGCGTAATTGTTCACCTGGGCTACTTTGGTCTCCGCCACTTCTGCAGTGAATACACCACAGATTGCTTTTCCATGGTAGTGAACTTTCAACATCAGCTGCGTTGCACGTTCAATATCATAAGAAAAGAACTTTTGCAGAACGTCAATAACAAATTCCATAGGTGTATAATCGTCATTATTCAGAATGACTTTATACATTGAAGGCGGCTTTAACCCTTCGCGTACTTTATCTTCGGCTAGATGTTCAAAATTAAGCCAGTCGTTTGTGTTTGCCATAATGTTCCGTCGAAATTCTGCGTTACGGTTGTGCACATCTCTGCGCCCATTCCTAAAGTTTAACATGCCTGTCAAGCCGGTTTTCAGTTGATAAAAACTGGCCCTAAAAGCACATGCGCGACCTGTATCACAAAATTTGCAATAGCGTTAACTGCCTCAAATTTTGATGAATTTATCCCCGTCCGCCAGGGCCGTTTGCTTGACGATAAGGTCCGTTTCTCTACATTCTACTAACACAAGCTGATTGAGTTTTAAACAAACTCGACTCACAGCTTCAATGACCTCACCTACTTATCAAAATGTCTTGCGAGGGAAGTAAAAGCATGGAGACGGGTACAGTAAAATGGTTCAATAACGCCAAAGGCTTCGGGTTTATCTGTCCGATTAGCGGCGGCGACGATATCTTCGCACACTACTCCACGATTCAGATGGAGGGATACAGAACGCTGAAAGCTGGCCAGCAGGTTCAGTTTGATGTCCATGAAGGACCAAAAGGCAATCATGCCAGCCTGATCGTGCCCTGTGAAGCCACGCAAGCCGCGGTCGCTTAACGCGCATGCTGTTTCACGTATTCTGACCACTCCCGAAAAAAAATGCCAGCCGCAGACGCTGGCATTTTTATTTGGCGCATCTCACCCTTTCCTCAATCCGCCCGGCCGCGAGCCAACCACATCACGCGCGCAAACAGCTGATCCAGCAACGGCGGAATCGCCTGTGGCCCGCGTTCAGCCGCAGCCATCGCGACGGCAATCGCCAGCTCAGGTTTCGAGCTGTGCTGAATGGCTTTACTAATAATACGCCGCGTGTTCATCGGCGCGTTTAACGGCAGGTGCGCCGTCTGGTAATAAACATCGCTGAACCCCTGCTTAAAGAGAAAATGTTCGATATCCGGTGCCGGAAACTGCGTGAGATGATCGCTTTCCCGTGCCGCCGACGGCAGCTGGCTGCGGGCAGTCGCCGCATATTTGCTGCCCGCCTGGTCGCCGTCGGTCAGCACATGCCAGGCGATGCCCATGCGTTGGGCGAACTTCAGCAGCGGTTTCAAGCCCGATTGCGCAAACTCAATGACTTTCACTCCTTCCGCCGCGAAGTGATAGCCACGCTGCCGCGCCAGTTCATTGATAATCCACACTTCGGTCTCGCCTTCCACCAGCAGCCAGCAGCGGGCAAACAGCGCCGAAGGACGATTCACGCGGATGTGGAAACCGATACGGCGACTCTCTTCAGCACTTAAACCTTCAGGCCCAATGCGCCATGCCGCCACCCGCGTGGATTCACGCACCAGCCGACACATATTTTCCAGTGGCACCTGCGATAGCAGTTCACCCGAGTTGGTGGTGGCGATTTTTTGTAGCGGCATCAGTTCCAGTAAATTCCACGCCACCGACAGCATAATGGGATGCAGCCGCGTCTCCGGATCTTCCACCAGCAGCAGCGGATGCGCACCCGCCGGCAGCGGCTCGTTGCCGTGCGCCTGAATCAACAGCGAGAACATGCGCAGCAGAATCACCTGACGACTGCGTGATTCAGTGCCGGCAATCAGGTGATTAAGTTTATCCAGCGATCGCCAGCCTTCGCTGCCATCGCGAACTTCCGGTGCCACGCGCGGCGCGCTGCTGCCTGACTGCTGCACCAGAAAATAGTGTTCCAGCAGCTGCTGCATAGTATGCAATCCCTGACGCAGCAGATCGTCGCTGAGCGTTTGCGGACGCACCACCAAATCGCGCGTCAGCTTTTCCACTTCCTGCGCCAATGCCGTCAGCGTCGTCTCGCGGCGCTCCGCATCGCTGTCAGCATGGCGGTTACGACGGCCAAAACGCGCATCGCGTAAACGCAATACCGGATAATAAGCGCGCAGATGTGCCAACGCTGCGTCAGTGCCTGCCGCTGGCAACACATCGTTATGCTGATCGATGAAACGCCAGCTGGTTTTTACACCCTGATCCTGACGTTTAGCACGCGTGCTGAAACGGATATAGCGGCCATGCTCATCGTGCTGCCAGAAAGGCTGAAACAACGCATTCTCATCATCGCTCTGGGCACGAAAACGAAATACCAGCTGCAACTGGCGCATGCGGGCATCAATGTCGCCGGGCGGGAAGTGAAAGTCGTGTTCGGTAAACTGATAAGGCTCGGCGGCGGGCGCCAGCAACAGCGTCAATGCATCGAGCAGGCTCGATTTACCCCAGGCATTTTCCCCAATCAATACATTGGTGTTGGTCAACGGCAATGACAGCCGATTAATACCGCGAAAACCGTGAATATCGATATGTTCCAGAATCATCATACATTCCATCTGCTACTTTGCCTGAGCATGGTCCGCCACGCTGCGTTGGTCAAGTCAGCGCCAGGGGAAAAGGTTTACACTTCAACCGTTTTTCGCTAGCGTGGCAGCCCGCAAATCATGGATAGAAACCTCACATGTACGGATTGATTATCATCCTTTTGCCGCTGATTTTCGGCTATCTGCTGCCGCTGCGCCACACCACGCTTTTACAGGCGGTTGCCCGCACGCTGAGCGCGCTGGTCTACATCATTCTGTTCTTTATGGGCACCAGCCTGGCATTCCTCGATAACCTGAGCAGCAATTTGCTGGCCATTTTCCACATCGCGCTGGTGAGCATGCTGAGCATTCTTGCCTGCTCGCTACTGGCGCTGTGGCTGCTGGAGCGACGCTGGCCTTGGCGTCATCAGCACAAGCCACAAGCGCTGCCGTCGCGTCTGCATATGGCGCTGGAGTCGCTCAAGCTGTGCGGTTCGGTGCTGGCGGGCTTTCTGCTCGGTTTGAGTCAATGGGCGCCGCTGCGTAACGCCTCGACCATCAGTGAATACGCCTTGATGCTGATGCTATTGCTGGTCGGTATTCAGCTGCGCAGCAGCGGCATGACGCTGCGTCAAATCACCATCAACCGTCGCGGCATGCTGGTGGCGCTGGTATCGCTGTGCAGTGCGCTGGTGGGCGGCGTAATGGCCGCGCTGCTGCTGGATCTGCCGATCAAAACCGGCCTGGCGTTAGCCAGCGGTTTCGGCTGGTATTCGCTCTCCGGCATTCTGATGAGCGAATCGTTCGGCCCGGTGATAGGCAGCGCCGCCTTCTTCAACGACCTGCTGCGTGAGCTGATCACCATTATGCTGATCCCGCTGCTGATAACCCGTCAACGCAGCATGACGCTGGGCTTGAGCGGCGCAACCTCGATGGATTTCACGCTGCCAATCCTGCAACGCACCGGCGGCCTGGAGATCGTGCCCGCTGCGATTGTGCACGGTTTTATTATGAGTTTGCTGGCGCCAATCCTTATCGCCCTGTTCTCGGCATAACGCATTTTTTCACGCCTGCACGCCAGCTTCATCGTCTACGCTTTCTGACTGACACGTTTTCGCCATCGGCATGGATGGCTCAACACCAGAAAGGAGCATAACGATGAAGCAAACTGTGGCGGCAATGCTGGCAAAAACTTTGGAAAACGCCGGCGTGAAACGTATTTGGGGCGTCACCGGTGACTCTCTCAACGGGCTGAGCGACAGCCTGAATCGCATGGGCACCATCGAATGGATGCCGACGCGCCATGAAGAAGTGGCGGCCTTCGCGGCTGGCGCTGAAGCACAAATCAGCGGCGAATTGGCGGTATGCGCCGGTTCCTGTGGACCGGGCAACCTGCATCTCATCAACGGCTTGTTTGATTGCCACCGCAATCACGTTCCGGTTTTGGCCATCGCCGCCCACATTCCTTCCAGCGAAATTGGTAGCGGCTATTTTCAGGAAACCCACCCACAAGAATTATTCCGCGAATGCAGCCACTATTGCGAGCTGGTTTCCAATCCGGAGCAGCTGCCGCAGGTGCTGGGCATTGCGATGCGTAAAGCGATTCTCAATCGTGGCGTATCAGTGATTGTGATCCCCGGGGACGTGGCGTTGCAGCCGGCCCCGGAAAGCGCACGCAGCGAATGGTATCCGCCGCAGTTGCCGCACGTGGTGCCAACCGCCCGCGAAGTGGCCGCGTTAGCTGAAACGCTGAATGCAGCGAAAAATATCACCCTGCTGTGCGGTAGCGGTT
This sequence comes from Pantoea sp. GCM10028869, assembly GCF_042666835.1. Taxonomy (NCBI): domain Bacteria; kingdom Pseudomonadati; phylum Pseudomonadota; class Gammaproteobacteria; order Enterobacterales; family Erwiniaceae; genus Pantoea; species Pantoea sp. GCM10028869. The sequence goes on along the minus strand of NZ_JBHTGO010000002.1, from coordinate 394,813 downwards.
GCGCTGGCGCGCATGACGAAGTGGTGAAGCTGGCAGAAACGCTGAAAGCGCCGATTGTGCACGCGATGCGCGGTAAAGAGCACATCGAATATGATAACCCTTACGATGTCGGCATGACCGGATTGATTGGCTTCTCTTCTGGTTTCCACGCCATGATGAATGCCGATACCTTAGTGCTGTTGGGGACGCAATTCCCCTATCGCGCCTTCTATCCGGCCGATGCCAAAATCATTCAGATCGACATCAATCCGGGCAGCCTTGGCTCACACAGCCATGTGGATATGGCGCTGGTGGGTGACATCAAAACCACCTTGCATGCGCTGCAGCCGCAGCTCACCAGCAAAACCGATCGTCAGCATTTGGACAAAGCGCTGGAGCATTATGTCGATGCGCGCAAAGGGCTGGACGAACTGGCCACCGCTAACGATAAGCTGGCGATTCACCCGCAATATCTGGCCCAGCAAATCAGCGAATACGCCGATGATGACGCCATCTTTACCTGCGACGTCGGCACGCCAACCGTGTGGGCAGCGCGCTATCTAAAGATGAACGGCAAACGTCGTTTGATCGGCTCGTTCAATCACGGTTCGATGGCCAACGCCATGCCGCAGGCGTTGGGCGCGCAGTCGCTGGACAAGCAGCGTCAGGTGGTGGCGCTGTGTGGCGACGGCGGTTTTAGCATGTTGATGGGCGATTTCATTTCGGTGGCGCAGCTCAAGCTGCCGGTGAAACTGGTGATCTTCAATAACAGCGTGCTGGGCTTTGTGGCGATGGAGATGAAAGCCGGTGGCTATCTGACCGACGGCACCGACCTCGAAAACCCGGATTTCGCCGCCATCGCCGCCGCCTGCGGCATCAAAGGCATTCGCGTCGAGAAAGCCTCCGATCTTAACGGCGCGCTGCAGGAAGCCTTTGCGCACGATGGCCCGGTGTTGCTTGACGTGATTACCGCCAAAGAAGAGTTGTCGATGCCGCCGCAGATTAAAGCCGAGCAGGCCAAAGGTTTCAGCCTCTACATGATGCGTGCCATTCTGAATGGACGCGGTGATGAGATCGTGGAGCTGGCGAAAACCAACTGGCTGAGGTAAAACAATTCAGGCCAGACATGATGATAACGCGGGCACTTCGCCCGCTTTTTTATTTCAGGAGAGCGACGTGATCGATCTACGCAGTGATACCGTAACCCGCCCAAGTGCTGCCATGCTCGATGCCATGATGGCAGCCGAAACCGGCGATGATGTCTACCGCGATGACCCCACCGTATACGCACTGGAAGTCGAAGCCGCACGCTTGAGCGGCAAAGCCGCCGCCCTGTTCTTCCCCACCGGCACGCAAGCTAATCTGGTTGCGCTGCTGTGTCACTGCCAGCGCGGCGATGAATATATCGTGGGTCAGCAGGCGCACAACTACAAATATGAAGCCGGCGGCGCAGCGGTGCTTGGCAGCATTCAGCCACAGCCAATTCTGCATGCGGAAGATGGTTCCCTGCCGCTGGCGGAGGTGGCCGCCGCCATCAAACCCGACGATTTCCACTTCGCCCGCACCCGTCTTCTGAGCCTGGAAAACACCCATCACGGTAAAGTGCTGCCGCTCAGCTATCTGGAGCAAGCGTGGACTCTCACCCGCGAGCATAAGCTGGCGCTGCACATTGATGGCGCACGTATTTTTAACGCCGTGGTGGCACAGAATGTGGAGCTGGAAGCGATTGCGCGTTACTGCGACACCTTAACCATCTGCCTGTCAAAAGGCCTTGGCACGCCGATTGGTTCGCTGCTGTGTGGCGATGAGGCCTACATTGAGCAAGCGCGTCGCTGGCGCAAAATGACCGGCGGCGGCATGCGCCAGTCGGGCATTCTGGCCGCGGCGGGGTTGTATGCGTTGAAGCACAATGTCGCGCGTCTCAAAGAGGATCATGATAATGCGGCATGGTTAGGCGAGCAGCTCAGCGCCATCGGTGTTGAAGTGCTCAATCAGCACACCAACATGCTGTTTGTGAAGGTGCCAACAGAGAAAGTTGACGCGCTGAAAAGCTGGATGCAGTCGGGCGATGTGCTAATCAGCGTTGGGCCCGTAACGCGTATTGTCACGCATCTGGATGTCAGCCGTCAGGATCTGCAACGGCTGGTGGCGCACTGGCAGGCATTCCTGCAGCAGTAAACAAACGGCCGCCATTTATGGCGACCAATGCCGCGTATCACTGCGCCGCACCGTACTTCGCTAATAACGCGCGGGCGATCGCCAGGGTTTCTGCATCGGCGATGCCGCGATAATCACGCGAGCGGAAATGCATTTGAAACGCCGCAATCAGCTTGCGCTGCATTTGCGGCGTGGTCGCCGCCGCCACGTCGTAGCCATAGCGCTGCAGCACATCCAGCAGTTCTGCCTGATCCACGCCTTCATCCGCCGCGCGTCCGTTAAGATAGCGCTGCACCGTTGCCTGCTCGGGCCAAGCGCCTAAACCGTGCTCTGCCAGCTGCTGCCAGGGAAACAGCGGACCGGGATCCTGCTTACGCTGCGGCGCGATATCGCTGTGCCCGACCACATTTTCCGGCGCGATGCCGTAGCGCTGAGTGATATCTTTGACCAGCGCCATCAGCGCGCTGATCTGCTGCAGCGTAAAGGGCTGCCACTGCAAACCCGTTAAGGTTCGACGATAACCACTGTTGACGATTTCAATACCAACCGAAGTGTCATTAATGCGCGTTGCGCCGCGCCAGAAACTCGGGCCTGCGTGCCACGCGAGTTGGCTTTCCGGCACCAATTGCCACACCACGCCCTTGCCGTTTTTCTGCGGCGGATTTTGCGGAATCAGGTAGTGCGCGCTAACTTCCCGATCGGTCAGCGTCGCCAGCGAATTGGAGAAATCCTCAGCGGTGTAATGAATCACCACCACCTTAATACGCGGCCGCGCGCCCTGCGCCGGATGCGCGGTATCAACCCAGTAACCGTGGCGCGCTTCAATCGATGACTGACAAGCGCTAAGTAACAGCGCCACCGCCAGCAGGACAACCACGCGCATTAGCGAATAATCACGGCGGTGCCGGTGACGCTCACCATCAACATGCTGCCCTCTTTGCCGACAGTTTCGTAGTCGATATCGATGCCCACCACCGCGTTGGCGCCGAGCGCTTTCGCCTGCTCTTCCAGCTCTTTAAAGGCGATCTGGCGCGCTTTGCGTAACTCTTTTTCGTAGGCGCCAGAGCGGCCACCGACGATATCGCGGATACCGGCGAAGAAATCGCGGAAAATATTGGCGCCGAGAATCGCTTCACCGGCGACCACGCCGCAATATTCACTGATGCTGTGTCCTTCCAGCGTGGGCGTTGTAGAAAATTTCATGGTGTTCTCCTTTTCTGAATCAGCTCGTAGCGCTTAAAAGCAAGGCTATACTCTATGCTAAAAATGGCGCTTTGCCAGTGAACAATAAGGAAATCGAGATGAGAAACAATGCCTTTGCGCTGCTTATTCCTGCAGCGTTGCTGCTAAGTGCTTGTACCACCGTTGAGCCAGTGATTAAGGATAATGGCCCGCGCACCGCTGCCTGCGTTGACGGGGGTCCGGACAGCGTGGCGCAACAGTTCTACGATTTACGCGTCAGCCAGCCGACGCAAGGTTTGCCAGACAGCAACACGCTGGCGAAATATCGCCCTTACCTGAGCGATCGCCTGTATCAAAAGCTGCTGAGTGCCAGCAGCCAGAATCCGAAACCAGCGGCGTGGACCCGCGGCGATCTCTTTTCCAGCCTGGCGCAAGGCCCAACTTCAGCGGACGTGGCCAGCGCATCCACCATTCCTAACCGCGACGCGCGCAATATTCCGCTGCGGGTTGAGCTGAGCCGCGACAGCAAAACCTGGCAAGATGAAGTGCTGATGATCCACGAAGGCACCTGCTGGGTGGTTGATGATGTGCGTTATGTCGGCCAGGTGCCCCACGCTGGCGGCGGTTCGCTGACGCAGCTGCTGGAAGCGAAAAAGTAACCGTTCACTTTTCCCGCCGTTAATACCATTGTTTAGCGCGCCGCATCCTTGCGGCGCTTTTTGTTGATATTTTGTGAACAAAATAGGGCTCGCCAGCCCTCATCCACCTTGAGTTGCGCGATTTTGTGCTACGCTTTGGAGGTTTCACTGCTCTTTAATAAATATTAACCCACCACAATTGCATAACTATTCTGGTGACGTTAAAATCCGCGACACTAATTACTATTCATTTTTTGCGCATGAGTATTCAACTAAACGCCATAAACTGTTTTTACGGTACCCATCAGGCCCTGTTCGATATCAACCTGGCTTGTCCGCAGGGTGAAACGCTGGTGTTGCTCGGCCCGAGTGGCGCGGGTAAAAGTTCGCTCCTGCGCGTCCTCAACTTGCTGGAGCAACCGCGCTCCGGCAGCCTGCAGATTGCCGGCAACCAGTTTGATTTCACCAAAGCCCCTTCCGACAGCGCGATTCGCGAGCTGCGGCAGAACGTGGGCATGGTATTCCAGCAATACAATCTGTGGCCGCACCTGAGCGTGCTGCAAAACCTGATTGAAGCGCCGTGCCGCGTGCTCGGCCTCAGCAAGGACGCCGCGCGTGCGCGTGCTGAAAAGCTGCTGGACCGTCTGCGCCTGACGCCTTACGCCGATCGCTTCCCGCTGCATCTTTCCGGCGGCCAGCAGCAGCGCGTAGCGATTGCCCGTGCGCTGATGATGGAGCCGCAGGTGCTGCTGTTTGATGAACCGACCGCTGCGCTCGATCCCGAAATCACCGCCCAGATCGTCAGCATTATTCGTGAGCTGGCACAGACCAACATCACACAAGTGATCGTGACGCACGAAGTGGAAGTGGCGCGTAAAACCGCCAGCCGCGTGGTGTATATGGAAAACGGTCACATTGTTGAGCAAGGCGATGCCAGTCACTTTACACAGCCGCAAACCGACGCGTTTGCTAATTATCTTTCGCATTAAGTCAGGATGCTTCTAATGAAAAAAATTGTAATTGCTGCCCTCCTTGCTGGCATGAGCCTGAGCGCTTCAGCGGCACAGACATTGCGTTTTGCTACCGAGGCTTCTTATCCTCCGTTTGAATTCGTCGACTCTGATAACAAAATTCAGGGCTTTGATGTCGATCTGGCTAACGCGCTGTGTAAAGAGATGGATGCGACCTGCACCTTCACTAATCAGGCGTTCGATAGCCTGATCCCCAGCCTGAAGTTCCGTCGTTTTGACGCGGTGATGGCAGGCATGGACATCACGCCAGATCGTGAGAAGCAAGTGCTGTTCTCCAAGCCGTATTACGACAACTCGGCCATCTTCATCGCGCAGAAAGGCAAAATGGCTGACGTGGCCGCGCTGAAAGGCAAACGTGTAGGCGTGCAGAACGGCACCACGCACCAGAAATACCTCTCTGAAAAACACAGCGACATCACCGTTGTGCCTTACGACAGCTACCAGAACGCGGTGCTGGATCTGAAAAATGGTCGTATCGATGCGGTATTCGGTGACACCGCCGTGGTCAACGAGTGGCTGAAGCAAAACGCCAACCTCGCGCCGCTGGGTGAGAAAGTGACGGACAAAGATTACTTCGGTACCGGTTTAGGTATTGCCGTGCGTCAGGGCAACAGCGAGCTGCAGGGCAAGTTCAATGCGGCGCTGGAGAAGATCAAAGCTGACGGCACCTACAAAACCATCTACAGCAAATGGTTCCAGCAGTAATTTCTGATGAATGAAATGATTCCACTCGCAAGCGCCGCCGGTATGACCGTCGGCCTTGCCGTTTGTGCACTGATCGCCGGCCTTGTGCTGGCGATGATTTTTGCTGGCTGGGAATCGCTGCGCTGGAAACCACTGGCGTGGCTCGGTACCGCGCTGGTCACACTGATTCGCGGCCTGCCGGAAATTCTGGTGGTGCTGTTTATCTATTTCGGCGCCTCACAGCTGCTGCTAACGCTCTCCGATGGCTTCCACATCAATCTCGGCCTGTTCGCTATTCCGGTGCAGGTGCAAATTGAAAACTTCGACGTCAGTCCCTTCCTGTGTGGTGTGATTGCGCTGGCGATGCTCTATTCCGCCTATGCATCACAAACCCTGCGCGGCGCGCTGAAAGCGGTGCCGGTGGGTCAATGGGAATCGGGCCAGGCGCTGGGGATGAAGAAGTCGGCGATTTTCCTGCGCCTGATCATGCCGCAGATGTGGCGTCACGCGCTGCCCGGTTTGGGTAACCAATGGCTGGTGCTGCTGAAGGATACTGCGCTGGTATCGCTGATCAGCGTGAATGACCTGATGCTGCAAACCAAAAGTATCGCTACGCGCACGCAAGAGCCGTTTACCTGGTATCTGGTGGCGGCGGCGATCTATCTGATTATCACGCTGTTCAGTCAGTTCGTGCTGCGCCGCATTGAATTGCGCACCACGCGTTTCGAGCGAGGGGCTTAAGCATGCTGGATTACTTACCCGAGCTGCTGAAAGGGCTTCACACCAGCCTGACGCTGACCGTGGCATCGCTGATTGCGGCATTGGTGCTCTCTGTACTTTGCACCATCGTGCTGGCGCTCAAAGTGCCGGTGCTCAATTGGCTAGTGAAAGGCTATATCACGCTGTTCACCGGCACGCCGCTGCTGGTGCAGATCTTCCTGATCTATTACGGTCCCGGCCAGTTCCCCAGCATCCAGAACATTCCGTGGTTGTGGCATCTGCTGTCGCAGCCGTGGCTGTGTGCGCTGCTGGCGCTGTCGCTCAACAGTGCGGCTTATACCACGCAGCTGTTTTACGGTGCGGTGCGCGCCATTCCGTCCGGTCAATGGCAATCCTGCGCGGCGCTCGGCATGAACCGCAATGATACGCTGCGCATTCTGCTGCCGTACGCCTTCAAGCGCGCCTTGTCGTCCTACTCCAACGAAGTGGTGCTGGTATTCAAAAGCACCTCGCTGGCCTACACCATTACGTTGATGGAAGTAATGGGCCACGGACAACTGCTGTATGGCCGCACTTACGATATCTCGGTATACGCTGCCGCTGGCCTGATCTATCTGGTGGTTAACGGCTTGCTGACGCTGATAATGCGTCTGGTCGAGAAGCGTGCGCTGGCATTTGAGCGTCGTAACTGATTTACTCCCTGCGGGCGTATTAAAAAAGCGCCCGCTGTTCATTTAAATTAATAAGCAAAAATATTGCATATAAATTCATTAACTGGCATCGTGTAACCCGTTCCGTCTCTGGCATGGTTTACAGGAGTTACATAATGAAAAAATGGATCGTTGCTGCTGCGCTAGCAACTCTGGCAATGAATGCTTATGCGGCGGAAAAAATCCGCTTCGCCTCTTCCGCCACTTATCCCCCGTTCGAATCCCTTGATCACGACAACCAAATCGTGGGCTTCGATATCGATCTGGCAAAAGCACTGTGTCAGCAGATGAAAGTGGATTGCACCTTCACCAACAACGCCTTCGATAGCCTGATTCCGTCGCTGAAATTCCGTCGCTATGACGCAGTGATTTCCGGCATGGATATCACCGCCGATCGCAGCAAGCAGGTCGATTTCACCCAACCTTACTACGCTAACTCGGCGATTGTGATTGCGCATAAAGGCCAGTTCACCGACTTCAGCCAGCTGAAAGGCAAACGTGTTGGCGTTGAGAACGGCACCACACATCAGAAATACCTGCTGGAGAAACATCCGGAGGTGATTGCGGTGGCGTATGACAGCTATCAGAACGCGATTCTCGACCTGAAAAACGGTCGCCTGAACGGCGTGTTTGGTGATACAGCGGTGGTGAATCAGTGGCTCAAGGCCAATGACGATCTTAGCGCGGTAGGCGAGCACATCACCGATACCGACTTCTTCGGCACCGGTTTAGGTATCGCGGTACGCAAAGGCAATGCGCCGCTGCTGAACGAGCTGAACAGCGCGTTAGTGGCATTGAAGGCCAACGGCACCTGGCAGCAAATCAATCAGAAGTGGTTCCCGGAATAAGCATTATGGGATGGCGGAGCGTGCTGCCTGCCAGGTTCTGCACGTCCTCCGTGCAGGTGAACGTTACGCCGTCCCACCCTTCTTGCTCAGCAAGCACAGCACTTCAAAATGCGCGGTATGCGGGAACATGTCGAACAGCTGCACGCGGCTCACGTCATAATCAGCCAGACGCGCGATATCCTGCGCCATGCTGCTGGGATTGCAGCTGGAATAGAGAAGGTAATCCGGCGCCATCTCACTGAGATAAGCACACAACTCTGCGCCAATACCGCGACGTGGCGGATTCACCAACACCAGCTGCGGCACCGCTTCCCGTGAAGTGGCGAACTGCGTGGAATCCAGCGCGGCAAAACTCACTTTTTCTAATCCCAGCTGCTGCGCCGACTGCTGCGCACAGGTGATGGCTTCAGCATTGATTTCGATGCCGGTCAGCTGCATTTCGGGCGTTGCGCAGTGCAGGCCAAATCCCCCAACGCCACAAAACAGATCCCACATGCTGCTCACCGGCAACTGCGCGACCCAATCGCGCGCGGTGGCATAGAGATCGGCTGCAACCTGTGGATTGGTCTGAAAGAAGCTTTGCGGGCGAATATAGAGCGGAACCTGATTAAAGCGCTCCGCTAGCGCCTGATCCGGCGTCAGCGCAATCTCTTCGTCGCCTTCAAGAATCGCCATATGCACCGGCTGAATATTGGCGGAAATCACCTTCAGCTGCGGCAGTTGCTGTTGCAGCCACGGCAAGGCGTCGCGCAGCTGCTGCAGCTTGCTGGTGGAACGCAGCACAAAACGCAGCATCATGCCGCCCTGCGTACTCTCCGTCAGCAGCAGAAATTTCAGCTCACCGCGTTTACGCGCCACGTTGTAGGGCGTTAAACCGGCGCGGGCGATAAAAGGTTTGAGCTGCGCGAACACCGCACTGAAGCTGTCGGGATAGAGCGGGCAAGCGCAGAGATCGACCGGTTCACCGTCGCGCGCCACCATGCCTAAAATCGGCCGCTCTACGCTCCCGCTGACTACCATTTTGGCCTTATTGCGAAACCCTTGCTGCGCGGATTGCACCGGCGGCAGCCATTCGCCCACCGGCTTTTCAGCCAGCAGTTGTTCCAGCAGCGACTGCTTATCGTTGAGCTGTTGCGGATAGGGTTTTTCCAGCCACTGACACGAACGACAGCGACCGGCATCATAAAGCGCGCAATGCATGCAAATGCCTGTAGTCAGAATCGGGAGAAAAAATGGGGGGCGATTGTATCACCGGCGCCGGAAAAAAGCGCGACTGCTGGCCGGCACAAACAGCAGCCCTAATACCAACACATCCGGGAGCTTTTGCAGCAGCGTGTGATGAATGATCTGCGCATTACTTTCACCGGGAATGCTAAAAATTTCCGGGTAGATCCAGCCCACCGATGCCATCAACATGTAGATCAGCACAATGATTTGCGTCGCGACATAGCCCCAGCGCCCACGATTGTTGCCGCGCATCAGAATAAAGGCGCAGCGCAGTTCAAACAGGAAAATCAGCTGGCTAGCGATAAAGATCAGGGTAGAATCCCAGGCTTGCGCGCTGCGATGCACGAAGTTGGCGAGTTCGTCGTAACCCAGTTCGTTGGCCAGCATCAACACGCTGAGGCAACGCGTAATGATGATAGCGCTGCCCGCCACCATCACGGGCACCGGTGTAGCGTTAATCATTGAACCGTGTTTCAGGGTTTCCGACATGGTGTCGCTCCGTAACCATAATAAAACGGGCCGATAAAATCAGCCCGTTCTTATAGTGACAAATGTTACGGCTTTCAGCCACGTTTTGCTTTCTGAATATCGCGTAAACGCTGCTTTTCTTCGTGCGCCATAAAGCGCCAGGCGATAAAACCAACTAAACCGACGACAAACAGAATCAGCGAGGCTAAAGCGTTGATCTCCGGATTGACGCCACGACGCACGGTGGCGAAAATCGCCATCGGCAAGGTGGTCGCGCCTGGGCCGGTCACGAAGCTGGCAATCACTAAATCGTCCAGCGACAAGGTAAACGCCAGCAGCCAGCCGGTAACGATCGCGGGCGCGATCATCGGTACGGTGATCACAAAGAACACTTTCACCGGCGTTGCGCCGAGATCCATCGCCGCCTCTTCAATTGAGCGATCCAGTTCACGCAGACGCGAATTGATCACCACCGCCACGTAAGCAGTACAGAAGGTCACGTGCGCCAGCCAGATGGTCAGCATGCCGCGATCGCTCGGCCAGCCAAGGGTGTTGCCCATCGCCACAAATAGCAGCAGCAAGGACAAACCGGTGATCACATCAGGCATCACCAGCGGCGCCGTCAGCATAAAGGCGAAGCCGTTGTGTCCACGGAAGCGGCCAAAGCGCACAATCACCACCGCCGCCATGGTGCCGAGCACCACCGCCATGGTGGCTGAGAGCGCGGCGATGGTCAGGCTGAGTCCCACCGCATCCAGCATCGCCTGATCCTGGAACAATACGTTGTACCAGTGGAACGAGAAGCTCTCCCATACCGTGACCAGCGGCGAACTATTGAAGGAATAAACCACCAGCAGCAGCATCGGCGCGTAAAGGAACATAAAGCACAGCAGCAGAATCACAGTGCGCCACGGAGAGCGAATAGTCGGTAACTGGCTCATTCTTTCTCTCCCACTTCACGGTTCTGATGCTTGTGGAACCAGATAATCGGCAATATCAGAATCAACAGGATGATCACCGCCAGCGCGGATGCTACCGGCCAGTCACGGTTGTTAAAGAACTCCTGCCACAAAATACGCCCAATCATGATGCTGTCCGGACCGCCGAGCAGTTCCGGGATCACGTACTCGCCGACCGCCGGAATAAACACCAGCATTGAGCCGGCAATAATCCCGCCTTTGGTCAGCGGCACAATCACGCTGAAAAAGGTCTTCAGCGGACGTGCACCGAGATCCAGCGAGGCTTCCACCAGCGAATAATCTATACGCGTCAGCGCGGTATAAATTGGCAGCACCATAAACGGCAGATAGCAGTAAACGATCCCGATATACACCGCCGTGTTGGTGTAGAGGATCACCAGCGGATGATCGATCACGCCGAGCCACATCAGGAAGCGGTTGAGAATGCCGTTGTTGTTGAGCAGGCCCATCCACGCGTAAACGCGCACCAGGAACGAGGTCCACGATGGCAGGATCACCAGCAGCAGCAAAATAGTGCGCATTGACGGCTTGCTGTGCGCCACCGCCCACGCCAGCGGATATCCGATCATCAGGCAGATAATGGTGGAGATGCCCGCCACTTTCAGCGACGTCAGGTACGCATCGGCATACAGCGGATCGTCGGTCAGCGTGAAGTAATTACCGAGATTGAGTACCAGATTGAGCTGACCATCGGCCCAGGTGACCAAATCGGTGTACGGCGGAATAGCGCGCGCAATATCGGCAAAGCTGATCTTCAGCACGATCAGGAACGGCAGCAGGAACAGCAGGATCAGCCACAGATACGGCATGGCAATCACCAGCTTGCGGCCGTGCTGCATCTTGATGCGCGTCGCCCAGCGCTGCAGCGGCGTGCCCACCACTTCGGGCTCGCTGCGTTGAGAAATCTGGCTCATATCGCCCCCTTAAACCGTCAGAACCACACAGCTGTCGGCGTCCCAGCAGAGACGCACTTCATCGCCCCACGTTGGCGCGCATTTGCGGTAGCGATGGGCGTTTTGCAACTGTGCGCTGATCATCTGGCCGCTGCGCAGGCGCACGTGATAAATCGACAGGTCGCCGAGATAGGCGATATGCACCACCTCACCCACGGCAAAGTTACAGCCATCGGCAGGCACCTCTTCGCACAGCATCACTTTTTCCGGACGCAGCGCCACATGGACCGGCACGTTATCGACGACAGAAACATCGGTCTGCACTTTCAGCGGATGCACCAGGCCCGGCGCATCAATGATCAGCGCGTCTTCACCGCGTTCGCGCAGCAAGCCTTCGAACACGTTCACCGAACCGATGAACTCGGCGCTGTAGCGGCTGGTGGGATGCTCGTAGATCTCTTCCGGCTCACCAATCTGCACGAATTTACCGCGGTTCATGATGGCGATGCGGCCCGCCATGGTCATCGCTTCTTCCTGATCGTGCGTCACCATCACGCAGGTGGCACCGACACGCTCGAGAATATCGACCACTTCGTGCTGCATGCGGTCACGCAGCTTTTTATCCAGTGCGCCCATTGGCTCGTCCAGCAGCAGCAGTTTTGGCCGCTTCGCCAGGCTACGCGCCAGCGCCACACGCTGACGCTGACCGCCAGAGAGCTGATGCGGCTTACGCTTCGCGAACTCCTGCATGTGCACCAGCGACAGCATCTCTTCAACGCGGCTGCTGATTTCGCCTTTCGGCAGTTTGTCCTGCTTCAGGCCAAAGGCGATGTTCTGCTCCACCGTCATGTGCGGGAACAGTGCGTAGGACTGGAACATCATGTTGATCGGGCGCTGATACGGCGGAACATGGGAGAGATCCTGGCCATCCAGCACAATCTGGCCGCTGGTGGGCGGTTCGAATCCCGCCAGCATGCGCAGCAAGGTCGATTTACCACAGCCGGATGCGCCCAGCAGCGCAAAAATCTCACCTTTGTAAATGGTCAGACTGACATCATCCACGGCGTGCTGGCCGTCAAAAGATTTTGTCAGGTTGCGAATTTCCAGCAGCGGCGTCATCGCCTTAGCCGTTTTATTTGGGGGGCGGGGAATCGCGTCGTTCACTAACATTTCTCCGGCGCTAAAATCGCGCGGCACAGCCAGCCGCTAAAAATGGCACAACAGAGGCCATTACTGCGCCTCTGCTGTCGTCTTCAGGCAATAATCGTTCAGAACGAATTACTTACCACTTTTTACTTTAGTCCATGCACGGGTGCGCACACGATCCAGTTTCGGATCCTGGACCTTGAGCACAAACAGTTTGGCCATGGCATCCGGCGTTGGGAAAATGCCCGGATTGTTGCGCACGTCCGCATTGATCAGTGGCAGCGAGGCTTTGTTACCGTTGGCGTAGTTCATGTTGTTGGAAACATCAGCGATGACTTTGGGATCCATCATGTAATTAAGGAATTGGTAGGCGCCTTCCACATTTTTCGCGTCTTTAGGAATCGCGAACATGTCAAAGAATGCCAGAGCGCCCTGCTTTGGCACGATATAGCCGACATGCACGCCGTTGTTGGCTTTGTCCGCACGATCTTTCGCCTGCAGGATATCGCCCGACCAGCCAATCGCCACGCAGATGTTGCCGTTCGCCAGGTCGTTGATGTACTGCGACGAGTGGAAGTAACGGATGTTCGGACGCAGTTTCAGCAGCAAATCAGTGGCTGCGCCAGAGTAATCTTTCGCGTCAGAGCTGTTCGGATCTTTGCCAAGGTAGTTGAGCACAGTAGCGAAAATCTCTTCCGGCGCATCAAGGAAGGAAACCCCACAGCCTTTCAGTTTTTCCAGGTTTTCCGGTTTCAGCACCAGATCCCAGCTATCCAGCGGCACATCTTTGCCCAGTGCGGCTTTCACTTTATCGACGTTATAGCCGATGCCGGTGGTGCCCCACAGATAAGGAATCGCAAATTTGTTACCCGGATCGTGCTGCTCCAGTTTCTTCATCAGATCGGGATCAAGGTTTTTGTAGTTCGGCAGCTTGCTCTTATCCAGCTCCTGGAATACGCCGGATTGCAGCTGACGCGCGAGGAAGCTGGAAGACGGCACCACCACGTCATAACCGGTGCTACCGGCCATCAGTTTACCTTCCAACACTTCGTTGGAATCAAAGACGTCATACACCACTTTATCGCCGGTCTGCTTTTCGAAGTTCGGCACGGTATCCGCCGCGATATAATCGGACCAGTTATACACATGTACCGTACTGCCTTCGGCCTGCACACCGCCGGCCGCAGCCATCAATGCACCAGCAACCACACCTGACAACCATTTTTGACGTTGGTTGAACATGTTTTACTTCCTCCTGAGCGGGTCATCACAACGCTGCATACACGGCGATCCGGACGTTGCGTTTTCTGTTAAATCACAGGCACACAATGAATCAATATTCAGCGGGAGTTTAATAGCAAAAACCTATACCTGCGCTGAGGTTGCACGTCTCAAGCAGCCCCGCAAGAATAGCCCCCCCGCACCACCTTCACCAGATCCCAGCTTAAAAAACGCCTTTTTGCGATGAGTTATGCATGTTTCTGCTATGGGGTTTGGCACTAGTGGCATAAAGCACGACTAATATCTGGCAATAAAGGGCAAAGTGCAGAATAAAAAGTGGTGGGGCAAAAATGAAAACTGCCGCAAAAAGCGGCAGTTAGCGAGGCGGGGAACTCAGTGCAGCATCGCGTGGCTGCTGGAGCTCGGCTGTCGCTCCTCTTCTTCTTCAACCACCAGCAGGTGATTAGCAAAGGCTTCCATGATCACCATGGAAACGCCCTCTTCACTCTGCTTCATAAAGTGGGAGAACTGCCCGAAGGTTAATCCGGCGCTGGTACTGATCGACTGGCAGACAATCAGCTTCGGCAGATTGTCGTCCTGAATATCAACAAAGGCTTTAATCGTTAGCGAACTGGCATTGATCTGCGAGAGATCGCCCACCAGCGGAATCAGCGCCGTCGGTTTTACTTCTGCCAGCGCGGAGAAGAGGATAACGTTATCCACCAGGTCAATTTTTGCATCAAACACCCCGTCAAAATTCTGCATGTGCGGCAGGTGCAGTGCCTGACAGGCATCGCATTCGAACCAGGTGATATTTTGTTGATCCAGCCAGCGACGCAGCACGTCAATGTCCGGAACGACCAGTGAATCCATCGTAATATCCTGTGGGGTGAAGAAATAAGCGCCTTAGCTTACGGAAAAACCGATCTGGATGCCACGAAAACCGCTGAAAAGCGCCGGTTAGCCGCCGGTTTTAGGACGATAGCCGGGGCAAGCGTGCTGCTCAATCCACGTGATCATCATGGTGGCGATATCTAAACCGGTAATGCCCTCAATCCCTTCCAGTCCCGGTGAGGCGTTTACCTCCATAACCAGCGGACCACGCTGGGCGCGCAGGATATCCACACCGGCCACTTCCAGCCCCAGCGTACTGGCAGCTTTCACCGCGATTTCGCGCTCCTGTTCAGTGATCTCCACCGCACGCGCTTTGCCGCCGCGATGCAGATTGGAACGAAAATCGCCCTCTTTCGCCTCGCGCTCAATCGCTGCCACCACTTCATTGCCAATCACCAGGCAGCGAATATCGCGTCCTTGCGCTTCCTTGATGAACTCCTGCACCAGAATATGGGCATTGAGGCCACGAAAAGCGTCAATCACGCTCTCCGCTGCCTGCCGCGTTTCCGCCAGCACCACACCGATGCCCTGTGTGCCCTCCACCAGTTTCACCACCAGCGGCGCACCGCCCACCATGGCAATCAAATCGTCAGTATCATCCGGCGAAGAAGCAAAACCGGTGATCGGCATATCAATGCCCTCACGCGCCAGCAGCTGCAGCGAACGCAGTTTGTCGCGCGCGCGGGTAATCGCCACCGATTCATTGAGGGGGTAGCTGCCGCGCACCTCAAACTGGCGCAGCACCGCAGTGCCATAAAAAGTGGTAGCGGTGCCAATGCGCGGGATCACCGCATCAAAATGCCCCAGCGCCTCGCCGCGGTAGTGCACTGCGGGCGAATCGGAATTGATGTTCATGTAGCAGGAGAGCGGATCGATCATCTGCACTTGATGGCCACGCTCCTCCGCGGCGTCGCGCAGACGCTTACACGAATAGATCGATCCATCGCGAGTGAGAATGGCCATTTTCATTACAGAGTTCCTTGTGCTTAGCGCGTCGCCCAGCCCTGCTGATGCAGGTAATCCAGTATGAAGGGACGCGTTTCTTTAATGATCAGACGCTGAATCAGCTGACTCCAGGTTTCGGAACGCTGGTTGCTATCACGCTGCTGATAATAGGCGGTAATTTGCTCATCGTATTGCGCCAACAGATTTTTATCGACTGCATGATAGCGGTTTTCATGTACCAGCATCGCGTGCGGCATGCGGGGTTTAACATCGGGTGTATCAGCCGGATGGCCGATGCAGAAGCCGAACAGCGGCAGCACAAACTTCGGCAGTTCAAGCAGCTCGGTCACTTCAGCGATGCTGTTGCGAATCCCGCCAATAAATACGCCGCCAAGGCCCAGCGATTCCGCCGCCACCATGGCATTTTGCGCCATCAGCGCGGTATCAACGCAACCGAGCAGCAGCTGTTCAGCACGCCCCAGTTGCGCATCCGGGCAGATCTGTTGATGACGATTGAAATCCGCGCAGAACACCCAAAACTCCGCCGCTGCGCTGACCCAAGGCTGGCCGCCGGTCAGCTGGACCAGCTGCTCGCGCTTAGCGGGATCGGTGATACGAATAATTGAGGAGCACTGTAAAAAGCTGGAGGTCGAAGCCGCTTGTGCCGCTGCAATGATGGCGCTGCGTTGCGCCTCGTCAATGCCCTGTTCGGTAAAAGCGCGAATGGAACGGTGGCTGCACAGTAAATCGATAGTCGGCGTCATAAATTCTCTCCGGTGGTTACTTCTTTTTGTTGGAATGATTGAACAATTGCGGGGCCATCGCCTTCGCCGTGCGCCACATCATCATCCATGCCGCAGGCAGCATCAGCGCGATGCCAAGAAAAAACAGCAGCGTCGCCAGCGGCTTTTTGGCGATAAAATCAGGTGCGCTCACCCAATCGTTGGTAAGCAACAAGGCGCCAATGACGGCAAGCACGCCGAGCACTTCGAGTAGCAACACGGGTTTGGGTAATGTGGCGAGATTACGCATGCGATGGTTCCTTGATTGTTCTTTCAGCGTTAGCCGCATTTTACCCAATGTATAGGCGGTAAGTATTAGAGTAACAGGTATATTCTTCTTCCTTTAAGCAGGATGGGCGGGCATGATGTGACGCATTATTCACGCTGTGATGTGATTCTAGTCACAAAACAGCAGCGGAAGGAGAGAAGCAATGATTGCAGTGATTTTTGGCCGTTCTAGCTGCCCTTACTGCGTACGTGCGAAAGAGTTGGCGGCTAAGCTGACCAGCGAGCGCGACGATTTTAACTATCAGTACGTGGATATTCAGGCCACCGGCATTACTAAAGCCGATCTGGAAGCCCGTGCCGGCAAGCCGGTGACAACCGTGCCGCAGATTTTCCTCGACGATCAGCACATCGGTGGTTACACCGAATTCGCTGCCTGGACCAAAGAAAACCTGGGTATCGAAGCCTAAGAGAACGGGCCTGCGGGCCCGTTTTTGCAGGTACTATTCGGCTCGCATCGCCAGCATAATCCGCAGCAAGCGCACCAGCAGCGCACCACAGCCCGCCCAAAACAGCGCACTCAAACTCCAGGCCACAATCAACAAGCCGCTGTGCGTCATTGGCACCGCCAGCATTAACCACATCATACCCAGCAGCGTACCGCCTAGCGCGACCCACAAGGTGCTGATAAGCGGACTTTGCGGCTGCAGTAGCGCCATCAAACATCCCGGCAGTAAAAACAGCAGTAATTCTGGCTGTCCGCGTACGGCTTGTTCACTGGCAGCGGACCAGAAATGATGTGCATAAATAAACACCAGCGTATAAAGCATCACGCCCAGAATGGATGCTGGCCAGCGATTATTGCGCTGCAACATAATTATCCTCAACTTTGACGTTAACAATTATGAAACTTTTACTGCCCTGATGCGCACGACTGGAAATAAAAAGAAACAGCTGGAGGCGAAAGGAATGAAAACTGCCGATAGCTGAGGGTGTTAATTATGATTAGAATGACGCCGCTTTAGATTTCGGCTTGAACGCTTTTGTTGCAGGAACCTTAACGTTCGGCACAAGATAGCGAAAAAAGTCCCTCTCATCAACTGGTTGCAGGTTAAGAAGAAGTTAAACCGTGAACATTAACGTCGCAGAATTGTTAAGCGGAAATGACGTTCTGTTATTATTTGTCGTTTTAGCCCTCGGACTCTGCTTAGGTAAATTACGCCTCGGTTCGGTCCAACTCGGTAATTCCATTGGAGTCCTGGTGGTTTCGTTGATTTTAGGTCAACAGCATTTCGCCATTAATACTGACGCATTAAGTCTTGGCTTTATGTTGTTTATTTTTTGTGTTGGCGTGGAAGCCGGGCCTAACTTTTTCTCGATATTTTTCCGCGACGGTAAAAACTACTTCTTTCTGGCGATTGTCATGGTGGTCAGCGCGCTGTTAATCGCCCTGACGCTCGGCAAAGTATTCGGCTGGGATATTGGTTTAACCGCGGGCATGTTGGCCGGTTCAATGACCTCAACGCCGGTGCTGGTAGGTGCTGGCGATACGTTGCGGCAAAGCATTAGCGACAGCCATCAGCTCACTTTGATGCAGGATAACCTCAGCCTCGGATATGCCCTCACCTATCTGGTAGGTTTAGTCAGCCTGATTTTTGGCGCCCGCTATCTGCCGCGCCTGCAGCATCAGGATCTGCCGACCTGCGCGCAGCAAATCGCGCGCGAGCGCGGCCTCGACGCCGATAGCCAGCGCAAAGTGTTTCTGCCGGTGATCCGCGCGTATCGCGTGGGTCCGGAACTGGTGGAGTGGAGCGGCGGTAAAAACCTGCGCGAGCTGGGCATTCATCGCCAGACCGGCTGCTACATCGAGCGTTTGCGCCGTAACGGTATTCTCGCCAGCCCGGACGGTGACGCGATGCTGCAGCTGGGCGACGATATCTCGCTGGTGGGCTATCCCGATGCGCACGCGCGTCTTGATCCCAGTTTCCGTAACGGCAAAGAGGTGTTCGACCGTGACCTGCTGGATATGCGCATCGTCACCGAAGAGATTGTGGTGAAAAATCACAACGCGGTGAACAAGCGCCTGAGTCATCTCAAACTGACCGATCACGGCTGCTTCCTCAACCGGGTGATTCGCAGCCAAATCGAAATGCCGATCGATGACAGCATTATGCTAAACAAAGGCGATGTGCTGCAGGTAAGCGGCGAAGCGCGTCGCGTGAAAAGCCTGGCCGATCGCATTGGCTTTATCGCCATTCACAGCCAAATCACCGATCTGCTGGCCTTCTGCGCCTTCTTTATCGTCGGCTTGATGGTCGGGATGATCACCTTCCAGTTCAGCAATTTCAGCTTCGGCATCGGTAACGCCGCTGGATTGTTGTTCGCAGGCATCATGCTGGGCTTTATGCGCGCTAACCATCCTACATTTGGCTACATCCCGCAGGGTGCGCTGACGATGGTGAAAGAGTTTGGCCTGATGGTGTTTATGGCGGGCGTAGGTCTGAGCGCGGGCAGCGGCTTGCAGCACGGTTTCGGCAGCGCCGGCGCGTTGATGCTGCTGAGTGGCTTGCTGGTGAGTTTGCTGCCGGTGGTGATTTGCTATCTGTTCGGCGCTTACGTGCTGCGTATGAACCGCGCGCTGCTGTTTGGTGCCATCATGGGCGCGCGTACCTGTGCGCCAGCGATGGAGATCATCAGCGATACCGCGCGCAGCAGCATCCCAGCCTTGGGCTATGCAGGAACGTATGCGATCGCGAATGTTTTGCTGACGCTGGCCGGTACCCTGATCGTGATAATCTGGCCGCTTTTGCCTTTATAAAAATATTTTTGCGCTGTCCAGAACTTTCTTCTGGGGTCGCAGTCTGAATAAGTGCCACTGCTTTTCTTTGAAATCCCCAAATTGTGGAGCCCGCCAGTCACTGACTTGCGGGTTTTTTTATGGCTGCCATTCTGCCGCTTAAGGTTCTTCTCAGACAAAAATTCCATCCTGCCACTCTGATGTCGATTTTTTAAATCTTCATGCAACTTTCATCAAAGTTAAACACTCCAACAACCCGCGATAAGATTAAGAGCGCGACTATTTATTCCTGGTTCGGACGCTTCTAGGCTATCAGCTTTATTTTGCAGACAATTTTGCTCTGCTGTTTTTCGGGTAAACAAGACGAGGACAAGGAATCGTGATGGAAGCATTGAACCACACGCTCTTTTTATGGATTAACGCTACAGAGGATTCACCGCAGTGGTTGATCACTCTGGCGACTTTTATCGCCAAAGATGTGATTGCCATCGTACCACTGCTGATTGTGGCGCTGTGGCTGTGGGGACCGCGCGATCAGGTGCAGTCTCAACGCGAGCTGGTGCTAAAAACCGGCATGGCGCTGCTGTATGCGCTGAGCATTTCGTGGTGCGTCGGCCAGCTGCTGCCGCATCCGCGTCCGTTCGCTATTGGTTTTGGCCATCAGTTACTGTCACACCGACCTGATGATTCCTATCCGAGCGATCACGGCACCACCATTTTCACCTTTGCGCTGGCATTTATCTTCTGGCATCGCCTTTGGTCAGGTGTGGTGTTGCTGGTGATAGGCAGCGCCATCGCCTGGTCACGCGTCTATCTTGGCGTGCACTGGCCGCTGGATATGCTGGGCGGATTCCTGGTTGGCTTGCTGGGTTGTCTGGCGTCGCACATGGCGTGGCAGCTGTATGGCGAACGCATGCTGGCGTTTACGCATCAGGTGTATCGCGCGCTGTTCGCCATGCCGATTAAGAAAGGGTGGATTCGTGAGTAAGCGATGGGGTCGCCATTAATGACGAGCCTGTAAAAAACGGTGCGCATCAAGCGCACCGTTTTTGTCTCAACTAAACCACTTCCCGAACCAGCCGTGGAATTTCATCATGATGAAATCCCAAATGCGGCCAACAAAGCCACCTTCCGGCACCGCTTCCATCGTCACCAGCGGACGTTGCTCAATGGTTTTGCCGTCCAGCTGGAAATCGATAGTGCCCACCACCTGATTCTTCTCCAGCGGCGCTTCCAGCTGCGGTGAATTCAGGGTAAAGCTGGCCTTGAGGTTTTTCATCTGCCCTTTTGGCACGGTGATCGCGGCGTCTTTTGCGACGCCAAGATTGACCTGGCTGCGATCGCCAAACCAAACGCGCTGCTGCGCAAACGGTTTATCGGCCTTAATCGGCGTCACGGTTTCATAGAAGCGGAAGCCCCACGTCAGCAACTTCTCACTTTCGCGGAAACGCGTGGCATCGGTCGCCGCACCGAGCACCACGGAAATCAGCCGCATATCGCCTTCGGTTGCCGACGCCACCAGATTGTTACCCGCGCCGGAGGTGTGACCGGTTTTAATGCCATCCACCTTGAGATTGGTGCTCCACAGCAGACGGTTGCGGTTCATCTGCTTAATCTTATTGAAGGTGAACTCTTTTTCGCTGTTGATCGCATACTCTTCTGGCACATCGCTAATCAGACGCTGGCCGATAATCGCCATGTCACGCGCGGTGCTGTACTGCCCTTCGGCGTCCAGGCCGTGTACCGTCATAAAGTGGGTGTTTTGCAGGCCAAAGGCTTTGACGTAGTTGTTCATCAACCCGATAAACGAATCCTGGCTGCCCGCGACATAATCAGCCAGCGCGATACAGGCATCGTTGCCAGATTGAATCACCACACCTTTATTTAGCTCAGAGACCGGAATGCGATCGCCGGGCTTAAGGAACATCAGCGATGAGCCGCGCAGCTTGGGATTGCCGGTTGCCCACGCATCCTGGCCGATGGTAACCATGTCATCGTTGTGAATCTTGCCCGATTTCAGTGCCTGGCCGACCACATAGCTGGTCATCATTTTGGTCAAACTGGCGGGATCGAGGCGTTGATCGGCATTGGATTCCGCCAACACTTTGCCGCTGTTGTAGTCCATTAAAATCCAGGCTTTGGCGTCAATTTGCGGTGCCGCAGGTGCCTGTTCAGCCAGGGTGGCTGCGGGGATAAAGAGTAAAAGAAGTGAAGACGCAGCCAACGGCCGCCAGACAGAAGCGAAGGTGTTTTTTCTCATGAGCGTGACCAGATTGTCCTTGTTAAATCTCGGTTTTCTTGCAGGCAAGACATGTCTTGCCCCACGCTAACGGTTCAGGCCAGCGAAAAAAACCGCTCAATCGTAAAGTTTTATAGAGTTTATTAGAGTAACCCTGGCACCAACCGCGCAGCGCCGCCACTTTTGCCCATCTGACTTCCAAAAAAATTTGCGTGTAATTCCGATTTTTCGCAGAACGGTTAAGCCAGTCACAAATTTCCGCTAACCTGAACTCAGTCAGCCTGAGGAGAGCCGCGATGGACTTAGCCATTTTCGATTTGGACGAAACCCTGATTTGTGAAGACAGCACCAGCCTCTGGCTGCGCTGGTTGGTTTCACAGGGCTTTGCCCCCGAAGAGATCATCCAGCAGGAGAAAATCCTGATGGAGCAATATCACACCGGTACGTTATCCATTGAAGAGTATATGAACACCACGCTGGCGCCACTCGCCGGCATGGCTACGATGACCGTTGAAGGCTGGGTACGCCGCTTTATCCATCGCGACATCATGCCGCGCGTGTTCCCTGCCGCCCGCGAGCGTATTGCGTGGCACCAGCAGCGCGGCGACACGGTAATGATCATCACCGCCAGCGGCGATCATCTTGCGGTGCCCATCGCCGAACGCCTTGGTGTACACGGCGCGCTGGCGATAGGCGTGGAAGTGGTGGATGAACGCTACAGCGGACAAACCTACGGCACCATGACCTATCGCGAAGGTAAAGTGACACGCCTCAGTGACTGGAAAGCGTTACAGCAAGATCAACGCTTTGAACGCACCTGGGCTTACAGCGATTCGATGAATGATTTACCGCTGCTGGCACATGCCGATCATGCGTGGGTGGTCAATCCCAATCCGCTGCTGCTGCAGGAAGCACAACAGCGCGGATGGGAAGTGTGTAACTGGGCTCGCTAATTTAACCGCGTGGGGCGCTGGCTGTGTCTGGCAGCCCCACTTTCAGCAGCTTGCCGTTGGATTCATCGGTTAGCACGTACAGATAACCATCCGGGCCTTGACGCACATCTCGAATACGCTCGCCACGATTTTCCAGCAATCTCTGCTCCTCCACCACTTTCTCGCCGTTGACCTGCAAGCGAATCAAACTCTTCTCTTTCAGCGCACCAATAAACAGGGAATTTTTCCACTGCGGGAAACGCGCGCTGTTGTAGAACGCCATGCCGCTGATGGCCGGTGAGACTTTCCAGAAATACAGCGGTTGCTCAGTGCCTTCCACTTCACTACCCTTTGCTTCTGGCACTTTCTGCCCGCTGTAATCAATGCCGTGCGTCGCCAGCGGCCAGCCGTAATTTTTGCCCTTCTCGGGGATGTTGACCTCATCACCACCGCGCGGGCCGTGTTCGCTTTCCCACATTTGCTGCGTCCACGGATTGAGCGCCAGCCCTTGCGGATTGCGCATGCCGTAGGACCAGATTTCCGCGCGCGCGCCTTGACGATCAACAAACGGATTGTCCGGCGGGATTTCACCGTCTTTGGTCAGACGCACGATTTTACCGGAGAGCTTATCCAGCTGTTGCGCGCTGCTGCTGGCGAAGTTGTCACCAAAGGCGATATAGAGAAAGCCCTGGCGATCAAACGCCAGTCGCGTGCCGATATTGGCGCCGCCCGACAGCTTCGGCGTTTGCTCCAGCACCACTTTAAAGTCACTCATCTGACGGTTGTCATCGCTCAGGCGACCATAACCCACCACGCCACCAGCCCGACCGCTGGCATCGGCGGTGGTGTAGCTGAGCCACACGCGGCGGCTTTCGGCGAAGTCCGGTGCCAGCACCACATCCAGCAAGCCACCCTGACGATTCGCCCACACCTTCGGCACCCCGCCGATCGGTGGCGACAAGCCTTTACCCGGCTGCCAACTGCGCAGCTGGCCGGATCGTTCAGTGATTAACAGCGTTTGATTATCGGGTAGAAAAGCCACGGACCACGGATGGTCGAGCTTGTCCTGAAGCACCTGAACCTGCACATCGGCAGCGAATAACGGTAAGGACGTGCTTAAAGCGCCAAACAGTAGCGCGGCGGGCAGTAAACGCATGGCATTCTCCTTTATCGCGGTCTGCCGTAAAGCGTAGTCAGCGCGCGACAAAGGATGTGCAGGATTTACAAAACATTAAGCCCGGCACACCGCCGGGCGAGAATTTACTGTGCGGGGAAGGTCAGCGCATCGCGGACCATCTCGTCGATGCCCGGACGCAGATCGTTAAGTGTGATTGGCGCACTGTTGTTCGGCAGATTTTTACCAAATGCCTTGCGCACCACCTTGATCAGCGGCTTGCCAGTTTGCGCATCCAGCGCTTCCATTTCGAGGAACAGCGCGCTGTTTTGCGTGCGATGTCCAGTCGCTGCCATGGTGCTGGCAACAACAGCGGCAATTGGCACCACTTCATAGAACTGCACGCCTTCATTTTCGGCAGAAACGGCGGTGATAGCGGTTTTAACTACCAGCGTGTGAGGGCCTTTTTGCGTCACCAGCGGTTTACGCTGGGAAATCGCGTGCTTGAGTTGCGTATCGGTATAGCTGCGGATCGCATCCAATGTTTGCTGATCGATACGTGCCGTGGGGTGTGCCGCCGGATAATAGACCACTGGCGTATACACCACGCCTTTGTAATCAGCATCATGGTAATCGGGTGAAATCCAGCGCAAGGTCGGTTTACCGCTGGGCGACTCAGTGGCCTTCAATTCACTGTAATCGCCGAGAAATCCTGAATATTGTTGTTGATTAGTCACATGAGAGGTACAGCCCGCCGCCAGTATTGCCAGCGTTAAAACAGAAGCATAAAGGGGAAATCGCATGAGAAAGCCCTTATCAGAGGTAATTGCTTCTCAAGTGTAGGAGGTCGTCAAAAACGTGGCGGGAAATATTATCGAAATGCGAGGATAACCACCTGCAATGCAGGTGGTTAGGCGGAATTACTCGAAGCAGGTTTCCGGGTTTTCCGACAGCGAAATAAAGGATTCACCGCCTTTGGTCAGGGCAATGATTCCGCCACTCTCAATATCATAAACCCATCCATGCAGGCGAATTTTGCCTTTACGCAGCGCTACCGCTACGGAAGGGTGTGTTTTGATATTGTTCAGCTGCGCAATCACGTTCTCTTTCACCATTTCGTTGAGACGCTTCTCAACGGAATCGTAGTTACGCTCTTCCACCACCGCTTTCGCCGCGTTGGCGTAGTGCAACCAGTGATCGACCGCGGGCATGGTTTCGAGATCGGCATTGGAAGCAATGGCGTTCATGGCACCGCAGTTTGAGTGACCACAAATAATAATTTCGGTCACGCCCAAAGCGACAACCGCGTACTCAATGGTTGCGGACACGCCGCCCGGCTCTGGACCAAACGGTGGCACGATATTACCGGCGTTTCGGATCACGAACAGCTGACCCGGCTCCGACTGCGTCACCAGCTCTGGCACCAGACGGCTGTCTGAGCAGGAGATAAACAGGGCTTTGGGATTTTGGTTGGATGCCAAACTTTTGAAAAGATCCTTCCTTTCAGGGAACACATTCTGTTGAAAATTCAGAAAACCTTTGACGATCTCTTGCATATGTCTGCTCTCACATTATCCACTTCTGCCCTGGCAGTGAGGATTCACTATCAGTGCGATTTGAAATTTTCAGCGAAGATAACAACTTACCTTCACCGACCCAACATTTAAGCAAAAGGCGCCAGCTTACACAACTCGGATCGCCACAGAGGGCCATTGCGCCAGCGAGTGAGCCGCACCGCCAACAGAGTTAAGCACAATCATCATGCATTAGTTACCCCATAAGGAGATTCTTACACAGCCTATACATTTTCCCCGGCAACCTCTGTACAATCGCCCCCCTATCCACACTAATTATGATGAATTTTTATCCTTATGAGCCATGTCAAAAATCCACCGCGCGTGGGGTTCGTCTCCCTCGGCTGTCCGAAAAACCTCGTCGACTCTGAACGCATCCTGACGGAGCTGCGTACTGAAGGCTATGACGTGGTGCCACGCTACGATGATGCGGAGATCGTCATCGTTAACACCTGTGGATTTATTGACAGCGCCGTACAGGAATCTCTGGAAGCGATTGGTGAAGCGCTGAATGAAAACGGCAAAGTGATCGTCACCGGTTGCCTCGGTGCCAAAGTGGATCAGATCCGCGAAGTGCATCCGAAGGTGCTGGAGATCACTGGCCCGCATAGCTACGAGCAGGTGCTGTCGCATGTGCACACTTATGTGCCAAAACCAGAACACAATCCGTTCCTGAGTTTAGTGCCAGAGCAAGGTGTCAAACTGACGCCGCGTCATTACGCTTACCTGAAAATTTCCGAAGGCTGCAATCATCGCTGCACCTTCTGCATCATTCCATCGATGCGTGGCGATCTTGATAGCCGCCCAATCGGTTCGGTGCTCGACGAAGCTAAACGTCTGGTCGAAGCCGGCGTGAAAGAGCTGCTGGTAATCTCACAAGACACCTCCGCTTACGGCGTGGATGTTAAACATCGCACCGGTTTCTGGAACGGATCGCCGGTGAAAACCAGCATGGTGAGCCTGTGCGAGCAGTTAGCCAAACTCGGTGTGTGGGTGCGTCTGCACTACGTTTATCCTTATCCACATGTGGATGATGTGATCCCGCTGATGGCCGAAGGCAAGATTCTGCCGTACCTCGATATTCCGCTGCAGCACGCCAGCCCGCGCATCCTCAAGTTGATGAAGCGTCCCGGCGCGGTAGAGCGCACGCTGGAGCGCATTAAGCGCTGGCGTGAAATCTGTCCGGAGCTGACGCTGCGTTCAACCTTTATCGTCGGTTTCCCCGGTGAAACCGAAGAAGATTTCCAGATGCTGCTCGACTTCCTGCAGGAAGCGCGCCTCGATCGCGTTGGCTGCTTCCAGTACAGTCCGGTAGATGGCGCAACTGCTAACCAGCTGCCGGATCAGGTACCGGACGATGTGAAGCAGGATCGTTTTGATCGCTTCATGCAGCTGCAGCAGAAGATCTCCAGCGAACGTCTGCAGGAGAAAATCGGCCGCGAAGTGCTGGTGCTGATTGATGAAGTGGATGAAGAAGGCGCGGTGGGACGCAGCATGGCTGACGCCCCGGAAATCGATGGCGCGGTTTATCTGAACGGCGATCGTCAGGTGAAAGTCGGCGACGTGGTCCGCGTTAAAGTGGAACACGCCGATGAATACGATCTGTGGGGCACGCGCGTTTAACCATACTTCTGCTGGTGCGCACGCTTGCGCGCCAGATAGTCTGTATCCGCGCGCAGTTTATCCCAGCACGCTTTGAAAACGGCCGCCGCAGCGGCCTTCTCTTTTTCTGTGGTACGCGGCAGTTCGTTGCCCGCCTCGTCATATTTACGCCCGCCCTGATGATTACTGTAGCGGCGTGCACGCGTATAACCCATCTGAATATATTTGCGCGCCATGTCCATGCCGACAAAATCGTCCTGCGCGCGATATGCCTCAAACAGCTGCATAATCTGCTGTGAAGATTCTTTTGCCAGCTCGACGGTGCGAAAGCGCCAGTGCGGCAGAATCTCACTTTTGTAAGGTTCGACCATCAGCACGCCCTGCTCGCCGCGCCCCACCTGATACAGCTCAGGCTGCTGGCGAAAATTGATGTGCTTGAAATCCTGCTCGTAGTTAAACGCTTTCATCTGTTTTTCCCGCCTCTCATCGTCCCGTGACGTAATTATTTCATGCTGGCACTTAAGCGATTTGCTTTTATACCGATAACCTGGATATCAGCCTATTTCCTCAGAGACGCACCTATGTTTAAACGAATGAAAATTGTGACAGCCATCATGATGATATTGGTGGTTTTCACCGCGATGCAGGCGATTTCCGGCTCGCTGTTTTTATCATCACTGATTACCGGACAGCATAATTTCACCACCAGTAATCAGCTGTCACATCAGCAGCGTGAGCTGGCCGACGGTTGGCAAACGCTGGTGAAAACGCGCGTAATCATTAACCGCGTCGCCATTCGTATCCTGAAAAAACAAACGGATGAAGCGTCCGCCGCCGCCATCAACAAACTGCTGATCAGCGCGGGTGCGTCACTGGATGAAGCAAAGCAACATTATGACCTCTACCAGAGCATGCCGCGCATTGCCGGACAAAGCGCTGATTCAGCCAGTGTAGTCGACGCTAAATTTGCTGCCTTCGCAGAATTACTGAAACAGTCGGCAGCGTTCCTGAAAGCCAATGATTACGCCGCCTATGGCAACCTTGACGCCCAGCAGGCGCAGGACGATCTGGAAGTCGCGTACAAGCAATGGCGCGAGCACAACGTGCAGCTGCTGGCCGAGCGCAATGCGGAATATGATAATAACTATCAGCACATGCTGGTGTTGGTCGCCGTGATGGCGATAGTTGTGGTGCTGTTGCTGGTTGCGGTGTGGATTCTGGTGCGTCGCATCCTGCTGGCACCGATGAAGCAGGTGCAGCAGCAGATGGAGCGCTTCGCCGACGGCGATCTCTCCGCCCGTTTGCAGGTGGAAGGCCGCAGTGAAATGGCATCGATTGCCGCCAGCCTCAACCATATGCAGCAGTCGCTGCTCAGCACCATTAACAATGTGCGTGATAGCGCGGATGCGATTTTTGGCAGCGCCAGCGAGATTGCCACCGGCAATAACGATCTCTCTTCACGCACCGAGCAGCAAGCGGCATCGCTGGAAGAGACCGCCGCCAGCATGGAACAGCTGACCGCAACGGTGAAACAGAATGCCGATAACGCGCGTCAGGCCACGCAGCTGGCGAAAACCGCCTCGGAAACCGCCGATAAAGGCGGCAACGTGGTGGATGGTGTGGTGAAAACCATGCGCGATATCGCCGACAGCTCGAAGAAAATCGCCGATATCACCAGCGTGATTGATGGCATCGCCTTCCAGACCAACATCCTCGCGCTCAACGCGGCAGTTGAAGCGGCGCGCGCCGGTGAACAAGGACGCGGTTTTGCCGTGGTAGCGGGTGAAGTGCGCAATCTGGCACAGCGCAGCGCTCAGGCGGCGAAAGAGATCAAACTGCTGATTGAGAATTCCGTGCAGCGTGTCAACACCGGTTCGCAGCAGGTGAGCAGCGCCGGTGAAACCATGCAGGAAATCGTCAGCGCTGTTACCCGCGTCACCGATATCATGGGCGAGATTGCTTCAGCGTCCGATGAGCAGAGCCGCGGCATCGACCAGATTGGTCAGGCGGTGAACGAGATGGATCGCGTCACGCAGCAGAACGCCACGCTGGTGCAGGAATCGGCTAACGCCTCAGCGTCGCTGGAGCAGCAGGCCAGCAGCCTCTCTTCTGCGGTGGCCCGCTTCAAAACCGGCACGCGCCAGGCGACTGCAACGGTGGCGAAAGTGGTGAAACCGGTGATAACACCAACCCGCGCGCAGCCTGCCGCCGCGCACAGTAATGACAATTGGGAAACGTTTTAAGACCGGAGTGGTGCGGTTATTGAAGAGGTCGCCATAAATGGCGACCGGACCCACCATCAGGTCTTCAATTTGGGATCCAGCGCATCACGCAAACCATCACCCAGCAGGTTAAACGCCAGCACGGTGAGGAAAATCGCCAGGCTCGGGAAGATGGCGACATGCGGCGCAATTACCATATCGGCGCGCGCTTCATTGAGCATCGCGCCCCACTCCGGCGTGGGCGGCTGCGCGCCGAGGCCGAGAAAGGACAAACTCGCCGCCGTGATAATCGAGGTACCGATACGCATGGTGAAATAGACCACAATCGACGACACCGTGCCGGGCAGGATGTGACGCATAATTATGGTCCAGTCCGACGCGCCAATACTGCGTGCCGACTCAATATAGGTTTGATGTTTCAGCACCAGCGTATTGCCGCGCACCAAACGGGCAAACGCCGGAATGCTGAAGATCGCCACCGCGACAATCACGTTGCTCATGCCGCTGCCCATAATCGCCACCACCGCAATCGCCAGCAGAATGCCGGGGAAAGCGAACAGCACATCGCAGATACGCATGGTGATGCGATCCCACCAGCCTTCGTAATAGCCCGCCAGCAGACCTAAAACGGTGCCGGTCAGCGCGCCGATCGCCACCGAGAAGAAACCGGCGATCAGCGAGATACGCGTGCCCACCAGCACACGGCTGAAGATATCGCGCCCCAACGAGTCAACGCCAAACCAGTGCATCAGCGACGGCCCTTCGTTTAGCCGGTCGTAATCGAAATAGTTTTCCGCATCAAACGGCGCAATCAGCGGCGCGATAAACGCCACCACGATCAGCAGCAGCACAAACAGTCCGGCCAGCAGCGCCACATGCTGACGGCGAAAGCGTCGCCAGAATTCGCGCCACGGCGTGCGTACCCGGTTTTCCGTGATAGTCGGCAGGGTTTTCAATGCCGCGGCTCGTCGCCAGTTCTTCAATTGCAACTCCTTACTTGTAGCGAATTGCCGGGTTGATTGCCGCGTACAGCACATCGACAATCAGGTTAATCAGGATGAACTCCAGCGAGAACAGCAGCACTTCGGCCTGAATCACCGGGTAATCGCGCATCTCGACCGAATCCACCAGCAAGCGGCCTAAGCCTGGCCAGTTGAACACCACCTCCACCACAATCGAGCCGCCGAGCAGGAAGCCAAACTGCAGGCCCATCATGGTGACCACCGGGATCATCGCGTTGCGCAGGCCGTGTTTCACCACCACCAGCGATTCGCGCACCCCTTTGGCGCGTGCGGTGCGCATGTAATCTTCCTGCATCACCTCCACGAACGACGCGCGGGTGAAGCGTGCCATCACCGCCGCCACCGCTGCACCCAAGGTGATCGATGGCAAAATGTAGTGTTTCCAGCTATCCGCGCCAACGGTCGGCAACCAGCCGAGCTCGACAGAAAACACCTGCATCAGCAGCATGCCGAGCGCAAACGCCGGGAACGAGATGCCCGACACCGCCAGTGTCATGCCGATGCGATCCGGCCAGCGATTGCGCCACACCGCCGAGGTGATGCCAATCGCCATACCGAATATCACCGCCCACACCATGCTGCTGAGTGTCAGCCACAGCGTCGGGAAAAAGCGCGCGGCAATTTCGTCAATCACCGGACGTTTCGAGACCAGCGAATGGCCGAAATCGCCCTGCACCGCATTGATCATAAAGTGCCAGAACTGCTTGATCAGCGGCTGATCGAGGCCGAGATCCTGACGCACCAGCGCCACCACCGAGGCATCCGCTTCCGGGCCGGCAATCAGGCGCGCCGGATCGCCTGGCAGCAAATGGACGAACAGGAACACCAGCACCGCCACAATCAGCAGCGTGGGAATCAGCCCCAGTAATCGTTTGAGAAAATAGTTGAGCATGCGAAGTCCTGCGCAGCATCGGCCAGCCCGCTAAGGCTGGCCGCGTCTGTTACTTCAGATCGGCCTCATCAAAATTGAATGAGGTATCGGGCATGACATAAAAACCGCTGAGGTTTTTATTGTTGGCTGACAGCAGTTGTTCCACCACCAGCGGGATCCACGGATGATCGTTCCAGATGCGATCCTGCGCGTCTTTGTACAGCTTAGCTTTCTGATCGCGATCGGTGGTTTTCAGCGCATCGGCGAGATCTTTATCCACCTGCGGATTGCTGTAGAACGCGGTGTTGAAGATTGCTGGCGGCCATGAAGTGGTGGCGAACAGCGGCGTCAGCGCCCAGTCGGCTTCACCGGTCGAGGCGGACCAGCCGGTGTAGAACATGCGTACACCGCTCTCTTTCTGCCCTTTGCTCTCTACTTCAGCGGCACGCTGACCGGCATCCATCGCCGTCACTTTCACTTTCACGCCCACCTGCGCCAGCTGCTGCTGGGTGAACTGCAGCACTTTCTGCGCGGTGCTGTGGTTATGCGACGACCACAACGTGGTTTCGAAACCGTTCGGGAAGCCCGCTTCTTTCAGCAGTTCGCGCGCTTTGGCCGGATCATATTTGATTGCCGGATAGCTCTGCGCAAAGTCGATGCTCGGCGGCACGATGCCGGTGGCTGGCGTGGCGTAACCGGCAAAGGCGACTTTTGCCAGTGCCTGACGGTTGATGGCGTACTCCAGCGCTTCACGCACTTTCGGATTATCAAACGGCTTTTGCGTCACGTTGAGGCTGATGTAGCGCTGCATGATTGACGGCGTGGTGACCACATCGAGCTTGCTGTTGCCTTCCAGCAGTTTGGCCTGCTCGAACGGCACCGGGAAAGCAAAGCTCGCTTCGCCCGTTTGCAGCATCGCCGCGCGGGTGTTGTTATCCACCACCGGACGCCAGGTAATGCTATCCAGCTTCGGATAGCCTTTTTTCCAGTAGCCGTCCCACTTCTTCACTTTCACGAAGTCGGTCTGGTTCCAGGTATCAAAGGCAAACGGGCCGGTTCCTACCGGATGGAAGCCGATATCCTTGCCATATTTCTTCAGCGCGGTCGGCGAGATCATCACCGCCGCCGGATGCGCGAGGTTGTTGATGAAGGCCGAGAACGGCTGCTTCAGGGTGATTTTCACTGTGCTCGGATCGACCACTTCGGTGGTGGCGATATATTTGAACAGGTTATAGCGTTTGAGATGGTTATCCGGATTGCTGGCACGATCGAGGTTCACCTTCACCGCTTCGGCATTGAAGTCAGTGCCATCCTGGAATTTCACGCCGGCGCGCAGCTTAATGGTGTAGGTCAGGCCGTCGCTGCTCGCCTGATAACTTTCCGCCAGCACGTTGGTCAGCTTCATGTCTTTATCGAAGCCGAACAAGCCCTGATAGAAGGACTTCGCCACCGCCTGCGACAGCGTATCGTTAGCGTCATACGGATCAAGCGTGGTAAAGGTCGAGGCCACCGCAATCACCGCATCTTTCGCCGCCCACGCGGGCAGCGCCAGCGCCGAACTCAACAAACCGGCAGTGATAACCCCTTTTCGCATAATATGGTGCATCGTTATCGTTCTCCTGTAATCCCTGTCATGCGCGACATCCAAAGATGTGCGGTTGTTTGCTGCTCAGGCGCCGCTAATTGCGTGCCGGGCGACAAAATGGCCCGGTGCCACTTCCAGTAAAGGCGCCACTTCTGGCTCATCGCCCAGCGGGCGAATCGGGCTGGGGATCTCATCCACCATCAGCGCCCGCTCACGATGCCGATGGGCCGGATCGGCCACCGGCACCGCGGCCATCAGTTTTTTGGTGTAGGGATGGCGCGGCTGCTCAAATACCGCCTGACGCGGCCCCATCTCCACAATTTGTCCGAGATACATCACCGCCACGCGATGGCTGATGCGTTCCACCACCGCCATATCGTGTGAGATAAATAAGAAAGCGATACCAAATTCACGCTGCAAATCGAGCATCAGGTTGATGATTTGCGCCTGAATCGACACATCCAGCGCCGACACCGATTCATCGGCGATCACCACTTTGGGATTGAGCGCCAGCGCGCGCGCAATGCAGATGCGCTGGCGCTGGCCGCCGGAAAATTCGTGCGGATAACGCTGCGCATGTTCCGGCAGCAGGCCGACGCGCTCCAGCAGCCAGGCAACGCGCTTCTCCGCCTGACGGCGATCCAGCGTTTTGTGCACCAGCAGCGGTTCCATGATCGAAAAACCCACGGTCAAACGCGGATCGAGCGAGGCGTAAGGATCCTGGAAGATAAACTGGATATCGCGACGCAGCGACGCCAGCGCATTGCCCTGCAGCGCATCGATGCGTTGGCCGTCAAAAGTAATGGTGCCGCCCTGGCTGGCTACCAGCCGCAGCAGCGAACGCCCGGTAGTGGATTTTCCGCAGCCGGATTCCCCCACCAGCGCCAGCGTTTCACCGGCATGGAGATCGAAACTGACTTTCTCGACCGCGTGCACGCGGCGTTTAACGCGATTGAGCAAACCGCCGCGAATATCAAAGCGCGTGACTAAATCGCGCACCTGCAAAATCGGCGGTCGATCGTGACGCACCGTGTCCTGCGGTGCGGCCTGTTCTTCACGTCCGTTGCTATGCAATAAGGGAAATTTAGCCGGTAGCGGCTGGCCGTGCATCGCCCCCAGTTTGGGCACCGCCGCCAGCAACGCGCGGGTATAGGGCTGCTGCGGGTCGGCAAACAGCTGCTGCACCGACGCGCGCTCTACCACATCGCCGCGATACATCACCTGCACGCGATCGGCCATCTCCGCCACTACGCCCATATCATGGGTGATGAAAATCACCCCCATCTGCATCTCTTTTTGCAGCACACGGATCAACTGCAGAATTTGCGCCTGAATAGTGACGTCGAGTGCGGTGGTAGGTTCGTCGGCAATCAGCAGCGCCGGTTTGCACGACAGCGCCATGGCAATCATCACGCGCTGGCGCATGCCGCCTGAAAGTTGATGCGGATAGCGTGATAACACATTTTGCGCTTCAGGGATGCGCACCAGATCGAGCATGCGCCGCGCTTCCGCCAGCGCCTGCTGGTGACTTTTTCCCTGATGCAGACGGATGGATTCCGCAATCTGCTCGCCGACGGTGAACACCGGGTTGAGCGAGGTCATCGGCTCCTGAAAGATCATCGCCATATCGGCGCCGCGCACTTTGCGCATCTGACCGTTCGACGCGCGCATCACATCCAGCACCTCGCCATTGCGACGCCGCAGCTGGATATCTCCGCTCACTTCGCCGCCGGCCTGCTGAATCAAGCGCATCAGCGCCAGCGAGGTGACGGATTTACCCGAGCCCGATTCGCCCACCAGCGCCAGGGTTTCACCGCGATGCAGGTCGAGCGACAGGTTGCGTACCGCTTCGGTAATGCGCCCTTCATGCTCAAAGCGCACGTTAAGATCGCGCACAGCCAGAACCTGCTCCGGCGCAAACTGCAGCTGTTGGTCCGTCATGCCTGCTCCTTAGCTGTCGCGGTAAATCGCTACCTCAACATCGCCATTCACATAGGCGAATCCGCGATACATACCTTCGCTGTTAAACGGCAGCGCCACATTGCCTGCGGCGTCAATGGCAATCAGCCCGCCGCTGCCTTCCAGCTCCTGCACTTTGTCATGAATGACGTTGGCGGTGGCCTGTTGCAGCGAGCGTCCGGCGTAATGCATCTGTGCCGCCACGTCGTAAGCGGCGAGCGTACGGATAAACACTTCGCCGGTACCGGTACAGGAGACCGCTACGGTGTCGTTGCTGGCGTAGCAGCCTGCGCCGACCAAAGGCGAATCGCCCACGCGACCGGCCTGTTTGTTGGTCATGCCGCCGGTTGAGGTGGCGGCCGCCAGATTACCCTGAAGATCGAGCGCGACCGCACCGACGGTGCCGAATTTGCGATCCGGGTCCAGCGGATCGTCGCTGTGACTGTTTGCTTCGCCGTCGTGATCCAGCACCATCTGCTGGCTGTGCAGCGCGCGCTGCAGCTGCTCCCAGCGCTCCGTCGTGGAGAAGAAATCGGCGTCGACCGGCGCTAAACCTTGCTCAGCGGCGAAAGCTTCTGCGCCCGCACCGATAAACAGCACGTGCGGGCTGTTCTCCAGCACCTTACGCGCCGCCAGAATCGGATTGCGGATGTGGCTGACGCCCGCGACCGCGCCGACGTCCAGCGTGCGACCATCCATAATGCTGGCATCGAGTTCATGCGTGCCCTGATGGGTGAACACCGCGCCCTTGCCCGCGTTAAACAGCGGACACTCTTCCAGCAGGCGTACGGCTTCGGTAACGGCATCTAACGCGCTGCCACCCGCCGCAAGAATTTGCTGGCCTGCGGTAACGATTGCGGTGAGTTGCTGACGATAGTGCTGCTCTTTTTCGGCGCTCATTGCCGCACGCGTAATCGCGCCCGCACCGCCGTGAATTGCGATAACTGCTTTAGCCATAACCGGTACCCTGTTAAGGAATCAGAACCAAAAACACTGATTTAGAATGGTTTTCATCTTTTTTTGGCAATTTTCGACTATAGAAAGGCACCCTCATCTTGTAAAGCAGAAACTGCCTGCGCGGTCATAACCTTTTATTGTGGATTATGCTTTTTTGGTTGTGAGCGGTTTTCCTGGTCGCCATAAATGGCGCCCCTACAAAAAGCCATTCATGGTGACCAACTCTCGCTTAACGGCCACGCATTACCCATAATAGACCGCATCTGAAATTAACCAGACAGAGATGGACATGGAACCTTTTACCGCAGGATTAATCTCCCTCGAAGACGCGCAGCAAAAGATGCTGCAACAACTGACGCCGATTAGCGATTCGATCAACGTCTCGCTGTTTGAGGCCGCCGGACGCATCACCGCCAGGCCGATCAACTCGCCGCTCGATGTGCCCTCGTTTGATAACTCGGCGATGGATGGTTACGCGCTGCGTCTGGCCGACATCGCACCCGATCGCGTGTTCCCGGTGGCCGGTAAAGCCTTCGCCGGTGCGCCGTTTAACGGTGCGTGGCCCGCGGGCAGCGTAATCCGCATCATGACCGGCGCGCCGATTCCCGCCGGTTGTGATGCCGTGGTGATGCAGGAGCAAACGGAGCAACGCGACGGCGGCATTGTCATTACCGCGCCGGTGCAGGCTGCGCAAAATATTCGTCGCATCGGTGAAGACATTCAGGCGGGCAAACAGGTGCTGGACGCCGGTGTGCGCCTCGGTGCGGCCGAACTGCCGCTGCTGGCGTCGCTAGGGATTGCTGAAGTCAGCGTGCTGCGCAAACTGCGCGTGGCAATCTTCTCCACCGGCGATGAACTGCAGGCGGTCGGCCAGCCGCTGGCGGAAGGTCAGATTTACGATACCAACCGCTTTACCGTGGCGTTAATGCTTAACAAGCTGGGCTGCGAAGTGATCGATCTCGGCGTGATTGCCGACGATCAGGCGGCGCTGCGTACCGCCTTTACCGAAGCCGATCGCCAGGCCGATGTGGTGATCAGCACCGGCGGCGTGTCGGTTGGCGAAGCCGATTTCACCCGTGCGATATTGGAAGAGCTCGGCGCCATCACCTTCTGGAAACTGGCGATCAAACCGGGCAAACCCTTTGCTTTTGGTCGACTGGCCAACAGCTGGTTCTGCGGTTTACCGGGCAATCCGGTTTCTGCGGCGGTAACCTTCTATCAATTGGTTCAGCCGCTGCTGGCCACCTTAACCGGCCAAACCACGCGCATCATGCCGCTACGCCAACGTGCGCGCGCCACCCAGCGTTTGAAGAAATCGCCGGGTCGTCTCGACTTCCAGCGTGCAATTCTCAGCCGCGGTGACGATGGTGTGCTGGAAGTGCGCAGCACCGGTGCGCAAGGTTCGCATATGTTCAGCTCGTTCGCGCTGGCCAACTGCTTTGTGGTGCTGGAGCGCGAGCGCGGCGATGTGGAACCGGGCGAATGGGTGGAGATCGAAGCCTTTAATAGCCTGCTGGAGGGCTAATGAGCGTTGAGTTGAGCGATGAAGAGATGCTGCGCTATAACCGTCAGATTGTCCTGCGCGGTTTTGATTTTGATGGCCAGGAGAAGCTAAAGGCGGCACAGGTGTTGGTGATCGGCCTCGGCGGACTCGGCTGTGCGGCGGCGCCCTATCTGGCCTCGGCGGGTGTGGGACATCTCACGTTGCTCGATTTCGATAGCGTTAGCCTCAGTAATCTCCAGCGCCAGATCCTGCACAGTGATGCGAAAATTGGCGTAGCGAAAGTCGCCTCGGCGCAGCAGCAGTTGGCGGCAATTAATCCGCATTGCCAGTTGGAGCCGATTGATGCGCAGCTGGATGACGCGCAGCTCAGCACGTTAATTGCGCGCCATGATGCGGTGGTGGATTGCACCGATAACGTCGATACCCGCGAACAGATCAACCGCCTATGTTTTCAGCACAAGGTGCCGCTGATTTCCGGCGCAGCGATTCGCATGGAAGGCCAGCTCAGCGTATTTACCTGGCAGCCCGGCGAGCCGTGTTATCGTTGCATCAGCCGTTTGTTTGGCGATCAGGTATTAAGTTGCGTAGAAGCCGGCGTGATGGCGCCGCTGGTTGGCGTAGTTGGTGCAATGCAGGCGATGGAAACCTTAAAAGTGCTGACGGCGTTCGGTCAACCTGCTAGCGCACGCTTATTGATGTACGACGCGATGAGCGCGGAGTTCCGCAGCATGAAGGTGGCGCAGGATGCGCATTGTGAAGTGTGTGGTGAACAAGGTCGCCATGAATGACGACCTTACAGATGTAAGTCGCGGGTTTTCGTAGGGTGCGCATTCATGCGCACCTGGTTTTTCACAATTAAACAATACCCTGGCTGCGCAGGTAATCTTCATAGTTACCGGTGAAGTCGATAATACGATCGGCTTTCATCTCCATCACGCGGGTAGCCAGCGAGCTAACAAACTCACGGTCGTGCGAGACGAAAATCAGGGTGCCTTCGTACATCTCCAGCGCCATGTTGAGCGACTCGATCGATTCCATATCCAGGTGGTTAGTCGGTTCATCCATGATCAGGATGTTTGGCTTTTGCATCATCAGCTTGCCAAACAGCATGCGACCCTTCTCACCACCGGACAGCACCTTAGCGGGCTTGTTGATCTCGTCGTGACCAAACAGCAGACGACCAAGAATACTGCGCACCGCCTGCTCGTCATCGCCTTCCTGCTTCCACTGGCTCATCCAGTCGAATACCGTCAGATCGTCAGCGAAGTCTTCCGCGTGATCCTGGCCGTAATAACCAATGCGCGCATTCTCAGACCATTTCACTGTGCCGCTATCCGGCGTATGTTCACCGACCAGCGTTTTCAGCAGCGTAGTTTTACCGATACCATTGGCACCGAGAATCGCCAATTTCTCGCCGACTTCTAACATCAGGTTGAGTTTATTAAACAGCGGACCGTTATCAAAACCTTTGGTCAGCGCTTCAACTTCCAGCGCATTACGGAACAGCTTCTTATCCTGATCAAAACGGATAAACGGGTTTTGACGGCTGGAGGCTTTAACTTCTTCCAGCTTAATTTTATCAATCTGTTTGGCACGCGAAGTCGCCTGACGCGATTTAGAGGCGTTGGCGCTAAAACGGCTAACAAACGATTGCAGATCGGCAATTTGCGCTTTCTTCTTGGCGTTATCCGATAATAAACGTTCGCGTGACTGGGTAGCCGCGGTCATATATTCGTCATAATTACCCGGATAAACGCGCAGTTCACCGTAATCCAGATCCGCCATGTGCGTGCACACCATATTCAGGAAGTGACGGTCATGCGAAATGATGATCATGGTGCTGTTACGTTCGTTGAGCACTTGCTCCAACCAACGAATGGTATCGATATCCAGGTTGTTGGTCGGTTCATCGAGCAACAAAATATCAGGATTGGCAAATAATGCCTGCGCTAAAAGGACACGCAATTTCCAACCCGGCGCAATTTCGCTCATCGGGCCGTAATGCTGCTCCACAGGAATGCCAACGCCCAGTAATAATTCACCGGCACGTGATTCTGAACTGTAACCGTCCATCTCGCCGTATTCGACTTCAAGGTCGGCCACTTTATAGCCTTCCTCTTCGCTCATTTCTGGCAATGCATATATACGGTCACGCTCTTGCTTCACTGCCCACAATTCATTGTGGCCCATGATCACGGTGTCCAGCACACTATATTGCTCGAAGGCAAATTGGTCCTGACGTAACTTACCGATACGCTCATTTGGGTCGAGGGAAACATTTCCACCCGTTGGCGCCAAATCGCCGCCCAGTATTTTCATAAAGGTAGATTTACCGCTGCCGTTCGCACCGATTAAACCGTAACGATTACCGCCGCCAAATTTAACGGAGATATTTTCGAACAGCGGCTTACTGCCGAACTGCATGGTGATATTGCTGGAAACTAACACGGCATTGACCTTTGTTACGCAGTGGAGGAAAAAACAGCGGGCATTATGCCAGAAGCGGGCACCCGGACGCCACCTCTGCGCCAGAGGCAGACGTTACGTTGGGCTAAAGATGTTGTTGCTCATAAAGAAATAAAAACAACAAAAAAGCCGGGGGCATTTGCCCCCGGCTCCCACTTACAAGGATTGTGCGGATTATTTGATCAGGAAAGTGTCGAGGCTTTTACCTGAATCCAGCGCTTTTTTAATCGCTGCTGGTGTACGGCCCTGACCGGTCCATGATTTTACTTCACCGTTTTCGTCGGTGTAGGAATATTTTGCCGGGCGTGGTGCACGCTTAGCGCGTTTTTTACCAACTTCCAGAGCGCCCAGTAATTCGTTCGGGTCAATACCATCAGCCAGCAGCATTTCGCGATATTTAGACAGCTTCTCTTCTTTTTCGCGGTTCTGCGCTTCTTCAGCGTTTACTTCGTCACGACGTTCAGTCACGACAACCGTTAATTTTTCCAGAATTTCTTCCAGATCGCTCAATGGCAGTTCACGAGCCTGCGCACGTAATGTGCGAATGTTGTTCAGAACTTTAAATGCGTCACTCATCACAATGTCCTTGCTTAAGGGGGTTAAATAAACTGTAGTGGCAAGATTACCTAATTCAAATAAAAAAATAAATTAATTTTATTGCCCGGATTAATCTGAAGTTGCTTACATATTTCTTACGTTAGGGTTTAAAACGCGGATAACCGCTTTAATTAACCCTGAATTAACAACCGTAATGTGTTCCATATGTAGCAACTGGAATCGATTTCAAAGCAATATTCCCAGGTAATAAACAATCATTTAGCGGCTATTACGCGCTGCAGCATTAGTGAGCATAATGGTAAGCAAGGATTAATGGTGTAACGTAAAACCCGTTTTCATCACGGATTATTATATTGCCCGGGATGAGAGAAGAATCTCATTTTTTCATATCGTGCCGATAAAAAAAGCCGGTGTTTAACCGGCTGCTAAGGGAAATTAATGCACTTCCGTTGCGGGACCAAACACAGAATAGTCTGGCAAATTGACGTTTTGATAAGGTTCCCAGCCACCGCCCAGCGCTTTATATAACGCCACTAAATCAAGTGCACTTTGCATCCGCGCCTGCGTCGATTGCGCTTTAGCTTGCGCCAGTTGTCGCTGCGCATCTAATACATCGAGGAAGGTGGAAATACCCTGACGATAACTGTCGCTGGCCAAATCAAATGCACGTTGCAGTGCGCCGGTGGTTTCATCCAGCGCTATAACCTGCTGCTGATCGGCGCGATAACTGACCAACGCGTTCTCCACATCCTGCAGCGCAGTTAATACCGTTTGCCGATAATCAAGCGCCGCGCTGGCTTGCTGCGCGCGCGCCAGTTTTACGCTGGAGACTAAACGGCCGCCCTGAAAAATTGGAATCGACAGCGACGGACCAACGCTAAAGAAGTGGCTGCTCCAGTCATCCAGATAGCTGGCATCGGTATTTCGCACACCCAGTTGCCCGGTGAGCGACAAGCTGGGGAACAGCTCGGCAACGGATACGCCAATATTCGCGGTCTGCGCATGCAGCGTGGCTTCAGCCTGACGAATATCTGGACGTCGCCGCGCCAGCGTCGACGGAATGCCCACCGGCACCAATTTCGGCAAATCAGGCAGCGGTTTTTTGTTCATCAGTTCGTTATCCAGCGCGCCCGGTGTTTTACCCAGTAGCACCGCCAAACCGTTCATTGCCTGCAACTGCTGCGCCTGATATTGCGGCAGCTGCGCATTCAGCGAGGCTAATTGCGCGCGGGCATTTTCCACATCCGTGGTCGGCGCTAAGCCGTTTTGCTGCTGGCTCTTTGTCAGTTCCCAGGTTTGCTGCGCGACCTCAATTTGCTGCTGCAAGGTGGCCAACACCGCCTGCGAACCGCGCAGTTGCAGATAGGCGCGCGCCACTTCGGCTTCCAGCGAGACCAGCGCATCGTTGCGTTGCTCAATGGCCGCCTGCTGCTGAGCATCCGCGGCTTCCATCTGGCGGCGTACTTTGCCCCATAGATCCAGCTCCCAGCTGGCGTCAAAGCTGCCCTGATACAGGGTGACGGAATGGTCTAAACCGTTGAGCTGGCTGGCGACATCGCTATCAACCTGGTCATAAACGCCGTTGGATTTCAGCAAGCCTTTTAAACCGAGCTGCTGACGGGTCACTTTTGCCGAGCCGTTAAGCGAAGGGAATAACCCACCGCGCGCCTGCGCCAGCTGCTCACGCGCCCCGGCAATACGCAGCACCGATTGTTGCAGCGTTAAGTTGCCGGCAATAGCGCGCTCAATCAGGCTATCAAGCTGCGGATCGTTAAAGCTTTTCCACCACAGCGGATTGGTCGCTGCCGCCAGCGGCTTAGACGCTTGCTGTGAAGGCAAATCATGGTAACCGCCCGGCGTGTGCGCCTGCGGCGGCTGATAATCAGGTCCTACGGCGCATCCGGCCAGCAACAGTGACAGCGCCAGCAACGTCAGTGACGGCGTAGAGCGCGAAAACTTACTCATTTTAATGTGCTCCTGCACTGCCTTCGCTCTTGATCGGCGAAAGCAACCAACAAAATGGAATCAATAGCAACGCCACGATACTCAGGCCCGTAAATACGTCGATGTACGCCAGAATACGGGCCTGCGCGATCATCTCCTGGTAGAGCTGCCCGCTCGCCAGCACCAGCGGATCGCCCACTGCGGTGGTGAAATTACGGATCGAATCAGCCCAATGCTGCAGCGTGAGATTGTAAGGCTCATTGAGCGGCGACATGTTGTGCACCATGTTGGCCGATCGCGTCTGCATGCGTTCGGTAATGCCCGCCGTCGACAGCGAAATTCCGATCGAACCCGCGACGTTACGGAACATGGTGAACAG
The DNA here is from genome assembly GCF_042666835.1 of Pantoea sp. GCM10028869. Taxonomy (NCBI): domain Bacteria; kingdom Pseudomonadati; phylum Pseudomonadota; class Gammaproteobacteria; order Enterobacterales; family Erwiniaceae; genus Pantoea; species Pantoea sp. GCM10028869. The sequence goes on along the minus strand of NZ_JBHTGO010000002.1, from coordinate 352,358 downwards.
CGCCGACGCATCGGCGTTTAATCGCTGCGGCACGGTGATGAACGCAATGGTGGTCAGCGGCACAAACAGGAAGCCAAGGCCAATCGACTGCGCGCTGCGCATTAACACCAGCGTGGTGAAATCAACGTTGGGCGTAAGCCGGGTGGAATAGAAGAAGGCGCTGGCAAGGCAGGTGAAGCCGAATGCGATAATGTAGCGCGTTTGCACAATCGGCATCAGCTTCAGCACGATGGGTATCGTCAGCACAATCAATATTGCGCCGGGCGACAGCACCAGCCCCGACCAGGTTGCGGTGTAACCGAGATCCTGCTGCGCCAGTTGGGGAAGTACCACCGAACTGCCGTACAAAATCATCGCCATGCCCGCCATCAGCAAGCCCGCCACCCAGAAGTTACGATCCTTCATTACGCTAAGATCGACCACCGGTTTGCGTGCATACAGCAGCCAATAAATGGCGCCGATAATGCCGATCACCGCCAGCATGGCGAACAGGCGAATGAAGTGCGAGGCAAACCAATCTTCATCTTCGCCACGATCGAGGAACACCTGCAAACAGCCAAGTCCCAGCGTGATCAGGCTGATGCCAATGTAGTCGATCTTCAGGCGGCCTTTATCCCACTTGCGCTCCCACGGCGGATCTTCCAGCAGCTGGTAAATTGCCATTACCGTCAAAATACCGACTGGAATATTAATGAAGAACACCCAGCGCCAGCTGTAGTTGTCGGTGATCCAGCCGCCCAGCGTCGGACCAATCACCGGCGCGACGATAATCGCAATCGACGATAGACCAAAGGCTTTGCCACGATCTTCCGCTTTGAAGTAATCGAGCAGCACCGATTGCTGTACCGGCTGCAATCCGCCGCCAAAAAAGCCCTGCAGGATGCGGAACAGAATGATCTGCCACAGCTCCGTCGCGATGCCGCACAGGAAGGAGCAGATGGTGAACATCACGATGCAAATCAGGAAGAACTGCTTGCGGCCAAACAGGCGGCTGAAGAACGCCGAAATGGGCAACACGATGCCGTTCGCCACCAGATAAGAGGTTAAAACCCAGGTCGATTCGTCGTAGCTGGAGGAGAGCGAACCGGCAATGTGTGGCAGCGCGACGTTAACGATGGTGGTGTCGAGGATCTCCATAAACACCGCCAGCGTCACCGTAATGGCGACCAGCCACGGATTGCTGGCCGGACGCCAGCTTTCGCTCGCACTCATTCCACTGTGACCTTCGGCTCAACCGACAAGCCCAGCGGCAGCGGATGATTGGGATCCAATCCTTTATCGATAACGATTTTCACCGGCACGCGCTGCACGATTTTCACGTAGTTGCCGGTGGCGTTTTCCGCCGGGAAGGTTGAGAAGCGGGAACCGGATCCCATCTGCACGCTATCCACATGCCCTTCCAGCTTCATATCCGGCCAGGCATCGACACTGATTTCCACTTTATTACCCGGCTTCATGCGCGCCAGCTGTGACTCTTTGAAATTGGCATTAATCCAGATTTCAGGCGAAACCAGCGAGAACAGCGCGCTGCCAGCCTGCACCAGCGTGCCGAGTTGCACGTTACGCTTGGTGACAAAGCCGTCGTAAGGTGCGCGAACCTGGGTATAAGAGAGATTCAATTCGGCGGTGTTGAGCTGCGCCTGCGCCTGCTCAACCTGCTGCTCACGCGCTTCCACATTGGTTTCCTGCTGGCGGATTTGCAGCTTCACCTGAGAAGCCACTTCAACCTGCGCCTTAGCGCTTTGCAGTTGCGCTTCAGCCGAACGCAATTGCGCGGCGGCAGTATCAATATTGCGCTGTGAAGTGGCACGCGGATCAACACCGCGCTGGCGACGATAATCGGCCTGGGCGTTAAGCAAATTGGCCTGCGCTTTGGCCTGATCGGCGAGAGCTTGATCGCGCTGTGCCGGATACTGCACGCGGGACAAGGCTAACTGCGCCTGCGCCTGATGCAGCTGCGCCTGGGCCAGACCAAGCTGGGCTTTGGCTTGATCGCGCTGCGCTTCACTGTCGCGCGCATCGATCTCCACCAGCAAATCGCCCTGCTTCACGCGCTGGTTATCGCGCACCAGCAGCTTGACCACATATCCGGCCGCTTTCGGCGCGATGGTCACCGCATTGCCTTCGGTAAAGGCATCATCCGTGCTTTCGATATTGCGCGTGGTGAGCCAAAACCATAATCCCACCACGATCATAATCACCACCACAATGGCGAGAAAAATCAGAGGTTTCTTTCCGGGACGTTTACGTTCTGGTTCGTTGTTATCTTGATGGGTATTGGCGGTTTTTTGCGGATCCTGCTGATCGCGTTCAGACGGTTGATTCTGGTTTTCCATAATTTTTCATCGTAGGCAGTTGTCCCGATTCCCGGGCAAAAACGGTCAACATAACCTTAGATGGGAAATTGACAAATGCCAATGCAACTTTACACAAGCCGACATTGGCACGGTGCTAACGCATGAGGTGTAACAGCAGCCATCCGCCTAACATCGACCAGGCCAGCATCGGGATAGAAAACAAGTGGAAACGCCACCAAACGCGCGCGTCCTGCGCCATCCGCAAGGCAATCAAGTTGGCGAGCGAACCCGGCAATAAGCCAAATCCGCCGATATTCACTGCCCACGCCAGCACCTCCGACGGTGGCACTTTCTGCAAAAGCAGAATGGTGGCGGGAACGTTACTAATGAATTGCGACAAGCCAATCGCCAGCAAATAGATTCCGCCCTCGCCTAGCTGACCGATAGCGGCAAAGTGAGGCTGCAGCCAGGACAAATGCATCAACAGGAAGACATCGATAAACATCGCCACGAACACCAGCAGCAAACTCCAGTCGATGCTGATCAACACGCTGCGCGCCATGATCAGGAAACAGGCCGCCACCAGCAGCAGCGCCCAGCCGGTCATTTTTAGCTCGAGCGCGACGATAAATACGATATACAGCAGCACGCTAATCGTGAACAACGCTTTGCGCCACGCCTGAGTTTCACTCTGCTCATGCTTTTGGATCGCGCGCGCCGGGAAACTCCACCAGGTTAACGCCATCAGCGAAAGCAGTAAAAATGCCGCCAGCGGCGCCATCTGCGCAATGAAACCGGGCACGCTGAGCGTGCCGTGACTCCACAGCAGAATGTTTTGCGGGTTACCAACCGGCGTCAGTAAGGAACCCGCGTTCACTGCCAACGCTTCGAAAATGATCAGGCGCGAAATGGGCAGCCGCGAGAATTTACGCAGTGTCAGCGTGAGCGGTACCAGAATAAACAGCGCAACATCGTTGGTGAGAAAAGTTGAGAGCAACGCGGCGGCGCACACCATGAATAACGCCAATGCGCGTTCATGCTGGAAACGCTGAATCAGACGTGCGCCGAGCACATCAAAATAGCCGCTGTTTTCCAGCCCTTTGGTCAGCATCAGTAAGCCGGTGAGCGTCATGATGGTATGCCAGTCCACAGCGGAAGGCAGTTGCGACCAGCGGAAATTCGCCAGCGGCAACATGATCACACCCAACAGCAACAACAAATGCAAAATACGATCGCGCATAAAAGAACGAAGCAGATTGGGCATGATGGCGGAAGGCCTTGTAGTTAGCGATTCTCGTAGAATTTCTGGAACACGGCCAGAGTTTCATCACTGACGTGATGCTCAAGGCCTTCTGAATCACGGCGCGCGGTTTCCGGGCTAACGCCCAGCGCCAACAGGAAAGTTTCAACAATATGGTGGCGGACGCGGCTCGCTTCAGCCAGCTTCTCGCCTTCGGCGGTGAGGAATACACCGCGATACGGCACTTGCTCAACCAAACCGGTGGTGCCAAGACGCTTTAACATTTTCGCCACTGTCGGCTGGGAAACCCCCAAACGTGCAGCCATATCCACCTGACGCGCTTCGCCAAATTCACGAATCAAATCAGAGATTAATTCAACGTAGTCATCGATCAGCTCACGACGATGCGCCTCGCGCACCTGACGAAATCCTTCGACATGCTCCTCTATCTCTTTTAGCGGGCCCTGGGGCATGTTGGTGGCGATTTTTGCACGACGACTCATCTAACTTCCTCTTTATTATCTGCCGCACTTTATCTGCGGTGCGGGCTGGCTGCGCCCATTGTAAACCAGGCACAAATAAGCACAAATTTTTCCTAAATAGTGTTGGCTAAAGAGTATAGCCAGTGCTATCTTTGTTGATAATGTAAGCGAATAGCTTATAAAGGCTACAAAGAAATGTCGTCATTCACTCGGGAGGTGAACATGACTACCATGAAAAACTGCCTCGACTGTGGCAAATGTTTCCAGGCTGAACAAAGCAAACCGGCTTTTGAGCTGAAATCGCTGCTGTGCCTGTTGACCCGCTCGCCGTTTGCGCTGCGCTTGATGCTGATTGAAAAGCTCACCGGCAAACAGCTGGTTGAACGTCCGTGCCCAAAACTGATCTGGCGCGGCTAATGTTCCCGACGCATACAAATTCCAATAAAGCCCGCTCATGTAGCGGGCTTTGTGTTTCTGGCGGCAGGTAAATCGTTAATCGCGCCCATAAAAAAACGGTCCCGAAGGACCGTTTATTGTGCAACTGGTCTAAGCAAGAACTTAGAAGCTGTAACCTACGCCAGCAATCCAGGTGCCAACGTCAACGTTGCGGATACGGCTCTGCTCGTAACCCACGTCAACAGCGATGTTTTCGATTGGGTTAAACTGCATGCCCGCACCGTAAGAGAAACCGTAGTCGCTTGAATCAGACTTAGAACGTACTGAATTGTCGTTCTGCTGGTATTTACCGTAACCCACACCAACAACACCGTAGATGCTCGCCCAGTCGTTCAGACGGTAAGCAGGACCACCGGTGATGCCGTAGTACTGAGCTTTGTTATAAGCGCCAGCATCAGTACGATCTTTTTCGGTATAGGTGAAAGAACCGATCCAACCCAGTGGGTTAGTACCGTCTTCGTAACGATATTTCAGGTTGAAGCCGTTTGCTTTGTTAGCAACGCCTTGATAATCGCTCTGAGCGTAACCACCGGTAACGGTGCTTTGTGCCATGGCAGAACCTGCAGAAACTGCAAGTACACAAGCCAATGCTGAAAGACATGCAATTTTTTTCATAACCACCTCAAATGTGAATATACTTCTCTCCTGACAACGCTTTAAATATAACAAAAAACAGCAAGAAACTCTGCCCGCATTTTGTTGTCTAACAGATTGTTTGGTGTAACAGAAAGTTAATGAAGTTTCCTATGTCATTCATTTTACTTATAAAAAGCATCATATCCCTGCAACATAAATAACGATCACAAAAAATGCCTTTAAGTAAATTCCTAAACTAACCTGACGTTTCTTTACGGAAATGGCACTAAAAATGGCCAAATTCTGACCTGTCAGCGCGTTTTATTTCCCCGATTCGCGTCTCCTTATTTGCCTGAGATTCCATTACACTGAGCGCTTGTTGCTCTGCTGTTAATAAATAAAAGGAATGGATTACAGGATGTCTGCCCCTCTGACGACCAAAAATATGGCCCCGGTGTTGTTCCCTATTGCTGTGCTGCTGATTGCCATGCTCTCACTACAGGGCGGCGCTTCACTGGCAAAATCAATGTTTTCCACCGTTGGCGCCACCGGCATTACCGCGCTGCGTCTTGGTCTTGGCACCCTGATTCTCTGCATTATCTTTAAACCCTGGCGTTTGCGCTTCACGCGCGAGCAGCGCAAACCGCTGCTGATGTACGGCTTAGCGCTGGGCTGCATGAACTATCTCTTCTATTTAGCGATTCGCACCGTGCCGCTGGGCGTTGCCGTCGGATTGGAGTTTTTGGGTCCGCTAACTTTGGCGTTGATCGGCGCGCGTCGTCCGCTTGATTTTCTTTGGGTGTTGCTGGCGGTGGCGGGTTTGTGGTTCCTGTTGCCCATCGGTGAAGGGATGAGTCATATCGATCCGCTCGGTGCGTTGCTGGCGGTAGGCGCGGGTGCCTGCTGGGCGGTGTACATCCTTGCAGGACAGCGTGCCGGCGCGGAGCATGGTCCGGCGACGGTGGCGATGGGTTCGCTAATTGCCTCGGTGATTTTTGTGCCGCTCGGCCTGACCTTTGCCGCGCCGGGCATCTGGCATTGGGAAGTATTGCCGCTGGCACTGCTGATCGCCCTGCTCTCCAGCGCCATTCCCTATTCTTTAGAGATGATGGCGCTGACACGACTGCCGGCACGCATTTTTGGTACCTTAATGAGTCTGGAACCGGCGATGGCGGCGTTATCAGGCATATTATTCCTGGGCGAGCTATTGACGCTGAAGCAGTGGATTGCGCTGCTAGCGATCATCATCGCCTCGGCTGGTTCAACGCTCACCATGAAACAAAAAAGCGCAAAAATAAGCGAAGTCGACATTACGCATCCGCAATAAATATTCAATAATTCAGCCTGCTGCGCGGCAGGCTAAATATAGAAGCATTCTCATTATCATTTTTAACGCGGTATTAAGATTTTTCCGTTATTATTTTGCAACACGTTTAATAAATAATTAACATGCCTCACAAGCATCTGTTTTAACTGAAATAATCTTCAAGATGCACAATCCCTGAGCAATATTAAGGTTTATCTATTCCTGTCATTGATTTAATCAACCCTGCAAGTTAAAAAACTGCTGCTATACTTATCTCCGTGCTTGATTAGGACAACCATCAATAAGAGGACATTAATGATGAGTACCGCAAAACTGGTTAAAACTAAATCGTCTGATCTGATTTACACCCGTAATGACGTCGCTGACAGCGATAAAAAAGCGACCATCGAGGTGCTCAACCGTCTGGTAGTGGAGTTTATTGACCTGTCGCTGATCACCAAGCAGGCGCACTGGAACATGCGTGGCGCCAACTTTATTGGCGTACATGAGATGCTGGATGGTTTCCGTACCGCCATTACCGATCATCAGGACACTATCGCTGAACGTGTAGTTCAGTTAGGCGGCGTGGCGCTGGGTACCACTCAAATCGTCAACGATAAAACACCACTGAAAAGCTACCCGTTGAACATTCACAGCGTGCAGGATCACCTGAAAGCGCTGGCCGATCGCTATGCGATTGTGGCGAATGACACGCGTAAAGCTATCACTGAAGTCAGCGATGAAGATACCGCTGATATCTTCACTGCGGCATCGCGCGATCTGGATAAATTCCTATGGTTTATCGAATCGAATATTGAATAAATTTCAGTGTTATAACGAAGGCGGGTTATCCCGCCTTTTTTTACGTCTGTAACATTGTGGTGCTTTTTTTGACGTTGTTAACATTTCCTTAATCCCTTCTTTCGCTCTCCCCGCCCTTGGTGCACACTGTGCCTGCACCACAACAGCACCACGCACCAAAATGAAGCACCAATACGGTGCAAAACTTTTCCTCTGCGCAAAATCGTGTCAGCAAGTGCTTAAAACTACTGATTTCGAGCAAAATGAAAAGTTGGCATAATTTTTTCATATGATAGGCCGTACATCGGGCCACCAGGCCTGACGGGTAATAAGGAAAAAATGATGAAGTCATTGATTAAAGTCTCCGTGGCCGCGCTGGCGCTGGCCTTCTCGCTTTCCTCCACCGCAGCAGACAAAAAACTGATCGTCGCAACCGACACCGCATTTGTTCCCTTTGAGTTCAAACAAGGCGATAAATACGTCGGTTTTGATATCGATCTGTGGGATGCCATCGCGAAAGAACTGAAACTCGATTACGCCTTCAAGCCAATGGATTTCAGCGGCATCATTCCTGCGCTGCAAACCAAAAACATTGACCTGGCGCTGGCGGGTATCACCATCACCGAAGAACGTAAAAAAGCCATCGAGTTCTCTGACGGCTACTACAAAAGCGGCCTGCTGGTGATGGTGCGCGAGAATGAAAAAGACGTTAAAAGCATTGACGATCTGAACGGCAAAGTGGTGGCGGTGAAGAGCGGCACCGGTTCGGTGGATTACGCCAAAGCGCACATCAAGTCTAAAGACCTGCGCCAGTTCCCTAACATCGACAACGCGTACATGGAGTTAGGCACTAACCGTGCTGACGCCGTGCTGCACGATACGCCGAACATCCTGTACTTCATCAACACCGCCGGTAAAGGCCGCTTCAAAGCGGTAGGCGAGTCAATTGAAGCGCAGCAGTATGGCATCGCGTTCCCGAAAGGCAGCGACGACCTGCGTGAAAAAGTGAACGGCGCCCTGAAAACTCTGCGCGATAACGGCACTTACAACACCATCTATAAAAAATGGTTCGGTACTGAACCAAAATAATTGCGGCCTGAGCCGATTTTTCCAGCAGGGAGCCTGACACTCCCTGCTTTTTACATTTCCACGCAACAGATTTTGGAGTCACACCATGGAGTTTGACTGGAGCGTCATTTGGCCTGCCCTGCCGATTTTAATCGAAGGCGCCAAAATGACCCTGCTGATCTCGGTCCTCGGCCTGGTCGGCGGTTTAATTATCGGTTTAGTTGCCGGTTTTGCCCGCGCCTACGGCGGCTGGATCACCAACAACATCGCCTTAGTCTTCATCGAACTGATTCGCGGCACGCCAATCGTGGTTCAGGTGATGTTTATCTACTTCGCCCTGCCGATGGCTTTCCCGGATCTGCGTATCGATCCGTTCAGCGCGGCGGTGGTCACCATCATGATCAACTCCGGCGCTTATATCGCGGAAATCACGCGCGGTGCGGTACTGTCGATTAATAAAGGCTTCCGTGAAGCGGGTCTGGCGCTGGGTCTGTCGCGCCGCGAGACCCTGCGTTATGTGATCATGCCGCTGGCCCTGCGCCGTATGCTGCCACCGCTGGGTAATCAGTGGATTGTCAGCATCAAAGATACGTCGCTGTTTATCGTGATTGGCGTGGCCGAACTGACGCGTCAGGGTCAGGAGATCATTGCCGGTAACTTCCGCGCGCTGGAGATCTGGAGCGCCGTTGCCATTATCTATTTGGTTATTACGTTGGTGTTGAGCTTTGTGCTGCGCCGTATTGAGAAAAGGATGAAAATTCTGTGATTGAATTTAAAAACGTCTCGAAGAATTTCGGCCAGACTCAGGTTCTGCACAACATCAACCTGAAGATTAATCAAGGCGAAGTAGTGGTGATTATCGGACCGTCCGGTTCCGGTAAATCCACACTGCTGCGCTGCATCAACAAGCTGGAAGAGATCACCACCGGCGAGCTGGTTGTCGATGGCATGAAGGTCAATGATCCGAAAGTGGATGAGCGACTGATTCGTCAGGAAGCGGGCATGGTGTTCCAGCAGTTCCATCTGTTCCCACAGATGAGCGCGCTGGATAACGTCGCCTTTGGTCCGATTCGCGTGCGTGGTACGAAGAAAGAGGAAGCGCATAAGCTGGCGCGTGAGCTGCTGGGTAAAGTGGGCCTCGCCGAGCGTGCACACCACTTCCCGTCTGAGCTTTCCGGTGGTCAGCAGCAGCGCGTGGCGATTGCGCGTGCGTTGGCGGTGAAACCGAAGATGATGCTGTTTGATGAGCCAACCTCAGCGCTGGATCCCGAGCTGCGTCACGAAGTACTGAAAGTGATGCAGGATCTGGCGGAAGAAGGCATGACGATGGTCATCGTGACGCACGAAGTCGGTTTCGCCCAAAAAGTGGCTTCGCGTCTGATCTTTATCGACAAAGGCACCATCGCAGAAGATGGCAACCCGGACGATCTGATCACCAACCCGCCGAGCGACCGTCTGCGCGAGTTCCTGCAGCACGTATCCTAAGCTCTGCCATTAAACCGTCGCCCATTTTCGGCGGCGGTTTTTTACATGCAGCATTTGTAGCGGCGCGATTTATCGCGCCACTACGGCAGGTACCACGATTCAATTTTCCTTTTCAAAATCTTCACCTTCCATCACTGACTATACTTCTCTCTTGTGCCGCTGCGCGAAGCTAAAGGAGAAAAGCGATGTCGTCTGCCAGCCCACCATGGCGTTCAGCCGTGTGGTTACTCTTCAGTTTGTTCACTCTATTTCTCATTCCCCCGGCGCAGGCCGTTAATCTGCCGCAGGCGGCCGTCGCAGCACAGCAGTCGCAAACCCCGGCAGCGGATGATAAAGCCGAAGGCGAACCCAGCTTAGACGAGAAAAAAGCCGCCTATGCCGCGCTGGCGAATATTCTGGATAACAACGCCTCGCGTCAGGAGCTGATCGATCAGTTACGTCAGGCTGCCAACAGCCAATCCACCAGCGACCAACCGGTGCTGGCGCCGCCGCAGGCCAATCAGGACGATCTCACGGTACTGGAGAGCGTCACCAGCGTAACGCGTGAATACGGCGGCGCGGTGGCCGCGCAGTTTGTGCAACTGCATGACAACATCACCAATGCGCCACACAAATCCTTTAACCAGCAAACCTTTTTCAACGCGCTGAAATACTTTGCTGCGCTCTCCGCCGCGGTGTTTGCATTTTACTGGCTGACACGCCGCCTGATGTGGCCGGTGTGGCGCCGCATGGGCCGCTGGGGACGCGATCAAAACCTTGAGCGCACCAAGTGGCTGCACTTGCCCGCCACTATCTTGATGGCCTTTGTGCTCGATATTGTGCTGCTAGCGCTGACGCTGTTTGTCGGTCAGATCATCAGCGACAACTATCACAACAACAACCGCACCATCGCCTATCAGCAAGGCCTTTTCCTTAACGCCTTCGCGCTGATTGAGTTTTTTAAAGCGGTGCTGCGGCTGATATTCTGCCCGCGTTTCCCTACGCTGCGCTTCTTCCACTTAACCGATGCGCGCGCCAGCTACTGGAACACACGTTTGAGCTGGCTAAGCGGCATCATCGGTTACGGTTTACTGGTGGTGGTGCCGATTGTCTCCAATCAGGTGAATATTCAGGTGGCGGCGCTGGTCAACATGCTGATTATGGGGATCATGACCGGCTGGGCGCTGTGGCTGATTTTCCGCAACAAAAGCAACATCCATCATGAACTGTCGCGTCTTGCCGATCGCAGCTTGAGCTTCTTTGCGCTGTTCATCCGCGCCTTTGGCATGGTGTGGCACTGGCTGGCCAGCGCCTACTTTATCGCGCTGTTCCTGTTCTCGATCTTCAATCCCGGCGACAGCCTGAAGTTTATGATGTCCGCCACGGTGCGCAGCCTGGCGATCGTGGTTATCGCCGCGCTGATTTCCGGCATGCTGACGCGCTGGATTGGCAAAACCGTCACGTTGTCGCTCGACATGCGCCGCAACTATCCCGAGCTGCAAAAGCGCGTGAACGATTGGGTGAAAGCGCTGCTGAAACTGGCGCGCGTGGTCACGGTGTTTGCCACGCTGTTGCTGCTACTCAACGCATGGAATCTGTTTGATCTCTGGCACTGGCTCACACTTGGCGCCGGCCAAAAAATGGTGGATGTGCTGATTCGTATCGTGATCATTGTGCTGCTGTCGGCAGTCGGCTGGACACTGCTGGCAAGCCTGATCGAAAGTCGCCTCGCCTCGGATTCGCATGGCCGCCCCATGCCGAGCGCACGCACCCGCACGCTGCTGACGCTGTTTCGTAACGCGCTGGCGGTCGTAATAAGCACAATCACCATTATGATTTTACTGTCGGAAGTGGGCGTGAATATTGCGCCGCTGCTAGCCGGTGCCGGTGCGCTCGGTCTGGCGGTATCATTCGGTTCGCAAACGCTGGTGAAGGACATCATCACCGGCATCTTTATCCAGTTTGAGAACGGCATGAACACCGGTGATTTAGTCACCATTGGCCCGATCACCGGCACCGTAGAGCGCATGTCGATTCGCTCGGTGGGCGTGCGTCAGGATACCGGCGCGTATCACATTATTCCGTGGTCATCGATCACCACCTTCGCCAACTTTGTGCGTGGCATCGGCTCGTTCGTGGCGAACTATGATGTGGATCGCAGTGAAGATACCGAACGCGTTAACCAAACGCTGCAGGGCGCGGTGAAAGAGCTGCTGGAGAACCCGGAGATTCGCGGCATGGTGATTGGCGAGCCGAGTTTTGCCGGATTAGTGGGATTAACCAACCAATCCTTTACCGTGCGCGTGTCATTCACCACCCAGCCGCTGAAGCAGTGGACGGTACGTTTTGCGCTGGATGATAAGGTGAAGAAGCATTTTGATGCGGCCGGCATTAAAGCGCCGCATCAAACGGTAGCAGTGATGCAAACCGGCAGCGATATTCCCTCCGCTGCCAGCTTACCGGCGTTGCCGCCGGCGCAATGAGGTTAGCGTTTCAGCCGTTTGGCGCGCGTCGCCGGCGGCTGGAACGTCCAGGCGATAAAGCGGCTCTGCTTCTGACCTTGCGCCATTTCGATGATGCGCACTTCATAAGCATCGAGATCGCGCAGCTGGTCGCGCAGCGCCGGTAAATTCTCTTTGCGTGAGACCAGCGAGGTGAACCAAATAATGGCGTCTGAGTGCGTCACGCTTTCAGCGATCATTTGACCAACGAACTTGCGCTCGCCGCCGTCACACCACAATTCGTTGTGATGGCCACCAAAATTGAGCGGCGCATTTTTGCCTAAGCCAAGGTTGCGCGTTTTGCGCTGACCCACGCTGGCCGCCTCTTCCGCAGATGAATGGAAAGGCGGATTGCACAGCACCGCATGATAGCGTTCATTCTTATGCACCACGCCGGCGAAAATCGCCGAGGCCTCTTTTTGCCGACGCAGACGCACGCCGCGCTGCAAGCCCGGATTACTCGCCACAATCTGCCCGGCCACGGTAATCGCTTCGGCGGTGATATCGGTGCCGGTGAAGCGCCAGCCATATTCGGCGTTGCCAATCAGCGGATAGATGCAGTTCGCGCCGCAGCCGATATCCATTACATCCAGATCGCGTGGAACCACGCCACCGTTGTCGCTCGCCAGCAGATCGGCCAGCGCATGCACGTAATCGGCACGGCCCGGCACCGGCGGCGTCAGATAACCTGCAGGTAGCTGCCAGTTGAGGTTATAGAACAGCTTCAGCAGCGCCTGATTCAGCAGCATCACCGCTTCAGGATCGGCGAAATCCACCGACAACTCGCCGTAGCCGTTGGGACGCACTTTCACCGTCAGCGGCGGATGGGCTGCGGTCAGAGCAGCAAAATCATAACGGCCCTGGTGGCGGTTACGCGGATGGAAAGGTGACGTGGCGGCTGGCTTGTTCATAGTTTCTCCGGAAAATAGCGCGGGCGTAAGATACTCTGGCTAGCGGCATCGCACAATGCGCTTAATCGAATTCACCGTATTAGATGAGATTAGTGCACCTCACTCAGGTTCTCTTATAAGGATGGTTATGACTCGTCAGCGTTACTCTTATCAGCCCCGCGCGGGACACGGTTTGCCGCACGATCCGTTGAACGCCATCGTCGGCCCTCGCCCAATCGGCTGGGTCAGCTCGCAAAGCGCCCGCGGCGTACGCAATTTAGCGCCCTATAGCTTCTTTAACTGCTTTAACTATCATCCGCCGATTATTGGTTTTGCCAGCAGCGGCTGGAAAGACAGCGTACAAAATATCTCTGAGACCAAAGAGTTTGTCTGGAATCTGGCCACGCGTCCGCTGGCCGAGGCGATGAATGAGAGCTCCGCATCGGTGCCGTCCGAACAGGATGAGTTTGCGCTGGCGGGATTAACGCCGCTTGCAGCGTCACACGTCAATGTCAGCATGGTGGCGGAAAGCCCGGTGAATTTTGAGTGTAAGTTGACGCAGTTGATTCAGTTGCAGGATGCCCAGGGCCAGCCGATTGATAGCTGGCTGGTGCTGGGCGAAGCGGTCGCCATTCATATTGATGAAGCCCTACTGGAAGAGGGTATTTATCAAACGGCCAAAGCACAGCCAATCCTGCGTGCCGGAGGCCCGTCGGCCTATTACGGCATCAGCGAAGAACTGCGTTTCGATTTGGTGCGCCCGGACGCTCGCCGTAAGTAATGCCTGACAAATTTCGTAGCGGCGCACTGTATTGCGCAATGTCTGGATGGGCACGGAGCTGCCATTAATGTGCGCGATAAATCGCGCCGCTACGGATGGTGCGCTTCTTCAGCGCGGATGATAATTTTTCAACACCTCTACCGCCCGCGCGATCTCCGGTGCCAGCCAGCGGTCTTCCTGCCAGTTGGCAACCACCGCGCGCAAGCGTCGCAATGCCTGCGCCGTTCCCTGCGCCAGCTGCTCTTCGCCGTGGAAATCCAGCGCCTGCGCCGCCAGCAGATACTCGATCGCCAGAATCTGCCACACGTTGCCCACCAGCTTCAGCAGCTTCAGCGCCGCGCCGGTGCCGAGGCTGAGATGATCCTCCTGCAAACCCGAGGTCACATAGTTATCCAGCACCGCCGGCTGCGCCAGCTGGCGATTCTCCGCACAGAGTGACGCCGCCACATACTGCGCAATCATCATGCCGGAGTTAACGCCCGGCTGCGCCACCAGAAACGCCGGTAAGCCGCTCACCAGCGGATTGACCAAACGATCAAGCCGCCGCTCGGCGATGCTGCCGATTTCCGCCATGGCAATCGCCAGCAGATCCGCCGCCATCGCCACCGATTCGCCGTGCGGGTTAGCCTGCGACACTACGCGCCAGTTATCCGCCGTGCCGAGCACCAGCGGATTATCGGTGCAGGCATTGAGTTCGGTTTCAATCTGGCGCGCCGCGTGATCGAACTGATCGCGGCTGGCGCCATGTACCTGCGGCATGGATCGCAGGCTGAGCGCATCCTGAGTGCGAATGCCAACGCTGGTCGTCAGCAGCGGGCTATCACTCAGCAATGCGCGTAAGCGCTGACCGCTCAGCTGCATGCCCGGACTGGCTTTCAGCGCGATCACTTCGGCATCAAAGGCCACCCGCTGTCCACGCAGCGCCTCAAAACTCATCGCACCGGTGACATCGGCCCAATCCAGCAAACGCGCCGCATCATCCAGCGCCAGGCAGGACAAGCCGGTCATGCACGGCGTGCCGTTGACCAGGCTCAAACCTTCTTTGGCCCCCGGACGATAAGGCTGTAATCCCGCCAGCGTTAACGCCTGCGCCGCGGGCATGATCTGGTTTTGATACTCCACGTCGCCGACACCAATCAGCGCCAGACCGATATGCGCCATATGGCTGAGGTAGCCGACCGAACCCTGCGACGGCACCTGCGGCGTTATCTGCTGATTGAGCAGCGCCAGCAGATGCTGCACCAG
Source organism: Pantoea sp. GCM10028869 (assembly GCF_042666835.1). Lineage (NCBI taxonomy): Bacteria > Pseudomonadati > Pseudomonadota > Gammaproteobacteria > Enterobacterales > Erwiniaceae > Pantoea > Pantoea sp. GCM10028869. The sequence goes on along the minus strand of NZ_JBHTGO010000002.1, from coordinate 337,251 downwards.
CGCCACCGACACGCCCGATTTGCCGTGGCTGTAATTGGCAATCGCCGCGCACAGAATGGCGCGCGCCTGCTCACGCGTCAGCAGCGGACCCACGCCACAGGCGTGACTCAGCAGCGTATTGCGCGACAGCTGGCTGAGCTGATCTTCCGGCAGCGTGATGTTGCACAGCGCGCCGAGGCCGGTATTGATGCCGTAAGCGATCTGGCCGCTGGCGACAATCTCATCGACAATCGCGCGCCCCTGCGCAATGCGCTGCCAGGCGCTGACGCTCAAACTGAGTTCCGCGTTGTGCCGCGCCACCTGCACCAGCTCTTGCCAGGTTAAGGGGCTGTCGCCCCATACGATGGTCATGCTGGCTGCTCCGCGCCGTGATGGCTGGAGATAAACTGCTTAAAGCGCTGCGATCCCTGCGCGCCAAACATCTCTTCCGGCGCGCCCTGACAATCAATGGTGCCCTGATGCATAAACACCACGCGGTTGGAGACGTTGCGCGCAAAGCCCATTTCGTGCGTCACCACCAGCATGGTGCGCCCCTCTTCCGCCAGGCTGCGCATCACTTTCAGCACTTCGCCCACCAGTTCTGGATCGAGCGCCGAAGTCGGTTCATCAAACAGCATCACTTCCGGATCCATCGCCAGCGCGCGGGCAATCGCCACGCGCTGCTGCTGGCCGCCCGAGAGTTGCGCCGGGTAGAAATCCTTGCGATTGAGTAAGCCAACGCGATCCAGCAGTTGCTCCGCCTGGGCGATGCAGCTTTTCTTGTCGCGCTTCAGCACATAGTGCGGCCCTTCAATGACGTTTTGCAGCACCGTCATGTGCGACCAAAGATTAAAGCTCTGGAACACCATGCCAAGGCGTGAGCGCAAACGCTCAATCTGTTTCGGATTGGCCGCCAGCTGATGGCCGCGCGCATGGCGTTTCATCTCAATGGTTTCGCCGCCGACACTCACCACGCCAGCATCCGGCGTTTCCAGCAGGTTGATGCAGCGCAGCAAGGTACTTTTGCCCGAGCCGCTGGCGCCAAGAATCGAGATGACATCGCCTTGATGCGCCTGTAGCGAAATGCCTTTCAGAACTTCCATCGCGCCAAAGGATTTATGGATATCAGTGGCGGATAAGGTAACGGGTGATGTGGAATGCATATTACTCTCCGGCAAGCGGTTTAACGGCGGGCATCGGCTTTTTTGCGACACGATGCGCCGGGGTCAGACGGCGCTCTAACAGCGCGTACAGCTGGACGATAATAAAGTTGAGAATCAGGTAGATCGCCGCCGCACAGACAAACACTTCCATGGTGCGATAGGTACGCTGAATGATCTGCTGCGCCACGCCAGTCACGTCCCACACGGTGACGAGGCTGGCGAGCGCGGTGGATTTCACCAGCAAAATCGCTTCGGTGGAGTACGCCGGCAACGCATAGCGCAGCATGATCGGCACGATAATGCGGCGCAGCAGCAGCCAGCGTGACATGCCGCAGGCGAGACCGGCTTCCACTTGTCCAGCCGGCACGGCGAGCAGCGCTCCACGCAAAATCTCAGCGGTGTAAGCTGCCGTACAGAGTGACAGCGCCAGTACCGCGCAGATAAATGGCTCGCGCAGGAACGGCCAGACGAAGCTGTGGCGGATGACGCCAAACTGGCCAAGACCGTAATAGATGAGAAACAGCTGAATCATCAGCGGCGAGCCGCGAAACACCAGAATGTAGCCGCGTGCGAAGCCGCTCAGCACCCGCCAGCGGCTCATGCGCAGTGACAAAATGCCAATCGCCAATATGCCGCCGCAGAGAAAGGCGCTGATAAACAGGCCAAGCGTCACCGGCAGCGCGGCGCTCAGTTTGAGGAAGGTATCCGAGAGAAAAGCGAAGTCGATCATGCTGCTGCTCCTTAATGCTGCGCCGCAGTGCGACTTTGCCACGCGCGACCAAGGCGCGACTCTGCCCGACGAAACGCATGATTAGACACCAGCGTCAGCACCAGATAACAGGCAGCGCCAACCAGATAAAACGTGAAGTAATCGCGCGTGGATCCCGCCGCGACCTGGCTGGCGCGCATCAGCTCGACGATGCCAGTGACCGACACCAGCGCCGAGTCTTTCAGGCTCATCTGCCACACGTTCGACATGCCCGGCAGCGCGTAACGCACCACCTGCGGCAGCAGAATGCGTTGCGCGATGCGCCAGCGCGGCATGCCAATCGCCACCGCCGCTTCCACTTCGCCTTTGGCCAGCGCCAGACGCGCCGCGCGATACACTTCACCCTGATACGAACCCGAGATGAGCCCGATGGCCAGCGCCCCAATCAGGAACGGCGGCGCTTCGATAAAGCCATCTGCGCCGAACATCTGCCCAACCAGCGTAATCAGGCCGGATCCACCAAAATAGAACAGGTAGATCACCAGCAGTTCCGGGATGCCGCGAAACACCACCGAATAGCCTTCACCCAACCAGCGCAGCCAGCGCTGAGGCGATAATTTGGCGGCCGCCACACCGGAACCGACCACCGCACCAATCATCAGCGCCACCAGCGACAGCAGCAGCGTGGTACAGGCGGCGCTCAGGATCAGCCGGCCCCAACCATCAGCACCAAAACTCAGCAGGCTCATCATCTTTCACCTCACTTACGGAGTTACGTCAGTTTTAAACCACTTCTCACTGAGCTTTTTCACCGTGCCGTCAGCCAGCGCGGCATGGATCGCCTCATCCAGCCTGGCTTTCAGATCGTTATCCGCCATGCGCACGCCCATTGCTTCGCCCTCGCCCCAAATTGGACCGCCGAGCTGTGGGCCGCTGAAGACCAGATTGTTGTTCTCTTTGCGCGCCAGCATCGATTGCGCAAAGGTCACGTCATCGAACACCGCATCGATACGACCGGATTGCAGATCGAGCATCGCATCCGCCGAAGAGGTGTATTCGCGTACCTCGGTATCGCCTTTGAAGTACTTGTCGATAAAGGGCGTGTAAACCGTGCCGGAGGCGATACCAATGGTTTTGCCCTTCAGCGCCGCTTTCAGTGGGGCAATTGCCGCGTTGATCGCTTTCTCGTCGTCATGCAGCTTGATGATGTTGTGATCGGCCGGCAGCAGCGGATTGTCTTTAGTGGTAATAAAGGTGGCGGGCGTTGAAGCGTATGGCGTGGTGAAGTTAACCACTTTTTTGCGCTCTGGCGTGATGACAATCGCATCCATGATCACGTCATATTTTCCGGCGTTGAGGCCGGCGATCATGCCGTCCCAGTTCTGCACCACCAGCTTGCACTGAATGCCCATGCGCTTGCACAGGTCTTCCATCAGTTCCGGTTCAAAGCCGCCCAACTTGCCGCCCGGCAGCGTCAGGTTCCAGGGTTCGTAGCTGCCTTCGGTAGCGATGGTGATCGATTTCCACTCTTTCGCCTGGACGGCAATGCCGCTGATCATCAGGCTGGCAAACAGGGTCGTGAGGCAAAAACGGCGAATCGGGGCGCGGTGCGTCATGCGGCATCTCCTGGCTATTAATCGAATTTGGCAGTCTCTGCTTATGCAATATTTGCAGATGACCTTTCATGTATATACAAGTTAGCGTGCGGCAGATCATTGTCGGCATAAGCTTTTTGTGAGCCAGCCAGTATAAAAATTAATAATCGCTGCGCGGTCTTTACTTGTACATACAACCTAGCAAGCACTATGCCAAATCGGCAAAGCCGCAAATTCAGGGAGATGGTCACGCGATGGACGTAATATTGCACCGCGAGGAGGCAAGGTGTGCATTGTGGTGGTGCAGGATCACGAATCGTAGCGGCGCGATTAATCGCGCGTATGAATGGCGACCACATTGCCAATCTGAATAACGTGCAATAAATTGCGCCGCTACGAATAGGTGCGGGGATTTAGTTCGATTTACCGGCGTCTAGAAACGCCTGCATCAGCGGTTTCAGTACCTTCTGCAGCTGCGCTGCGCGATCCTGCTGCCAGGCAAACGGCGAGGTTTCATCCATATAATTGAGCTGCGCCAGCTCCAGCTGCACCGCCTGCACGCCTTGCTCCGGCTGGCCGTAGGCGCGGGTAATATAGCCGCCTTTAAAGCGTCCGTTCGCGATCCAACTGTAATCGTTTTGCGCATGACACACCTGTTTGATCGCGTTGATCACCGCCGTTGAACAGCTGGCGCCATCATTAGTACCGATGTTGAGATCCGGTAAACGCCCCTCAAACAGCCGCGGGATCACCGAGGCGATCGAGTGCGCATCAAACAGCAGCGCGTAACCATGTTCAGCTTTCAGGCGTGCCAGCTCCTGCTGCAGCTGTTGATGATAAGGCTGCCAAATCGTGTCCAGATAACCCTGGCGTACCTCGGCGCTCGGCGTTTTACCCGGTGCAAAGGTGGGGCTGCCGTCGAACAGGGTTTCCGGATACAAGCCGGTGGTCGCCGTGGTGTAGAGCGGCTGATTATCCGCCGGCCGATTAAGGTCAATGACAAAACGTGAATAGTGACCAATTAACACGCTGGCGCCGAGATCGCGCACAAAATCGTACAGCAGCGGCAAGTGCCAATCGGTATCCGGCAGGCCGCGCGCTGCGTCGCTCAGGCCGGCGTCCACTTCCGGCGTTAACTGCGTGCCGGCGTGAGGAATGCTGACCAGCAGCGGAATCTTACCGGCGGTGAAATGAAAAGGTGTCATTGCGCTTCTCCACGATAAATAACCTGGCACGGCAACTCGCCGCCCAGCCAGTAAACCAGCTCAGCCGGACGCGCCAGCGGCCAGTGAACAAAATTCGCGACCTTGCCCGCTTCCAGCGAACCGTGCGAGTGCTGTAATCCCAGCGCTTTTGCGCCCCACAAGGTCACGCCCGCTAACGCCTCTTCCGGCGTCAAACCAAACAGCGTGCAGCCCATGTTCAACATCAGTCGCAGCGAAAGCGCCGGTGAGGTGCCCGGATTGGCATCGCTGGCCAGCGCCATCGCTACGCCGTGTTCACGGAACAGTGCTACCGGCGGACGCTGGGTTTCACGCAACAGATAAAACGCGCCCGGCAGCAACACCGCCACGGTGCCGTGCTGCGCCATCGCTTGCGCATCCGCTGCGGTGGCGTACTCCAGATGATCGGCGGAGAGCGCACCGTAACTGGCCGCCAGCGCCGCGCCGCCCAGCGCCGAAAGCTGCTCGGCGTGCAGTTTCACCGGCATGCCCAATGCTTTGGCGGCATCAAAGACCGTGCGAACTTGCTCAGGAGAAAAGGCCAAATGCTCGCAAAACGCATCCACCGCATCCGCCAACCCTTCTGCTTTCACCTGCGGTAACAGGCGCTGGCAGATGATATCGATCCAGCCTTGCGGATTGTCTTTAAACTCCGGCGGGAAACCGTGCGCGGCTAAGCAAGTGGCCTGCACATCGGCAGGCACCGTTTCCGCCAACTCACGAATGGCGCGCAGCATGGTCAGTTCGCTGGCTTCATCGAGACCGTAACCAGATTTAATCTCTACCGTGGTGACGCCTTCCGCCAGCAGGCGATCCAGTCGCCAGCGCGCACTTGCCACCAGCTCTTGCTGCGAGGCCGCGCGGGTGGCGCGCACCGTGGAGAGAATGCCGCCGCCCTGTGCAGCGATTTCTGCATAGCTCACACCATTAAGACGCTGCTCAAACTCCTGGCTGCGATCGCCGCCAAACACCAGATGCGTATGGCAATCCACCAGACCGGGCGTGATGATGCCGCCGGAAAATTGGTGCTGTTCGCGCGCGGAAAAAGCCGGGCATTCACTGCGTGGCCCCACCCAAATCAGTTTTCCCTGATTGACCGCCAGCACGCCGTCGGCAATCAGATTGTAGTGCCCGTCACGCATCGTAACGATGTCGGCCCCCAGCCACAGGCTGTCGATCTGCTCTGTTTCTGCCATCCCACTCCCCTTCGCGTTCGGCGATTTACACTGCGCTTCAAAGTATGTATATGTATATACAACTTTCAGCCATGCAGGATCAACCATGACAACCTATTTTGCCCCACGCGCACTGCTGGCCGACGGCTGGCATGAGCGCGTACTGATTACCACCAACGCAACCGGACAGATCACCCAACTCGCGCCCAACAGCGAGCCCGGCGATGCAACGCGTCTTGCCGGACCGGTGATTCCGGCGATAGCGAATCTGCATTCACACGCCTTCCAGCGCGCGATGGCGGGATTGGCTGAAGTGGCGGGCGATCCGCAGGACAGCTTCTGGACATGGCGCGATTTGATGTATCGCATGGTGCAGCGCCTGTCGCCCGAGCAGGTTGGCGCTATCGCCACGCATCTCTACATCGACATGCTGAAAGGCGGCTACAGCCAGGTGGCAGAATTTCACTATTTGCACCACGATGCGCACGGCAAACCCTACGCCGATGATGCCATGCAGCTGGCACTGATGGCGGCAGCGGAGACCGCCGGCATCGGCCAAACCTTGCTGCCGGTGCTCTACAGCTACAGCGGTTTTGGTTCGCAGCCGGCCAGCGATGGCCAGCGCCGTTTCATTCAGCAAACCGACGCCTATCTGCAACAGCAGCAGCGCGTGGCGAGCTGGAGCGCGGATAAGCCGCTGCTTAATCATGGCATCTGCTTCCATTCGCTGCGCGCGGTAAATGAAGCGCAGATGCACGAAGTATTAGCCGCCTGCCCGCAGGATGTGCCGGTGCACATTCACGTTGCCGAGCAGGAGAAAGAGGTTAACGACAGCCTGGCGTGGAGCGGTGAGCGTCCGGTGGCGTGGCTGCTCAATCGCTTCGCGGTCGATCAGCGCTGGTGCTTGATTCACGCCACTCATCTTGATGAAGACGAAATTCAGCGCATGGCGGCAAGCGGCGCGGTGGCGGGATTGTGTCCGACCACGGAAGCCAACCTCGGCGACGGCATTTTCCCAGCGGTGGAGTACATCGCGCGCGGCGGCCGCTGGGGCATTGGCTCCGACAGCCACGTGTCGCTTAGCGCATTGGAAGAGCTGCGCTGGCTGGAGTACGGCCAGCGACTGCGCGATCGTCGTCGCAACCGCATCACCTTGCCCAATCAACCTTCCGTAGGCGATCTGCTGTGGCAGCAAGCCGCACAGGGCGGCGCGCAGGCGTGTGGTTTGCCGGCGGGTGAACTGGCGATAGGCAAACGTGGCGACTGGCTGGTGCTGGCAGAAGACGCGTTCCTCAGCAGCGTTAGCAGCACAGCGCTGTTGAACCGCTGGCTGTTTGGCGGCCAGCGCGAACAGATCCGCGACGTGTTTGTGGCGGGCAAGCAGGTAATCAGCGAAGGCCATCATGCGGCAGAAGAGCGTGCAGCAGCGAACTTTGCCGGGGCGATGAGGGCGTTACAATGAGCACCCGTTTTGCCTACGACCAGCTTCCGGTCAGCCGCTGGCGCAACGGCGGCGGTGAAACACGAGAAATCGTCAGCTATCCGCCGGGCGACGCGCAGTTTGCCTGGCGCGCCAGCATCGCTACCATCTCCGCCGACGGGCCGTTTTCACCTTTTCCCGGCATCGATCGCGTGATTACCCTGCTGCACGGCGATAGCGTGCTGTTGCGCGGCGATCACGGGGAACACGTTTTACAGCCGCATCGACCTTGGCCGTTTCCCGGTGAATGGGCGATTGACGCCCGCATTCGCGGCAGCTGTGAGGATTTTAATATCATGACGCGCCGCGACAGCTGGCGTTCTCAGGTTACCGTTGAGCAAAAAACGGCCAGCAGTGAAAACGGCGTGGCGTGGGTGTTGGCGGGAGAATGGCAAACATCGGCTGGGGAGATGCTGGAAGTGGATCAGGGGATCTGGTGGCTGGATGAAAAGCTAGATCTGGCACCGCAAACGTCGGATGCCAGACTGTTATTTGTCACACTTAGCCGTGACCTCTAAAGCGCCCCAGCAACTTATAGCGCGATCCCGGATACAACAGTCGCGCGTAGGTCACAATCTTGTTGTCGCTCCACGTCTGACGACGAATTAGCAGGCACGGCTCATGTTCATCCAGCGCCAGATGCTTACGCTGGCGCAGATCCGGCAGCACCGCTTCCACAATATGCTCACCAGCGGTCAATGGCGCAACGCGCATCAAATAGGTGTACGGCGTCAGCTGATGATAATCCTGGCTGAGATAATCCGGTGCCACCAGCGGATTGACCAAGCGATCTTCGAGCTGTACCGGCAGATCGTTTTCGTAATGCACAATCAACGAATGGAACAGCGTTTGCCCGGTGGATAATCCCAGCACCGCCGCCTGTTCCGGATCGGCCTTCATCTGCCCAATCGACAAAATCTTGCAGCTGTGACGATGGCCGCGCTGCGCGATCTCATCGGCGATGTTGTGCACTTCCAGCATCGCGGTGTAGCCCTTCATCTCCGCGACAAAGGTGCCCACGCCCTGCATGCGCACCAGAAAACCCTCGCTGGTGAGTTCACGCAGCGCGCGGTTAATGGTCATACGACTGACGCCCAGCTCGTTCACCAGTTCACTCTCAGACGGCACGCGCTGGTTGGCTTTCCAGTGACCTTCGCGGATTTGGCTGACGATCGCCTGCTTCACCCGCTGGTAAATCGGCGCAGGCTCATCGCCCATCGCCGCAGCCAGCTGTGCTACTGCTGTTTGCTCCGCCATTTCCTGTTCCTATAAAGAATAATGCCCAAAGTTTACTGTCTCAGCCCGTAAATGTATATACATCTAATTGTGCAAGGCGCCCAGCATTGGTGCAGCTTTCGCCCTGCTCCGGTGCAATCCCGCTGCGTTTACACCGCATAACGCGCATTGCGTCGTATTTCACAGAACAAGAACAATCTGGCATAGCGCTTGCTACTTGTATAGACAAGATTAGACACTTATGCTTCACTCATCGCAATCCACGGCAAATCGGACAGCCACATCGCAAAATATCGGCGTCCCATTCATGCCAGATCACTTGTATAGACAGGAGTAGACTATGTCAGGTTCGGTTCAGGAAATTCGCCTCGTTCCCGGTGAAGTGGACCTCGCTACCTTGCGCACCATCTATCAAAGCAAGGCAACGCTCACGTTGGCCGATGATGCGCGCGCAGCGATTGCGCGTGCCCATGAAACCGTCGATGCCATCGTCGCATCCGGCAACGTGGTGTACGGCATCAACACCGGTTTTGGCAAGCTGGCGCAGACGCAGATCCCTTCGGCGCGGCTGGCCGAGCTGCAGCGCAATCTGGTGCTGTCGCACAGCGTTGGCCTCGGCGATTTGCTGCCAGACAACGTGGCGCGTCTGGTGGTCGCGACCAAAATTATCAGCCTGGCGCGCGGTCACTCTGGCGTGCGTATCGAACTGATTGAAGCGCTGCTGGCGCTGTTCAACGCCGGTGTAATGCCGTGCATCCCGGAGAAAGGTTCGGTGGGCGCGTCAGGCGATCTGGCCCCGCTGGCACATCTTTCCCTGATGCTGCTGGGCGAAGGTCAGGTACGCGTCGATGGCGAGTTAATCCCCGCGACCGAAGGCTTAGCGCGCGTTGGCCTGCAGCCGATTGTGCTGGGCCCCAAAGAAGGTCTGGCGCTGCTCAACGGCACGCAGGTTTCGAATGCGCTGGCGCTGCGCGGGCTGTTCGAAGCGGAAAACCTGTTCGCGGCGGGCCTGATGGCCGGCGCACTGTCGCTGGAAGCGATTAAAGGCTCGGTGAAACCTTACGATGCGCGGATCCACGAAGCGCGCGGCCAGGTGGGACAGATCAACGTTGCCGCCGCCGTCTCCTCTTTATTATCCGGCAGTGAAATCCTCGGCTCGCATACTCACTGCGGCCGCGTGCAGGATCCCTACTCGATTCGCTGCGTGCCACAGGTGATGGGCGCCTGCCTCGATAACCTGTCGCACGCCGCGCGCGTGTTGCAGATTGAAGCCAACGCCGCCTCCGATAATCCGCTGGTGTTCAGCGACAGTGGCGATGTGATTTCCGGCGGTAACTTCCACGCCGAGCCGGTGGCCTTCGCCGCTGATATTCTGGCGCTGGCGATTGCCGAAATCGGCGCGATCTCCGAGCGTCGTCTGGCGCTGCTGCTGGATACCGGCCTTTCCGGTTTACCGCCGTTCCTCGTCAATGATGGCGGCGTTAACTCCGGCTTTATGATTGCGCAGGTCACTGCTGCAGCGCTGGCGTCTGAGAACAAATCGCTGGCGCATCCGGGCAGCGTTGACAGCCTGCCAACCTCCGCTAACCAGGAAGATCACGTCTCGATGGCGACCTACTCGGCCCGCCGCCTCGGCAGCATGTGCTTCAACACCGCCGCTGTGGTCGGCATTGAGGCGATGGCTGCGGCACAAGGCATTGATTTCCATCGTCCGCTGCAGAGTTCGCCGACGCTGGAGCAAGAGATGAGCCGCATTCGCGAGAAGGTGGCCTTCCTCGATCACGACCGTTTACTGGCGCCGGATATCGAATCCATGCGTCTGTGGGCCAGCGCACCTGCATGGCCTGAATCCCTTACCGCGCTGCTGCCAAGTCAGCGTAAGACTGTTAATTAAGGAATCGATGATGAGCGAAACTTTGACTCAGGCTGTAGCCCGTGAAATCCGTGCGCCGCGCGGTAATGAATTGCACTGCGCCAACTGGTTGATTGAGGCGGCTTACCGCATGATCCAGAACAACCTCGATCCTGACGTGGCAGAACGCCCGGAAGATCTGGTGGTGTACGGCGGCATCGGTAAAGCCGCGCGTAACTGGGAGTGCTTTGAGCAGATCCTGCGTTCGCTGCGCGCCCTGCAGCCGGAAGAGACGCTGCTCATCCAGTCCGGTAAACCGGTGGGCGTGTTCCGTACGCATGCCGATGCGCCGCGCGTGCTGCTGGCTAACTCGAATCTGGTGCCGCATTGGGCCAACTGGGATCACTTCCACGAGCTGGATCAAAAAGGCCTGATGATGTACGGCCAGATGACCGCCGGTTCGTGGATCTACATCGGTGCGCAGGGCATCGTGCAAGGTACCTTCGAAACCTTCGCTGAAGCGGGTCGTCAGCATTACGACAGCGATCTCAGCGGCCGCTGGATCCTCACCGCCGGTTTGGGCGGCATGGGCGGCGCACAACCGCTGGCGGGTGTGTTGGCCGGTGCCAGCGTGCTGGCGATTGAGTGCCAGGAATCACGTATCGATTTCCGTATCCGCACCCGCTACGTCGACCACAAAGCCTATACGCTGGACGAAGCACTGGCGCTGATTGATCAGGCCAATAAAGAGAAGCGTGCCATTTCTGTTGGTCTGCTGGGCAACGCCGCTGAAATCGTGCCGGAGCTGGTGAAACGTGCCAAAGCGGGCGGCATGAAGCCGGACATCGTCACCGATCAGACCTCAGCACACGATCCGATTAACGGTTATCTGCCGGTCGGCTGGGATCTGGCGCGCTGGGAAGCCGAGCGTGTCAGCAACCCGAAAGCGGTGGAGAAAGCCGCGCGCGCCTCAATGGCGGTACATGTGCAGGCGATGCTGGATTTCCATCACATGGGCGTGCCGACCGTGGATTACGGCAATAACATCCGTCAGGTGGCGCTGGATGAGGGCGTGAAAAACGCCTTCGATTTCCCGGGTTTTGTGCCGGCCTATATTCGCCCGCTGTTCTGCGAAGGCAAAGGCCCATTCCGTTGGGTGGCGCTGTCAGGTGATGCGGAAGATATCTACAAAACCGATGCCAAGCTGAAAGAGCTGTTCCCGGATCACCAGAATCTGCATCGCTGGCTCGACATGGCGCAGGAGCGTATCGCCTTCCAGGGCTTACCGGCGCGTATCTGCTGGCTGGGTCTCGGCGAGCGCCACAAAGCGGCGCTGGCGTTCAACGAAATGGTGCGTAACGGCGAGCTGAAAGCGCCGATCGTCATCGGTCGCGACCATCTGGATTGCGGTTCCGTGGCGTCACCGAACCGTGAAACCGAAGCGATGAAAGACGGCTCGGATGCGGTATCCGATTGGCCGCTGCTCAATGCCCTGCTGAACACCGCAGGTGGCGCGACCTGGGTGAGTCTGCATCATGGCGGCGGCGTCGGCATGGGCTTCTCGCAGCACTCCGGCGTGGTGATTGTGTGTGACGGCAGCAAAGAAGCCGATGCGCGTCTGGGTCGCGTGCTGTGGAACGATCCGGCCACCGGCGTAATGCGTCACGCGGATGCGGGTTACGAATTAGCGCAAAGCTGCGCGCAGGAGCACGGTCTCAACCTGCCGATGCAGAAATAACGTCCAACCCGCGCACGCCGCCAATCCCCTCTCTCGCCTGCGGGAGAGGGTTAGGGTGAGGGACAGCGCGCACCTTTCAACATTGTGCAGCTTTCCCCTGATCCCAGCCTTCTCCCGCAAGCGGGAGAAGGCGCTTACCAGCCCATTCGCTATATTCCATTCCGCTATACCCTATAGCCAAATTATTCCGTTCCGCGATAGACGCCGCCATACGCTTGCCACTACAGTAAATACATTATTTTGCAGCTCACGCTGCTAATGGAGAGCCTTACCTTATGAGCCTGCCTGCTGCACTGCTGGAAAACGCCCTCAACTGGCGTCGTCAGTTACACCAACATCCTGAGCTGGGTTACCAGGAGCAGCAGACCAGCGAGCTCGTCGCACAGGTCCTCACCGAGGCCGGATTACAGGTGTTTCGTGGCTTAGCGGGCACCGGCGTAATCGGCACCTTAGAGAACGGTCCCGGACCGGTTATTGGTCTGCGCGCCGATATGGATGCGCTGCCGATCACCGAAAAAGGCGCGCCGCAGTGGAAGTCGCAAACAGCCGGCGTTATGCATGCCTGCGGTCACGATGGTCACACTTCGATTCTGCTGGCGGCGGCTTGTCAGCTGGCGGCTACGCGCAACTTCAGCGGCACTATTCACTTCATCTTCCAGCCCGCCGAAGAGAATCTCGGTGGCGCGCGCAAAATGGTGGAAGAAGGCCTGTTCCAGCGCTTCCCGATGGATGCGGTTTACGCCATGCACAACTGGCCGGGCATGCCGGTGGGCACGCTGGCGGTGAACCCGGATGCGATGATGGCGTCACTCGACTCGTTCGAAATTACGCTGCACGGTAAAAGCTGCCATGCGGCGATGCCGGAAAGCGGGGCCGATCCCATGGTGGTTGCTGCCGAGCTGATTCTGGCGCTGCAAACCATTCCGTCGCGTCGTCTGTCGCCACTGGCTTCGGCGGTGGTGAGCGTGACGCAGATTCACGGCGGCGAAGCGATTAACGTCATTCCTGAACAGATTGTGTTGCGCGGCACGGTGCGATGTTTGCAGACCGACGTGCGTAATCGCGTGCGCGGTCTGATTGAGGATTTTGTCACGACGTTGCCGCGCCCGTTTGGCGTCAGCGGCGAGATTCACTGGTATCCCGGTTATCCGGTTACCGCCAACCATGCGGAGCAAGCCGAACAGGTGCGTGCGGTGGCGGTTGATGTGCTTGGCGAGGCGCAGGTTCACTGGCAGGTGAACCCTTCAATGGCTTCGGAAGATTTTGCCTGCATGCTGCAAGCCTGCCCCGGCGCCTATTTCTGGCTGGGTGCCGATGGCGCGACGCCATCCGCACCGCTGCATAACGCCAATTACGATTTTAATGATGAGCTGCTGCCGATTGGTATTACCTTCTGGCAGCAGTTGGTAGAGCGCGTGCTGGCGAAAGCGTGAGGGCGGTCGCCAGGAATGGCGGATGCTTGCTCGTGCCGTCGCGGCGCAATTTATTACGCAATAGCGGGATGGCGACATTGCCGCCATTGAACAGCGCGATTAATCGCGCCGCTACAGCTTGTGTGCGCTGTAAATGAGGCGCTTAATTCAAAGGCTTTACTCTTCACATCCCCGCCAACTGTAACTTCACTTCTGCATCCGCCAGGCTAGCCGATTCACCGGTCGCCATCAAACAACACGCCAGCTGCAAACGCAGCGCCTGCGGCACCACGCGTTCCCCGGCTAATACCTGATTGATCCACGCGGCGGTGTCCTGTGCGCTTTTGCTTTCTGGCAGTTCCACACTGACTTCCGGCTGGCGCTCAACCCACACTTCCGCTTCTGCACCCGCGCCACGAATGTAGTTAATCGCCGGGCAGCGCTGCGGATTGGCATACACCTCGCCTTCGGTCCCGTTCAGCAGAATCGCCGGTGCATCGATATCCTGGAAGAATTTCCCCACGCGCGGCACATATTCCGGATGCGAGACGCTGGCCAGGCGCAGCGCAGCACGTTCGGCAAACGGCGTCGCCAGTTTCGCCAGCGTATGCGCGCTGTTACGCACGCCCATGCGCCAGCGCAGCGACAGCTGTTGCGCCATTGGCGCACACAGATGGTCGATGGTGATAAACGCCAGTTCGCCGTTATCCAGCTTCGCCTGCGCCTGTGCGGCGGAGGTGACAGGCGCGATGTCCAGCGCTGCCAGCACCGCTTCGGTGGTGATGCGCGTAGGATCGTCGCTGACGCCGTGCAGCAGCACCGGGAAGCCCAGCTTCACCAGCAGCAGCGCCAGCAGCGGCGTCAGATTGCCCTGACGACGCGCGCCGTTGTAGCTGGGAATGACAATCGGCATGGGACGATGAGCGGGTGCCTGCAACTGCATCATTTGCTGCTGCATCGCGTGATAAAAACCGCGCATCTCCTCTTCGCCTTCGCCCTTGATGCGCAGCGCAATCAGCACGCCACCCAGCTCCAGCTCCGGCACGTCACCGGCCAGCATCGCGCTGTAGAGCGCCTGCGCGGTGGCGAAATCGATATCGCGCGCGTGATTTTTACCGCGCCCAATCTCTTTAATAATTTTATTCAGTTCCATCAGGCATTCCCGCTTCCAGGGCGCGCCGCCGTGCGGCTGCCAAAAATTGATCGTTAGATTTTCTTACTGCGACGTTTTTTCGTCTTGTCACTGCTGGCTTCCGGCATCGGCGGTTGCTCAATCGGGAACACCGGTAGCGCGGCCAGCAGTCGGCTGCCATAGGCTTTGTTGAGCAGGCGGCGATCGTAAATCACGATTTCGCCAAAGCAGCTGTGGCTGCGAATCAAGCGTCCTACCTGCTGAATCAAGGTAAAGGAGGCGCTCGGCAAGCTCTGCACTTCGAACGGATAGCGTTTCAGGCTCTTCAGCCATTCGCCCTCGGTCAAAATTACCGGACTGTCTACCGGTGGAAAAGCGATTTTATGGATATGCACCTGCGACAGCAGATCGCCTTTCAAATCCAGCCCTTCGGCGAACGATTGCAGCCCGACCAGAATACTGATTTTACCGGCTTCGACGCGTTCCCGATGCAGCGCCACCAGGCGCGAACGCGGCTGATCGCCCTGCACCAGCATCGACAGGCGCAGATCCGGAATATGTGCGACAAACTGCTGCATCGCGCGGCCGCTGGCGAACAGCACCAGCACCCCTTTGTGCTTCTCTTCGGCGATCTGCTGGCGGAAGAAGCGCGCCATCTCGGCAATGTGCTCCGCTTCCTGCGCCATCTGCGGCTCAAACTGCATCTGCGGAATCACCAGCTTGCCCTGGTCGATATGGTTAAACGGTGAATCCAGTGCCACAAAGCGGTCGCCGGCTTTCTCGCTCAGGCCGGACATTTCCTGCAAACGGTTGAAGCTGTTGAGCGATCGCAACGTGGCCGACGTCACCACCACATGCGGGATTTTGCGCCACAGGATTTTTTCCAGCTGATCGCTCACGCGAATGCCCGCGCAGTGGAACAGCAAATGCGCCTGGCCTTCACGGATCTCACGCGTAATCCACTTCGACACCGGCGCATTGGAAGCTTTCTCCATCGCCGCCAGCCGCCACAATTTGCTGATCGACTCGAACCAGCCGAAGTGGCGATTGAGCTGAATAATAGCTTTATGCAGCCGCATGATATCGGCTTTCCCGGTTTGCTCGCCCAACTCGTTGAGCAGGCCTTCGCTTAAGCCGCGCAGCGCGTCACTCAGCTTGAACAGCCGCGCGCACAGGCTCAGCAGCTCTTCCGGCAATTCACCCAGAACAAAGCGGAACTCGCCCGGCTGATTATGGCCCGGCAGCAGCGGATTGAGCGCATCGCACAGGATCTGCAGCAGCTCGCGCATTTCATCGCAGTGGCCTTTCAGGCGTTCCGGATTGGTGAGCGGCGGCGGCGATTTTGGGCGGAACTGCGCCATGATAGTTTCCACCAGCCGCACAAACAGATCGAGCTGCAAACTGCTCCAGCCGGGCGTGATCTCCGCGCTCATCTCCAGCGCATCGCGCGCCACTTCCGGCAGATGATGGCCTTCGTCCAGCACCAGCATCAGGTTTTTCGCCGGTGGCAGCACCGATTCATTCTCCATCGCCGCCATCACCAACGCATGGTTGGCGACCACCACATCCGCCTGCTCAATTTCGCGACGCGCGATAAAGAACGGGCATTCGCGATACCAGCGACAGTGATGCCCGAGGCAGTTGGCTTTGTCGGTGGAGAGGCGTTGCCACAAGCTGTCCTCGATGTTGACATCGGTGTGATCGCGCAAGCCATCCCAGCGGTAGCTACTGAGCTGCTTCTCTAGCTTGGCGCAGAATTTCTGCTCCTCTTTCGAGCCGGTGACCGCCTCTTCATCCAGATAGAGCAGCAAATCGCCCTGCTGATCTTCGGTCGCCGCCAGCGCCGCAAGGTTGCGCGGACAAACATAGCGTCCACGGCCAAAGGCGGCAGTAAAAGTGAGATCGGGGATGATTTTCTTCAGCAGCGGCAGATCCTTGCTGAAGATCTGGTCCTGCAACGCCACGTTGGCGGTGCTGATCACCAGCCGCTTCTCCTCGGCGCGGCTCACCGCAATGCCGGGGATCAAATAAGAGAGGGTTTTGCCGACGCCGGTGGGCGCTTCAATCGCCAGATGACGACCTTCGTCACCGGCCAGACTTTTCGCCACTTCGGCAATCATCTGGCGCTGCGGCGCGCGCGGGATAAAGTCAGGAACCTGCTGCTGCAGCGCCTTATACCATTGCGCAATCTGGCTTTTTATCGCTGCTGTCAGGGCCATTTTCGTTACTGTTTGCTGAATTGGCCTGTATTTTTACACAGTATTGGCGCAGCGTCAGCTTTCGCTGCTATTTTTTCGCGCTGGATTCAGAATTTCACGCATCGCGCGGATTAAGGTTTCACGCGCGCGCCCACGGCGGAACGCAAAAGAGAAAGGCGCGCGGAAGTGGAAATGGTGCGGCAGCAGGCGACGCAACGTGCCCTGCAGTTCCCCGCTGCGCGCGTAGTGTTCGGGCAAATAGCCAATGAAGCGGCCAGAGAGAATCAGCGTCAGCTGCGCTTCGATGCTCTCCACTGAAGCGTTGCTCTGGCGGAAGCCGCGCTTGTTCAGCTCCTGCTGATTCCAGTAACGCCGCGTCACCATGCCGGTTTGCTGCACGGTGCGCACATCCGGATGGCCCTCAGCCAGCGGATGTTGCGGGCTGCAATAGAGCCAATGCTGTTCTTCGTAAAGCGGAATAGTCACCAGATTGCTGGCGCGCAGCGGAAAGTGCCCAATCGCCAAATCGAGCCGATCCTCCAGCAACTGCTGCTGCAACTCATTGGGATCGCGCACGCTCAGATTAAAGAACACCGCCGGAAAGCGCTGATTAAAGCGGGCAATGGCAGCGGGCAGATCCAGCGTGCTATCGGTGACGGTGGCGTCCACCACGCCAAGCGAGAAAGTGCCGCCCTGCGCGCTTTTCAGCGTCTCTACCTGCTCCTGCCAACCCGCCAGCGTCGCCAGCATCTCCTGACTGTAGCGATAAAACTGCTCGCCTTTGCTGGTCAGGGTAAAGCCGCCGCGCCCGCGCTGACAGAGGATAAAACCGAGCTGGCTCTCGAGCTCGCTCATGTAGGCGCTGATGGCCGGCGTGGTCATGTTCAGCGCCTGTTGCGCGCGCGAATAGCCCTGATTTTCCACCACGCTGGCGAACACCTGCAGCAGTTTAAGATTGGGAAGCGTCTGCACCGATTTTCCTTCAGAGATTGCTGACTAAAGTTAAGTAATCTCTGAAGTGATTATCGGCTGTCAAGGATTTTTCCGGCGCGCGGGCTGGGTAATGATGGGTTTCACCTGACTAAAGGAGTGCGTGATGACCGATTTCCCCCAGCCGCAAGGCGGTAACGAAATGCCCCGTTTCGCCGGACGCGGCACCATGATGCGTTTACCCGCCGCTGAATCACCAGCCGATTTGGATGTGGCGTTCGTCGGCATTCCGCTGGATATCGGCACCTCGCAGCGCAGCGGTACGCGCTATGGCCCACGCGCCATCCGCGCCGATTCAGTCATGATCCGACCCTACAACATGGCCACCGGCGCCGCGCCCTTTGATTCGCTGCGCGTCGGCGATCTCGGTGATGTGCCGATCAACACTTACAGCCTGCTGAAATCAGTCGATATCATTGAAAACTATTATACCGAGCTGAATAACTGGCCGATTATCCCGTTAACGCTGGGCGGCGATCACACGCTGACGCTGCCGATTTTGCGCGCGCTGGCGAAGAAGCATGGGCCGATGGGGCTGATTCACATTGATGCCCACACCGACACCAACGACGAGATGTTTGGCGAGAAGATCGCGCATGGCACCACGTTCCGCCGCGCGGTGGAAGAGGGCCTGCTCGACTGCCAGCGCGTGGTGCAAATCGGGCAACGTGCGCAAGGTTACGCCGCCGATGATTTTCAGTGGGGCGTCGATCAGGGCTTCCATCTGGTGCCCGCCGAACAGTGCTGGTATCGCTCCATGACGCCGCTGATGGCCGAGGTGCGCGCGCGTATCGGCGACGGCCCGGTGTATCTCTCTTACGACATCGACAGTTTCGATCCCGCGTGGGCACCCGGCACCGGCACGCCGGAAGTGGGCGGTTTAACCTCGATGCAAGGGCTGGAGATCGTGCGCGGCTGTCGTGGACTCAATCTGGTGGGCGGCGATCTGGTGGAAGTCTCGCCGCCGTACGACATCAGCGGTATGACCTCGCAGCTGGCGGCCAATATCCTTTATGAGATGCTGTGCGTGTTGCCCGGCGTCCGTTACACAGAGAACAAGTGATGACACAACAGAATCTGGTTTTCCCGGCGCGCGTGCTGCGCGGTGCGGGCGTGATCAACCAATTAGGCGCGATCTGCGCCGGACTGGGACAGCGTGCGCTGCTGATTGGCGGCCATCAGGCGTTGCAGGCAGTAGAAGCGCAGGTTCGCGCGCAGCTGCTGGCGGCCAACGTCACGCTGTTAGCTCAAGAGTGGTTTGGCGGTGAAACCTCGATCAATCAAATCAATCGTCTGGCGGCGATGGCCAGCGAGCTGCACGCCGAGGTGCTGATTGGCGTGGGCGGCGGTAAATCGCTGGATACGGTGAAAGCGGTAGGCGCACAGATTGGCGTGCCGGTGATCACGCTGCCAACCATCGCCGCCACCTGTTCCGCGGTGACGCCGCTGAGTATTCGCTATGACGATAACGGCAATTTCTTCGACATCTTCCCGCTGCCGCAGGCACCGGCGGCGGTGATCATTGACAGCGAGCTGCTGGCTAAAGCGCCCGCCCGCTGGCTGGCCGCCGGGCTGGGCGATACGCTGGCGAAGTGGTACGAGTTCCGCGCGGTCAGCGCACGTCATCCGGCACGCGAGGGCAATGCGCTCTCGTCACTGGCGCACAGCCAGATCTGTTATAACGTAATTGGTGAACATGGACCGGCAGCCTATGCCGCAGTGCTGCGTGGTGAGAGCAGCGCGTCGCTCGATCAGGTGCTGGATGCGATCTTCACCTGGGCGGGATTAACCTCGCTAATGAGCAACGGCGCACACGCGGCGGCTTCGCATGCGATTTATGAAGGCTTTACCTTCTGCGATAAAACCCGCGAGTTTGGGCACGGCTTGCTGGTCGGCTTTGGCAATCTCTGTTTGCTGGCGCTGGAGAACCGCACCGATGAGGAAGTGCTGGATGAGATGCGCCTGGCGCGCGATTGCGGCGTGCCGCTGACGCTGAGCGAGATTGCCGAGCTGGATGAAAGTGAGCTGGCGCTGATTATGAGCGAATCGGTGCATGCGCCGGATATGGAGAACATGGCCGAAACGGTGACCGAAGCGCGCTTGCTGGCAGCGATAGCGCGGATTGAGGGGTTAGCAGGCAGGGTTTAGTTTGTGCTCGCTGTGGTGTGAATGTGCTCGCTGTAGTTTGAATGTGCTCGCTGTCCCCCTCCTCGGTCCTCCCCCATAAATGGGGGAGGAAGATGCTGCCACATATTCGTTCTGAAGCTGCATGTGGCAGCGTCTCCTTCCCCCATTTATGGGGGAAGGCCGGGATGGGGGACAGCGTGCACCTACCAACGGGACAGCGAGCACACACCAAAAAGGAAAAAATCACCCAATCCCCAACAACCCCACCACTTCCCGCACATCCGCCACTTCATCCAGCTCCAGACACACCGCCTCGAGCCGTTCGACCTGCTCCAGCGGCAATACGCGCGCGGCCAAACTGCGGTATTTCGCCAGCAAGGCATCCAGCGTGAGCGGATTGGTCGGTGCGCCTGACGGCACCGGCACATGCTGCTGCCACTGCGCGCCCTGCCCGGTTTCCAGCCGCACCCACGGCTCGTCGTCGCGGCTCTGCTGCTCATCGATCACCAGCTCAATACGTGCCAGCAACGCTGCCACATCGGGATGCAGGCGCTTGGCGTCGTCATAACTGGCCAGCTCCGCCGAGCCGTACAGCGCGCGCGCCGCCAGCGCATACGGCAGGCTCATCTGCGCCGCCGCCAGGCTGTGTAACTCGCGTCCGCCGCACATCTCCAGCAGGAACGGATTAACGCCCACCACGATGCGCACGATCTGCTCTACCCGCACGTTATGCTGTTGCAGCAGGATTCCCAGCGCATCAATAGCCGCGTGGGTGCCACGGCACGAAGCGTAGGGTTTGATTGAGCAGCGCGCCAGTTTCCACACCTCGCCGAGATCGGCCGTCAAGGCCTGCGGCTGCTGGGTTTCCGCCGCTAAGGTTTGCAGGAAGCCGCCCCAGCGTGGTTCAAACACCGCTGAAGGGCCGCTGATACCGCGTTGTGCCAGCAGCGCGGCCTGCACGCCGCCTTCTGCTGCGCGCGCGGCATGCAGTTTTTTGGTGTGCGATCCGTCGTGAATAAAGCCCCACAAACCGCCGCTGAAGCTGGCGGCAATGCCCAGCGCAGACGCACACTGCGCGCGGTCGAGCTGCAGCAGCGAACAGACCGCCGCCGCCGCACCAAACACCCCGCAGCTGGCGGTAGAGTGCCAGCCTGCGCCGTTGTGCGCCGAGTAACCGCCGCAGGCTTCTAACACGCGGCGGCCGACGTCATAGCCGATCACCATCGCCACCAGCAGCGCTTGCCCGTCCACCGGCTGCGTCGCCAGCGGCAAAGCCGCCAGCAGCGCCGGGATCACCACCGCACCGGAGTGATCGCAGCCGCCGGTATCGTCGAGTTCATACATGTGCGCCGCCACGCCGTTCAGCCACGCCGCCTGACGCGGACTGGCCTGCTGCGCGCTGCCCCAAATCTGCGCCTGTTCGCGGCCACCTTCGGCCTGCACCAGCGCCAGACACTCGCGCCAGATCGGGCTGTCGCAGCCCGCCAGCGAAGCACCGAGCGTATCAAGCAGATGGCGTTTCGCCTGCTCCACCAGCGGTTCAGGCAGTTGTGCAAAACGCGTCCCGGCGATAAAGGCCGCCAGTTGATTAAGCGAGTTCGCCATGCGCACCTCCAGTGATGCGGGTAAACACCTCCGCCGGATGGCAGACATCGTTATCCGGCTGCGTCTGCCAGTGCGCCGCCGCCTGCTCAGCGGTGGCAATCCACACATTGTGCTGTTGCAGCATGTCGAGCAGCGCCCGCAGCAGGCCAATACGTCCGGCGGTGCCGATGATTTCCGGATGCAGGCGCAGCAAGTAGCACAGGCCAAAGCGGTGGAAGCCGTGGAAATCCTGCGTCATATTCGCCAGAGTTTCGCCATACGGCGCGATGCGCGATTGTCCCGGCGGAATAGCCGGGCTGAGGTTGAAGGCGAAGTACGGCTCATCTTCCAGCGTGTAGTGCATCGGTAATTCCACCAGGCGCGTACCGGGATGGAAGTACGGCAAATCGTCGCCGCGCCAGCTGGAGGACCATTGAATACCGCGTGCGATCAACGCCTGCGCCAGTCCCGGTTTCCACTGCCCGGCGGGCGTGCGGAAGCCCGTGATTTTGCGTCCGGTTATCTGCGCCAGTTTGTCGCAGCCGCGCGTCACGCTGGCGATCTGCTGCTCTAGCGTCAGCAGCGAGAAATCTTCGTGGGTATCGCCGCTGCAGGCGATTTCATGGCCGCCGGTCACGATGCGCTGCACCAGTTCCGGCTGCTGTTCGGCGACAATTGCGGGCATACACCAGCTGGCTTTGAGCTGCTTTTCTGCCAGCAGCGCCAGCAGGCGATCGACGCCGCGCAGTGTGCCGTAGCGCCACACCGACAGCGTTTTATCGCGCCCCGCCACTGCCGGAGCCTGGGTGAGAATGCCGTGAATATCGTTGAAATCGATGGTGAGGATCGCCGCCGACTGGAAACCCAGCGGCCAGCGTGAAGGTTCAGTCATGCTGTTGCTCCTGCAAATACCACTGCGCCACCGCGTCGCAGCGCGCAAACCAAACGTCATCGCGCGCCGTCATATGTGCAAACAGCTGTTCCAGCAGCAGCAAGCGTCCCGGCTGGCCGGAGATTTTCGGGTGGAACAGCGTGGTGAGGCACAAGCCTTCATCCATCGCGCCATCGAACTCGCGCTGCCAGTTATCACGCGTGTGCGCATAGCTGGCGATGCGGTCGCCACCTTTGGGGAAGTCGGGCTGGCGCGTGTAGGCCAGCGAGGCGTAATCATCCATCTCCCACTTACCGGGGATCTCCACCAGCGGCGTATGGCCCGCCACCGGAATGCTGTAGGGGCGATCGTCGCCGCGCATGCTGCTGGAGTAGATCACGCCCGCGTCACGCAGGATTTGTGGCGTTTCTGTATGCCAGTCGCCCGACGGCGTACGAAAACCGCAGGCGGTAATGCCCAGATGTTGGTGAAAGATTTCAGCAGATTTCGCCATGACTGCGCGCTGTTCATCCGGTGAAATCGCCCAAAAAGATTCGTGGCGATAGCCGTGATAGGCCACTTCGTGGCCCTGTTCGATAATCGCCTGACACTGCTGCGGCCACTGCTCCACCACCCACGCCGGCACAAAGAAGGTGGCGGGAAGGTGGAAGGCGCGCAGCAGGTCAAGCAGACGCCCGAGCGCGCGGTACGGCCCGTAAGCCCCAAAGGTAAAATACTCTGGCGTTGACCACAGGCTGCCATTCAGCATGGCATCGCCGGTGGGACCGTCGAGGTCAAACGCCAGCGCCATACAGCCGCGTTTACCCTGCGGCCAGCGCACTGCGCCCGGTTGTTGCATCTGCGCGCTCCTTAGCCCTGGTTGACGGTCGCCTTCGCCACGCCGTTGTCTGCCAGACCCCATTTGCCGAGGATTTTCTGGTAAGAGCCATCAGCAATCATCGCGTCGATCGCCGCCTGAATCGCGGTGGTCAGCTCGCCCGCATCTTTACCAATCGCCATGCCGGTGTACTGGAAGGAGAAGGCTTTATCCAGCGCCTTATATTTGCCCTTTTCCAGATCCATGATGTACGGCAGCGTTTCACTGCCCTGCACCACGCCATCCAGACGGTTCTGACGCAGCTGGGTGCGCGCATCGGCGGTGCCTTCAGCACCTACCACAATGATCGCCGGCTTACCGGCCGCTTCACAGTGCGCTTTTGACCAGTTGGCAATCTCCTGCGGGAAGGTGGTGCGACGGCTGGTACCGACTTTCTTACCGCACAGATCCATCGCGCTGTTGATGTCGCTGCGCGCGGATTGGGTGTAGAACTGCGGGCCGGTTTTGAAGTAGTCGATAAAGTTCACCACCTGCTGACGCTCTTTGGTGTCCGTCATGCCGGACATCACCAGATCGACGCGCCTGGTCACCACCGCGTTCACCATCTGTTCGAAGGCGATCTCCTGCCAGTTGATCTTCACGCCGAGTTTTTCACCAATCGCCTGGCCGAGGTCGTAATCCACGCCGGTCAGCTGGTTGGTCGCCGGATCTTTAAAATCCATTGGCGGATAGTTCGGCATGATCGCTACCGTCAGCCCTTTCTCTTTGATCGCCGCGGGTACGGCGATGTCTGCCCAGGCAGAGGATTGCAGCAGCAGCGCGGCACTGATGGCACTCAATAACAGCTTTTTCATATTCACCCCGGTAATGTTTAAAGAAGAATCGCGTTAATAAAGTTTTTCATCCGTGGATTTTGCGGGTTCAGCAGAATGTCTTCCGGTGCGCCCTGCTCGATAATCCGTCCCTCGTCCATAAACACCACCTGATTGGCCACCTCACGGGCAAAGCCCATTTCGTGGGTGACCACCAGCATGGTGGTGCCCTCTTTTGCCAGCTGACGCATCACCGCCAGCACTTCGCCCACCATCTCCGGATCCAGCGCCGAGGTGGGTTCGTCAAACAGCATCAGTTTGGGTTTCATCGCCAGCGCACGAGCAATCGCCACGCGCTGCTGCTGGCCGCCGGAGAGCGACTGCGGATAGTCGTGCGCTTTGTGCGCCAGACCAACGCGATCGAGCAGCGCCATCGCCTCTTCGCTGGCTTCGCGCCTTGGGCGCAGCAGCACGCGACACGGCCCTTCGATGATGTTCTCCAGCGCGGTTTTGTGTGGGAACAGGTTAAAACGCTGGAATACCATGCCGGTTTGCAGGCGCTGGCGCGCAATCTGTTTGTCGCTCAGCGCATGCAGTTTGTTACCGGCGATGCGATAGCCCGCCAGCTCGTTGTCAACCCAAATCCCGCCTTTATCGACCTTTTCCAGCTGGTTAATGCAGCGCAAAAAGGTGCTTTTGCCGGAACCGGATGGGCCGAGGATGCACATCACCTCGCCGTAGTTCACTTCGAGGCTGACATCCTTCAGGGCGTGGAACTGGTCGAAATATTTGTTCACCTTAACGGCGCGCACGATGTTTCTCATGTTGGGCTCCTGATTACTGACGCTGACGATGGCCGCGTGAGAAATAACGTTCCAGTCGGCTCTGTCCAAACGACAACACCGTGACCACAATCAGGTACCAAATGCCTGCCACGAACAGTAGTTCCATGACGCGCGCGTTGGCGAAGTAGATGGTTTGCGTGTTGTAGAGCAGTTCGGAGTACTGAATCATGCTGGCGAGGCTGGTGGTTTTGATCATGCTGATAAATTCGTTGCCGACCGGCGGCAGAATCACGCGCATCGCCTGCGGCAGAATGATGCGCTGCAGCGCCTGCAGACGCGGCATGCCGATGGCTTTCGCCGCTTCGTATTGCCCGGTATCCACCGACAGCAGGCCCGCGCGCACCACTTCCGAGGTGTACGCGCCCTGATTGATGCTCAAACCGAGCAGCGCGGCGAGGAACGGCGTCATGATGGTGACGGTCTGCACGCTGAACACGCCGGGAATGCTGATGGTGGGAAACACCAGCGCGAGGTTGAACCACAGCAGCAGCTGCAAAATCAGCGGCGTGCCGCGAAAAATCCACGCGTAGCCCACGGCGATGTAGTGCAGCACCGGATTCGGCGACATGTACATGATGGCGGTGATGACGCCAAACAGTACGCCAAGCCCCATCGCCAGCACCGACATGATCAGCGTGTTAACCACGCCGTTGAGAATCGCCTGGGCGGTAAAGAACTGGCCGACAAACGACCATTCGATATTGCCGTGCGCAAAGGCGTTTACCAGCAGCGCCAGCAGTACCAGAATCACCGCCGACGCGGTGATGCGGCCGTAATAACGGCGCGGCACCACTTGATAGCGATCGAGATCGTAATGCGTCTGCTCGCGGCTGTTGTTCAAACCCGGCTCAATCGGCGTTGATTGCGACATAGAGCTCTCCTCAGGCGCGTGGGCCAGCGTAATCTTCAGTCCAGCGCTGCTGGTCCTGCATCAGGGTTTGCAGGCGTGCCAGCTGCTCACGCACGCGTGCCGGTGCGGTGCCGCCGTAGCCGCTGCGGGCCGCCAGCGCGGCTTCCAGCGTCAGCGCGCTGCGCACCTCCGGCGTTAAGCGGGCATCCACCGCCTGAAGCTGCGCATCGCTGAGATCCGACAGACCGCAGTTTTCACGCTCGCACAGCTGCACCAGCTGGCCGGTGATCTCATGCGCCTCGCGGAACGGCACGCCGCGCATCGCCAGCCAGTCAGCCACTTCGGTCGCCAGCGTGAAGCCATCCGGCGCCTGCTCGCGCATCACGTCGGTGTTGAACTTCAGCGTCGCCATCATGCCCGCCATCGCCGGCAGCACCAGCAGCAGCGTATCCACCGCATCAATCACGTTGCGTTTGTCGTCGCTGAGATCGCGGTTGTAGGAGAGCGGCATCGCTTTCATGGTGGTGAGCAGCGCCATCAGGTTGCCGACCAGGCGACCGGAGCGGCCGCGCGTCAGTTCGGCGATGTCCGGGTTTTTCTTCTGCGGCATGATGGAGCTGCCGGTGGCGTAGCTATCGTGCAGCTCGACCCAGCGGAACTGGCGGGATGCCCACATGCACACCTCTTCGCACAGGCGCGACAGGTTGATGCCGATCATGCTGGTGACAAACAGGAATTCAGCGGCGTAATCGCGGCTGGCAACGGCATCGATGGAGTTCTCGCACGGCGCGAGGTAGGCGAGATCGGCGGCGGCTTGCTCCGGCTGACGCGCAATGGCGGAACCGGCCATCGCAGCGGCACCGAGCGGACAGCGCGCGCTGCGGCGATCCCAATCCTGCATGCGTTCAATATCGCGGGCAAAGGATTGCGCGTGAGCCAGCAGCTGATGACCGAACACAATCGGCTGCGCCTGCTGCAGATGCGTAAAACCGGGCGCCACGCTCTCGGTGTGCTGCGCCGCCTGCTCGACCAGCGCCTGCTGCAGGGCCAGCAACGCGCTGACCACCTTGCGGCCGTTGTCACGCAGGTAAAGACGCAGGTCGTTAACGGTTTGATCGTTGCGCGAACGCCCGGCGCGCAGCTTGCCGCCCAGCGGACCTAAACGCTCGGTCAGCGCGCGTTCGATAAAGGTGTGCACATCTTCGTCGGCGGCAATCGGATGCAGCTGACCGGCGCGATAATCGGCGTCTAACGCGTCAATGGCCGCCAGCATGGTGCTGAGCTCTTCGGCGCTCAGCAGATCGCCGCGCGCCAGTTCACGGGCATGCGCCCGGCAGCCCGCCAGATCGTAAGGTGCCAATGCAAAGTAATAATCCGGGCTACGAGACAGCGCGGTTAAACTCGCCGCCGGTGCCGCTTTAAAACGCGCGCCCCATAACAGTTCGGCATTATCAGACATGCTATTTCCCCTTACAGATAATCATCAGCGATATGAAAAAGATATGGATGAGCCAGTTGAAATAATAAAAACTTATTTTATGACCACACTGGTAAATAGGGCCTATTTCAGGTTCACTGTACTTTCACCGCAATTATTCCGGAGTTGAATAGCAAAAATGGAAAGTAAAGTTTCCCAGTCCGGAAACAATGCAAATAATCGCAGCGATAATGCGGTTCTGGCACTGAGTAATATCGATTTAAAATTACTGCGGGTATTTAAATGCGTGGTAGAAGCGGGTGGATTAACCGCTGCCAGCCACGAATTGAATATTGGTCTGGCGGCGATCAGTAAACAGGTTTCCGATCTGGAAATTCGTCTCGGCATGACGTTATGCAGCCGCGGACGCGAAGGTTTTGAGCTGACGCAGTACGGCATCAACGTCTATCAGGCCACGCTGGAGCTGTTCGTCTCGCTGAATCTGTTTCGCGAGCGACTTCACAACAGCCGCAACGAACTGCTGGGCGACATTGCCATTTGCGTGGTGGATAACACCATCTCCGACCCGCAATCTCCGGTCACCGCAGCGGTGCAACAGCTGCACCAGAAAGCGCCAAAGGTACAAATTCGACTGCAAACCGCGCAATTAGATGATATTGAGCGCGGCATCAGTGAAGGCCGTTTTCATTGTGGTATTGCACCGGTTTATGAAATGAAAAGTGATTTTGATTACTTCCCGCTTTATAAGGAATATTCAAAATTATATTGCTCTATGTCACATCCTTTATATTCTGGATCGTGCGATAAAAATATATCGCTGGACATATTACGTGAGCAGAAAATTATTAATCATTTATATGTGACGCCGCGCGACGATCGTCGCATCATTCCCTTGCAGGACAGCGGCGTGCAGGCGGTTCAGGTTGAATCTGTCGCCATGCTGATTTTAACCGGCCATTTTATTGGTTATTTACCGGAACATTATGCCGCCGCGTTTATTGCGCGTGGGCAGCTGTGTGAGTTGGGTGATGATTCGACTCGCCGTGAAAACCCGTTTTGTTTGATGATGAAGAAGGGTCGCAAAATAAACCCGATTATCCGGCTGTTTATGCAGGCGCTGGGGATTGGCGAGGCGGAAGGACCGCACTGAGTTGGTGCATTTTGGAATTGTGCTTGCTGTCCCTTTGGGCTGTGCTCGCTGTCCCCTTGGGCTGTGCTCGCTGTCCCCTGGGGCTGTGCTCGCTGTCCCCCTCCTCGGTCCTCCCCCATAAATGGGGGAGGAAGATACTGCCATATGTCAGTGATGAAGCTGCATGTGGCAGCGTCTCCTTCCCCCACTTGTGGGGGAAGGCCGGGATGGGGGACAGCAGGCACAAGCACAATCACAAGCACAATCACCCCAACACCTTATACATCACCGTAGTCGCATCCAGCACACCTTCGGTTGACTCGGCATACAGCGGAATCGACCCAGCAATCTGCCAATCCATCGACAAATAGAGATCCGTCGCCACGTCGCCGCTGCGCGTATCCAGCATCAGCAGGGTTTTCCCCTGCTGTGCCGCCAGCTGTTCCGCCTGCTGCATCAGGCGGCGCGCGATGCCCTGACGTCTGGCGCGGGGATGCACCAGCAGCTTACTGATCTCCGCCCGATGGCGACCGTTCGGCATTGCGCTGAATCCCACCATCACCGTCGCCACAATCACGCCCTGCTGATACGCCACCAGCAGCTGATTGTCGCCGCTCGCCAGGCTGTAAATTTTGTCCTGCCAGAAGCGCTCAATGGCCACGCGATCGTCCGCATCAATAAAGCCCACGCTGGCGCCATCGGCGACGCAGCCCTGCAGCACATCACACAATGCCGCCAGCAGCGGCTGCGCCTGGGTGGCGCTGAGAGGTTCGATGTCAATCATGGTTTGCATACCACCAAAATGTAGCGCGCGCCGCCTTCGGCATGGGCGGCAAACGCGGATTTGCCGGTGAGATGAAAGCGCAGACAGTCGCCTGCCTGCAGCGTCCAGTGCTGATCGTCCATGCTGATGGTCAGCTCGCCCGATTGCAGCCAGATGTGCTGCTCCAGTCCCTGAATCGGCGGCGCATCGTAATCAATGCGCGCGCCAGGACGCAGCACACCTTCCACCACTTCCGCTTTAAAGTGGCTGGCGGGCGGTGATACGTTGCGGCGCTGGAAGCCGCTGGCGTCATCGCGCCATACCGGCTGTTGCGCCGCTTTCAGCAGCAGCGCGGCCTCCTCTTCCACCTCGCTCAGCAGGCGCGACATGGTCAAGCCGTAGGCCACGCAAAGGCGGTTAAGCAAAGCGGCTGTGGGGCTCGTTTCGGCGCGTTCAATGCGCGACAACGACGCCCGACTGATGCCGGTCGCCATCGCCAATTCATCTAATGACCAACCGCGTTGTACGCGTAATTCAGCCAGTCGCGCCGCCAGTCGATCGTCGGTATCCGAAGCAGACATCTTCACCTCTCATATACGGGAAATAAATCTCACATATGAGATATGACCTTAAATAAATAAAGCGGTCAAGTTGTACAATTAAAAAATCATTGTACAACCCAGTCGTGGGGGTTAAGGTGTTGTTATGCAGGTCAGAATTTTTGAGGACTTTATGGCCTTATACAGTATCGGGGATGTGGCCGAACGCTGTGGAATCAACCCGGTAACGCTTCGCGCCTGGCAGCGACGTTACGGTCTGTTAAAACCCCAGCGTACCGAAGGTGGTCATCGGCAGTTTGATGATGAAGATGTTCAGCGTATCGAAGAGATAAAACGCTGGATAGAGAGCGGCGTGCCCGTTGGCAAAGTGAAAGCGTTGCTGGAAGGCGCGACGGTCAATGTGGATGACGGTTGGTCGGCGCTGCAGGAAGAGTTGATGAGCGTACTGCGCCACGTTCGCCCGGCGAAATTGCGCGTTAAAATTGCCAATATTGGCCGGGAACATCCGGTGGATGCGTTGATCGATCACGTGTTCGTGCCGGTTCGCCAGCGTCTTGGTTTAGATCAGAACACCGCGCGCACCATGTGCAGTCTGCTTGATGGCGCGCTGATTGATTATGTGGCGTTTTGTCTGGCCTGTGGACGTAAAAAAGCCGGTAAAGATGCCTTGATGCTGGGTTGGGCGGTGGAGGATCGTACCCGCATCTGGCTGGAAGCCTGGCGTTTGTCGCAGCAAGGCTGGCGCATGGATGTGTTGGCGGAGCCGCTGGACATGCCACGCCCTGAGTTATTCCCCGGACAAAACCTGTTTATCTGGACCGGCAAAAAGCCGACGCGCCGTCAGGTCGAGCAGTTTGAACACTGGCAGGCGCAGGGTTTTGCCATTCACCTGCACGATCCCGCATAAGTAAAATCGCACACACGGCCTTTGCCTGGCGTGGTGTGCGCGTTATCATGCCGCCCTAAATTTCTTTTCTCAGGTCTCCTCATGAACTGGAATAAACTCCTTATCGGTTCCCTGTTTGCCATCATGGCGCTTGGCGGCATGGGTGGCATGATGCTGGTCGGCTACAGCCTCATTGTGCATACCCACTAAGTTTGCGCTGCACGCGCTCTAGCAGGCGATCGCAAATTAACGCCAGCAGCGCCACCAGCAGCGCGCCCTGAATCACATAGGCGGTGTTAAAGCCGCTAAGACCGATAATCACCGGCGATCCCAGACTCTCCGCGCCCACCGTGGAGGCGATAGTTGCCGTGCCGATGTTGATCATCACTGAGGTTCGCACGCCCGCCATGATCACCGGTGCCGCCAGCGCCAGCTCAATCTGCCACAAGCGTCGCCACGGCCCCATGCCGAGGCCGACCGCGATTTCACGATTGCTGGCCGGTACGCTATCTAAACCCGCCAGCGTACCCTGCAAAATCGGCAGCAAGCCGTAGAGAAACAGCGCCATTACCGCGGGCGTGGCACCAAACCCCATCACTGGCACCGCAATCGCTAACACCGCAACCGGCGGAAAGGTTTGCCCGGCCGCCGCCACGGTTTCCAGCAGCGGACGAAAGGCGCGCCCGGCGTGACGCGTAGCAAACACCGCACAGGCAACGCCGACCAGCAACGCCAGCAGGCTGCCGCTGACCACCAACGCCAGATGCGCCAGCGCCAGCCGCCAGAAACTCTCCTGCTGATACAGCGGACGCTCGAGCTGTGGAAACCAGTGAGCAAACAGCGGACCGCTGTGCGGCAAGCCCCACAGTAGCAGCAGAAAGGCCGCCAGCAGCCAGTAGAGCGGATCGCGTAACAGCCGCATCAGCTCGCCTCCCGCTGGCGCAGCAGATCGCTGAAGTGCAGCACGCCCAGCGGCTGTTGCTGCTGATCGATCACCGGCAATTTATCGGTGCGGCGCGCAATAAATTGCGACAGCGCTTCACGCAGCGTCAGCGATTCGGCAATCGGTTCGGCGTCCAGCCATTCACCGCGTCGCGCCGCGCTGCCCGCACGTCCCAGCGCCAGCAAACGCACGCCGAGCTCGCTGCGACCAAAGAACTCGCGGGCAAAGTCGTTCACCGGCTGCGTCAGCAGATCGATTGGCCTGCCCTGCTGCACGATTTCGCCGCCGTCCATCAGCACCAGTTGATCGGCCAGCGTCAGCGCTTCATCAATGTCGTGCGTCACCAGCACCACGGTGCGACCGGACATTTTCTGAATGCGCAGCATCTCGTGTTGCAGCGCCAGACGGTTGACCGGATCGAGCGCGCCGAAAGGTTCATCCATCAGCAGCAACTCGGGATCGGCCGCCAGCGCACGCGCCACGCCGACGCGCTGCTGCTGTCCGCCCGACAGCTGATGCGGCATGCGCGTCGCCAGATGGCTGTCGAGATTGAGCAGCGCCAGCAGCTCATCGACGCGTTGAGTGATCTTCGCCTGCGGCCAGCCGAGCAGCGAGGGCACGGTGCCGATGTTCTTCGCCACGTTCCAGTGCGGAAACAGGCCAATCGACTGAATGGCATAACCGATGCGGCGGCGCAACGCGCGCGCATCCATGTTTTCGATGGCTTCGCCAGCAAAACGGATTTCGCCGCTGTCGTGCTCCACCAGCCGGTTGATCATCTTCAGCGTGGTCGATTTGCCCGAACCTGAGGTGCCAATCAGCACGGTAAAACTGCCCTTCTCAATCTTCAGCGACAGGTTACGTATCGCCTCTTTGCCAGCGAACACTTTGCTCACCTGGTGAAATTCAATCATGACGTCTCTCCAGCAGTGCCGACAGTAAACGCAGCAGCGCATCAAAAATCACTGCCAGCGCCACCACCGGAATCACGCCCAGCAGCACCAGATCCAGCGCGCTGCTCAGCAATCCCTGAAAAACAATGGCGCCGAATCCGCCCGCCCCAATCAGCGCCGCGACCACCGCCAGGCCCACGGTTTGCACCACTACCACGCGCAGCCCGGAGAGCCACACCGGCAGCGCCAGCGGCAGTTCGGCGTGCCAGAACTGTTGCCACGCGCTCATGCCCATGCCGCGCGCGGTTTCACGCACTTCCTGCGGCACCTGCTGCAAACCGGCCACCACGCTGCGCACCAGCGGCAGCAGCGCGTAGAGCACCAGCGCAATCAAGGCCGGTGCAATACCGATGCCGCTGATGCCCCAACGGGCCAGCAGCGGAAAATGCGCCACCAATCCCGCCAGCGGCGCAATCAGTAAACCGAACAGCGCCACCGACGGCACCGTTTGAATCAGGTTAAGCACGCTAAATGCGGCATTCTGCCAGCGCGGACGCCGCGCAATCGCCAGCCCGAGCGGCAATCCGATGATTACCGTCGGCAGCAGCGTGCCGCCCAGCAGCCACAAATGCTGCGTGAAGGCCGCATCAAACACCGCCGTGCGGTTGGCGTACTCTTTCAAAAGCGAGAGACGATCAAGATGACCGCTGAGTAACAGCGCCAGCGGCAGCAGCCAGATTTGCAGGTTGAGCACAATGCGCCACGGGGTACTGCGGGTGATTTGCCGGACCGCTTCCGCCGCCAGCAGCAGCGCCAGCGCCGCCGCACACCACAAGCCGCTGCCAAACGCGGTGCGCGCCAGCGGGCTCCCGCTGTTCGCCAGTTGCGTGGCCTGTTGTCCGGCCAGCCAGATGAGTAAGGCCAGCAGCACTTCCGCCGCCAGCAGCACCGATATCGCGTGAATGCGGCGCGGCGGCCACCACAAGCTCTGCCACAGCCACAGCAACGGGATGAACAGCAGTATGCTGTTGTTCACCTGCCATAACGTCAGCGGCTGGCCAGAGACCAGCCGATTGGCGGCAAAGCTCAATAGCGGCAAGGCAAACAGCGCCAGCGTGATAAGCGCGATTAACACCAGCAGCACCGGCTGCTGGCGCGGTCGGAATAACAACGACGACACTGCTTACAGCAACTTATTGGTCTGTAGCCACTGTTTCGCGACCTGGCTGGCATCCTGACCATCCACCGCGATCTGCGCATTCAGCTGCTGCAGGGTTTTCTCATCCAGCTTGCTGAAGACCGGCTGCAGCCAGTTGCCGATGTCCGGATATTGCTTGAGCACGCTTTCGCGGATCACCGGCGCAGGGGCATAAATCGGCTGCACGCCTTTCGGATCGCTCAGCGTCTGCAGGCCTAATGCCGCCACCGGACCGTCGGTGCCGTAGGCCATCGCCGCGTTCACGCCAGAGGTTTGCTGCGCCGCCGCTTTGATGGTCACGGCGGTGTCGCCACCGGCCAGCGACAGCAGCTGCGCCTGCTCCAGTTTGAAGTTGTAGGCTTTTTCAAACGCCGGTAACGCATCGCTGCGTTCAATAAATTCCGCCGAGGCAGCCAGTTTGAAAGTGCCGCCTTTTTTCAGGTAAGCGCTGAGATCGTCCAGCGTGTTGAGGTTGTTCTTCTGCGCCACGTCGCCGCGCACCGCAATCGTCCAGGTATTGTTAGCTGGCGCGGGCGTCAGCCACACCAGATGATTTTTCTCGGCGTCGAGTTTTTTCACCTTCTCGTAACCCTGCTGAGCGTTCTTCCACGCCGTGTCTTTTTCATCGTTGAAGAAGAATGCGCCATTGCCGGTGTATTCCGGGTAGATATCCAGCTCACCGGCGGTGATCGCGCCGCGCACCACTTGCGTGGTACCGAGCTGGATTTTATTGACGGTTTTTACCCCATGTTTGTCCAGCACCTGCAGAATAATGTTGCCGAGTAGCGAGCCTTCGGTATCAATCTTGGAACCGACTTTCACCGGATCCGCCGCCTGCGCTGCACCCATGCTCATTGCCAATGCCATCATTCCCAATAAACCCTGCTTTATCATCCCGCTTCCCTCATTTGTTTTCATTGTGTGACTATCAAGCGTAGCCTGGCGAAAGGGGATAGGCGCGGTCAAGCGGCTTACTTCGTGCTTTTTTTGCTATCAATTGCCTATCGGTTATAACCAAAACGCAGCACATATAACCAATTGGAATTTTCGATGTTAAGACGGCGGCTTATGCTCACAGTCCCACTCATTACAATAAATTACAAAACATCATGACCGACTTAGCTTCTCCGGCGCACGTCGCGCAGGCAGGGAATGTCCCCACCGGTGAGACCAAATGGATCCGCAGCGCGGCCGATGTCTCCGGGCTGGTGAACAACAGCAACGAATCACGCAGCAACGCGCGCATCGTGATCGCGATTGCGCTGGGCGGCGTGTTCCTTGACGCCTACGATCTCGGCGCATTGGCGTTTGGCATCAAAGACGTGACGCGCGAGTTCAAGCTGACGCCCGCAGGCACCGGCATGGTGGCATCGGCGATTACCTTTGGTGCGATTGTCGGGGCGCTGATTGGCGGCTACCTCACCGACAAAATCGGTCGCTATCGCGTGTTTATGGCCGACATGTTTTTCTTCGTGGTGGCAGCGTTAGCCTGTGCGTTCGCGCCAAACGAATATGTGCTGGCCGGTGCGCGCTTTGTGATGGGCCTCGGCGTCGGGATCGACTTACCGGTGGCGATGGCGTTTCTCGCCGAGTTTTCGAAGCTGCGCGGGCAAGGCAATAAGGCCGCCAGCGTGGCGATGTGGTGTCCGACATGGTACGCGGCGATCAGTATTTCCTACCTGCTGGTCCTGCTGCTGTATGCGGTGTTGCCCGAAAGCCACACCGATTGGCTGTGGCGTTTGATTCTGGGTTTTGGTGCGGTGCCTGCGCTGCTGATCATCGCTATTCGCAGCCGTTACATGAGTGAGTCGCCGATTTGGGCAGCCAATCAGGGCAACCTCACAGGCGCGGCGGAGATTCTGCGCAACTCTTACAACATCAACGCGCAGGTGGCGGATGACGCCGATCTGACGCCGCAGAAAGCGGTACGTAAAGCCAGCTGGCGCAACTACGGCGCGCTGCTGCAGGGCGTCTATCGTCGTCGAACCATTCTGGCAACCGTCACCTCCATCGCCTCGTCGTTTGCCTATAACGCGGTGGCGTTTGGCCTGCCGGTGATTATCTCCAGCTTCTTTGCGCAATCGATGCTGACCACCATTCTGGTGTCGCTGGCGCTGAATCTGCTATTTGCCTTTGTCGGCGGCTTGCTGGCGGTGCGGCTGGTGCCGCGTCTCGGCGCGTGGAAGATGTCGGTGGCCGGTTACGCTTGTCAGTGCGTGGCGCTGCTGGGATTGGCGTTGATTGGTCGTCCGGAAGGCGGCGAACAGGCGGCGGTGGCGATTGCCATGCTGGCGCTGTTCCTGTTTGGTCAGGGCTTTGGTCCCGGCTCGCATACTATGACGTTTGCTTCGCTGAGCTATCCCGCTTCGCTGCGCGGCGTGGGCGTTGGCTTCAACCAGACGCTGATGCGCGGCAGTTCCACCGTGTCGCTGTTCACCTTCCCGCTGCTGGTGGCGGCGTTTGGTACTGGCGTGTTCTGGGTGATTTTCCTTGCGCCGCTGATTGGCTTACTGGCGCTACTGGCGATTCGCTGGGAGCCGTCGGGTTACGACGTGGATGCGGAAGATTTTCAGTGATGGATTAACAGAGGTCGCCATAAATGGCGACCTTCGTCTTTAAGCCGTCAGGCGAAACTCGCCCAGCGTATTGGGAATGCGCGGGAAGGTATGCAAAAACCACGGCGTGAACTGCGCCGGATTCTCCTGCATCTCCTGCTGAATCTGCGCAATCGAGCGATAGCACCATGCATCCGCCTCCTCCGGGTTGAGGACCGGCTGCTCATCGCTGATGGCGAAGAACACGTGCCCATATTCATGCTCGGTCAAGCCGTTACTCAGCGGCAGGTTGTAGCTCAGCTCAAACACCGGCGTTAACGCGACATTCATGCCCATCTCTTCACGCAAACGGCGCTCGGCGGCATCGCGCGTGGATTCCTGCGGATAGGGATGACTGCAGCAGGTGTTACTCCACAATCCACCACAGTGATATTTAGTGCTGGCACGGCGTTGCAGCAGCACTTCATGGCGCGAATTGAACACGTAAACCGTCACCGCGCGATGCAGCAATCCTTTTTCATGCACTTCCAGCTTTTCCATTTTGCCGATAGGGCGATCGAGGTGGTCAACGAGAATAACTTCAATGGCGGGCATGACAACTCCTTCGGAAAATTCGCAGCTATTGTACACAACCTCCAAAGGGTTGATGGAGGAAATAGCGCACATTCCGTGCGTTAACGTGGGCACATTAAAGCGTAGCAGCCTGCGGAGAATTCAGCATAAAAAAGCGGGGAATGGCGTTAATAGAGAAGATGTGTGCGGTGTGTGAGAAGGCCGCCATGAAGGGCGACCTTCTCCACAAAACTTACAGCTTAAAGCTTTGCACCACCTGCTCCAGCTGCACGCTTTGCTGCTGCATCGACTGCGCGGCGGCTGAAACCTGCTCGACGAGCGCGGCGTTCTGCTGAGTGCTGCCGTCCAGCTGGGTAATCGCCACGTTAACCTGATCGATGCCCATGCTCTGCTCGCGGCTCGCTGACATGATTTCGCTCATCAGCGTGGTCACGCTGCTGACGCCCTGCATCAGCTCATCCATGGTTTGCCCGGCCTGCTCCACCAGTTGGCTGCCGGTATCAATATTCGCCACCGACTCCTCAATCAGCTTCTTAATTTCACGCGCCGAGTTAGCCGAGCGCTGTGCCAGGTTGCGCACTTCTGATGCCACCACGGCAAAACCGCGCCCCTGTTCACCGGCGCGCGCCGCTTCTACTGCGGCGTTCAGCGCCAGAATGTTGGTCTGGAAGGCGATGCTGTCGATGACGCTGATGATATCAACCACTTTGCGCGAAGAGTGATTAATCGCGCCCATGGTGGTGACCACCTGACGCACCACTTCGGTACCGCGTGCCGCAACCTGCGACGCGCCATCCGCCAGCTGATTCGCATGCGTGGCGTTATCGGCGTTCTGACGTACCGTGCCGGTCAGCTCTTCCATCGATGCTGCCGTTTCAACAATCGAACTGGCCTGCGATTCGGTACGCGCCGAGAGATCGGCGTTGCCGCTGGCAATTTCACGCGAAGCCGCCGTAATCGCCAGCGCGCTATCGCCCACCTGACGCATCAGGCCTTGCAGATAGGCGATGAACTGGTTGAAGCTCTGCGCCACGGCGTTGAATTCCGGGCTATTACTGGCGGGCAGACGCTGCGTCAAATCGGCACCGCCGGTCGATAAGGCTTCGATGTTGCTGTTCAGCACCGCGAGGCGTTTCATCATGGCGCGCACAAAGCCCAGCAGCACCAACAGCAGGATCACCGCCAGCGGAATCTGCACCAGACCCAGACGCGTCAACATGCTGTGAGTTTGCGCATCCAGCAAGCTCGACGGCACATCGCTGGCGAGATACCACGGGCTGCCGGCAATCGCCTGCACGAACAGCGTATGTTCGCCATCTTCACCTGCGAAGGTGGTTTGCGCGGGCTGGCTGCCCGCCTGCGCTAACAGACCTTTTAACGCGGACGCCATCGGCAGCTGGGTATCGGCGAGGTTTTCCAGCTTCGGCGCACCATCCACCAGCGCGGCGTTACCGACCACTTTACCGTCAGCTTCAACGATCAGTACGCGGCCCTGAATCGCCTCACCCATCTGTTTTGCCAGCTGGTTGAAGAAGCCGAGCGTCACGTCGATGGTCGCCACGCCCCATACGGTGCCATCGCGATAGATCGCCATCGCGCAGTTGGTACGTGGCTGCGGGCTGGCAGCATCCTGATAGGCTTTCGCCCAGGCGCACTGGCCCTTGGGCGCAGCCAAACCATCTTTGTACCAGGATTGCTCCCAGTATTTGTCGGCGGCGTCCGAGTTCCAGTAGGTGTTGACCTGCAGCTGGTTACTGGCGTTGCGCGCAAAGAACGAGCTGTTTTTCTCTTTGGCCGGATCGCGACGGTTCGGTAACGGCCAGATGCCACCGCCGAACACGTTACTGTCCTGATATTGGTTAACTAAGGCGGGCAGCAAGGTATCAATGGCTGCGCTGTCCATCACGCCTGCGGCTTCGGTAATGGCGCGCTGCTGTGCCTGTACGCGGTTCATCTGCTCGACGATGCGTCCGGCCAGGCCGTCCACTTCGTAACGTACCAGACGACTTTCATTTTCGGAGAGTTGCGGAGCGATAAACTGATTAATTACCAGCACGGTAACCAGCATCAGACCGGCAAAAAAGGCGACCAGCGTCGCGGTGAAACGGGATTGTGTTGTTTTGAACATTATGTGTGCCCTTACCCTGGTTGGCGAGTTGCCTGATCGAGGTTAACGGCGTGTTAATGGGGAACTTGAGGTGAGCACGATCACAAAGCAGTGAAATAGTTGATTTGGGTGATAATTTAAAATCGTAGGGTCGGCATCGATGCCGACCTGATTTACGGAGCGGGAGTTTCAACCACTTCCTGGCGCGGCCGGAACACATGATTATTGCCGTCCGCCAGCAAACGTTGCAGCAGCTGCTGCCCACCGCGATCGTCAGCCTGCGCAAACTGGCGTTCGGCCTCGGTAATTGGCGTGGACCACAGCAGATTCACGCGGTCGCCATCGCGTTTCGGCAGGCGGAATTGCGCCGCTTCGGGAGCGAGATCGTTGGCCAGCAGGAAGCTTTCAAAGCCAACCGGCGCCACTTCCGACGCCAGCGTATGCCCTTCGCCAATCCAGGTCAGGCGCGCCCACGGCAGATGGGCAAACTCAGCCAGCGCGCTCGCCATCTGCACCGCATTGGCTTCGGTCATCACTTCACCGTCTACCGCCATCGCCAGCTCGACGCGGCGATACTGCGGCGCCAGCTCGTCAAACAGGTGATCCACCTGCGGCATCGGACGGATCCCCATGCCAAGCGTCAGGAAATACCAAACGCCATTGTGCAAGTGCTGCGAAATCGCCATTGGCGGCCAGTTGCCTTGATCGATGGAGTAATATTTTACCGATTCGCCAAACTGCGCCTGATAACACTGCATCAGCTCGCGCTGCACCACATCCCACAAGTGTCCGTCGTGCCAGTCACGCCAGAAGTGACGCTGCTGTTCAGCGCGCGCGTAGTAATCGTTGGTGGAGGCCGATCCCAGCGGTGCGGTCAGGCGATTCTCTTTGATGCAGGCAGCAGAAAAACTCACCTGCTTATCCTGATACAGGCTCCAGCCAGGGATCACCGCCAGCAGCTGGCCGTAATACCACAGCGCGGCGCCGTCGTCGCTGGGCTCCCACAGCACCTGTAAGCCGGCGGGATCGAGCATCGGCTCGGCTTCCAGCGTGCGGCAATACTCGGCACTGAGCAGCGGCGCGATGCCCTGCTCCATAGCTTCACGATCTTCCTGCGCGGGCGCAGGCAGCAGGTTACGCAGCCAGCAGCCGCGCACCGCGTATTGGCTGCGAAACAGGTCATTCGGCCAGATATAAAAATAGGCCGTACGCGCATCCTGCTCGACGATCGCGGTTAGTGTGTGTTGCTGATTCGGCACCTCAGCAATCAGAGGTTGGTGGGTCATAACGCCTCGATATTACCTGGAGGAATCCATTTTCCCCGAGAATAGAGCAGGATCGGCACTCGTGCCATGTGACACAAGGGTAAAACTCTCAAAGTGCCAGAAGGGAAAGATGAGTGCGGCTTATCAATTGCCGCTTAACACGCTGACAAGCTTCAGATTAATTTGCGATTCTTTTACAATTTCACGTGATATGGTTTGCGCATTCACCTCTTTGGAGCTGCCATCATGGTGCTGCAAAACCTCGATCTGAACCTGCGTGACGTGGTTATTTTCGCGATGTTGGTGTGGCTGTTTATCCGTCATACATGGGTGATGACGTCGCTGACGCTATTGCTGGGCGGCGTGGCGTTGCTGGTGTTGTTACCGCTTGATATCTATTACAGCCTGCTGCCGCTGGCGCTGATGGGCCTCGGACTTGGCATGTTGCTGCACCATTATCAGCAACGTCAGCTGGCACTAAAACGTGAAGCGCGCACACCGCGCACCTACACGCAGAAAGAGGATGAGCTGCATTTGTAACGCTTAGCGGCCCATGCGCTGCATGGCGCGGGTATAAGCGCCGCGCTGAATCGACCAGCGCAGCAGCCCGGCAATCACCGCCATTTCCCGATCCACGCGCCACTGCGTCAGCGGCCCAACCGGCTGCTGAATCTGCTGTTGTGCCCAGTCAGGCAACAATCCCATTCCCGCTTTCAGCATCACGCGCATTGCCGGTTTCGCCTGCCAGCTGGGTGCAGGCGCGTTAATCAGCAATTGCATCACCTCCAGCGTGCGCGCATCACAGAGCAACTCGGGCCGCATCAGTTGTAGATACGCCTCAACCGCCTGTACGCTTTTCGGCACCCGCTGTGCGCCAAGCGCCTCGGCAACTAATGCCGCTTCCTGATAGTAACGATCCTGATCGGCCAGGCTGAGCTGCGGATTTTTGTAGCGCAGATGCGCCGCCAGAAAACGGCTGGTTTCCGCAACGTGTACCCAGGTAAGCAGATGCGGATCGCTGGCGGCATACGGCTTGCCCGCGTTATCGACGCCGGTGACGCGTAGGTGAATCCGTTTGACACGGTCGATAAGGATGTTGGCATCGGCGGTGTTACCGAAGGTGGTGACGGCGATAAACTGGCTGGTGCGCCGCAGGCGGCCCATCATGTCCTGCCGGAAATTGGAGTGATCCCACACGCCCGCCAGCGCCGCCGGATGCAGCATCTGCAGCATTAAGGCGCTGATACCGCCGCACAGCATCGAGGGGAAGTCGCCATGGACGCGCCAGATAACGTGGTCCGGGCCAAATAAACCGGGATCGCCAGGCGGTTGCGAGATGTCGAATTCATTGAGTGACAGGCCGTTGAGGCGGAAGACTTGCTGTTGGATGCGTTCGCGGATGTTCATGGGTTTGTGCTTGTGCGGTTGTTGCCCTCACCCCGGCCCTCTCCCGCACGCGGGAGAGGGAGAGGATCGAGCCGGGATTGAATACCGCACCCATCGGTTCCCTCTCCCGCGTGCGGGAGAGGGTTAGGGTGAGGGGCATCAGCGATTACAGATAATCAAACTGTGCATCCTGAGTGCGCACTGAATCCAGTCCAATCATCACGTTGAATTTGCCTGGCTCGGCAACCTGCTGCATCTTCTGGTTCCAGAATTTCAGCGCATCAACGTCGATCTTAAACTTCACGGTCTGCGATTCACCGGCTTTCAGCATGATGCGCTGGAAGCCGCGCAGCTCCTGCACCGGACGGCTAATGCTGGCGACCGGATCGTTGAGATAGAGCTGCACCACGGTTGCACCATCGCGTTTACCGCTATTGGTCACGGTCACTGACGCTTCCACCGAGCCGTTACGCGGCATAGTGCGTGACGACATCTTCACCGGCGACACCGTGAAGGTGGTGTAGCTCAGGCCGTAACCAAACGGATAAAGCGGACCGTTCACCGCATCGTAGTAGTGCGAGGTGTACTTGTTCGGCTTGGCGAAGTTGTACGGACGACCGGTTGGCAAGTGGTTGTAATAAATCGGAATCTGGCCCACCGAACGCGGGAAGGAGACCGGCAGCTTGCCCGACGGGTTGTAATCGCCGAACAGCACATCGGCGATCGCGTTGCCGCCTTCAGTACCGCTAAACCAGGTTTCCAGCATCGCATCGGCTTGCTGATCTTCCTTCACCACCGTCAGCGGACGGCCGTTCATCAGCACGATCACCAGCGGTTTGCCGGTGGCCTTCAGTGCGGCCAGCAGCTTCTGCTGACTTTCCGGGATCACCAAATCGCTGCGGCTGGAGGCTTCGTGCGCCATGCCCTGCGCTTCACCCACGGCAGCCACCACCACATCAGCTTTTTTCGCCTGCGCTACCGCTTCGTCAATCAGCTCCTGCGGTGAACGCTTGTCCACGCTGACCGCCTGCTCATACAGATTGAGGAAGTCCTGAATGCCTTTGTTGTCGATGATGTTAGCGCCTTTGGCGTACAGCACCGTGCCTTTGCCCGCCATCGCATTGCGCACGCCTTGCAGCAGCGGAATCGACTGTTTCGCCACGCCGGCGGCCGACCAGCTGCCCATGATGTCGCGCTGGCTATCCGCTAGCGGACCCACCAACGCAATGGTGGCGTTTTTCTTCAGCGGCAGCGTTTCGCGCCAGTTTTTCAGCAGCACAATGCTTTTACGCGCCACGTCACGCGCTTCGGCGCGATGCAAACGGCTTTCCGCATTGGTGTCCTGCGGATCACTCTCTTTCGGCCCTAAATGACTGTAAGGATCGTTAAACAAGCCCATGTCATATTTGACGTTCAGCACATGGCGCGCGGCATCGTCCACTTCCGCCATGCTCACCGCGCCGCTCTTCACCAGGCCCGGCAGATATTTGCTGTAGTACTCGTCGCTCATGCTCATGTCGATGCCTGATTTCATCGCAATGCGCACCGCATCCTGTGGATCGCTGGCCACGCCGTGTTTAATCAGTTCTTTAATCGCACCGTGATCGCTAATGGTGATGCCTTTGAATTTCCAGTCGCCGCGCAGGATGTCTTTCAGCAGCCAACTGTCTGCCGTAGCCGGCGTGCCATTCAACGAGTTAAGCGCCACCATCACGCCACCGCTGCCGGCATCCAATGAGGCTTTATACGGCGGCAGATAATCCTGGAACAGGCGCTGCGGGCTCATGTCGACGGTGTTGTAATCTCGTCCACCTTCCACTGCGCCGTAGGCCGCGAAGTGCTTCACGCTGGTCATGATCGAGTAGCGATCCGCCGCGCTTTTGCCCTGCATGGCTTTCACCATGCTGCTGCCCATTTGCGCGCTGAGGAAGGTGTCTTCACCAAAGCCTTCCGAGCCGCGTCCCCAACGAGGTTCGCGGGACACATCAACCATCGGCGCCCACGTCATGTTGAGGCCGTCATCCGCGGCTTCATAAGCAGAGACGCGTCCCACCTCAGCGATGGCATCCAGATCCCAGCTTGCCGCCAGGCCAAGTGGAATCGGGAAAATGGTGCGCTGACCGTGCACCACGTCATAGGCGAAGAACAGCGGAATTTTCAGGCGGCTGAGCTGCATCACCTGATCCTGCATGGCGCGGATATCCTGACGCGTCACGGTGTTAAAAATTGCCCCGACCTGACCGTGCTGAATCATGTCGCGAATCGCCGATTTTGGCGTATCCGGTCCTACGCTGATCAAACGCATCTGCCCGATTTTTTCATCAAGGGTCATTTTGCTGAGCAGCTGATTCACAAAGGCGTCGCGCGCCTGTTCAGTCATCGGATGTGGGCCAAACAGATCGTCCGCGAAAGCGGGTTGCATGGCTAAGGAGACAGCGAGGCTAACAGAGTAAATCCATTTCATCAGGTCGGGTTCTCTTAAGTGACTGCGCAATATCGAAATAACCGGGGCAGTTTGCCACAAGATGAGGATAGCAGGTAGCCGCCATGTCACACCGCGCTCCTGTCGCTGGCGCATGCTACAGTAAAAGCGCCATGTTAAAGACAAGGATAGGCCAATGAATAACAACACTTCGCACCCTACTCTGCTCGCCGAACTGCGTCGTCTGGTCGGATCGTCGAACCTGTTAACCGACGCGGAACAGACCGCGCGCTACCGTAAAGGTTTTCGCTCGGGCGAAGGCGAAGCGCTGGCGGTGATTTTCCCCGGTTCGCTGCTTGAGCTGTGGCGTGCGTTGCAGGCGCTGGTGAGCGCCGATGCGATCATTTTGATGCAGGCCGCCAACACCGGCCTGACCGAAGGTTCCACGCCAAAAGGCAACGATTACGATCGTCCAGTGGTGATCATCAGCACCTTGCGCCTGGATAAGTTGCAGCTGATTGACAACGGCAAACAGATCCTCGCCTTCCCCGGCAGCACGCTGTATCAGCTGGAAAAAGCGCTGAAGCCGCTTGGCCGCGAGCCGCATTCGGTGATCGGTTCCTCCTGCATTGGCGCCTCGGTGATGGGCGGGATTTGCAATAACTCGGGCGGTTCGCTGATCAAACGCGGTCCGGCCTACAGCGAAATGGCGCTGTTTGCGCAGATTGATGCCAGCGGCAAACTCAAGCTGGTGAACCATCTCGGCATCGATCTCGGCCATTCGCCGGAAGAGATGTTGGGTCGGCTGGATGACGATCGCTGGCAGCAGAGCGATGTGCGCTGGGATGAACGCCACGCCTCGGATCATGAATACGCCGAACGCGTGCGCGATATCCATGCAGAGACGCCAGCGCGCTTCAACGCCGATGAGCGTCGCCT
Organism: Pantoea sp. GCM10028869; assembly: GCF_042666835.1. Lineage (NCBI taxonomy): Bacteria > Pseudomonadati > Pseudomonadota > Gammaproteobacteria > Enterobacterales > Erwiniaceae > Pantoea > Pantoea sp. GCM10028869. The sequence goes on along the minus strand of NZ_JBHTGO010000002.1, from coordinate 292,385 downwards.
GTTTGAAGCCTCCGGCTGCGCCGGTAAGCTGGCGGTGTTTGCCGTGCGTCTGGATACTTTCCCCACCGAACCGCAGCAGCAGGTGTTCTACATCGGCACCAATAATCCGGCGGAACTGGGCGATATTCGCCGCCATATACTGGCGGAATTTACCCATCTGCCGGTGGCGGGCGAATATATGCACCGCGACATTTTCGACATCGCCGAGGTGTACGGCAAAGATACTTTCGTGATGATTGATAAACTCGGCACCGACAAAATGCCGCTGTTTTTCACCCTGAAAGGCCGCGTGGATGCCTGGCTAGGCAAGCTGAACTGGGTGAAACCGCATCTCACCGATCGTTTATTGCAGCGCATCAGCAGCTGGCTACCGGCGCATCTGCCTAAACGCCTGAAGCAGTATCGCGACAAATATGAGCATCACCTGATGCTGAAGATGTCCGGCGACGGCGTTGCCGAAGCGCAGGCCTATCTGGCCGAATATTTCCGCGAAGGCGGCGGCGCGTTCTTCGCCTGTGACGCCAAAGAGGGCGCGCACGCGTTCCTGCATCGCTTTGCCGCCGCCGGTGCCGCGGTGCGCTATCACGCGGTGCATGCCGATGAAGTGGAAGATATTCTGGCGCTGGATATCGCGCTGCGTCGTAATGATGAAGCGTGGTTTGAACGACTGCCGCCCGAGTTCGATAACGATCTGATCCACCGTCTCTACTACGGCCACTTCTTCTGCCACGTCTTCCATCAGGATTACATCGTGAAAAAAGGCGTGGATGCGCATGCGTTAAAAGAGAAGATGCTGGCGATTTTAGCCGCGCGCGGCGCCGAGTATCCGGCCGAGCATAACGTGGGCCATCTGTATCAGGCGAAACCGCAGCTGCAGGCGTTTTATCAGCAGCTCGATCCCACCAACAGTTTTAATCCAGGAATTGGGAAAACCAGTAAGCAGAAGGGTTGGGCGGTCATAAAATAAACAACGATGTGGCCGTGTGTTAGGCCACATCTTTTCCGATCCGTAGCGGCGCAATGCATTGCGTTGTTTTGACCTTTTTATCGCGGTCAAATTGCGCGATAAATCGCGCCGCTACAGTAGGTGCAATCACGTCATCATGGCAACGGATCGCTTTGCTGATCTTGTGCTGCGGCCACGGCGCGGCGCTCGATGATCATGGTCTGCGGCGTCGACAGCATAATGCCCTCTTTGCGCAGACGCGTCAGAATATCGAACAGCAGATCGCTCTTGGCACCGGAAATCTGGCGTTGACCGGCAACGTTGCCGGTGACGCTCAACACGATGCCCGCTGGCGTCAAATCTTTGAACGACACGGACGGCTCCGGCGTCTCCAGAATACGTTCGTTCTCCTGATACACTTCCAGCAGAATTTCACGCACCCGCACCGGATCGATATCCAGCGGGAACGTCAGCAAGATGGTGACCACGCCCTGCGCGTTACCCATGGTGGCGTTACGCACGTTCTGCGAAATAAATTGCGAGTTCGGCACAATCACCGTCGATTTGTCGCCGAGCTGAATTTCGGTGGCGCGCACGTTAATACGACGGATATCCCCTTCAATGCCGCTGATGCTCACCAGATCGCCCACTTTCACCGGACGCTCGGTCAACAGAATCAGGCCGGAAATAAAGTTCTTCACAATCTCCTGTAAGCCGAAACCGATACCGACCGACAAGGCGCTCACAATCCACGCCAGTTTGTTCCACTGCAGGCCCATAATCGACAGCGTCAGCAGGATAATCAGCACGTAACCGATATTGCTGAACAGCGTCACCAGCGACACGCGCATGCCGACGTCCATGGTGGTTTTGGGCAGGAAATCTTTATCCAGCCAGCGACGCACCGAACGCAGCACGTAAATGCCCACCACAAGACAGAGAATCGCGTTGACCATGTGCGCCGGCACAATGTTCAGCGACTCCAGCCCTTTGCCGCCCCAGAACTCAATCACCTTCTGGATCAGCTCAATCGGCGTTGATGAGGCAAAGGTGCCGTTCAGCAGTGCCAGCGCCAGAATGGCAATCAGCACGGTTTTACCCAGCGCGCTGAGCAGCGTCGCCGCCTGTTGCAGGTAACGTTCATCAATATTCAGCGTGGTTTGCAGGCGCTTGCCGGTGGCATTGCTGGTGGAGAACAGGCTTTCGCAGCCGTCATTCACCAGATGGCTGAGGAAGTAGAACGAACCAAACAAAATGCCGCACCAAATCACTTCATAGCTAAGGAAGCGCGCCAGCGTGACGTAACCGATGATCAGTGAAATCAGGATGCCGAGCGCCGTCAGCATCAGCGCCAGCTGCACCAATCCCACCAACGTTGAACGCGCTTCAGGCTGCTGACCTTTCTGCACCATGCGACGGCGTACGCGGTTGATGCGCATGCCGATCGCCAGTCCGGTGCTGCCAATCAGCAGCGCGGTCAAGCCGTTAGCAAAAATGGTGGTATTCAGGCTGGTGCCGACGCTGTAGTTGAAGGCTTCCACCGTCTGGAAAATAAACACCAGCGCCGCAGTGAACGGCGGGAACGGCTTCAGGGCTTGCGCGACTTCGTTGGAGATGGCCGGCAAACGCCAGCTTGGGCGACGTGTGGAGAGGAACGCGCGGCCTAAACCGGCAATCAAGCCGCAATAGACGCTGAGCTGCACCAGCCGATCAACAAAATCCTGCACATCACCCGAGACTTCATCACGGCGCGTAAAGGCCAGCGCGATGAAGTTAAAGGTGATCACCACCGCGGCCAGCGTGGTGAGCGCGGTGGTGGCGGCGAGGAAGCTGCGACGTAAGCGCCCTTCCGGCATCTTATGAATGCTGACCCAGGCAAAGAACTCTTCGCTGTAGCGACGGCCCAGCGTCATCACCAGCATCGCGGCAAACAGCCAGGCCACGGTGCCGAAACGCCAGCCAGATTCCCACGACAGCGCGGCGGTGTCCTGCAATTCAGTAATGAACTCGCTGATCTTCTCGCCATCAAGATCCTGACTGCTGACCAGCGGCGCCCAGAAGCGCGGGCCGAGGATACTGCCAGAGTTCAGCGCCAGCTGGCTTTTCAGCTGATCACGACGCAGGTTGACGATCTGCGATGACAGCACCAGCGCACCGTTTTTGATGCCATCGGCTTGTTTGATCTGATCGTCCAGCTTGGCTTTCTGGCTCTCCAGCGCCGCACGTTTGCGCGTCACTTCAGGCGTCTCTTTCACGCCGCTGTCGGCTTTCGGTGCCGGGCCGAGAACCGCCAATTGTGCATCCAATTGCTGCCCCTGCGGGATCAACGCCTGGCCGAGGGTTTCGGCATTACCGGAAAGCTCCAGCGCCATCTCATTAAGCTGGTTGAGCTGGCTTTCATTGGTATCGCCCGAGACCTGGCCTTTAATTTTGTCGAGAATTTTCTGCATCTTAGGCAGCTCGACCGAGGCATTCACCTTGGGTGCGGCGTCCTCTGCCTGATCGTTGGGCGGCGTATCTGCGGCCACGCTCAGCGTGGGAGCTAACAGCACAAGCAGCAGTAAAAACGGGGTAAACAGATGACGAAACTTGAACATATGAATGAGATTCCAGCGTAATAACAGCCGATAAACGCAAGTGCGATCGTGAATGGCGGCTAGTTTAAGACGTTGCCGACACTGAAACTATAGGAATGAAGGTGTAAAACTTTGGCGCTAACGATAAGCGTTTTTGCAGATGAGCTTAACAAATCAAGGCACAATTTGTAGCGGCGCAATTTATTGCGCATCCTGCAGAATCTGCAATGGGCAATAGATTGCGCCGCTACGGTATGTGCGTGCTTTAAATCCAGTTATTCATTATTCGCGGTCAAGCCGGATTTCTGCTTTTTGTACGCCAGCGCAGCGGCCGGAACCGGTGCGGCTTTACCGGTTTCCAGCCAGTCGCGCAGGCGGTTGGCATCGGCGAAATGGGTGTATTTACCAAAGGCATCCAGCACCACCAGCGCCACCGGACGGTTGTTGATCACCGTGCGCATCACCAGACAGTGCCCGGCTTCATCGGTATAACCGGTTTTGGTCAGCTGGATGCGCCAGTCGTTTTTGTACACCAGATGATTGGTGTTACGGAACGGCAGCGCGTAGCTCGGATGTTTGAATACGGCGGTGTCTTCTTTGGTGGTGCTCAGTTCGCCAATCAGCGGGTACTGTCGCGTAGCTTTCAACAGCTTGACCAGATCTTCCGCGCTGGAAACGTTCTGAATCGACAGGCCCGTCGGCTCGACATAGCGCGTGTGCGTCATGCCAAGTGAGCGTGCTTTGGCGTTCATGGCGCGAATAAACGCATCGTAACCGCCCGGATAGTGATGCGCCAGGCTGGCGGCAGCGCGGTTTTCCGAGGACATCAGCGCCAGTAGCAGCATGTTGCGGCGGCTGATTTCGCTGTTCAGTTTGACGCGGGAGAACACGCCGCGCATCTCAGCGGTATGGCTGATATCCACCGACAGCATTTCATCCATCGGCAGTTTGGCATCCAACACCACCATCGCTGTCATCACTTTGGTGAGTGAGGCGATCGGACGTACGCGGTTAGGATGGCTGGAAAACAGCACTTTGTTGTTTTCCAGATCGACAATCATGGCACTGCCGGAGGCGATTTGCGGTTGGGCAATCGGCGCCAGGTTTGCGAGTGCTGCCGGCGCAGCGAGCGCGGGCGTTATAGCGGCTGGCGCGGCGACAAATAGTGCCAGCGACAGCAAGGAAATACGCATTTTTGCAGACATCGTGTCAAAAAAATCCGGTCAGGAGTTTTGCGCTGTGTTGAGACACAGGCCGCCCGCAACAATCCAGACGGGATGAGGGCTGGCAGCAGTATCATACGCACTTACCTGAGAAATTTCTTATTGAGATTGTTTCCGGGCGTTAAAAAGGTCGCCATGAATGACGACCTTACGAGGCGAGTGCGTGTTGCGGGAAGGTCGCCATTGATGCCGACCAGGCTTTCCTCAGAACAACCGTGGCCCGTAACCCCACAGAACCACCGTCAGCGCCAGCAGCACTTCAAACACCAGCACACCAATCGCCAATGTCGATCCGGAGAAGCGCAAGCTCTCATCACGATCGATGCTCAGGAACACCGGGATGCCGACGTAAAGCAGATAACCGGTGTAAACCAGCGCCATCGCGCCCACCAGCACGCATAGCCACACCAGCGGATAGAGCGCCACCAGCCCGCTAAGAAACAGCGGCGTGGCCACATAGCCGGCAAACACCGTACAGCGCTGCAAGCTGGGACGCTGCGGATAGTTACGCGCCATCCAGTGGATCACGCGGCCCATTACCGCCACGCCGCCGAGGATAATCAGATAGAACAGAATGCCGAGACCGATACCGGTCAGTAGATTGAGTTGTACGAACTGCCCTTCGCCCAGATTCCAGCCCAACTGCGTGGTACCGATAAAGGCGCAGATCACCGGGATCGCCGCCATTAGCAGAACATGATGGGTGTAATGGTGCGAAACGCTCTCATTTTCCTGTTTAATATCGCGCATTTCCTGACCTGGATGCGCCAGTAAACCCCAGACATGATTCATACATTTACTCCTTTGCTGCGATGGGCTGCCCTTACAGCCAACGGCCTGATCAACGGAGGCAGCGTTAGCTCAAGTATAATCGTCGTCGCCGTTTTTGCGGGGCACCACACAAATTAAGCCGCTGGTATACACTAATAGCGATTTCACACTTTGCAGGGAGGATAATTTGCATCTCGATATCAATGGATTAATCACCCAATACGGTTATCTGGCGCTGCTGATTGGTTGTATTGCCGAAGGGGAAACGTTCACGTTGTTGGGCGGTGTGGCGGCGCATGAAGGCTTATTGCACTTCAGCGGCGTGGTGCTGGCGGCGATGATCGGCGGCATTATTGGCGATCAGTTGCTGTTCTGGCTGGGACGCCGTTATGGCACGCGCATTTTGCGCCGTTTCAGTAAACATCAGGAAACAATTGGCAAGGCTAAGCGGCTGATTCAAAAACACCCGAGCCTGTTCGTGATTGGCGTGCGCTTTATGTACGGCTTCCGCATTGTCGGGCCGATCATTATTGGCACCAGCCGCCTCAAGCCGCTGCGTTTCTTCATTCTGAACGTGATTGGTGCGGCGCTGTGGGCGCTGATCTTTGTCTCGCTTGGCTACTTTGCCGGACAGATTGTCGCGCCGTGGCTGCACAAGATCGATCAGCACCTCAAGCCGCTGTTGTGGCTGGCGGCGGCGGTGATTTTTGGCATCGTCTTGCGTTACATCATTCGCCACTGGAATCACCGCCGCGCCGGTTGATTACGAGTGGTACCCCTTAAACTGCGGATTGGCCAACATAAAACCACCGTCGACAATAAACGATTGTCCGGTGGTATAAGTTGCCCACTCCGAACAGAGCCACGCCACTAAACTCGCCACTTCACGCGTATCGCCGGGACGCCCAATCGGGATTTCCGGCATACGTCGTCCTTGCTGGTCATCTTTCATATCGTTCATCGCCGTGGCAATTGCGCCCGGTGCGACCGCGTTCACCAGAATGTGGTGCGGTAAGAGACTCAGCGCCATCGATTTGGTCAAGCCGCCGAGCGCATGTTTGGCAGCGGTATAGGCGGAGGCATCCGGCAGCGGCGTGTGTTCATGCACCGACGTAATGTTGATGATGCGTCCGCCGTCGCCCTGATCAACCATATGGCGCGCGGCAATCTGCCCGCAAAGAAACGCGCCATCTACATCCACGTTGAACACTTTGCGCCAATCCTCAAAGGTGACATCGAGAAAGTCGGCTTTGGTCATCACGCCGGCATTACACACCAATACGTCAATGCGCCCCAGCGAGTTGATCAGCTGCGTCAGTTGCTGTGCGCCGGCTTGCGGATCGGAGAGATCAACCTGCCGCACCTGCGCCTGCTGTCCACGGCTCTCCACCATGCGCGCGGTTTCCTGGGCGCCCTCTTCATCCGAACTCCAGGTGATGCCCAGCGTATAACCCGCTTCGGCCAGCATCACCGCACAGCTGCGACCAATGCCTGAACTGGATCCGGTAACCACAGCGACTTTCTGTTTTCCTAAGCTCATAACATTCTCCTGATTGAGGGTGTCTTTACAGTATAGAAGTTATCCTTCTGTGCCTCGGGGCCGCCGAATCTGCCGTTTCGTCTATAGTTAACAATTACCTACGGCAAAGGGGGCACGATGAGCGAGATTAAACGCAGAATAGACGACCATGGCGTGATTGGTGATTTACGCACCTGCGCACTGATTGCTAACGATGGCACCATCGATTATCTCTGCTGGCCGGCGCTCGATAGCCCGTCGGTTTTTGCCGCGCTACTGGACAGCGATGAGGCCGGCCTGTTCTCCCTCGCGCCGGACTGGAAAAATGCCCGCCAGCAACAGCTCTATTTACCGGATACCAATATTCTGCAAACCCGCTGGCTGGATGACGCGGGCGTGGCAGAGATCACCGATTACATGCCGATCTGCGATGAGCAGAGCAAAGTGCCGCGTATCGTGCGCCGCGTAAAGATGGTACGCGGCACCGCCACCTTTCATCTGCTGTGTGCGCCACGCCACGACTACGCGCGTGCCGAAACCACCACCGAACTGCGGCCCGGCGGTATCGCCTTCCTTGCATCGGGGCAACCGGCGTTGCGCCTCAGCGCTTCGGTGGTGATGACGCGCGAGAATCACAGCGCGGTGGCGGAATTCACTCTGAAAGCCGGGGAAACCGCTGAGTTTGTCTTTGGTAACGATGACGATCCTAACGTGGCCACCATCGCCACCGAGCACTGTTTCCATGACACGCTGGAGTACTGGCGACGCTGGAGTAGCCACAGTTCCTATCGCGGCCGCTGGCAGGAGATGGTGACGCGTTCGGCGCTGGCGCTGAAGTTACTCACTTCGCATCAGCACGGTTCCATCGCCGCCGCCGCTACTTTCGGCTTACCCGAAGAGTTGGGCGGCGAGCGCAACTGGGATTATCGCGCCTCGTGGATCCGCGATGCCTCATTCAGCATGTACGCGCTAATGCGCCTCGGCTACACCGAAGAAGCGCGCGACTTTACCAAATGGGTCGGCCGCTGCGTCGAGCACAGCCACGACGACACGCCGCATCTGCAAGTGATGTATCGCCTCGACAGCGGCACCGAGCTACATGAAACCGAACTGCTCAATCTTTCCGGCTACGCCAATTCGCGTCCGGTGCGCATCGGCAACGATGCCTGGCGCCAGACGCAGCTCGATATTTACGGCGAGTTGATGGATGCCATCTACCTCGCCAATAAATATGGCGAGGCAATTTCGCATCGCGGCTGGAAGTATGTGTCCGATATGATCGATTACGTCTGCGTGAACTGGAATCAGCCCGATGCCGGGATCTGGGAGATGCGCGGCGAGCCGGAACATTTCCTGCATTCACGCCTGATGTGTTGGGTCGCGCTCGATCGCGCACTACGCCTTGGCCTGAAACGTTCGCTGCCGATGCCGTACGACCGCTGGGATAAGGTGCGCAGCGAGATCCGCGACGATATCTGGCAGAACTTCTGGAACCCGGAGCTGGGCCATTTTACCGCGACGCGCGGCGGTAATTTCCTGGATGCTTCGATGCTGCTGATGCCGCTGGTGCGCTTTGTCAGCTCCACCGATCCCGACTGGATTTCGACGCTGGACGCGATTAAAACGCATCTGGTGAGCGACGGTTTAGTCCGACGCTATAACATTCACGAGACGCCTGCCGATGCTTTAACCGGCGGAGAAGGATCTTTCGGTGCCTGCTCATTCTGGTATGTGGAGTGTCTGGCGCGAGCCGGTCGCGTACATGAGGCGCATTTTGAATTTGAAAAGCTGCTGAGTTACGCCAATCCGCTTGGTTTGTACGCCGAAGAGTTCACTTCACACGGCGAAGCGTTGGGTAACATGCCGCAGGCGTTGACGCATCTGGCGTTAATCAGTGCCGCTTTTTTCCTCAATCGCAAACTGAGTAATGAAGTGACGCTGTGGCAGCCGTGAAAATTCACATTTTGGGCTGCGGATCGAAGGGAATTGTCGGGTAAAGACAAGGAATTGCGTAAAGTATATGCAGCCAGTAAAAATCCTGATTTCCATCAATGCGCCAATGCACATATAATGCGCAGCGGGTCATACTGACCACGATGGATTCGACACACTGACAAGCCTGAAACATGGCCATAACGACTTGAAAAACATGAAAATGAGCATTCGCGCGTTCGCTTCACTCGCCCTCGCACTGGCGGCGTTCAGCCAGTCGGCATTTGCAGTAGTCTATCCGCTGCCGCCGGCTAACAGCCGTCTGATCGGCGAAAACATTGAAATCACTGTCCCTGATGACAGCAAACTTCCGCTGGAAGCCTTTGCTGCACAGTATCAGATGGGCCTCAGCAATATGCTGGAAGCCAATCCGGGCGTTGACGTTTATCTGCCAAAAGCTGGCACTAAAATGATCATCCCACAGCAGCTGATTCTGCCTGACGCGCCGCGTGAAGGCATCGTGATCAACAGCGCTGAGATGCGTCTTTACTACTACCCGAAAGGCACCAAGACCGTGGTCGTGCTGCCAATCGGTATCGGCGAGCTGGGTAAAGATACGCCGGTCAACTGGACGACCAAGGTTGAGCGTAAGAAAGATGGCCCAACCTGGACGCCAACCAAAGCGATGCACGCAGAATATGCGGCACGCGGCGAGAGCATTCCTGCGGTGTTCCCAGCGGGTCCGGATAACCCGATGGGCCTGCACGCGCTCTATATCGGCCGCCTGTATGCGATTCACGGCACTAACGCCAACTTCGGTATCGGCCTGCGCGTTAGCCACGGCTGTGTGCGTCTGCGTGCTGACGACATCAAATGGCTGTTCGACAACGTGCCGGTTGGTACGCGCGTACAGTTCATCGATCAGCCGGTGAAAGCCACCGTTGAGCCAGATGGTTCGCGCTACGTGGAAGTACACAATCCGCTGTCGACCACCGAAGAGCAGTTCAATTCACGCGAAGTGGTGCCGATCAACCTGACTTCCGCTGTGACCAAAGTGATTGCCGATGCCAGCACCAACCAGGATGCGGTCAACAACGCTATCCAGGCGCGTAACGGTATGCCGATCAAAATCAACGGTCCAGCTGGCGAAGTGCAGCCAGCACCGGTGCCAGTTCAGGAGTCTTCTGATGCATTGCCGAAAGAAGAGCCAATGACGCCGCAAGGTATCAACGGCGCAGCGCCAGCAGCGCAGCCGGCCACCAGCCTGTAATCGCGAGTTAAGAAGCGCAATAAATTGCGCCGCTACAGATACATGCACCTACCGTAGCGGCGCGATTCATCGCGCAACGTCAATCAATCACGCGGTCGTCGAAACGCCAGCCAACCCGCCACCAGGGTAAACGCCAGTACTACTAACACCAGCAGCAAAAAGCCGTGCGGATTATTCGCCAGCGGAATCCCGCCCACGTTCATGCCAAAAAATCCCGCCACGATATTGATCGGCAGCGCCAGCACGGTGATCACCGTCAGCAAAAACAGCGTGCGGTTGCTCTGCTCCATCAATCGTGCGGCAATCTCTTCCTGCAGCAAACGAATCCGCTCCATCAAACTCGCCAAATCATTCAGCGCCACGCTGAACTCTTCGGTGAAAATTCGCAGCTCGCCCAGGGGTTCACGCTTTAGCCATTTGGGCGGACGATTCAGCAAGCGGAACAGCGCCGCCGGTTCCGGTGCCAGCAAACGCTGCACGCGCAGCAGCATACGACGCAGTTGTCCCAGCTCACGGCGATTGGTTTTAATCGCCGCACTCAGCAAGCGCTCTTCAATCGCATCCACCGCCTGACTGGAACGCCGCACCACTTGCTCCAGCTGCGCTTCCTGCTCGCCAAGCAGCCACAGCAGCATCGCATCCGGCTCGGCGAACTTCAGTTCATTCATCTGCTGATGCATGCGTTCGATCATGCCAACCGGGCGAAAACGCGCGGTGACCACCACACGCGGGCAGCACCACATCCACAACGTGGCGTTCTGCGTGCTGCGCTCCTCTTTACTGAAGGTGACGTCATTAAGTACCGCCAGCAGCGCATCGTTTTGCTGGGCTAAACGGGTGCGCGGCGAAGCAGAATGTATCTCGTCGAAAAAATCGTGGTCTACGCCTAAGTGGTCCTGAACCCAGCGTTCAGCACGCGCGTGATTAAGGTTGATGTGCAGCCAGATAAAGGTCGACTCCGGCAGTTGCTGCTGCGATAGCTGGGCCGCTTCGCGTGCATTGAGCCGCTGTGGCAGCGACGCGGGCGTAAACAGATAACCATGAATCAGTCCGGCGACGTCGTTATTGAAGTCCGGCAGCGAGGCGAGCGGTAGTACGGGCTGGAGCATTAGCAGGTCATTCCCGAGCGGTCAGATCCACAGCGTGCGACAGGGATATTGCAGCAAGATGACACCGGGCGTGCGCCATCATCATTCTGTCATACAAACCACGTATCACACTGCCATTAACGGGTGCCGTTCGAGCATCGTGATTTAACACTGAGGTGTTTTATGGCTGAAAACAGTTTACCTGCATCGACCTCCTCGTCCCACAGCGGACGCCCGAACCTTAACCGCGGCAACGGCCCTGCCTCACGCCTGATCTTCGTGCTGTTGCTGATTGCTGGCCTGCTGTATGCCGGCATCAACCTGTTTAATGACGTTGAAGAGACCGGTGCGCCGGTCACCAGCTACACACCGTTCCTGCTGCTCGGCGTGGCGCTGATCATTGCGCTCGGTTTTGAATTTGTGAACGGTTTCCACGATACCGCCAACGCCGTCGCCACGGTGATCTACACCCATTCGCTGTCGCCGGGCGTGGCGGTGATGTGGTCCGGTTTCTGTAACTTTTTGGGCGTGCTGCTCTCCAGCGGCGTGGTGGCGTTCGGCATCATCTCGCTGCTGCCGGTGGAGTTAATTCTGCAAGCGGGCAGCGGCCACGGCTTTGCCATGGTCTATGCGCTGCTGTTCTCGGCGATTATCTGGAACCTCGGCACCTGGTATTTTGGTTTGCCGGCCTCCTCTTCGCATACGCTGATCGGTTCGATTATCGGCGTTGGCGTGGCGAACGCCTTGCTGCATGGCCGCAGCGGCACCAGCGGCGTGGATTGGGATCAGGCAATTAAAGTCGGGTATGCGCTGCTGCTGTCGCCGATTGTCGGCTTCGTCTGCGCCGCACTGCTGCTGCTGGCGATGAAAGCCTTTATCCGCAATCGCCAGCTGTATGAAGCGCCGAAGGGCAACCAGCCGCCGCCGGTGTGGATTCGCGGCTTGCTGATCCTCACCTGCACCGGCGTCTCTTTCGCGCACGGCTCGAATGACGGGCAGAAAGGCATGGGCCTAATCATGCTGATTCTGGTCGGCACCATGCCGATTGCCTACGCGTTGAACCGCTCGCTGCCGCCGGAGCAGATTCCGCGCGTCGCCGCCTTGACTCAGGTGACGGAACAGCAGCTGCTGACGCTGCAACCGGCGCCCGCCGCCATGCCCGCGCCGCGCGAGGTGCTGACCGAATTCGTGCGCACCAGCCAGACTCGTCCACAGGTGTTGCCGGCGCTCGGCATGATGCTGGGCGATATCGGCGACCAGATTCGTCGCTACGGCGCAGTGGAGAATATCCCGGCGCAGGCGGTGACCAACACGCGAAACGACATGTATCTGGCCTCCGAAACCATTAAGCATCTGCAAAGCGCCAAAGTAGCGCTGCCGGAAGAGACCGCGCGCAACCTGGCGGCGGTGAAGAAAGAGCTGGATGCCGCCACGCGCTTTATCCCGATGTGGGTGAAAGTGGTGGTGGCGTTAGCGCTGGGTCTCGGCACCCTGGTTGGCTGGCGTCGCATTGTGGTGACGGTGGGCGAACGCATCGGCAAAACCCATCTGACCTACGCGCAAGGTGCCAGCGCTGAGCTGGTAGCGATGGCGACCATCGGCGCGGCCGACGCGTTTGGCCTGCCGGTTTCTACTACCCATGTGCTCTCTTCCGGCGTCGCCGGTACGATGGCCGCCAACCGTTCAGGTCTGCAACTCGCCACCATCCGCAATCTGGGGATGGCGTGGGTGCTGACGCTGCCGGTGTCCGTGTTACTTTCGGGGTTGCTTTACGCCCTGTTTATCCACTTTTAACTGCGGTAAACAACGGCGGCGCACGGGGGTTTGCCGATGAAGCGTTATTCGCTCAGCGCTTGCGCGGCCGTCTGCCGGCCGTGTTGGTGGTGCAGACGCAGCGTGATAGCAAACGCGCCCAGCACCATCAGCGCCGCCGCCAGATAGACCGATTGCATGCCCCAATGCCCAATCAGCAAGCCCGCCACCGGACCGGTTAATCCCAGTCCTAAATCAAGAAACGCCGAATAGGTGCCGAGTGCCGACCCCTGATCCTGCTGCTGTACGCGCTTCACCGCTTCCACACCTAGCGCGGGGAACACCAGCGAGAAACCGCCGCCGGTGAGGAACGCGCCCAAATCCACCAGCCAGATGCTGTCGGCCTGCCAAATCAGCAGCAGTCCGGCACACTCCAGCACGAACGACACCAGCGACACTTTCAGGCCACCGAAACGCGTGATGTAGCGACCAAAACCGAGGCGCACAATCACAAAACCGAGGCTGAACAGCGTCAGCGCGAACGCCGCACCGCTCCAGTCGCGGCTGGCGAAATAGAGCGTGATAAAGGTGGAAATTACGCCGAAACCAATGGTGCCAAAGCCAAGCGCCAGACCAAACATCCACACGCGGCTGACCACGCGATGAAACGGAATGCGCACGCCAGCGGAGACGCTGACGCCCGCTTTGCGACTCGCCATCCAGAATCCGGCAACGCCCATGATCGCCACTAAACCAGCAAAGCCGCTGATGCCAAACCACTGATTAAGCAGCACGCCGAGCGGTGCACCAATCGCCATGGCGAAATAGGTCGCTACGCCGTTCCACGAGATCACCCGCGCGGTTTGCAGCGGACCGACAATGTTCATGCCCCACAGCGTCGATCCGGTGCTGCTGAAGCTTTCACCTACGCCAAGGAACAAGCGCCCCGCCGCCAGCAGCGCCAGGCTCAGCAGCGGCATGTCGCTGCACAGCGCGGCGATAATCGATAACACGCCGCTCATGCCACAGAACACCAATCCCATCATCACCACGCGCTTCGGACCAAAGCGATCCGCCAGACGACCGGAGTGCGGGCGGCTTAATAGCGTAGCGAAATATTGCAGGCTAATGATTAATCCGGCGATGAACGAGCTGAATCCAAGCTGGTTATGCACAAATCCCGGCAGCACCGCGAGCGGCAAACCCACCGAGAGATAGCAAAAGAAGGTGAAAACAATGACGGAGAGAATACGTTTATTTAACTGAGCGTTACTCAGTACAGCGGCGTCAGACATGGAAAGTGGCGTCGGGAATGGTGATGAAAATGGACACTAACTATAACCTTAGCCTGCTAAGAGATCGCGGGTTTTTTAGTTATAAAGTTTATGCACTTGTTGAGAAGGTCGCCATGAATGGCGACTCTACGAGGATTTGATTATTGCTGCGGCATGGCGCTCGATTGCGGTGGCGATGTCGGCGGAGACTTTGAGGGTGCGAACTTCGCTGAACAAGCCGTCGGCTTGGTGATACGCCTTGCGCAGGTAGCCAAGCCACTGCTTGATGCGCGCCACGTGATACATGCCGGTATCGCCCTGCTTTTCCAGCTGAGTGTACTTCAGCAACAAGGCAACCACGTCGGGCCACGCCATCGGCGCTTCGTTGTACTTCACCACGCGCGCCAGATTCGGCACGTTGAGCGCGCCGCGCCCTATCATCACCGCATCGCAGCCGGTAATGCGCATGCAATCCTGCGCGTCCTGCCAGTTCCAGATCTCACCGTTGGCGATCACCGGAATGCGCAGACGCTGGCGGATTTCGCCAATCGCCTGCCAGTTAATGCTGTCGGCGCGATAACCGTCTTCTTTAGTACGACCGTGCACCACCAGCTCGCTGGCACCAGCTTGCTGCACCGCATCGGCAATCTCAAAACGACGATCGCCAGAATCCCAGCCCAACCGCACTTTCACCGTCACCGGCAGATGATCCGGCACCGCTTCACGCATCGCTTTCGCGCCGCGATAGATCAGTTCGGGATCTTTCAGCAAGGTGGCACCGCCGCCGCTGCCGTTGACCAGCTTTGACGGACAGCCGCAGTTGAGATCAACGCCCCAGGAACCGAGTTCCACCGCGCGCGCGGCGTTCTCGGCCAGCCACTCGGGGTATTGCCCGAGCAGCTGCATGCGAACGCGCGTGCCTGACGGCGTGCGGCTGTGGTTATGCAGCTCAGGACACAAACGATTGAAGGATTTTACCGGCAGCAGCTGATCGACCACGCGCAAAAACTCGGTCACGCACAAGTCATAATCATTCACCCCGGAGAGCAGCTCACGCACCAGCGAATCAAGCACGCCCTCCATCGGCGCCAGCAACACCCTCATGACGTTAGGCGTTCCCGGTTTTCTTTGGTGCCGGACGACGACGACCGCTGTTGGCGGCTGGCGCAGCCTGGCTTGCGCCCTGCGCTGGACGACGCGCGGAACGCGCTTCACCCTGCGGACGTGGCGCATTGCCGCTATGCGGGCGAGAAACGTTGCCGGCCTGGCCGCGACCCTGGCCTTGACCACGTCCGCCTTGACCGCGACCGCCGCCCTGCTGCTGACGACCGTTCTGGATTGGCTCGGCTTTGATGCTGGGATCGACTTCGAAGCCAGGCAGCTCGATGCGCGGGATTTCACGTTTCAGCAGACGCTCAATGTCACGCAGCAGTTTGTGTTCATCAACACACACCAGCGACAGTGCCGCGCCGGTAGCAGCCGCACGGCCGGTACGACCGATACGGTGCACGTAATCTTCCGCCACGTTTGGCAGCTCGTAGTTCACCACGTGTGGCAGCTCTTCGATATCCAGACCACGCGCCGCGATGTCGGTCGCGACCAGCACGCGAATGCCGCCGGATTTGAAGTCAGCCAATGCACGGGTACGCGCGCCCTGGCTCTTGTTGCCGTGGATCGCGGCGGCGGTGATGCCGTCTTTGTTCAGCTGCTCAGCCAGATGATTGGCGCCGTGTTTGGTACGGGTGAACACCAGCACTTGCTGCCAGTTATCACGACCAATCATCAGCGACAGCAGTTCCCGCTTGCGCTTCTTATCCACGAAATGCACTTGCTGTGAAACTTGCTCAGAGGCGGTGTTACGACGCGCAACTTCAACCTGTTCTGGGTTGGTAAGCAGTTTTTCCGCCAGCGTTTTGATCTCGTCAGAGAAGGTGGCAGAGAACAGCAGGTTCTGACGCTTAGCAGGCAGACGCGCCAGCACGCGACGGATGTCGTGGATGAAGCCCATGTCGAGCATACGATCCGCTTCATCCAGCACGAGGATTTCAACCTGTGACAGATCAACCGCGTTCTGGTGCGCCAGATCGAGCAGACGGCCCGGTGTCGCCACCAGCACGTCAACGCCGCCGCGCAGTTTCATCATCTGCGGGTTGATGCTCACGCCGCCGAATACCACCAGCGAACGGATATCGAGATATTGGCTGTACTCACGCACGTTCTCGCCAACCTGAGCCGCCAGTTCGCGGGTCGGGGTCAGGATCAACGCACGCACCGGACGGCGGCCACGCGCCGTGGACGGTTTTGCAGTCAGACGCTGCAGCAACGGCAGCGTAAAGCCGGCGGTTTTACCGGTGCCGGTTTGGGCGCTCGCCAGCAGGTCACGACCAGCCAGCACCACAGGAATGGCCTGACGCTGAATCGGCGTCGGCTCTTGGTAGCCTTGTTCTGCTACCGCACGCAAAATATCGGCACTTAAGCCGAGAGAGTCAAATGACATGCAGGTGTATTACTCCGAACCGTCCTGACCGCCGTAGGCGATGTAGTTTTCAGGAGGGATATGACGCAAGCGCGGGGCTCACGTGTGAAAAGGGCACAAACTACCATGCGTAAGGGCGCGAGTTTAGCAGCTTTCCGCGCAGACAGCATCCATAAAAAAAGGAGCCGCATTGGGCTCCTTTTTGTCAGGTCCGCAGGGTTGCGGTCCCTAATCGATCAACTGCGCTTCTTCTCGATGCGCTGAACCGGCTCTTTCGCCAGCAGTGAAACCAGCGCCGGTCCCACCAACATCACCACGCCGAGGAGACCAATCAGCAGGTTGTTATGGATAAAGCGGGAGATCAGGAACAGCGTTAACATCGCTGCGCCAAAGTAGTAAGTGGTGGTCACCTCTTCGAGGGAATCACCCATTCTACGTAAACGGGCACTACGCTGCATGACCAGCATGGTAATGAATACCACCGCATAAGCTGCCACCAGGGTACTGCTCACTTCAACCAGCGCCCTATGTTTCCAGCCCCAAACCAGTGCGGCAATCACCAGCAGGTGCATTGCAATGTGCAAACAAGTTTGTCCGGTAACAATCTGAACACGATTAGACCATTTCATTCTCTTCTCCTGGCAGACCCAACAGGTCGCCCAAGTGTATCTGGCTGGAGGCCAGACGAACGTCCTCAATGTAAAGCAAATTTCGGATTACGCCCTAATTTTCTGCCCTTAACACCATCCATTTGTGACAAAGACTACACTTTGTGCTGTTGATGATGAAAAGGAGCGCGTCGAAGTATGCCACAAAATACGCAAGGATTTTCATTTAAAGTCCTGACGATCAATACCCACAAGGGTTTCACCAGCTTTAATCGCCGCTTTATCCTGCCGGAATTGCGTGACGCTGTTCGCGCCACGTCGGCGGATATCGTCTTCCTGCAAGAGGTAATGGGTACCCACGCCATCCATTCGCTGCACATTGAAAACTGGCCGGAAACCTCCCATTACGAATTTCTGGCCGATACCATGTGGAACGATTTTGCCTATGGCCGCAACGCGGTTTATCCCGAGGGACATCACGGGAACGCGATATTGTCACGCTTTCCCATCGTTGAATATGAAAACCGCGATATTTCCGTCGCCGGAAGTGAAAAACGCGGCATGTTGCACTGCCAAATCCGCCTGCCGGATCGGGCGGAACCGCTGCATGTGTTCTGCGTACATCTCGGTCTGAAGGAGAAACATCGCCAGGCGCAGATGAAGATGATGTGCGACTTTATCGATACGCTTCCGCCCGATGCGCCTTTGGTGGTGGCCGGTGATTTCAATGACTGGCAGGTCAGCGCCAATCGCTTTCTCAAACGCGCGGTGGGCTTAGAGGAAGTGTTCAGCATCAAAACCGGCCGCCCTGCCCGCACCTTCCCGGCGCGTTTTCCGCTGTTACGGCTAGATCGTATCTACATCCGCAACGCTACGGTGAGTAAGCCGTGGGCGCTGCCGGTTAAACCCTGGTCTCACCTGTCCGATCATGCGCCGTTAGCGGTGGAGATTTTCCTATGAGTTTCAATTGGCGCGACGGTAATCAGCTCCGTCTGTTAGAAAATGGTGACCAGTTTTTCCCGCGCGTATCAGGCGCGATCCAACGCGCCGAGCGCACGCTGCTGCTGGAAACCTTCATCCTGTTTGAGGACGAAGTCGGCAACGATCTGCACGAACAGTTGCTCAAGGCGGCGCGGCGCGGGGTCAAAGTCGAGGTGATGGTCGATGGCTACGGCTCGCCAGATCTCTCCGACCGATTTGTGGATAGCCTGACGGCCGCGGGCGTGCGCTTTATCTATTACGATCCGCGTCCGCTGGTGCTCGGCATGCGCACCAATGTGTTTCGTCGCCTGCACCGCAAGATTGTGGTGATCGATGAACAGATCGCCTTTGTAGGCGGCATCAACTTCTCCGCTGAACATAACATCGATTTCGGTGCAGAGGCCAAACAGGATTATGCCGTGGAGGTGAAAGGCCCGGTGGTGCTGGATATTGCCCAATACGTGCAGCAACAAATGGGCAGCGAACAGCACACGCGGCGCTGGTGGGGTGCGCGTTCCCATCGCCCGGCGGTCAACGCCATGCCCGGTGAAGCGCAGGTGTTGTTTGTCTACCGCGATAACGACGAACACCGCGACGACATCGAACAGCACTATCTCGCCATGCTGCGCAAGGCACAGAAGGATGTGATTATTGCCAACGCCTACTTCTTCCCCGGCTATCGTCTGCTGCGCGAAATGCGCAGCGCGGCACAGCGCGGCGTGCGCGTCAGGCTGATTGTGCAGGGCGAGCCCGATATGCCGATCGTCAAAGTCGGTGCCGAGTTGCTGTACAACTATCTGGTCGATGGCGGTGTGGAAGTGTATGAATATTGCCGCCGCCCGCTGCACGGCAAAATTGCGGTGCAGGATCAGCAGTGGTCCACCGTCGGCTCCAGCAACCTCGATCCACTGAGTTTATCTCTCAATTTGGAAGCTAATTTGATGGTGCACGATCGCGCTTTCAACCAGACGCTGCGCGACAATCTGGAACTGCTGATTCAGCAGGACTGCGTGCGCGTGGAGGATGACAAGCTGCCGCCGCGCAACTGGTGGCAGCTCACCAAGGGCGTAATTGTGTTCCACTTTTTACGTCACTTCCCGGCTATTGCCGGATGGTTGCCTGCGCACACGCCACACTTGTCGCAAGTTGCTCCCCCCGTACAACCCGAAATGGAAACTCAGGATCGGGTTGAAGCCGATAATTCAGGAGCAAAATCCTAATGTCGAAAAAGAATCCGCGCTGGCAACTGGCGAAGAAAATCCTCACCTGGCTGTTTTTTATTGCGGTGATTGTGCTGCTGGTGGTGTATGCGCGCAAGGTGAACTGGGAAGACGTCTATACGGTGATCGTCGGCTATAACCGCTATGTGGTGCTAAGCGCTGCTGCACTGGTGGTGGTGAGTTATCTGACCTATGGCTTGTACGACCTGATTGGACGAGCCTACTGCGGCCATAAGCTGGCGAAGCGCCAGGTGATGCTGGTGTCGTTTATCTGTTATGCCTTCAACCTGACGCTCAGCACCTGGGTTGGCGGCGTGGCGATGCGCTATCGGCTCTACTCAAGACTCGGTTTGCCGGGCAATACCATTACGCGCATTTTCTCGCTGAGCATCGCCACCAACTGGCTAGGCTATATTCTGCTGGCCGGCGTGGTGTTTGCGGCGGGCATGGTGCCGATTCCCTCCGGTTGGTTCATTGGTGAAACCACGCTGCGCATCATTGGCGCGGTGCTGCTGGTGATGGTGGCGGTCTATTTGTGGGCTTGCGCCTTCGCGAAGAAGCGCCGCTGGACGGTTAAAGGCCAGCATCTGCAGCTGCCTTCGCTGCGCATGGCGCTGTTCCAGTTTGCGGTCTCCTGCGCCAACTGGATGGTGATGGGCATGATTATCTGGCTACTGCTGGCGCGTCAGGTGGATTATCCGATTGTGTTAGGCGTGTTGCTGATCAGCAGTATCGCCGGTGTGATCATTCACATCCCGGCCGGGATTGGCGTGCTGGAAGCGGTATTTTTGGCGCTGCTCAGTGGGCAACACGCCTCGCACGGCACCATTATTGCAGCGCTGCTGGCTTACCGCGTGCTCTATTTTATTCTGCCGCTGTTGGTGGCGCTGGTGCTCTATTTGTGGCTGGAGAGCCGCGCGAAGCATTTACGGCAGAAGAATGAGCAGAAGATGGAGAAATCGGTATCGCGGTGAGTTTGTGCGGAGTTCCCCTCTCCCGCAGGCGGGAAAGGGGACAGTCTGGTGCGGGATTTAGCGGCGGTTGCCGAAGATGCGCAGCAGCATCAGGAACAGGTTGATGAAGTCGAGATACAGCGTTAACGCACCCATGATTGAGGCGCGACGCAGGTTCTCTTTGTCATTGACGTTGATATTCTCGCCAATCGCCTTCAGCCTCTGCGTGTCATAGGCGGTTAAGCCAACAAACACCACCACGCCGATATAGGTAATCGCCCACATCAGCGCCGGACTTTTCAGCCAGAAGTTCACCAGTGACGCCAGCAAAATACCGATCAGCGCCATAAACAGCAGGCTGCCAAAACGGCTCAGGTCGCGCTTAGTGGTGTAACCGTAGAAGCTCATGGCACCGAACATCCCGGCCGTCACGAAGAAGGTGCTGGCGATGGATGAGTAGGTATAAACGAGGAAAATACTCGCCATGGTTAATCCGGTTAGCGCCGAATAGAGCATAAACAGTGCGGTGGCGACCGCGCCGCTCAGGCGATGCACCATGCCAGACAACACAAACACCAGCGCTAACTGCGCGATGATCAAACCGAAGAAAGTGATGCGGTTAGCAAACACCAGTTCCATTACTACAGGTGTGCGGGCAGCAAACCACGAAACAAACGCGGTCAGCAGCAAGCCGCAGGTCATCCAACCATATACCTGCGCCATGTAGGTCTGCAGCGAGGTGGATGCCTGCTGCACGATTGAATCATTACGTGGATATCGATCCATGAAGCGCCTCATTAGCGGTTACGTTAATAAACTCTGTAAGTGTGGAGTGTACACCCGTTTGCGTCAACGGCGCGTCAAGCACTGTTGATAGCGGCCATTTACGCGCTGAGCAAACCACGCGGTGGTGAGATTGCGGGTGATTTTCGGGCTCTCCAGCTTGATGCCCGGCAGCATTTCGCGCGGCAGACGTTTTCCGGCCATCTTATCGGCGAGGATAAAGGTCTGCTTCCACAGCGTGCTTTTGGCAAAATCTTCAGTGTCGCCCTTCTCCAGATCGCGGCGGATTTCACGATTGCTCATATCCAGCTGCTTGCTCAGGCTGCGCACCGCCAGTTCGGTGGAACCGGCCTGATCGCTGCCATAGACGATGAGGTCGCCGTCCAGTGCCAGCTTGATGCCGCTGGCGCGCGCGATGGCCGCCTGAAATGCGGCGTTGCGGCTGGCGTACCAACCGGCGTTGAAGTCGGCAAAGCGATACAGCGGCTGGCTGTAATCGGCCGGGTAGCCAAGCAGATGCAGCGTGCCGAAGTAGATACCACCGCGACGGGTGAAGACTTCACGACGAATCGAGCCGTCAACCGCATACGGATAGCCTTTGGCGTGCGCTTCCGCAAACGCAATGCTGACCTGCATCGGCCCGCCGGTATGAATTGGGTTGAGGTTGCCAAACAGCTTCTGCCCCATCGGCACCATATCGATGAAATCATCAAAAATGGCGCTCAGCTCTTTCTCGCTGCGCACCTTATCCAGACGCGCGGCATAGCTTTCGCCATTCGGTGATTTGATCAGCAGTGCGGTGCGCACCAGAAATGCCGGCACATGCACTTTGGCGGCGCGGCGATCAATCTCGCCCCAGGCGATTTTCGGTAAGCCCGGCACCACCGCATCGGCGCTGAAGTTAGACTCCTGATCGGTAACGGCAATCACCGCGCAGAGGTTGCTGACGCTGGCATCAATTTGCTGCACGCGGAACGCGGTATAGATGTCGTCGGCCCAGGCGGATTTCTGCTTCACGTCGCTGGGCAACAACTGCTGGATTTGGCTTTTCACATCAGCGGGCTGACGCGCGGGCGCCTGCGGCTCTTTTTTCGTGCTACAACCGGCCAGCACCAGCGCAGCCAGCAAAGCTGCGCCTTTCATCATCTTGCTCGTGTTCATCCTGCTCCCTGACGCCAACAAAAACCGTACCTTAACGTTTTCAGTGGCCTGCCGCTATCGGAGCCGGAGGATTTTGCGCGCTAGCTCCAGCGTTCAGCGGCCTGATGATCGCTATCTCGGGCATCAACCCAGCGATCGCCTGCGGCGGTGGCTTCACGCTTCCAGAACGGCGCGCGGGTTTTCAGGTAATCCATGATGAATTCGGTGGCGGCGAATGCGCTGCCGCGATGCGCGCTGCTGACGCCAACAAACACGATCTCATCGCCAGGAAACAGTTCGCCAACGCGATGGATCACCGTAACCTGCTGCAGCGCCCAGCGCTGACGCGCGTCTTCTACGATCTCCCCCAGCGCTTTTTCCGTCATGCCGGGATAGTGCTCCAGCGTCAAGGCCGCCACGCTGGCACCGAGATTGTGATTGCGCACTTTGCCGGTGAAGGTGACGACCGCACCATCGCTGTCATGGGCGGCGAGTTTTTCGTACTCTTCGCCGACGTTGAACGGCTCTGAACCCACACGAATCCGCGTTTCCATCATCAGCCTCCCGTGACCGGCGGGAAAAAGGCCACTTCATCACCCGCACGCAGCGGATGACTCATCGGCACCAGCGTTTGGTTTACCGCCGCCAGCAGCTTGCCGGATTGCAGCGCCAGCGCCCAGCGATCGCCCTTCTCTGCTAACGCCGCGCGCAGCGTGGCGACATCGGCGTAGTCAGGCTGCAAATCCAGTGAAGCGGTGCCGGTTAATTCCCGCACCTGAGCAAAAAACAGCACCTTAATCATGGCTCACCGCCTTGAAGTCGCCGGATTTGCCGCCGCTTTTGGTCAGCAAACGCAGCTGGTCGATGACAATGTCTTTTTGCACCGCTTTGCACATGTCATAGATGGTCAGCGCTGCAACGGACGCCGCCGTCAGCGCTTCCATCTCAACGCCGGTTTTGCCGGTGAGACGACAGAGTGAGGTGACGCGCACGCGATTATGCTGCGGTTCCGCCAGCAAGGTAACCTCCACTTTGCTCAGCATCAGCGGATGACAGAGCGGAATCAGTTCCCAGGTGCGTTTCGCCGCCTGAATACCGGCGATGCGTGCGGTGGCGAACACGTCGCCTTTATGATGGCTGCCGTCAATAATCATCTGCAGCGTTTCGGCGCTCATCAGCACCAGTGCTTCGGCCTGCGCTTCGCGCACCGTTTCGGTTTTGCCAGAGACATCCACCATGTGGGCTTCGCCAGCGGCATTGATATGAGTTAACGATGACATGCTTACAACTTCTTCAAATGTGAGACGAAATTACACGGACGCGTACGCGCATCCAGCTGATCTTCGATAATGCGCTCCCAGGCGCTGCGGCAGGCGTTGGTCGATCCCGGCACGGCAAAAATCAGCGTCTGATTGGCTAATCCAGCCACCGCGCGCGACTGCAGCGTCGAGCTGCCGATCTCTTCATAGGAGATCATGCGGAACAGCTCGCCAAAGCCTTCGATTTCGCGGTCCAGTAGCGGCAGCAACGCTTCTGGCGTGCTGTTTTTGCTATTGAAACCGGTGCCGCCGTTAACGATCACCACTTGCACATCGTCGCTGGCAATCCAGCGCGATACCGTGGCGCGAATGCGATAGCGGTTATCTGGCACAATCGCGCGATCAACCACCTGATGCCCGGCTTCCGCCAGCGCTTCACGCAGATAATCGCCCGATGTGTCATTGCTGGCATCGCGGCTATCCGAGACGGTCATCACCGCCACATTTAAGGCGACAAATTCGCCGGAAGGTTTACCCATGGCCGTAACTCCTGTGTTTAGCCACCAATAAAGGAGAGATTTTGCGTGATGCCGGTGTTGCCCTGATGCAGGAAATGCGTCTGCTTTTTCTGTCCAAGGCTGTGCGCAATGCGCGCCTGCAACTCATCTTGCTGATCGTCAGAGGCCAGCAGATCGCGCAGCGACACGCCGCCGTCACCAAACAGGCACAGATGCAGATTGCCCAGCGCCGAGACGCGCAGGCGATTGCAGCTGGCACAGAAATCTTTCTCGTACGGCATGATCAGGCCGACTTCGCCCTGATAATCGGGATGACGGAACACCTGCGCCGGACCGTCGCTGCGGCCGCGCGGCTGGCGTTGCCAGCCTTGCATGATCAGCTGATCGCGGATCACTTCACCAGAGATGTGATGACGGCGGAACAGATCGCTGCCTTCGCCGGTTTCCATCAGTTCGATAAAGCGGAGTTGAATCGGTCGCAGGCGCAGCCACTCAAGGAAGGTGCTGAGGCTGTGGCTGTTCACATCGCGCATCAGCACGCTGTTGACTTTCACTTTCTCGAAACCGGCATCAAAGGCGGCGTCGATTCCCGCCATCACCTCGGCAAATTTGTCCTGGCCGGTAATGGCGTGAAACTGGCGTGCGTCGAGGCTATCGACGCTGACGTTGATATGGGTGAGACCGGCAGCGCGCCAGGCATGTACGTCACGCGCCATGCGATAACCGTTGGTGGTCATCGCGATCTGGCGAATGGCGGCGTTTTCACGCACTGCAGCGATGATGTCGGTGAAATCACGCCGCATGGAGGGTTCGCCGCCCGTCAGGCGCACTTTTTCCGTGCCCGCCGCCGCAAAGGCACGCGTCACGCGACGAATCTCATCCAGCGAGAGAAAACTTTTATTGTGCGTACCGTTCGGCTTATAGCCGTTCGGCAAACAGTAGGTACAACGGAAGTTACACACATCCGTGACCGACAGGCGCAGATAGTAAAAGCTGCGCGCATAGGCATCTGTAAATTGTGGCACCTGAACACCTTTCCAAAGTCGGGAGATGCAGTCATTTCTTTCTGCACCCTGGCAGCTCAAGGCTGCGGCCTGGCTTCCATATCGATAACGACTTAGGAAACCAGGCTTGGGAGTTTGTTGTCATTATGGACAACACGGTTAAAACGAATGGTAGCGCGATTAACGGTTAGCATCCATGAGTGATTTTCGCTATATATCTTGATGCATAACGTTTTTTCACCGCATTTTCGCGACAGGATACGGTAAAATGCACCACAGATATTGATGCACATCAGTTCAACTACGCCTCAACGCGAGGACGTCAGTGACAAAGGAGAAACATGAATCGAACCCTGGCAGATTTGGATCGCGTAGTGGCATTAGGTGGCGGACACGGTTTGGGCCGCGTGATGTCGGCGCTGGCACCGTTAGGTTCGCGCCTGACCGGCATCGTCACCACCACCGATAACGGCGGATCCACCGGCCGCATTCGCCGCTCGGAAGGCGGCATTGCGTGGGGCGATATGCGTAACTGCATCAATCAGTTGATCACCGAACCGAGCGTCGCCACCGCGATGTTTGAGTATCGCTTCACCGGCAATGGCGAGCTGGCCGGGCATAATCTGGGCAACCTGATGCTGAAGGCGCTTGATCATCTCAGCGTGCGCCCGCTGGAAGCCATCAACATCATCCGCAATCTGCTCAAGGTCGATGCGTTTCTGATCCCGATGTCGGAACAGCCGGTCGATCTGGTGGCGCAGGATGGCGAAGGCAATATGGTGTACGGCGAAACGGCAATTGATGAGATGAAGCAGCCGCCCCAAGAGTTGATGTTACATCCGAATGTATTGCCAACCCGTGAAGCCATCGAGGCAATTGGTGAAGCGGATTTGATTCTGATTGGCCCCGGCAGCTTCTACACCAGCCTGATGCCGATTCTGCTGATGGAAGAGATGGCGCGCGCGCTGCGCCGTACGCCTGCCACCATGGTGTTTATCGGCAATCTGGGCCGCGAACTGAGCCCAGCGGCGGCTAGCCTGAATGTGGCCGATAAGTTGGCGATCATGGAGAAAGCGATTGGCAAGCGGGTGATTGATGCGGTGGTGGTGAGTCCAGCCGCCGATATTCGCGGCGTGGAAGAGCGTTTAATCATTCGCGAGCCGCTGGAGGCCGCCGACATCAAATATCGCCATGACCGCCAGCTGCTGCGCATCGCGCTGGAACATGCGATTCAGGCCGTTTAATTTCCAGGTGCGCATGAATGCGCACCCTACGAAAACCGCGCTGAATTCCTGTAGGGTCGTCATTCATGGCGACCTGGATACCACGATCACGAAGCCGCAATAAACAGCTCGCGCAATTGATGCAACTGATCGCGCACGCTGGCAGCCTCTTCAAACTCCAGATTCTGCGCGTGCTGCTGCATCTGCCCTTCCAGCTCGTGAATCTTCTTCTGCATCGCCTGCGGCGTAAGCGCCATATAGTTGGCTTCCGCTTCTGCTGCGGTACGTGAGGCGGCTTTGCCTTTACCGCGTGTTTTCACTACGTTTTTGCCGAGCTCAAGAATATCGGTGATCTTCTTGTTGAGCCCTTGCGGCGTAATGCCATTCTCTTCGTTGTATTTCTGCTGCTTCTCACGACGACGCTCGGTTTCGCCCATCGCGCGCTCCATCGACGGCGTGATTTTATCGGCGTAGAGAATCGCCCGGCCATTGATGTTACGCGCGGCGCGACCAATGGTCTGTATCAGCGAACGCTCCGAACGCAGGAAGCCCTCTTTATCAGCATCGAGAATCGCCACCAGCGACACTTCCGGCATATCCAGACCTTCTCGCAGCAAGTTGATGCCAACCAGCACATCAAATTCGCCAAGACGTAAATCGCGGATGATCTCCATACGTTCCACAGTATCGATATCCGAGTGCAGATAGCGCACCTTCTCGCCGTGCTCCACCAGGTATTCGGTAAGATCTTCCGCCATACGCTTGGTCAGCACAGTCACCAGTACGCGCTCGTTAATCTCAACACGCTTGCGGATTTCCGACAGCAAATCGTCGACCTGCGTCGCCACCGGCCGTACTTCCAGAATCGGATCCAGCAGGCCTGTTGGACGCACCAGCTGATCGATCACTTCGCCACCCGATTTTTCCAGCTCGTAATTGCCCGGCGTGGCCGACACGTAAATGGTTTGCGGAGCGGCTGCTTCAAACTCTTCAAACTTCATCGGACGGTTATCCAGCGCCGACGGCAGGCGGAAACCGTACTCCACCAGCGTCTCTTTACGCGCGCGGTCACCACGATACATGCCGCCAATCTGCGGAATGGTGACATGCGATTCGTCAACCACCAGCAAGCCATCCGCCGGTAAATAGTCGAACAAGGTCGGCGGCGGCTCGCCCGGTCCGCGCCCGGAGAGATAGCGCGAGTAGTTTTCGATGCCGGAGCAGTAACCCAACTCGTTCATCATCTCGAGATCGAACTGCGTACGCTGGGAAATACGCTGCTCTTCCAGCAGCTTATTGTTCTCCAGCAGCACTTTGCGGCGCACCACCAGCTCATCTTTGATCTCTTCCATCGCCTTAAGAATGCGCTCACGCGGCGTCACATAGTGCGTTTTCGGATAGACGGTAAAGCGCGGGATCACCGAATCAATCTGCCCGGTGAGCGGATCAAATAGCGACAGCCGCTCAACTTCTTCATCAAAAAGCTCAATACGCAGCGCAATGTCGTCCGATTCCGCCGGGAATACGTCGATCACTTCGCCGCGTACGCGGAAGGTGCCGCGCTGGAAGGCCTGATCGTTGCGAGTGTATTGCAGCTCCGCCAGACGACGCAGAATGCTGCGCTGATCAATAATCATGCCGCGCGTCAGATGCAGCATCATTTTCAGGTAGAGATCGGGATCGCCCAAACCGTAGATCGCCGAAACCGAGGCCACGACGATGACATCACGGCGCTCCAGCAGCGCTTTGGTCGCCGACAGACGCATCTGCTCAATGTGCTCATTCACCGAGGCATCTTTTTCGATAAAGGTGTCAGAACTCGGCACATAGGCTTCAGGCTGATAGTAATCGTAATATGAGACGAAAAACTCCACCGCGTTATCCGGGAAGAACTCCTTCATCTCCCCGTAGAGCTGCGCCGCCAGGGTTTTATTTGGCGCCAGCACCATCGTCGGGCGGTTGAGGTCGGCAATCACATTCGCCACGGTAAAGGTTTTACCTGAGCCGGTCACGCCCAACAGCGTTTGATGCGCGAGTCCATCTTCCAGTCCCTCTTCGAGACGGCGAATCGCCTCAGGTTGATCCCCTGAAGGCTTGAAAGCGGAGTTGAGTTTGAAGACTTTGCTCATGTTTTAGCGGTTCCAGCAGATGAAGTCGGCGGGCAGGCTGCTAATTCTACTCTGCTATGGCGAATTTGCCAGAAAAAAATACTGGACATAATCACAGTAACCTTGCACGATAATGGCACCTGACGGCGATTCTCTTCAGTGCAATTTAAGCGGCAGGCGGCAAGTTGTTGTTGCGCAATGTTATCCCCAGGCGGAGGATGCTTTTAACATTTGTCAATAGAGTGTCATTAAATTGCAGTCCGATGACAAGGCAGATAATTCGCATGCTTGATTTTAACTAACCTGCTGTTTTAATTCACTTTGACTCAAAAGCCCAGTTTCTCATCATAATGTAGGAAGTCCGCGAATTTACTCGCTTCCACACGGTTTTCAGTCGCTAATGCACAAGGTTATCCACAGTAATGGTGGATAAGTGAATCCAGCCCCGAGCCCATCGGCTGTGTATAATTTTCTCCCGCCCATTCTTAAGCGTGAAAAAAAATTTTTTCGCATTTATTTTTCCCGCCGTGCGTGTCGCATTCCCCCCCTTTTTCCGGCTTTACCTTCCCGTGCCCGGCGAAAAGTCAGGCGTTAAGGCCATTTATTTCTCCGGTTATTGCCTTACGAACGATCAAATGCACCAGAAACGTTAAGCAGTCAGCACCGTCAAAGTGCAGTCGGTTTATCACCGCTGGCAATTGTTAAGCGTTTCTCAACTTTTAGCCGCTGATTTGTCAGGTTTCCGCCGTAGATGCGCCTGAATTCCTAACCTGGCCTGGGAATTGCAATGTTAGCTCTATGGAGTGACGAGTCCATATCGGCGCTTGCCGACGACAGCGGTGTCCATCAATCGTGCACGACTGTATGCCAGACGACACAGAGCGGGAGCATTCAGGCTAATAATCTGGAAGGAGTATGTCAGATGCTGAGTTTACGTTCGGTGAATCAGTTTTACGGTCAAAATCACATTCTGTGGGATGTCGATCTCGATCTGCCGCCGGGCACCTGTACCGGCGTGCTGGGCAGTCCCGGCATGGGCAAAACCACGTTGGTGAACTGCATTATGGGCCGCCTGCCAATTAACAGTGGCTCGATGACCTGGCAGGAGGATGGCGCGCCGCCGGAAGATTTACTGTTGCAACCGGCCGAACTGCGCGCGCGCACCGGCATTGGTTATGTGCCGCAAGGACGGCATATTTTCTCGCAAATGAGCGTGGAGGATAACCTGCTGATCGCCCTGATGGCGGCACAGGACGATCGTAGCCGTGCCATTCCGGAAATGGTGTTCGACCTGTTCCCGGCACTCTATTCATTGCGCCATCAGCGCAGCGGCGAGTTGCCAATGGAACAGCAGCAACATTTGGCCCTGGCGCGTGCGCTTGTGCTGCAACCCAAGCTGGTGATTCTGGATGAGCCGACAGAAGGGATGTCGCCGTGGCTGGAAGAGGAGATGGGCAATCTGATTCGTCGGTTAAACCGTGAGTATGGTTTAACCATTCTGCTGCTTGAACAGCACGTTTCATTTGTCCGCCGCGTCGCCGATTATTTCCTGCTGCTGCATCGCGGACGCAATGTGGCGCACGGCAAAGTGGCGCAGCTGGATGATTTGACGGTGAATAAGTGGCTGACCGCAAGGTGAAGATGTAGCCAGGTCGCCGTGAATGGCGACCTGGGTTATTTATTGCGGCAACGTCAAATAACGCCCGCACTCGGCCTGCTGCGCCTGGTCGCGTAGGTGCGGAATCTCACCGAGGAACGGCGCATCAATGCGCTGACGCAGCGTATCCATATACTCCTGATGACGTTTGCCGGGCGGCTGAATATCATTGGCAATCCAGCCCGCAAGGCGTAATCCGCGCGCTTTAATCGCTTCGGCGGTGAGCATGGCATGATTGATGCAGCCTAACTTCACACCCACCACCAGAATCACCGGCAGCTGCTCGGCTTCCACCCAATCGGCGTAAGTTTTCGTCTCCGACAGCGGCGTAAACCACCCGCCTGCGCCTTCGACTAACACCCATTCTGCCTGCTGCTCCAGCGCGCGCAAGCCCGCTGACAGCGTGGCAAAGCTAATCGGCCTGCCCTCTTCCGCGCTGATGATATGCGGTGAGGTCGGCTCGACAAACGCCAGCGGGTTCACCTGCTCGTAGCTTAACGACAAGGTGCTGTAGCGCTGCAACGCCAGCGCGTCGCTGTTGCGAATGCCTTGCGGCGTGATTTCGCAGCCGGATGCCACCGGCTTATAGCCTGCGGTGCGTAAACCGGCGGCGCTTGCCGCCTGCAGCAGCGCGCCGCTGGCCACGGTTTTGCCCACTTCGGTATCGGTTCCGGTAATAAACCAGCGTGTCATTTGCTTAAAACTCCATACATCAGGTGATAACTCAGACGATAACCGGACTCGTCCTGCGGCCAGCGCTGCTCAAGCTGTGCCAGTTGGGAACGCGTTAGCACGCTGGCGCCGCGTCCATCGTGCAGGTGCGTGGCCCCAATGCCTTTCAGCGAGCGCATAGCGCTGAGCGCGCTGGGAAAATGCAGCGTGATAACCTGCTGCTGCACGGCGATTGGCAGCGTCGCGGTGGCCGCATGAAACTGGGCAGCGCTGAGGAAACGGTTGGCGTGCCGGCGACCATCCAGCTGCGCCCACGCGTGATGCACTTCGTGCAGCGAACCGTCGAGCAGCGTGGAAAACAGCACCGTGCCGCCCGGCCGCGTGACGCGCAAAAACTGCTGCAGCGCAGTATGCAAGTCGCTGCTCCACTGCACCGCCAGATTGCTCCACACGCCGTCAACGCTGGCGTCCGGCAGCGGCACCGCATCGATATCGCCCAACAGATAGTGCTGCGCCGATTGCTGATCGCGCGCGGTTTGTAGCATGTTGGGCGACAGATCGAGCGCCGTCAGCGTGCGCCCGCGATCGCGCCAGTAGCGGCTATACCAGCCGGTACCGCACCCGGCATCCAGCAGGTGCGGACCAAAACCAGCGGGCGCCAGCGCCAGCAGCGCATCGCCGCTCAGCCGCTGTAACTGCGCGTGCTGCTCGTAATGGGCAGCCGCACGACCAAATGCCTGCGCCACGGCCTGTTTGTTAACCTGCAGCGTCATACAGCGCCTCCAGCAGACGATCAATGTCATCGGTGTGATGTGCAGCGGTAAGCGTGATGCGTAGCCGAGCGGTGCCCGGCGGCACGGTTGGTGGCCGAATCGCACTGACCCAACAGCCGGCCTGCGCCAGCCGCTGCGACAACGCCATTGCCGCGCTGTTTTCGCCAACGATCAGCGGCTGGATGGCGCTCGCAGAATCGACCAGCTGCCACGGCAAATCCGCCGCAGCGGCGCGGAAACGCGCAATGTGGCTGTGCAGTTTTTCGCGCAGCGCATCACCTTGCTGAATCTGCCGCAACGCCGCCAGCAGCGCATAGCACTGCGCCGGTGGCATCGCGGTGGAGTAGATCAGATGGCGGGAAAACTGCTCGACATAATCAGCGGTGGCGTCATCGCACAGCAGCGCCGCGCCGCTGACGCCAAACCCTTTGCCGAAGGTGACGATCAGCAGTTCCGGTTTGACCTGCTGCTGCCAGCAGCTGCCGCGCCCTTGCGCGCCGGTCACGCCGATACCGTGCGCATCATCCACCAGCAGCCAGCCGTTGCCGCGCCGCGTCTCTGCGGCGATCTGTGTTAGCGGAGCGCTGTCGCCGTCCATGCTGAATACGCCTTCGGTCACCACCAGCGTGCCGCCTTCCGACGGCGTTGCCAGCAGCTTCGCCAGGCTTGCCGGCTGATTGTGGGCAAAACGGCGCAGGCTCGC
The DNA here is from genome assembly GCF_042666835.1 of Pantoea sp. GCM10028869. NCBI lineage: Bacteria > Pseudomonadati > Pseudomonadota > Gammaproteobacteria > Enterobacterales > Erwiniaceae > Pantoea > Pantoea sp. GCM10028869. Next base: position 259,956 of record NZ_JBHTGO010000002.1, on the reverse strand, counting down.
CGGGCTGTGGCTGGCGGCATCCAGCAGTGAAGCGTGCGCCAGCTTATCGGCAAAGATGCGATCCTGCTTTTCCGCCAGCAGATGGATCACCGCCTGATTGGCGGCAAACCCGGAAATGAACAGCAGCGCGCGCGAATAGCCCAGCCAGTCAGCCAGCTCCGCTTCGAGCTGCGCATGGTGGCGGCTGTAGCCGGTCACATGCCCGGATGCGCCCGCGCCAGCACTCGCCTCGGCCGCGCCCTGCTGCCACGCGGCAATCACCGCCGGATGCTGGCTCAAACCAAGATAGTCGTTGCTGGAGAAGTGACGGTAACGCTGCCCTTCGAGCGTAATTTCCCGCACGCTGTTGTGCTCAACGGGACGCCGTAAACGCCAGCCATCAGCGGCACGCCGCGCCGTCAGCGCCTCGTCGATACGTTGTGACCAGCCCATTTACACAGCCGCGTTGTAGAACTGCTCGGTATCCGCGTGCAGCAGCTGCTCGCTGAGCTGATGCTGCTGCTCATTGTCACCCGCCGTTGTCGCGGTGTGCTCCGGATTCAGGCCTAATTTGCGGAACAGAATCAGATCCTTGTCCTCTTCCGGATTTGGCGTGGTAAGCAGTTTGCAGCCGTAGAAGATCGAGTTAGCGCCGGCCATAAAGCACATCGCCTGCGTTTGCTCGCTCATCTGCTCGCGTCCGGCAGAAAGACGCACGTGCGACGAGGGCATCATGATGCGCGCCACCGCGATGGTGCGGATGAAGTCGAAGGGTTCAACATCGTCGTTATCGGCCAGCGGCGTGCCTTTGACCTTCACCAGCATGTTGATCGGTACGCTTTCGGGCGGCGTCGGCAGATTCGCCAGCTGCACCAGCAAGCCCGCACGATCTTTCACCGTTTCACCCAGACCCACAATGCCGCCGGAACACACCTTGATGCCCGCGCCGCGCACTTTATCCAGCGTATCCAGACGTTCCTGATAGCTGCGCGTGGTGATGATGTTGCCGTAAAACTCTGGCGAGGTGTCGAGGTTGTGGTTGTAGAAATCCAGTCCCACTTCGGCGAGGCGCTGCGCCTGGTCGCCATCCAGCGTGCCAAGCGTCATGCAGGTTTCCATGCCCATCGCTTTCACGCCTTGCACCATCTGCTGAAGGTAAGGCATGTCGCGCTCGTGCGGGTTTTTCCACGCGGCGCCCATACAGAAACGGCTCGATCCCGCCGCTTTGGCTTTGCGCGCCGACTCCAGCACCGCGTCCACTTCCATCAGACGTTCCGATTCCAGCCCGGTTTTGTAGCGCGCGCTCTGCGGACAGTATTTACAGTCTTCCGGACAGGCGCCGGTTTTGATTGATAGCAGCGTGCTGACCTGCACCTGGCGTGGATCGAAATGTTGACGATGCACTTGCTGCGCTTCAAACATCAACTCAAGGAAAGGTTTATCGAAAAGTGCCTGAGCTTGTGTCAGTGTCCAGCGGTTTGCCATTGCTTACTCCAGAAAAAGGGGGTTCATCCCGACGATTAACGTGGTTATACTTGTAAACTAAATCTTTTTAAAATGGTTTACAACTCACATGTTCACTCAGGATGACCTCAACTTTGACCGTCAGCATATCTGGCATCCCTACACGTCGATGCGCGATCCCCTGCCCTGTTATCCGGTTGTGGCGGCGCACGGCTGCCAGCTGCAGTTGGCCGATGGACGTGAACTGGTGGACGGCATGTCGTCGTGGTGGGCGGCGATACACGGCTACAACCATCCGCGTCTCAATCAGGCGCTGCAGCAGCAAATAACGCAGATGTCGCATGTGATGTTTGGCGGCATCACCCATCCGGCGGCGGTGGAACTGAGCCGCCAGCTGGTTGCCATGACGCCTGATGCGCTGGAGTGCGTGTTCCTCGCCGATTCGGGTTCGATCGCCGTCGAAGTGTCGATGAAAATGGCGCTGCAATACTGGCTGGGACGCAACCAAACGCGACAGAAATTCCTCACCCTGAAGCGCGGCTATCACGGTGATACCTTTGCCGCGATGTCGGTGTGCGATCCGGAAAATTCGATGCACAGCCTGTGGCGCGGCTATCTGCCGGAACATCTGTTCGCCAACGCGCCGCAGTGCGCTTTCGATGACGCGTGGAACGAGGCCAATTTCGCCGATTTTGCGCAGCTGGTGGAAATCCACCATCGGGAGATTGCGGCGGTGATTCTGGAGCCGATTGTGCAAGGCGCTGGCGGGATGCGTTTCTACCATCCGCGCTATCTGCAGCAGGTGCGCGAGCTGTGCGATCGCTACGGTTTGCTGCTGATTGCCGATGAGATCGCCACCGGATTTGGCCGCAGCGGCAAGCTGTTTGCCTGCGACCATGCGGGCATCACGCCGGACATTCTCTGCCTGGGCAAAGCGCTGACCGGCGGCACCATGACGCTCTCCGCCACGCTGACCACGCGTGAAGTCGCCGACACCATCAGCCGCAGCGCAGCGGGCTGCTTTATGCACGGCCCTACTTTTATGGGCAATCCGCTGGCCTGCGCGGTGGCGGTGGAAAGTCTGAAGATGATCAGTGAAGGCGGCTGGATAACGCAGGTGGCGCACATCGAACAGCAGCTGCGCACCGAGCTGCTGCCGCTGCGCCGTCATCACGCGGTGGCCGATGCGCGCGTGCTGGGTGCGATTGGCGTGATCGAAACCCATCAGGCCGTGAACATGGCGGCGCTGCAGCACTTCTTCGTTGAACGCGGCGTGTGGATTCGTCCATTTGGGCGCTTGCTCTACCTGATGCCACCTTATCTGATTTCTGCCGCCGAACTGACGAAACTGACGCAAGCGGTCGGTGCGGCACTGGATGTTGCGGCGCATTTCCACCATGATTGAGGGTTCTGCACAACCATAAAAGGAGCGATCATGCGCGTAGTTAGCCAGGATTTTAACGACGGCGATAAGATGCCAGAGCGACACGTTTTCAATGGCATGGGTTACCAGGGCGACAATCTGTCACCGCATCTGGCGTGGGATGATGTACCGGCAGGCACCAAAAGCTTTGTTGTCACCTGCTACGATCCTGACGCGCCTACCGGTTCCGGCTGGTGGCATTGGGTGGTAGCGAACATTCCGGCTGACGTTACCGTGTTGCCGCAGGGTGCCGGTTCCGGCGTGGCGGACTTGCCGGAGAGCGCCATTCAGACGCGTACCGATTTTGGCCAAACCGGCTACGGCGGCGCAGCGCCACCGCAGGGCGAATCCCATCGCTACATCTTTACGGTGCATGCGCTGGATACGGATAAAATTGACGTGGATGAAGGCGCGAGCGGCGCGATGGTTGGCTTTAATGTGCATTTCCATGCGCTGGCCAGTGCGTCGATTACGGTGAAGTACGCGTAACAGCACAGAATCGCGCTGTTAGGAAATATGCCTGCCTGTTTGATCAGGCAGGCATTTTATTTATCCCAATTGGTGGATAACCACCCACATTGGGCCTTGTCCTACCGCGTAACGCGCCAGCGGATTAAGCAGACCGCGTTCCTGAATCTTATACACTTCGATGTGATGCGATTTCTGTCCCGCCGCTACCAGGTATTGACCGCTGTGATCAATATTGAAGCCGCGCGGCTGGGTTTCAGTTGGCTGGTAGCCTTCAATCGCCAGCACCGAGCCATCTTCACTGATGCTGAATACCGTAATGGTGCTGCTGGTACGGTCGCAGGCATAGAGGAAACGGCCATCCGGCGTGATGTGGATGTCCGCCGCCCAGCGCGTGTCGCTGAAATCTTTCGGCATCATATCAAGGCTCTGCACGCGCTCAACCTGGCCGTGCACATTGTTCAGCGCCCAGACATCCACCGTGCTATCCAGCTCGTTCACCACGTAGCCATATGCGCCGTTCGGATGGAAGGCCATGTGACGCGGACCGGCACCTTCAACGGTGGTGACCTGCGCTTGTTCGCGCGGAGCCAGAGTGCCGTCTGCGTTCAGTTGATACAGGCAGATGCGGTCCTGCTTCAGTGCCGGTACAAACAGCGTTTGGTTATTCAGATCGATATTGGCGGAGTGGCAACCGTCTAACCCGCTGATCACCTGAACTGGCGCTTGCGGCAAACCATCGCTGCCAATCGGGCTGATGCTGACGCAGGCATCGTTGTACGAACCGCAGAACAGATAATTGCCCTGACGATCGGTGGAGATGTGGGTTGGGCTGCCCGGCAGCGGTGCTTCACCGGCGAGGCTCAGCGTGCCGTCGGCCGCAATGCGAAACGCCAGCACGCGAAAATTCGGACGCACACCGACATAGAGAAAATCTTTCTTCGGGCTCACCACCATCGGCTGCACCTGGCCGGCAACATCTGTTACCTGCAATAACGTCAGTGCGCCATCTTCCTGCAACTGCCAGGCATGAATCTGCTGGCTCTCGGGACTGGCGGTATACACGACTTGTTTCATGCGTTTTCCTTATTCGCTGGCTGATGAAAGGGATAACTGTAGCGCGTTTCATTTTGTCGCGCTGGATTCATTTGTGCCCTGTTTTTTGTCTCAGGGCCGCTGCCGGGTGTAGACTCAATGCTTTGCCAACTCCCGGACGGAAAGTGTAATGAGCTACCGCGTAATCGCCCTTGACCTCGACGGCACCCTGCTGACCCCGAACAAAACCATCTTGCCTGAATCCATCGAAGCGCTGGCCCGCGCGCAGCAGGCGGGCGTGAAAGTGTTGATCGTTACCGGTCGCCACCACTGCGCTATCCACCCTTTTTATCAGGCACTTAAACTGGATACACCCGCAATTTGCTGTAATGGCACCTATTTGTATGATTATCCCGCGAAACAGGTGCTGGCCGCCGATCCGCTGGATAAAAGCAGAGCCGCACGTGTGATTGAGATGCTGGATGAAGAGAACATCCACGGTCTGCTGTATGTCGATGATGCGATGCTGTACCAAACGCCAACCGGCCATGTGACGCGTACGCTTAACTGGGCGCAATCGTTGCCGGAAGCGCAGCGTCCGCTGTTCCTGCAGGTGCCAAGCCTGGCGCAGGCGGCGATTGAGGCTGATTCAATCTGGAAATTCGCGCTGTCGCATCCCGACACGCGCGCGCTGCAGCAGTTTGCCGAACGCACCGAAGCCGAACTCGGTCTGGCGTGTGAATGGTCGTGGCACGATCAGGTGGATATCGCCAAAGGCGGCAACAGCAAAGGCAAGCGTCTGGCGCAGTGGGTTGAGAGTCAGGGCTTTAGCATGCAAGACGTGCTGGCGTTTGGCGACAACTACAACGATCTCAGCATGCTGGAACAGGTGGGATTAGGCGTGGCGATGGGCAATGCCGATGACGCCATCAAAGCGCGCGCCAAAAAGGTGATTGGCACCAATCTGGAGCCGGGCATCGCCGAAGTGATCTATCAAGAGGTTCTGTAACCGTAAGATGTAGCGCGCAATTCATGGCGCGGATTTTTCTCACACCGCGCAATGAATCCATTTACGCTGCTATCGACACGCTCTTGATCTGCGCATACAGCCACTGATCCGGTCGAATGCCCAGCTCATCGCGCGCCCACGGCGAAATGCGCGCCCACAGTTCGCTGATGCCAATGCGCAGCTTCACTTCCACCTGATCGTCAATCTCCAACAGCTCAACCACCTGTGCCGGCAATATATTGCGGATCGAGGTGTTATGCGGCGGCTGCAATGCCAGCGACACATCGGCTGAGGCGATGCGAATACGCAGCGGCGTTTTCAACGGCTGATTCACCCGGCTCACCCAAATATGCTGATCGCCAAGCGACAGCGCGGTCATCGGGTAATCGGGATGCTGCTCCAGCACCTGCACGCGCAGCACGCTGGTGCGCTCGGCGATCGGCAGCCACGGACGCATCGCCGAACTGCTCCACACTTTTTCCAGCGGACCAAAGGCTTTCACCTGGCCCGCATCCAGCACCAGCACGTTATCCGCCAGCTGCAGGATTTCATCGAGGCTGTGCGATACGTAAAGAATGGGAATATCGACCTGCTTCGCCAGCTTTTGCAGATAGGGCATCAGCTCGCGTTTGCGCGGCAGATCGAGCGACGCCAGCGGCTCATCCATCAGCAGAATATCGGGCGCCGTCAGCAACGCGCGGCCTATCGCCACGCGCTGTTTTTCACCGCCCGAAAGCGACGCAGGAAAACGCGTCAGCAGCGATTCTAAACCCAGCAGCGCCACCAGCGCGTTGAACTGCGGCTTCATTGAGGCCGCCATGCCGTATTGCAGATTGCCGCGCACGCGATAATGTGGAAACAGCCGCGCGTCCTGAAACACATAGCCGATACGGCGCTTTTCCGGCGGCAAATTCACGCGCGTGGCCGAATCGAACAGCAGGCGATCGTTTAACTCAATACGCCCGCTCTGCGGCTGGGTTAATCCGCCAATCGCGTTAATCAACGAGGTTTTGCCCGCACCCGACACGCCGAAAATGGCGGTAATGCCGCTGGCGGGAATATTGACGTTAACGTCGAGCAGGTGATCGCCCAACTGCTGAGAAAGTTGCAGATTGAGCATTATGCCGCTCCCAGCCGTTTACGGCCCCAGCGCGCCAGCATTTCCGATGCCACCAACGACATCAGCGCTAACGCTATCGCCACCGCACAGAGGCGCGCTGCGTTGCCTTCCGCGCCCGGCGTTTCAATCAGGGTAAACATCGCCGACGGAATGGTGCGCGTCTCGCCGGGAATGTTGGAGACAAACGTGATGGTGGCGCCAAATTCGCCCAGCGAACGGGCAAAGGCCAGCACCGTGCCGACAATAATGCCCGGCAAGGTGAGCGGAAGCGTAATGGTGAAAAATACGCGCCAGCGCCCGGCACCCAGCGTGCGTGCGGCCAGCTCCAGTTTGGTATCCACCGCTTCCAGCGCAAGACGAATTGCACGCACCATCAGCGGAAACGCCATCACCGCCGAAGCGATCACCGCGCCGCGCCAGCTAAAGGCAAAGGTGAAACCGAACCAGTCATACAGCCATTCGCCGATAAAACCGCGCCGGCCTAAGGCGATCAGCAGCAGATAGCCGACCACCACCGGCGGCAGCACCAGCGGCAGGTGGACGATGCTGTCCAACAGGGTTTTGCCCGGAAAGCGGCAGCGCGCCAGAATCCAGGCCATCAGGATGCCAAACGGCAAGCTGCATATCACAGCTACACAGGACACTTTCAGGCTGAGAAAAACGGCCTGCCATTCGGGATCGCTCAATATCATTTCTTCGGCGTGAATCCATACTGTTTAAACACGGCAGCGGCATCCGGCCCCTGCAAATAGTTGTAGAAGGCTTCCACCGTTGCGTTCTGATGTTCTTTGACAATCGCCATCGGATATTCCACTGGCTTGTGGCTATCTTCCGGGAATCGTCCTACGACCTGCACTTTTTGGCTGGCCACCGCGTCCGAACCATACACGATGCCGTACGGCGTTTCGTTACGCTCAACCAATGCTAGCGCGGCGCGCACGTTGTTGGCTGGCGCCAGCTGCGGGGATAAAGCGTCCCACGCGCCGAGTTTTTGTAATGCTTCTTTGGCATAAATGCCGGCAGGCACGTGATCCGGATCGCCCACCGCCAGACGCTCGCCTTTCAGCAGGCTTTTCCAGTCGGTTTTGCTATCAAGGGTGACCGCTTTAGCCGCGTCGCTTTTCGGTGCAATCAGCACTAAATCGTTGCCAAGCAGCGTATAGCGCGTGCTGCTCACCACGCTGTTTTTTGCCACCACATCGTCCATCCACTGCTGATCGGCAGAGATGAACAGATCGGCCGGTGCGCCCTGATCGATCTGGCGCGCCAGCACCGAAGAAGAGGCAAAAGAGGATACCACTTCTACACCGCTTTTCTTCTGGTACTGCGTCGCAATGTCCTGCAGCGCATTGGTCAGCGATGCCGCTGCAAACACGGTGATTTTCTCTGCGGCCGCGGCATGACCGGCCAACGAAACGCTTAAAACGGTTGCAGCAGCCCAACGGTACTTGATGGTTCGCATTTGTTGCTCCTTGTTACGTTATATATTTGATAATACAACGTACGCGCAAATGCGTCATGAGCTTTATATCGGCAGGATTTTACGGAAGTTCAGAAACAAAACGCCCGCAGGAAGCGGGCGTTGAGAAATTAGTGTTGTGAGCTGTTGGCAGGACGATCGTCGCGGCGGCCAAATTTTGAGATGACGTTGAAAACTTCACCCAGGCCGTAAATCAAACCGAGCATAATCGCCATCACAATCGGCACCATGATGATAGCCACAGCCAGGCTTTTTAACAGTTCCAACATGGAAACCTCACGCAGAAAATAAAAAAGTGATTGTAACGGTTAGCGAAAAAAACGCACTGCCCTTTTCGTGCTTTTACTTTTAAGCAGTAAACTGAGCGGATTAACCTAAGGAGCTGACATGCAGGCAGAACTTTCTCTCCATATTCGTCTTCAGCAAAAACTGTTTGCCGATCCGCGTCGTATCGAATTACTGAAACGCGTGCAGCAAACCGGCTCCATCAGCCAGGGCGCGAAACTGGCGGGCATCAGTTATAAAAGTGCCTGGGATGCGATCAATGAGATGAATCAGCTGGCCGACCAAACGCTGGTGGATCGCGCCACCGGCGGCAAAGGCGGCGGCGGCGCGCAGCTGACGCGTTATGGCGAGCGGCTGATTCAGCTGTTCCAGTTGATGGAGCAGATTCAACAAAAGGCCTTCGATGTGCTGCAAAACGACAGCTTGCCGCTCGACAGTTTGCTGGCGGCGATTGCGCGTTTCTCGCTGCAAACCAGCGCGCGCAATCAGCTGTTTGGTACGGTGCTGGCCAGCGATCATCAGCAGGTGCAGCAGCACATTGAGGTGCTGCTCGCCGATGGCTTAACGCGCCTGCAGGTGGCGATCACCGCACGCAGTGCCGAACGCTTGCAGCTCGACAGCGGCAAAGAGGTGCTGGTGCTGATTAAAGCACCGTGGATTCACGTCAGTCACGCCGCCGCCAGCAGCGACAATCAACTGGCTGCGCAGATCAGCGCAATTGAGCCCGGCGATCAGCTTAGCGAAGTATTGATGGCGTTGCCGAGTGGCGAAACGCTGTGCGCGACCGTCACCAATGAGGCGGTGAAACAGCAGAATCTGCAGGTTGGTGCCAGCGTCACCGCCAGTTTTAATGCCGAACACGCCATCATCGCCACACTGCTCTGAAATCCACGCCATGATTTGACTTCGCCTGCATCACTGGCTAAAACTGGACAGCACGATGCATAAAACGGAATAGATCATGGCTTCATTGCAAATTTCGCAAGGCACGTTTCACCTTAGCGACACCCGAGCACTGTCCCTTAACGATTTAACCCTCAACAGCGGCGAAAGCTGGGCGTTTGTCGGCGCCAACGGCAGCGGCAAGTCATCGCTGGCTCGCGCCCTTTCCGGCGAGTTGCAGCCCGGTAAAGGCAGCGTGCAGCAGGATTTTCAACGCCGTACGCGCCTGTCGCTGGAGCAGCTACAGAAACTGGTCAGCGATGAGTGGGAACGCAACAACACCGATTTGCTAAGTGAAGGCGAAGACGATACCGGTCGCACCGCCGCACAGATCATTCAGGATGAAGTGCAAGATGAGGCGCGTTGTCAGGCGCTGGCGCAGCAGTTTGGCATCACTTATCTGCTCGATCGTCGCTTCAAATATCTCTCCACCGGCGAGACGCGCAAAACGCTGTTGTGCCAGGCGCTGATGGCGCAGCCTGATCTGCTGATCCTTGATGAACCTTTCGATGGGCTGGATGTGGCGTCACGCGCCAGCCTGGCGCAAACCCTCAACGATCTGCATCGAAGCGGTTTTAGCGTGGTGCTGGTGCTCAATCGCTTTGATGATATTCCCGATTTTGTCGGGAAGATCGGCGTGTTAGCCGAATGCACGTTAACCCACGTGGGCGAACGGCGCGCGATTCTGGCCGAAGCGCTGGTGGCGCAGCTGGCGCATAGCGAGAAGCTTGCTGGCATGGCGCTGCCGCAGGCGGATCAACCCGATCAACTGCCGCAGCTGGCCGAAGATGCGCCGCGCGTGATACTGCGCAACGGCGTGGTGTCGTACAACGACAAAGCGGTGATTGATGGCCTGAGCTGGCAGGTTAATCCCGGTGAACACTGGCAGATTGTGGGGCCGAACGGCGCGGGTAAATCCACCCTGCTCAGTTTGGTGACCGGCGATCATCCGCAGGGTTACAGCAACGATTTGACGCTGTTCGGCACCCGACGCGGCAGCGGTGAAACCATCTGGGACATCAAGCAGCACATCGGTTACGTCAGCAGCAGCCTGCACCTCGATTATCGCGTCAGCTGTAATGTGCGCACCGTGGTGCTATCCGGCTTCTTCGATTCGATTGGTCTGTATCAGGCGGTGTCCGATCGGCAAAAAGCACTGGCGCGTCAGTGGCTGGCGCTGCTCGGTATGGATAATCAGCTGGCGGATGCGCCGTTCCACAGTTTGTCGTGGGGCCAACAGCGGCTGGTGCTAATTGCGCGCGCGCTGGTGAAACATCCCACGCTACTCATTCTCGATGAACCGTTGCAGGGGCTCGATCCGATTAACCGCCAGTTGGTGCGCCGCTTTGTTGATGTGCTGGTTGGCGAAGGCCGTACGCAACTGCTGTTTGTCTCCCACCACGCCGAAGATGCGCCGCAGTGCATCACCCATCGCCTGAGTTTTGTCGCGCAGGAACAGGGTTACGGTTTCCTGCAAGAGTCGCTGCGTTAAATGGCGGTTGCCATAAATAGCGTAATGCTCGTCAATTAAGACATGAAAAACCCTTATTAACGAGAGCACACATTGTAGCGGCGCAATTCATTGCGCGATAAATCGCGCCGCTACGGAAGGTGCGGTGATTTGATACGGCGCTTAACTGAGCGGCGTTACGCCATCAATGGTGACCCTTATATCTACAAATATCTAATGTGCATAGCGCCATTGCCAAAATAATTCGAGCTGCGGCAAGCAGCAGCAGTTCGAAGTATGAAGGCAATGTAAGCGTTACCATTTCATCGCCTGGTAATTCAACAAACACACGCAACAACCCCACAAAATGAGAATCGTCACCTTGTGTAAACGATACCATTTATCCAGACTGGATCACGCTTTCACGCTGGTCTTTGTGCTACTTTGATCAAAATCATTTTTATCTGTTTGCCGTTTACCAGGACTCATCATGGAAAAATTTAACCCGGTCGATCATCCGCATCGCCGTTATAACCCATTGATCGATCAATGGGTGCTGGTCTCACCCCATCGCGCTAAGCGCCCGTGGCAAGGTGCGCAGGAAACCCCGGCACTGGAGCAACTGCCAGCGCACGATCCTGACTGCTTCCTTTGTGCTGGAAACACCCGCATTACCGGTGACAAAAACCCCAACTATAAAAGCACTTACGTGTTCACCAATGACTTTGCCGCGCTGATGACTAACACGCCAGACGCACCGCAAAGCGACGATCTGTTGATGCGCTGCGAAAGCGCGCGCGGTACCAGCCGGGTGATCTGCTTCTCGCCGGATCACAGCAAAACGCTGCCGGAACTGCCGCTGAGCGGGCTGGAAGATATCGTGCGGACCTGGCAGGAACAGACTGCCGATCTCGGCCAGCACTATCCGTGGGTGCAGGTGTTTGAAAACAAAGGTGCGGCGATGGGCTGCTCCAACCCGCATCCGCATGGCCAGATTTGGGCCAACAGCTTCCTGCCGAACGAAGCGCAGAAAGAAGATGACAACCAACGTCACTATTTTGCCGAGAAAGGCACGGCGCTGCTGGTCGATTACGCTGCGCGCGAGTTGAGCGATGGCAGCCGTACGGTGGTGGAAACCGAACACTGGCTGGCCGTGGTGCCGTGGTGGGCGGCGTGGCCGTTTGAAACCTTGCTGCTGCCGAAAGCCCATGTGAAACGCATCACCGATCTCTCCGAGCCGCAGCGCACCGATCTGGCGCTGGCGCTTAAGCAGCTCACCAGCCGCTACGACAACCTGTTCCAGTGCTCTTTCCCCTATTCGATGGGCTGGCACGGCGCGCCGTTCAACGGCGAAGCCAACGATCACTGGCAGCTGCACGCACACTTCTATCCGCCGCTGCTGCGTTCAGCCACGGTACGCAAATTTATGGTTGGCTATGAAATGCTGGCCGAAACCCAACGTGATTTAACGGCGGAACAGGCAGCTGAACGTCTGCGTTCTGTCAGCGATGTCCATTTCCGCGAGGCGCAATAAATGTCATTAAAATCCATTACTCAACAGGTTTTCGCTGACACTTTCGGCTATCAGGCGACACACAGCATTCAGGCACCGGGCCGCGTCAATCTGATTGGCGAACACACCGACTACAACGATGGCTTTGTGCTGCCGTGCGCCATCGATTATCAAACCGTGATTGCCTGCGCCAAACGCGACGATCGCCAGGTGCGTGTGATTGCCGTCGATTACGACAATCAGCAGGACAGCTTCTCGCTGGATGCGCCGATTGAGCCGCTGAAAGAGCCAATGTGGGCCAACTACGTGCGCGGCGTGGTGAAACATCTGCAAAAACGCGATGCCAGCTTTGGCGGCGTGGATATGGTGATCAGCGGCAACGTGCCACAAGGCGCGGGCCTGAGTTCTTCGGCGTCGCTGGAAGTGGCGGTCGGTACCGTATTCCAGCAGCTGTATGCATTAAACCTCGATGGCGCAGCGATTGCGGTGAACGGTCAGGAAGCGGAAAACCAGTTTGTCGGCTGCAACTGCGGCATCATGGATCAGCTGATCTCGGCGCTCGGTCAGCCGGATCACGCCATGCTGCTGGATTGTCGTACGCTCGGCACGCGCGCGGTATCAATGCCGGAAGATGTCGCGGTGGTGATCATCAACTCCAACTTCCGTCGTAGCCTGGTGGGCAGTGAATACAATACGCGTCGTGAACAGTGTGAAACTGGCGCACGCTTCTTCAATAAACCGGCGCTGCGCGATGTGACGCTGGAAGAGTTTGAAGCCTCTGCTGGTGAGCTGGATGCGTTGGTGGCAAAACGCGTGCGTCACGTGATTAGCGAAAATGCGCGCACGCTGGAAGCCGCCGATGCGTTAAGCGCGGGCGATCTGAAACGCATGGGCGAACTGATGGCCAAATCGCACGCCTCGATGCGTGACGATTTCGAAATCACCGTGCCGCAAATCGATCAGCTGGTTGAGATTGTGAAAACAGAAATCGGCCCGCGCGGCGGCGTGCGTATGACCGGCGGCGGTTTCGGTGGCTGCATCGTAGCGCTGATGCCAATCGATCTGGTCGATGCGGTGAAAGCGGTGGTCGCCGAGAAGTATGAAGCGCAAACCGGCATCAAAGAGACCTTCTACGTGTGCAAAGCGTCCGCAGGAGCAGGCCAATGGTAAGTGATGTGAGTTCACACGCGCCAGACGGGCAACCGTGGCGCATCACCGTGCTGCGCAATCGCAACGGCATGGTGGCTACTTTTATGGATTGGGGCGCGACCTGGCTGTCAGCGCGCGTGCCAATGTTGGATCACAGCGTGCGTGAAGCGCTGCTCGGCTGCGCCACGCCGTCCGATTATCTGCATCAGGATGCTTATCTTGGCGCGACGATTGGCCGCTACGCGAACCGCATCGCCTCGGCCGAACTGAAGCAACTCAATTTACAGCTGGCGGCTAATCAGGGCGCACATCAGCTGCATGGCGGGCCGGAAGGTTTCGATAAACGTCGCTGGCAGATTCTCAGTCAGAGCGAAAGCGAGGTGCACTATCGCCTCGATTCGCCTGATGGCGATCAGGGTTATCCCGGCAATGTGATCGCCAATGTCATCTATCAACTTGATGACGATAATTGCTTGTCGATTCGCTATGAAGCGCAAACCGACAAGCCTTGCCCGGTCAATCTCACCAACCATGCTTACTTTAATCTTGATGCGCATCATGGTGATGCGCGCCAGCATCGCTTACAACTGCACGCCGATCGTTACCTGCCGGTGGACAGCGAAGGCATTCCTAACGCGCCGCTGAAAGAGGTGGCGGGAAACAGTTTTGATTTCCGCCAGCCGAAGCGCGTCGCCGATGAGTTCCTTGCCGATGACGATCAAAAAGCGGTGAAAGGCTATGACCACGCCTTTTTGCTTAACACCGCTGGCGACAGCAGCCAGCCCGCCGCCCATTTATGGTCTGCCGATGGCAAGCTGGAGCTGAGCGTGTTTACTGCCGCTCCGGCGCTGCAGTTCTACACCGGCAACTATCTGGCGGGAACACGCGCCCGTGAGCAGGACAGCTATACTGCTTTCCAGGGCATCGCTCTGGAGAGCGAATTTTTACCGGATTCGCCTAACCATGCAGAGTGGCCGCAGCCCGATTGCTGGCTGCAACCCGGCGACAGCTGGCAGTCCGTGACGCGTTATCGCTTCACGCCGCACTGAGCCACCGGATGAAAAACGCGCACTGCGCTGCCGACAGGCTTACGCCGTGCGTTGTTTTCCGCTATGGTATGGCGCTATTAGTGAGCCGCTTCTCAGTGGCCGCAGCCGGTTTCAATACTAATCGTAAATCGAGCATTAAGGAGTAAAGCTATGGCCGTAACTAAGCTGGTACTGGTGCGACACGGCGAAAGCCAGTGGAACCAGGAAAACCGCTTCACCGGATGGTACGACGTTGACCTGTCTGACAAAGGTCGCACTGAAGCCAAAGCAGCCGGTCAGCTGCTGAAGAAAGAAGGTTTCGTGTTTGATTTCGCTTACACCTCAGTGCTGAAGCGCGCTATTCACACCCTGTGGAATGTGCTGGATGAGTTGGATCAGGCTTGGCTGCCGGTTGAAAAAACCTGGCGTCTGAACGAGCGTCACTACGGTGCGCTGCAAGGTCTGGATAAAGCAGAAACCGCCGCTAAATACGGTGACGAGCAAGTGAAACAGTGGCGTCGTGGCTTTGCTATCACGCCACCAGAACTGGATCGCGCTGATGAGCGTTTCCCAGGCCACGATCCGCGTTACGCTTCACTGACTGACGCGCAGCTGCCAACCACCGAAAGCCTGGCGCTGACCATCGAACGCGTGATTCCTTACTGGAACGAAAGCATTCTGCCGCGCATTAAGAGCGGTGAGAAAGTGATCGTTGCTGCACACGGCAACTCACTGCGTGCGCTGGTTAAATACCTCGACAACCTGAGCGAAGACGAGATCCTCGAACTGAACATCCCAACTGGCGTGCCGTTGGTGTATGAGTTCGATGAGAACTTCAAGCCACTCAAACGTTACTATCTGGGTGATGCTGATGAGATTGCTGCGAAAGCCGCAGCCGTAGCAAACCAGGGTAAAGCGAAGTAAGCGAACGCTGAAACGCAAAAAGGCCAGACGCAAGTCTGGCCTTTTTTATTGCCGCATTGGCTTAGCTGCGGCGCTGTTTGACCGCCTGAGCCAGCTGACGCAACGCCTTCTCAGTGTCTTCCCAGCCGATACAGGCATCGGTCACGCTCTGGCCGTACACCAGCGGTTTGCCGCTTTCGAGGCTCTGATTACCTTCCACCAGATGACTCTCGATCATCACGCCAGTAATCGCCTGCTCACCACCGGCAATTTGCTGCGCCACGTCGTCGGCAACCACCATCTGGCGCTGGAACTGCTTGCTGCTATTAGCATGGCTGAAGTCGATCATCACCTGCGGACGCAAGCCTGCTTTAGCCAGACCGGTTTTCACGGCCGCCACGTGTTCGGCGCTGTAGTTCGGCTCTTTGCCGCCGCGCAGGATGATGTGGCAGTCTTCATTACCGCTGGTTTCGACAATCGCCGAGTGACCATATTTGGTGACTGACAGGAAGCAGTGTGGCGCGCTGGCCGCACCGATGGCGTCAATCGCCACTTTGATGGTGCCGTCGGTACCGTTTTTGAAGCCCACCGGGCAAGAGAGGCCGGAAGAGAGTTCGCGATGCACCTGCGATTCGGTGGTACGTGCGCCAATCGCGCCCCAGCTCATCAGGTCGGCCATATATTGTGGCGTGATCATATCGAGGAACTCACCGGCGGCTGGCAACCCGATATCGTTGATATCCACCAGCAGCTTGCGCGCCAGGCGCAGGCCGTCATTGATCTGGAAGCTGCCATCCATAAACGGATCGTTGATCAGCCCTTTCCAGCCCACCGTGGTGCGCGGTTTTTCAAAGTAAACGCGCATCACCACTTCGAGATCGTCTTTCAGCTCATCACGCAGTGCCAGCAGGCGCGTCGCATACTCTTGCGCAGCCTGGGTATCGTGAATTGAGCACGGACCGATCACCACCAGCAGACGATCGTCTTCGCCATGCAGAATGCGGTGAATCGCCTGACGTGACTGCGCTACGGTTGCAGCTGCTTTATCGGTGGCGGGGAATTTTTCAAGCAAAGCAACAGGAGGCAGTAACTCTTTGATCTCTCTGATGCGTAAATCATCGTTCTGGTAATCCATACACAATTCCATTCAAATTTCTGGCCCAACGTCCGTCGGGCGCAACCCGCCCACTTTAGCCCTTCGCGCGGTGGGTGTAAATTACGCACCGCGCTTAAAATGTACATCTCAAATTTGCATTTATATATCCATGCACTAAGCTTTTTAAATGTAAGCACTAAGGAATGATGTGTTTGCAAAATTAAATTTTTAAGTGAAGCGTATAAGGTGGATTTTATTCCATCGCGGCACGCTATTTTCGTCACTCAACACCAGCGGGTGTTAGACGGCAACTATCCATTAATTACTGGAGCATAATGATGAATAAGTTTGCAATGATCTTTCTGACAGCAGCGATGACCATGGGTAGCGGTGCTGTAATGGCTGCGGATAACAACAATGGTGCGGCCAACGCTTCAGCTGAAGCCGGTGCAGCAGCTGGCGGTGCAAAACAAAATCTGCCACCTAATAATGTTGATAACAGCAAAATTAACAGCGGTAGCACCAATACCAACAGCGCAGCAACGTCAGGCACTGACTCAAGCAATATGTCAGCCAACCAGGTGCACAAAAACAGCATGTGCAAAGACGGCAAATGCCCGGACATGAATAAAAAAGTCGACACTAAAGAGGGTGGCGGCCACGTGAAACATAAAACAGACGGTACTTCGCAATAAGTTTCCTTCTGTTTGATCAAGGGAGAGCTTCGGCTCTCCCTTTTATTTTGCCCCCCGCCCTTTTCCGCTATGCTGAAGCAATGAAATTCACAGGAACTGTTTCATGGCTTCATTGCTGCTTATTGATGATCACCCGTTAGTTGCCGTCGCACTGGAAGCGGCTTGCGTTAACGCTCCTATCACGTTGAACATTCACGCCGCTGGCGACGAAGCGCAGGCGCGCCAACTGCTTCAACAACATCCCATCGATTTAATTGTGCTGGATATCGGTTTACCCGATTGCGACGGACTCGAACTGCTGCGCCGGTTGCGCATGCGTAATCAGCACTGCCCGGTGTTGATCTATTCCGCGCAGCAGAGCCGCCACACGCTGCTCAGCGCCGTGTCGCTTGGCGCTGCCGGTTACGTGGTGAAAAGCCAAAGCATGGCGCAACTGCTGAGCGCGATTCTGGCGGTGCTAGGCGGTCAGCAGGCTTTTCCGCCGCTGCCGGAACGTATCGAACTGCCGTTAACCGAGAAAGAGCAGCAGATTGTAGCGCTGCTGGTGCGCGGCCTCTCGAATCTGCAGATTGGCGAACAGCTGCATATCAGCAATAAAACCGTTAGCACCCACAAGAAGAACATCCTGGAGAAAACCGGCGTACAGTCGGTGGTTGAGCTGGCTGAGCTGTGGAAAGCGCAGCAGTGAGGATCTGTTTGCTGCTGTGTACGCTGCTGCTGAGTGTGATGGCGAAAGCCGATCTGCAACCCGCCAGCAGCGTGATGCTACCCGCGATGATGCCGGCCCCACACGCCGAGCCGTGGCCTGGCGCAACGTTGCGCGTCGCGGTGCCGGCACAAAACAGCGCACCCTGGGCGATGCGTATTGGCGATCACATCTGGGGCATCGACGCCGACTATCTCAGCGCCCTAAGCCAGTTGACCGGTACGCATTTCACGCTGCAAAGCTATGCCGATCGCGCGCAGCAACTGGCAGCCTTGCAGCGCGGCGAGGTGGATTTGGTGTTAAGTAATCAACATGCCCAGCTCCCATCCGATGTGCTGCTCAGCGACAGCTGGTACAGCAGCCCGATTCGCATCTATCGCAACCGGGATAATCAGCGCGCGGTGATGTTCAATAGCGAAACCGCGCAGCTCACCATTGCCGAAGCGACGCTGGCGCAGTTGCCCACTGAATTTGTGCAGCAGCATCGCTGGCACACCTTGCCGGGCGATCTGCAGGCGCTGTATGCGCTGCTCAATCAGCAAAGCGATTATCTGGTCGCCGATGAAGCCAGCGCCGGTTTCTTGCTGGGCCAGCTGCAGCAAGGACAAATTTACCAAATCACTGCCGATCCTGGCGCGGGCGAATTAACGCTACGCGCAATGACGCGCAATGCCGCGCTGATCCACTGGCTTAACAGCCAGCTGCGCCTGCTGCCCGCCGAGTTCAGCAGTCGGGTCCAGCAGCGCTGGAGCCCGCCGCTGCTGCGTTATCAGGACACACAAACTCTGATGCTGTCGGCCAGCGAAAAGCAGTGGCTGGCGCAACATACTGAGATTCCGTATGCGGTTGAGGCGGATAACGCGCCCTGGAGTTATCGCGACAGCAGCGGCAACGCGCGCGGCTTCGGCATCGACATGCTGAACGCGCTGAGCCAAAGTACCGGCCTGCGTTTTACCCCGCGCTGGGTCAACAATCCGCAGCAGGCCGCCACGCTACTGCAGCAACAGCAGGTGATGCTCAACCTGTTGCAGCCGCTGTATGGCGACGATCCCGGCAGCAATACTTTGCCGGTATGGCGCGCCATTTGGGGCATTTACACGCTTGCCACGCATCAGCCAATGAACTGGCAATCGTTACAAGGCCAGCGCGTGGGCGTATTACGCGACGATCTCGCCATACGTTTGCTGCCGTCAGGTATTACGCCGCAGCCGTTCGACGATCGGACGCAGCTGTGGCAAGCGCTGAATAACGGTCAGATCGATGCGCTGGTAGATAACGTGCTCTCTGCCCGCTGGCGTATGGCGAGTCACGAAGATAATCGTGTGCATCTGGCTTTTGCTGCCAGCGATATCGCCTGGCCGCTGGCGCCGCAGGTCAGTGCTGAACAGCCTGAGCTGCGCGCCCTGCTCGACCATGCATTGCAGCAAATCCCGCCTGATACGCTCAACCAGATGCGCGTCAGCTGGTCACAGCCGCCGCAGCCCGGCACGACGATGGCGATGCGCAATATTCCGCTGATGATTTTGCTTGCGGCAGGCGTAATTATTCTGTTGCTGTTGGGCTTGCTGGCGCGTCGTTACTGGCAGCAGCGCCGTGACCGATTGCAGCGTGAGCAGGCCGAACGCGCCAATGCCGCCAAAAGCCAGTTTCTTGCCACTGCCAGCCACGAACTGCGCACGCCGATGCAGGCGATACTCGGTTTGCTGGAGCTGGAACAGCAGCAGCATCCGAGTGAACGGCTGGCGCTGATGCACAGCAGCGCGCGGTCGCTGATGGCGCTATTGAACGACTTGCAGGATCACGCGCGTATTGAGAGCCAGAGCTTCCGTCTGGCGCCGCGTCCGCTCAATCTGACGCTCTGGCTGCAGCAACAGCAGCAGTTTTATCATCCCTTAATGCGCGATGCCGGGCCGAACCTGATTGCCGAAGCGCTGACGCCGCTGCCTGCCAGCGTGTTGCTGGATGGCGATCGCCTGCAGCAGGTAGTGAATAATCTGGTGGCCAACGCCCTTAAGTTTACCCGCGAAGGCGAAGTGCGCCTGTCGCTGGCGGTCAGTGAGCACATCCAGCTTACGGTCACCGACACCGGCAGCGGCATCCCGCTTAACGAGCAGGCAAAACTGTTTGAGCCGTGGTATCAGGCGCCGTCCGGCAAAAGCCATGCGGTGCAAGGCAGCGGCTTAGGTTTGTTTATCTGTCGCGAGATTGTGCAACGAATGGGCGGTACGCTAACGCTCACTTCAGCATCGGGCAGCGGCACCACGGTCAGCGTGCAGTTGCCATTAGTCGTGAGCCAAGAGCCGTTAACCGAGCGCACAGCCAGCTGGCCTGTTTACCCGCAGCTGCGCGTGGCGATTGTGGACGATCACCCGACCAATCTTTTGGTGATGCAGCAGCAGCTGGCGATGTTTGGCGTTGAGGCGCAGGTATTTGAAGAGGGCCGAGCGCTGCTGCGCGCCGATGCTCAGCGCGCCTTCGATATTCTGTTTATCGACCAGATGATGCCGCGCCCGGATGGTTTAACGCTGCTGCGTATTCTGCGCCGTCGTCAGCGCCAGCGCGGCAGCACCTCGCTGCGCGTGCTCTGCTCTGCAGATGTTCAGTTGCTGAAAATCGCCTTGCTGGATGACGAAGCTCTGCTGCTCAAACCCATTGAGCTCGATCATCTGGCACCGCTGCTGGCGCGCGCCGTAAAAGATCCATTGGATGTCTTGCCAAACAGCTTACTGATTCTGGCGCAGGATAATCAGGCATTTATTCCGCGCATCTGTCAAACCTTGCAGCGCACGCTGCAACAGGATCGGGATTTGCTGTTGAACGCGCGCGATACACAGAATTGGTTGGTGCTGGAACAGGCCGCACACCGCATGAAGGGCAGCTGGTTGATGCTGGGTATGGATGAGGTTGCCGAGCGCTGTCAGCAGTTGATTGAGCAGGTTAAACAGCAGCAGTTGCCGCTTGATGATCTCAATTTACTGATATCATTAACAAACAGGTTACTTAAACAACTGGATAATTATGGCACACACGCATTCTCACGGGACCGCTAACGGCAACCGCAAACGACTGGCCGCGGCGTTTGGCGTAACGGCGCTGTTTATGGTGGCCGAAGTGATCGGCGGGCTGGTTTCTGGCTCGCTGGCGCTGCTGGCCGATGCCGGACATATGTTGACCGATGCCGCCGCGCTGCTGATGGCGTTACTCGCGGTGCAGTTTGCTCAGCGCAAGCCTAACGCGCGCCATACCTTCGGCTTGCTGCGTCTCACCACCTTAGCGGCGTTCGTCAACGCCATTGCGCTATTGGTGATTACGGTGCTGATTGTCTGGGAAGCGCTGCGTCGCTTCTATGAACCCCAGCCGATTGCCGGCGGATTGATGCTCGGCATCGCCATTGCCGGTTTGCTGGCCAATCTGCTGTCGTTCTGGCTGCTGCATCGCGGCAGCGAAGAGAAGAATCTCAACGTACGTGCGGCGGCATTGCATGTGCTGGGCGATTTGCTGGGTTCGGTCGGTGCGATTGTCGCGGCGGTGATCATCATGCTGACCGGCTGGACGCCAATCGACCCGATTTTGTCGCTGCTGGTGTCATTGCTGGTGGTACGTAGCGCCTGGTCGCTGCTGCGCGAGAGCCTGCATGAGTTGCTGGAAGGTGCGCCGGGCCATATCAACGCGGATAAACTGTCACGCGAGCTGACGCGCAATATCGATGAAGTACGTAACGTGCATCACGTTCATTTGTGGCAAGTGGGTGAAAAACCGGTGCTGACGCTGCATGTGCAGGTGATTCCGCCATACGATCATGACGGCCTGCTTAAGCGCATTCACCACTATTTGCATGAGCACTATCAGATTGCCCACGTCACGGTGCAGATGGAATATCAGCCGTGCAGCGGGCCGGACTGCGAGTTGTGTTTAGATAATAGCGCCGCGCAGCACGATCACCACGCTCATGCTGCGCTGGAAGGTCACGCTCATCATCACTGATGGGACAGCGCGCGCGAGCCATGTTCGCGTGCGCTTTGCATCCACAGGCGCGAACCGTTAAGCGCAATCAGCGTCAGAATCGCGTACTCCAGTGACATAGCATATACGCCCTGACGCGCAAAGATCATCACGCTGATAACGTTAATCACCACCCAAAGCAGCCAGTTCTCAACATATTTTCGCGTCATCAAAATCATCGCCACAATCGACAGCACCATCATGCACGAATCCCAGAATGGGAACGCATCCGGCTGCAGTTGCGGCATCGCCACGTTAAGCCCCAGACTCTGCATGATGCCGACCGCTGTTTTGGTCAGGAAGGCAAAGACCGGATCGATGTACACCGTCATCAGCGCAATCGCCACCACACACGCCGCGCCCCAGCCCAATGCTTTCGGCAGCGGCAGCCAGCGAATTCTCAGCTCCGTTTCGTTGTTCGAGGTTTGCCGACTCCACGCGTACCAGCCGTAAACGTTGGCGACGAAGAAGAACAGTTGCAGCAACAAGCTGGCGTAGAGCTGAATCTGGAAGAAGATCACCGCGAACAGCGTGACGTTTATCAGCCCGAAAAAGTAGTTGATGATTTTCTCAAGGCTGGCGAGCCAGATGCACAGCAGGCCCGCAAGGGTGCCAACGGCTTCGATCCATGAGAGATCGTAGCCACCAACGCCGAGCGGAATGTGAACCAGAATATTTTGCGTGCTAAAGAAGTCCATATAAAGTGCCTGTGTAACGGGAGCCCGTCATGCATTCCCTTTGATTTTAAGTTTGAGATCTGCAGCAAAGGATAGCATGCGGTTGAGCGGTAGCAACGCGGCCTCACGCAACGCGCTATCCACATGAATCTCATGCTCGTTGCCGCCACGCTCCAGTCCTTCGGCAATCGCTTTCAGGCCGTTCATCGCCATCCAAGGACAGTGCGCACAGCTGCGGCAGGTGGCGCCCTCGCCTGCGGTGGGCGCTTCCAGCAACTCTTTGTTCGGCACCGCCTGCTGCATTTTGTAGAAGATGCCGCGATCGGTGGCGACGATCATCTGCGGATGCGGCAAACTTTGCGCCGCCTGAATCAGCTGACTGGTGGATCCCACCGCATCAGCCAGATCGACAATCGCCTGCGGTGATTCAGGATGCACCAGCACCGCCGCATGCGGATAGAGCGCCTTCATGCGTTGCAAAGCCTGTGTTTTGAATTCGTCATGCACAAT
The DNA here is from genome assembly GCF_042666835.1 of Pantoea sp. GCM10028869. Taxonomy (NCBI): domain Bacteria; kingdom Pseudomonadati; phylum Pseudomonadota; class Gammaproteobacteria; order Enterobacterales; family Erwiniaceae; genus Pantoea; species Pantoea sp. GCM10028869. The sequence goes on along the minus strand of NZ_JBHTGO010000002.1, from coordinate 237,022 downwards.
ACAGGCACCCTGCCAGCACAGCACATCCGCGCCGGATTTTTGCGTGACGTAGCGGCCGAGATGGCGATCCGGTGCCCAAATGATTTTTTCGCCGAGGCTGTCGAGATGCTCAATCAGCTCAACTGCGATGCTCGAGGTGACGACCCAATCCGCACGCGCCTTAACCGCCGCCGAAGTGTTGGCATACACCACCACCGTGCGATCGGGATGCTGATCGCAGAAGCGGTTAAATTCTTCAATTGGGCAACCGAGATCGAGCGAGCATTCCGCCTGCAAGGTGGGCATCAGCACGGTTTTTTCCGGGCTAAGAATTTTTGCGGTTTCACCCATAAAACGCACGCCCGCAACCAGCAAGGTTTTAGCGGGATGGGTGCTGCCGAAACGCGCCATTTCCAGTGAGTCCGATACGCAGCCGCCGGTCTCTTCCGCCAGCGCCTGAATTTCGGGATCGGTGTAGTAATGCGCCACCATCACCGCATCGCGTTCTTTCAGCAAGCGTTTGATTTTGTTTTTGTAGTGGGCTTTTTCATCGTCGCTGAGACGTGCCGGTTTCGGCGGGAAAGGATAGATCGCGCTTTCAGGATCGAACATCAGGCTCATGACACGGCTCTCGTTTTCTCAATTTAACAAAATTGCCGGTTACGGCAATGATGCGGCATCAAAACCGCTATCGTGTTTTATATGCTAAACACGATAGCGGAATTGCGCGAGAGTGTCGTCTCTTTTTTGCGCGCTCTACAGCAACAACGCGCTGCTCAACGTTTTCTGCGGACTTTCCAGCTCCAGCAGGAAGGCTTTAACGGTGAGCCCGCCTGCAAAACCGGTGAGTTTGCCGTTGCTGCCAATAACGCGATGGCACGGCGCCATAATCGACAGCGGATTTTTACCGTTCGCTGCGCCCACGGCGCGCACCGCTTTCGGATTGCCGATCTGCTCGGCGATTTGCAGGTAGCTGCGCGTTTCTCCAAACGGGATGGTGAGCAGCGCCTGCCACACTTTTTTCTGGAACTCGGTGCCGACGGTGTCGTACGGCATATCAAACTGCTGACGCTCACCGGCGAAATATTCGCGCAGCTGGCGTTCGGCTTCACACAGAATCGGATGCTGATCGTTACGGTTGATCGGCTTCAGCGGCACGCGCTGCGCCCCTTCGTTTTCCCACAGAATCGCCGACAATCCTTTATCGGTGGCAACAAGCGTGAGCTCACCAACGGGCGTCGCGATGATTTTGGCATGATACATGGTGCACCTCCGGCATATTCTCTGCTGGCGATTATCGCATTTCCGTCGCAGGAAACTGGCTGTTTTCGGCCATCAGCATAAACTGGTTAGCTGTCCGAAAGCAGCGAGTTTTCCTGTTCAGCTTGCGCGACCATGCCGTTTATTTGCCGGAGACGATGATGTTTGATGCTGAAATTGCGTACCAGGCGCTGACGTCGCGCGATAGCCGCTTCGACGGGCTGTTTTTTGTTGGCGTGACATCCACCGGCATTTATTGCCGCCCCATTTGTCCAGTGAAAGCGCCGATGCAGAAGAACTGCCTGTTTTTTAGCAGCGCAGAGGCCGCCGAGAAAGCGCACTTCCGTCCGTGTTTACGCTGCCGTCCGGAACTGGCGCCCGGCTCTGCGCCGGTGGATAGCCATCACCGCATTGCCGATCGTTTGATTCGCCGCATCGAAGAGGGCTTACTGGAAGAGCAGGAGACGCTGGCAGACATCGCTGGCGAGTTTGACCTCAGTGAACGTCAATTGCGTCGCGTGGTGCAGCAGGAGCTCGGCGTATCGCCTCTAGAGCTGCGTCAGACGCGTCGTATGCTGCTGGCCAAGCAACTTTTGACAGAAACCTCTCTGCCAGTCACGGAAATTGCCTACGCGAGCGGCTTCCGCAGTTTGAGGCGCTTTAACGATGTGTTCCAGGCGCGCTATCGCATGACGCCCTCCCGCCTGCGTAAGCAGAATCAACCCGACGCCGTGAAAACCACGCAGGAGAGCGCCGAACTGCGCCTGAGTTATCGGCCGCCTTACGATTGGGATGCGATGCTCGATTTCCTGCAACAGCGCGTGATGAAGGAGGTGGAATGGGTGAACGAGGGCATGTATCACCGCACCGTGGCGCTGGGCAACTGTCGCGGCTGGGTGCGTGTGAGCCATGTTGCGGAGAAACAGTCGCTGAAGGTGCAATTCACAACGTCGCTGACGCCAGTGCTGCCCGCTTTGCTGCGTCGTCTACGCGATCTATTTGATTTGGATGCGCAGCCACAGCGCATAGCAGAGCATTTAAGCCACGATCCGTTATTAGCCGAGAGCTTATCGCGCTTTCCCGGCTTACGCGTTCCTGGTGCGTTTGACGGCTTTGAGTTGGGTGTGCGCGCGATACTCGGCCAGCAGGTTACCGTGAAAGCTGCAACCACGCTAAGCAGCCGAATGGCACAGCGCTTTGGTGAGCCGCTGGTGACGCCGTGGTCAGAACTTTCGCGTTTGCCGCCAAATGCGGAGTCGCTGGCGGCGGCGAGCATTGATGATATCGCCAGCCTGGGAATCGTCAGTGCGCGTTCACATGCCATTCAGGCGTTGGCGCAGGCCTGCGCTTCTGGCGCATTACGCTTTAACGGTGCGGTGAATCCGGACGTGGTTCAGCAGCAGTTACTGGCGCTGAAAGGCATAGGGCCGTGGACGGCAAGTTATATCGCGATGCGCGCGCTGCGTTGGCCTGATGCGTTTCCCAAAGAGGATATTGCGATTCGTAATAATCTCGGCGGCTTGAGTGCCAAAGTGGCGGAGCAGTTATCGCAGGTTTGGCGGCCGTGGCGCAGCTATGCGGTGCTGCATATCTGGAAGAGTCTGACGCCGGTTAAGAAATCCAAATAGTGCGTTTCAGGCGGAAATAAGGGGCGGTTACGTAAAGTCGCCGTGGATACATCCCTGTAGGCTCTGCCGGCGCATCCATGCGCCGGAAGCTTTACTCCACCGCCCCTTATCCCCGCCTTCATGCAAATATGTGCACTTATTTAGAAGCGACTCTTGAGCCTGATAGCTCTAAAAGGCGGGAGCGGAGGAGCGAAGCGTCCGAGCCATGGACAAAAACGCCGGGAGCGTTTTTGCACAACGCGAAGCGTTGCCCGCTTGCGGGCGAGCCTCATGGATGAGGCGAGGACTTGCGAGGCCGATCCACAGGGATGTGATGTGTCTTCGCGATCCGTCCCGCCTTTTAGAGCCCGGCACCCATCCCAAAGCACATTGCTAAAATTTTATTAAAACGTAGAAAAGCAAAAAGGCGCCTTTAGGGCGCCTTTCTACATAACTGGTGGGTCGTGCAGGATTCGAACCTGCGACCAATTGATTAAAAGTCAACTGCTCTACCAACTGAGCTAACGACCCGCTGTGGGGCTTACAACCTTTACTTGATGGTGGGTCGTGCAGGATTCGAACCTGCGACCAATTGATTAAAAGTCAACTGCTCTACCAACTGAGCTAACGACCCATCAAGGTTGTGAAGCTTACTGAAGAAATCATCTCACTTACAACGGGTTGAGATGGTGGGTCGTGCAGGATTCGAACCTGCGACCAATTGATTAAAAGTCAACTGCTCTACCAACTGAGCTAACGACCCATCTTCAGTGCTGCCGATACTTGTTAAGATATGTCCCGGCAACGGCGGCATATATTACTGATTTAGCGGGAGGGCGCAACCCTTATTTTCCACTAAATGTCTCAATTGCTTACCTTTCATGCTGTAAGACCAGAAATCACACGAAATCCGGTCTTTTAGGCACAAATTACAACCCGGCAAGGCGTTTTTGCGCCTGCTTAGCGGAATCACTATTTGGGAATTGTTTGATCACTTGCTGGAAGACAGCCTTGGCTTTCGCAGTGTCGTTCTTCTCTTGCATGATCACACCAACCTTAAACAGCGCTTCCGGGGCTTTTGGCGATTTCGCGTAATTTTTTACCACAGTGGCAAAATAATAGGCCGAATCGTCTTTTTTGCCCTTGTTGTAAAACAGCTGGCCCAGCCAGTAATTGGCATTCGGCTGATAGGTAGAATCAGGATATTTCTTCACCCAAGCCTGCAGGGCAGTAATCGCCTGATCGTACTGCTTCTTCTCCAGAATCAGCGCAACCGCAGCATTGTAGTCCGTGTTGGCATCGCCGGTTTGCGCTGGCGCAGCCGAACTGGCGCTGCTACCGCTATCCGCAGAAGCCGCAGCGCCCGCTGCAGCGGCATCAGCACCACCGCTCGCCTGCGCACCGTTACTGCCAGAGCTAAGGCTGTCGATTTGCTGATAGAGCTGCTTCTGGCGCTCAATCACCTGATTAAGCTGATAGCTATTTTGCTGGATTTGCCCGCGCAGCGAATCGATATCGCTTTGGTTGTCGCTCATCTGCTGCTGCAATTGCTGCAAAAGCTGAGCCTGGGCATTAGAGATACGTTCAAGAGTGGTGACGCGGTCTTCGACCGAGCCTGAGCCAACGCTACTGATTGACGCCTGGGCATTAGCGGCCCCCAAAGGAGCCGCTAAACCAACCAGTAACGACAGACTCAACAGATGAAGTCTGAAGTTACTCATCATGATATTTTCTTAGTAAACCAGTACGGCACGACGGTTTTTAGCGTAAGCCGCTTCGTCATGACCCAGTACAGCTGGTTTTTCTTTACCGTAAGAAACGATAGACATCTGGTCAGCAGAAACGCCTTTGCCTTGCAGATACATCTTAACGGCGCTTGCACGACGTTCGCCCAGGGCGATGTTGTATTCTGGGGTACCGCGCTCATCCGCATGACCTTCGATGGTCACTTTGTAAGACGGGTTGCCACGCAGGAATGCAGCGTGCTGATCCAGCATCTGAGCGTAGTCAGAAGCCACGTCATATTTGTCCAGACCGAAGTAAACGATGTTGTTCTGCTGCAGCTGCTGCATCTGCAGACGCGCTTGCTCATCAGAAGACATGTTACCGCCGTTCTGACCAGCACCGTAAGCACCGTCGTTAGCGCCCATGCCAGTCTGATCGTTGTTGTTGTTTTTGTGTGAGCTACATGCAGCTACTGCGATAACCGGCAGAGCCAGCATCAAACCCTTCAGCACTTTGTTCAGTTGCATTTCTTTATCCTATTATTTTGTTTGCCATACATTTTAATCCCCCGCCGTGCAGGGGACCTATGCATCACAGATACGGCGACCAGGCAGGGAATTTGACCTGTCCATCAGTTGCCGGAAGACGCGCTTTGAAACGCCCGTCGGTTGAAACCAATTGCAACACGGAACCCATCCCCTGAGTAGAGCTATAGATTACCATTGTGCCGTTTGGCGCCAGACTCGGCGTTTCATCCAGGAACGTGTCCGTTATTGTTTGAACGGCTCCCGTTACCAGATCCTGTTTGGCGACGTGCTGAGCGCCACCGGCGCTGCTGATCATCACCATAGTTTTGCCGTCGGTTGACACATCCGCATCCTGGTTTTGCGCACCTTCCCAGGTAATACGTTGTGGCGCACCGCCGTTGATACCAACTTTATAAATCTGGGGCGCACCGGCCTGATCCGAGGTGTAAGCCAGTGTCTGGCTGTCCGGGAACCACGTTGGTTCAGTGCTGTTGTAGCGACCATCGGTCACCTGACGCGTCTGACCAGAAGCCAGATCCATCACATACAGGTTCAGACTACCGGTTTTCGACAGCGCGAAGGCCAGTTTAGAACCATCTGGTGAGAAGGCTGGCGCACCGTTGTGACGCGGATAAGAAGCCACCTGACGGATTGCACCGTTAGACAGCGTCTGAACCACCAGCGCAGATTTGCCGCTTTCGAAGGTCACGTAAGCCACTTTGCTGCCATCTGGCGACCAGGCCGGAGACATCAATGGCTGCGGTGAACGGTGAACCACAAACTGGTTGTAGCCATCGTAATCCGACACGCGCAACTCATACGGGAACTGACCGCCATTGGTCTGCACCACATAGGCAATGCGGGTACGGAATGCGCCTTTGATGCCGGTCAGCTTTTCGAACACTTCGTCACTGGCGGTGTGCGCTGCGTAACGCAGCCACTGCTTAGTCACTTTATAAGAGTTCTGCGCCAGCACGGTGCCTGGCGCGCCGCCGGTGTCCACCAGCTGATAGGCAACTTGATAGCTGCCGTCAGCGTTAGGCGTTACCTGACCAACCACAACCGCATCAATACCCAATGCGCTCCATGCGGCAGGTTGAACTTCCTGCGCGCTGGCTGGCTGTTGTGGCAGACGAGAACGATCGAGCGGATTGAATTTACCGCTGTTACGTAAGTCAGCAGAGACGATCCCGCCGATGTCTTCTGGTGCCGCGCCTGGGCCAGCCCATTGGAACGGAACCACACCAATAGGACGTGCGGTGTTAACGCCCTGCGTAATTTCAATACGGACTTCTGCATGAAGCATTGCTGCCCACAGCAGTACAAAAAAACCTAAGGTTACACGAAGTGCCTGCTTCATTTTTTCTCCCTTACCTGAACCAGAGGTTCATGATAATTCGCACAGTTCCTGAAAAACACGAGTACTCATAGAGTATGGCAAGCTAACCTTAGTTCAACCTGCCGTACGTTACTGCATTATTCTGGTTTGAAACGCATCGGTGCGTTTTTAAACACTTCATACACCGCCTGCGAAGGCGGCTTCGGAATCCGCGCCTGCTTCGCGGCAGCAATTGCCGCCTGACACAAGGCGGGGTCGCCACCTTCCGATTTAACGTCAATCAGCAAACCATCCGGTGCCAGTTTAATACGCAGGTTACACTCTTTACCTTTGTACAAATCTGCATCGTAGAAACGGCTCTGAATCGCCCCGACCACTTGCCCCAGATAATTATTGATATCTGCGCCTGACGCGCCCGCTTTCTTCTGATTGCCCTGCCCTGCAGCGCCACCCGATGCGGTGCCGCTTTTCGGTGCATTCTTACCAGAAGACAAACCACCTAACAGGTCATCAACCGCATTTTCGTTCTTCGCAGCTTCAGCGGCGGCTTTTTTGGCATCCGCAGCCGCTTTCGCTTTTGCATCCGCTTTTGCCTTAGCAGCCGCATCGGCCTTGGCTTTCGCCTCGGCGGCAGCCTTCTCTTTGGCTTCTGCTGCGGCTTTTTCCTTCGCCTCAGCAGCCGCTTGCTCTTTAGCCTCTTTGGCTTCCTGAGCCGCTTTCGCCTTGGCATCGGCAGCAGCCTGCGCTTTGGCTTCAGCGTCCGCTTTGGCTTTCGAATCTGCGGCCGCTTTTGCCTGCTGCGCCGCTTTCTCTTTCGCTGCTTCAGCGGCAGCGGCTTTCGCCTGCTCTTCTGCTTTCTTCTTCGCGTCAGCTGCGGCTTGCTTGGCTTCTTCTACCGCTTTGGCTTTGGCGTCAGCCGCTGCTTTTGCCTGCGCATCAGCTTCCGCTTTGGCATCAGCCTTGGCTTTCGCTGCGGCGGCTTCGGCAGTTTTCTGCTGTTCCTGGGCTTGCTTAGCGGCGGCTTCAGCGGCTTTCTGCTGCTCGGCCTGCTGCTTCGCCTGCTCTTTGGCTTCCTGCTGGGCCTGCAAGCGCTCTTTTTCCATCTCTTTCAGGCGCTGCTGCTCAGCAGCTTGTTTCTGCTGTAACTCTTCGGCCTGCTGCTGCGACTGCTTCTGACGCTGCTGCTCGGCGCGCTGACTGTCTCGTTGCTGATTCTGCTGGCGGTTATACTGCTCAACCACGGCGCCGGAATCGACCATCACTGCGTCAATATCACTGCCACCGCCACCGCCGCTGGATTCGATTTTTTCGTTAAACGAGCTCCAAATCAGTAGGGCGATCAGCACGATGTGCAGAATCACCGAAACGATTATCGCGCGCTTTAACTTGTCGTTCTGCTCGGTTGCCTTCGACACACTCGGTTCCCAAAAAACGGTTCGCTTTAAATCGGCTGCGTCATCAAACCGACAGATTTCACGCCTGCCTGATGTAACAGGTTCAGCGCCTTGATGATTTCGTCGTAAGGGACGTCTTTCGCACCGCCGATCAGGAAGACCGTTTTCGGATTGGCTTCAATCCGGCGCTGCGCTTCGCTCACCACCTGCTCCGGCGGTAATTGCGTCATACGATCGTGATCCACCACCAGGCTGTACTGGCCAACACCAGACACTTCAACAATCACCGGTGGATTATCATCAGTTGAGACGGTTTTTGAATCTGTCGCATCCGGCAGATCCACTTCCACGCTCTGGGTAATAATCGGCGCGGTTGCCATAAAGATGAGCAGCAACACCAACAGCACGTCCAGCAGTGGAACAATGTTGATTTCCGACTTAAGGTCGCGTTTACCGCGACCACGGGTTCTGGCCATCGTAAACCTCGACTTACTTCGTGTTGTCGGTGGAGAAAGCCTGACGATGCAGGATAGCCGTGAACTCTTCCATGAAGTTGTCGTAGCCCTGTTCCAGCTTGTTAACGCGCTGGTTCAGACGGTTGTACGCCATAACGGCAGGAATGGCCGCAAACAGACCGATTGCGGTAGCGATCAACGCTTCGGCAATACCCGGTGCAACCATCTGCAGCGTGGCCTGTTTTACCGCACCGAGGGCGATAAAGGCGTGCATGATCCCCCACACCGTACCAAACAGACCGATATACGGACTGATGGAGCCAACGGTGCCAAGGAAAGGAATGTGAGTTTCCAGCGTTTCCAGTTCACGATTGAAGGAGATACGCATCGCACGGCTCGCGCCCTCAACGACCGCTTCTGGCGCATGGTTGTTAGCACGATGCAAACGCGCAAACTCTTTGAAACCCGAATAGAAAATTTGCTCAGATCCGCTCAGTTCATCGCGGCGTCCCTGGCTTTCCTGATACAGGCGTGACAGCTCGATACCCGACCAGAACTTATCTTCAAACGCTTCGGCTTCGCGCCCCGCCGCATTCAAAATGCGCGTACGCTGAATAATGATCGCCCATGAGGCAATAGAAAAGCCGATCAAAATCAACATGATAAGTTTGACCAGAAGGCTCGCCTTCAGGAACAAATCAAGAACATTCATGTCAGTCACTGCTTGAACTCCGCGACAATAGACTTGGGAAGCGCAATTGGCTTCATTAGATGTGGGTTGATGCAGGCAATCAGGACTTCTGCTTCATTTAGCACTTTGCCTTCTGCATTCACGATACGCTGCGAGAACGTCATCGTTGCACGCGTCATTGAGGTCACTTCTGTTTGAATTTCCAAAAGATCGTCCAGACGTGCAGCCGCAACAAAATCGATCGTCATGCGTCGTACCACAAAAGCCACCTGCTCTTCCAACAGGACCTGCTGATTGAAATGGTGCTGGCGCAACATTTCGGTACGTGCTCGTTCATAGAAAGCAAGATAACTGGCGTGGTAAACCACACCACCGGCATCGGTGTCTTCGTAATAGACACGAACCGGCCAGCGAAACAGCGTTGTACTCACTCTACATCCCGGTCTCATTTTAAACGTTGCTACTATACGCAAGAGAGATCGGCTTGGGAATGGTCCGCTGACGCCGCGAGAAAATAATTATCACAGGTTAACAACTGGAAGGATTTATAGGATGTTTCTTGACCGGATGCTGACAAAACCTCACGTCAGCGTCTGAAATTGCGGCGTTTTTAAGTCCTGAGCCTGGACTTAATAGTAGAACCAGAAAATTCCTGCCACTAAAACTATCATCGCGGGCAACGGCGAGAAGAGCGCTTGCCAGCGCAGGCGCTGCGGGCGAAATCCGGTGCCGTGAATCACGCCGGTACAAACGGCCCAAATCAGCAGCATTCCATGCCATATCGCTAAATCACTGGTACGCGCGGCAAAGCGTGCAGGCTGCCAAATGACACAGCCCGCCAGCCACAGCGCGAGGATTAGCGAAAGGGCCCGAAGCGGGCCCTTGTCCATCAGACGATAAAGCGTCTGAATCAGTGTGCGCATCAGACTTGCTCGTCCTTCGCGCTGCTCTCTTCAACGTGCTCCAGCGCCAGCGCCGTAATCACACCGAACGCACAGGCCAGCAAGGTGCCAAGAATCCAGGCAAAATACCACATGCTCAATCTCCTTAATCAGTACAGGGAGTGCGTATTGCTCTCAATGTGTTCTTTGGTGATACGGCCAAACATCTTGTAATAACACCAGGCGGTGTACGCCAGGATAATCGGTACAAAGATGATGGCGGCAATGGTCATCACTTTCAGCGTCAGAAGGCTAGACGTGGCATCCCACATGGTCAGGCTGATGCCCGGCACGGTGCTGGATGGCATGATAAAGGGGAACATCGCAATCCCGGCCGTCATGATCACGCAAGCTAAGGTCAATGAAGACGAGATAAACGCCAGAGCGCCCTTCTCGATACGCGAGCAGAGAATGGTCAGCAGCGGCAACACCACGCCCAACAGCGGGAACAGCCACAGCACTGGCATCTGATCGAAGTTCACCATCCACGCACCGGCTTCACGCACCACATCTTTACCCAACGGGTTGGATGCCGCGTGATGATCGATAACGCTTTTCAGCACATAACCGTCGATGCCGTATTTCACCCACACACCCGCGAGAATGAAGCACACCATCATTACCAGCGCCGAGATTTGCGCGGTGCTGCGGCTGCGGACGTGTAACTCACCGGCAGTACGCATCTGCAGATAGGTTGCGCCTTGCGTCAGGATCATCGCCACACTCACCACACCCGCCAGCAAGCCAAACGGGTTCAGCAACTGGAAGAAATTGCCGGTATAGAAGAGGCGCAGATATTCGTCAGCATGGAACGGCACCCCTTGCAGCAGGTTGCCGAACGCCACACCAATCACCAGCGGCGGAACAAAGCTGCCGATGAAAATGCCCCAATCCCACATGCCGCGCCAGCGCATATCTTCAATCTTTGAACGGTAATCAAATCCGACCGGACGGAAGAACAGTGAAGCCAGCACCAGAATCATCGCCACGTAGAAGCCGGAGAACGCAGCGGCATAAACCATTGGCCAGGCAGCAAACAGCGCGCCACCGGCGGTGATCAGCCAAACCTGGTTTCCGTCCCAGTGCGGCGCAATGGTATTAATCATGATGCGACGTTCGGTATCAGTACGACCCAGAATGCGCGTCAGCATACCAACGCCCATATCAAAGCCATCGGTGACCGCGAAACCGATCAGCAACACGCCAATCAGCAGCCACCAGACAAAGCGCAATACTTCGTAATCAAACATGGTCGCTCTCCTTATCCACGCGCCGGCTGAGATGATGTCTTCAGCGTTTCATGATGATAGCGGCCGGTTTTCAGGCTGCTCGGACCGAGGCGCGCGAACTTGAACATCAGGTACATTTCCGCCACGAGGAACAAGGTGTAGAGACCGCAAATCAATGTCATTGAGAACAGCAGATCGCCGACGGTCAATGAGGAGTTAGCGACCGCGGTTGGCAGCACCTCACCAATTGCCCACGGCTGGCGACCATACTCAGCAACGAACCAACCCGCTTCAATCGCGATCCACGGCAATGGAATGCCGTACAACGCGGCTTTCAGTAACCAGCGACACTTACCGATGCGGTTACGAATCACGCTCCAGAAGGAGAGCGCAATAATGCCCAGCATCAGCACACCGCCCAGCACCATGATGCGGAAGGCGAAGTACAGTGGCGCAACGCGTGGGATCGAATCCTGTGTCGCTTTCTGAATCTGCTCTTCGCTGGCGTTAGCCACATCCGGCGTATAGCGCTTCAGCAGCAGGCCATAACCGAGATCCTGTTTGCTGGCTTCAAACTGGCTGCGCACCTCAGGATCTTTGCTGCCACCACGCAGTTCGTTCAGCAGCGCGTAGGCTTTCATGCCATTACGAATACGCACTTCATGTTGTGCCAGCAGCTCTTTCAAACCGGTGACCGGCGTATCCACTGAACGCGTGGCGATCAGGCCGAGCAGATACGGAATCTGAATCGCATATTTATTTTCCTGCGTCTCCTGATCCGGAATACCAAACAGCGTAAACGCAGCCGGAGCCGGTTGGGTTTCCCATTCCGCTTCAATTGCCGCCAGTTTGGTTTTCTGCACGTCACCGATTTCATAACCGGATTCGTCACCCAGTACGATCACTGACAGAATCGCCGCCATACCGAAACTGGCTGCGATGGCGAAAGAGCGTTTAGCGAAAGCAATGTCGCGCCCTTTCAGCAGATACCATGCGCTGATACCAAGGATGAACATCGCGCCCGTGGTGTAACCGGCGGCCACGGTATGGACAAACTTCACCTGCGCAACCGGGTTCAGCACCAGCTCGGAGAAACTCAACATCTCCATACGCATGGTTTCGAAATTGAATTCCGATGCAATGGGGTTTTGCATCCAGCCGTTCGCCACCAGAATCCACAGCGCGGACATGTTCGAACCGAGCGCCACCAGCCAGGTCACCGCAAGGTGTTGCACCTTACCGAGGCGATCCCAGCCGAAGAAGAACAGGCCAACAAAGGTGGATTCGAGGAAGAACGCCATTAAACCTTCGATGGCGAGCGGCGCACCGAAGATATCGCCGACATAGTGTGAATAATATGACCAGTTGGTACCGAACTGGAATTCCATGGTCAGGCCGGTAGCCACGCCGAGTGCAAAGTTAATACCAAACAACTTGCCCCAGAACTTGGTCATATCTTTATAAATTTGTTTCCCCGTCAGGACATATACCGTTTCCATGATCGCCAATAAAAACGCCATACCCAGCGTTAATGGCACGAACAGGAAATGGTACATCGCCGTCAGGGCAAACTGTAAACGCGACAGCTCGACAATATCTAACATGATGACTCCTTGCTCCTCGCATGAACTTCCCCTGCGGATGACAACGGCAAACAACAGACATTGACGCGCAGAACAAGATTCAGGAACGACTGATTATTGATTCCAGTTTTGTTACTGATAGAACAGAGAAAGCTGTTGCCCGAAGAGAGCGAGTAACAGTGATAAAATTCCCTTAAAAACCGATCTTTTCAGTCAATTTAAAGCAGGAGTAACACGAGGAGGCGGCAGAATTGATATAACAACGCCTGGCACAAACTCCTGATAAATTATGACGAAGACTGAATTGATGCAGCGCAATTTATACCGGTTAGTCGGCCTTTTGCTAGCGGTAAAGTTTCCTATAAGTCGCCAATTATTGATCTAGATTAAGACAATAAATTTCCGGATATGTAGTGTTAAAGTGGTTGTTAATTAGATGTCACAACATCATCATATTATTAAGAATATAATTACCTTTTCCGCAATTATTTAACCTCATTTTGGAAAGTCGCACGCCAATTGCTTGACAAAAATCCAGCGCCTTTTCCCTTCTTTACCTTGATGACAGAGTAAGCATAGCCGCAATTTTTTGAAGCCGTTGCGCTTTTTTCCCTCTCTTTCAGGCGGGTTATTACCAAAAAAAAAGCCACCCGAAGGTGGCTTTTCATTGTCAGTCTGTATTGGCTTATTTGAGTGGTAAAACCGCTTTAACCGCGTCACCAATGTCTGCCAGGCTGCGTACGGTTTTCACACCGGCCGCTTCCAGCGCAGCAAATTTCTCATCAGCGGTACCTTTACCACCGGCAATGATGGCGCCTGCGTGGCCCATACGTTTGCCTTTCGGTGCAGTCACACCGGCGATGTAGCCGACAACCGGCTTGGTCACGTGGGCTTTGATGTAAGCTGCTGCTTCTTCTTCCGCGCTACCACCGATCTCACCGATCATCACGATCGCTTCGGTCTGTGGATCTTCCTGGAATAATTTCAGGATATCGATGAAGTTAGAGCCAGGGATCGGGTCACCACCGATACCTACGCAGGTTGACTGGCCGTAGCCGATGTCAGTGGTCTGCTTAACGGCTTCATAAGTCAGCGTACCTGAACGCGATACGATACCTACGCGGCCTGGCTGGTGAATGTGGCCTGGCATGATACCGATCTTACATTCGCCTGGCGTGATCACGCCTGGGCAGTTCGGGCCGATCATGCGCACGCCAGCTTCATCCAGCTTCACTTTCACGGTCAGCATATCCAGCGTTGGGATACCTTCGGTGATAGTGATGATCAGTTTAATGCCCGCATCGATCGCTTCCAGGATACCGTCTTTGCAGAACGGCGCTGGAACGTAGATCACGGTGGCGGTTGCGCCGGTGGCTTCTACTGCTTCACGTACGGTGTTGAACACCGGCAGGCCGAGATGCGTGGTGCCGCCTTTGCCTGGCGTTACACCGCCAACCAGCTGCGTACCGTAAGCCAGCGCCTGCTCAGAGTGGAACGTCCCTTGACCACCGGTGAAACCCTGGCAAATGACTTTGGTGTTTTTGTCGATCAAAATGGACATTATTTACCCTCCGCTGCAGCTACAACACGCTGTGCAGCGTCTGTCAGGCTGGTTGCTGCAATGATGTTCAGACCGCTGTCCGCCAATTTCTTAGCGCCCAGCTCGGCGTTGTTACCTTCCAGACGTACCACAACCGGCACGTTGACACCCACTTCTGCCACGGCACCGATGATGCCGTCTGCGATCAGATCGCAACGCACAATGCCGCCGAAGATGTTAACGAACACGGCTTTCACTGCATCGTCAGACAGAATGATTTTGAAGGCTTCGGTGACGCGCTCTTTGGTTGCGCCGCCGCCAACGTCCAGGAAGTTTGCTGGCTCACCACCGTGGTGTTTCACGATGTCCATGGTGCCCATCGCCAGACCGGCGCCGTTCACCATACAGCCGATGTTGCCATCCAGCGCAACGTAGTTCAGTTCCCACTGCGTAGCGTGTGCTTCACGTGGATCTTCCTGGCTCGGATCGCGCATTTCACGCAGTTCCGGCTGACGGAACAGTGCGTTGCCGTCTGCACCCAATTTGCCGTCGAGGCAGATCAGATCGCCCTGCTTGGTGATCACCAGCGGGTTGATCTCAACCATCGCCAGATCGCGCTCAAGGAACATGGTCGCCAGACCCATGAAGATTTTAGTGAACTGGCTAACTTGCTTACCGGTCAGGCCGAGTTTGAACGCCAACTCGCGGCCCTGATACGGCTGTGGACCCGCTAATGGATCCAGCGCCATTTTGTGGATCAAGTGTGGTGTTTCTTCTGCCACTTTCTCAATCTCAACACCGCCTTCTGTCGAAGCCATGAAGATGACACGACGGGTAGCACGGTCAACAACCGCACCCAGATACAGCTCCTGATCGATATCCGTCGCAGCTTCAACCAGAATCTGGTTTACCGGCTGACCGTGCGCATCAGTTTGATAGGTCACCAGACGTTTGCCCAGCCAGTGTTCAGCAAAAGCACGAATGTCCTCTTTGCTGTTCACCACTTTCACGCCGCCCGCTTTACCGCGGCCACCGGCATGAACCTGACATTTCACTACCCACGGACCTGCGCCAATTTTAGACGCGGCTTCTTCAGCTTCACGTGGCGTGGTGCAGGCGTAGCCTGTCGGTGCTGGCATGCCATAGCGTGCAAACAGCTGCTTCGCCTGGTATTCATGTAAATTCATGATGTTCTATCCATTCAGGTATGAGTTTGGGCGCGCCTTCACACCGCGCGCCCGGCGAAATTAGACGTCCAGCAGCAGGCGAGCTGGATCTTCCAGCATCTCTTTCACCGCCACCAGATAGCCAACGGATTCACGACCATCAATCAAACGGTGATCGTAAGAGAGCGCCAGATACATCATTGGCAGAATCACAACCTGACCATTAACCGCCATTGGGCGATCTTTGATGGCGTGCATGCCGAGAATCGCGCTCTGCGGCGGGTTGATGATTGGCGTAGACATCAGCGAACCAAACACACCACCGTTGGTGATAGTGAAGTTACCGCCGGTCAGCTCTTCAACCGTCAACTTGCCGTCACGGCCTTTCACCGCCAGCTCTTTAATTTTCTTCTCAATGTCAGCCATGCTCAGTGCATCAACATCTTTCAGCACCGGCGTAACCAGACCACGCGGGGTAGAAACCGCAATGCTCACATCGAAATAGTTGTGGTAAACCACATCTTCGCCATCAATAGACGCGTTCACTTCCGGGAAGCGTTTCAGCGCTTCCACTACCGCTTTGATGTAGAAGGACATGAAGCCCAGACGCACGCCGTGACGTTTCTCGAACGCATCGCCGTACTGCTTGCGCAGATCCATGATTGGCTTCATGTTGATTTCGTTGAACGTGGTCAACATCGCGGTGCTGTTTTTCGCTTCCAGCAGACGCTCGGCAACACGCTTACGCAGACGTGTCATCGGTACGCGTTTTTCGCTGCGGTTAGCCACAGCGGCCTGCGGTGCAGCAGCGGCTGGCGCGGCAGCCGGTGCAGCTTTGCCACCGTCAGCTTTCTTCGCCAGATGTTTTTCCACATCTTCACGCGTCAGACGGCCACCAACGCCGGTGCCTTTGATCTGGCTGGCATCGAGGTTGTTTTCAGCAATCAGGCGGCGTACCGCTGGGCTGAGCGCATCGTTGCTCTCTTCTTCCAGCGAAGCGGTCTGGCGCTGTGCCGGTGTAGATTCGTTGCTTTCCGCTTTGGCCGCAGTCTCTTTCCCGCCGCTGTTGCCCTCTTTCAGACGGCCCAGAATCTGACGAGAAGTGACGGTAGCGCCTTCCTCTTCCAGCACGGCTTCCAGGATGCCATCCGCTGAAGCAGGCACTTCCAGAACCACTTTGTCAGTTTCAATCTCTACCAGTACTTCATCGCGGCTCACAGAGTCGCCAGGTTTTTTGTGCCAGGTTGCAACCGTTGCGTCCGCTACGGATTCAGGCAAATCGGGAACGAGAATTTCTACGCTACTCATTTTCTTTCCTTTTTATTAACCAAGGTTCAGCGCGTCATTAACCAGGTCTTGCTGCTGTTTTTGATGTACGGACATGTAGCCCACGGCCGGTGAAGCAGAAGCCGGACGGCCTGCATAACGCAGTGACGCACCAAATGGAACCACTTCGCGGAAATGATGCTGACTGCAATACCATGCGCCCTGATTCAGCGGCTCTTCCTGACACCAGACGAAATCCTGCACATGAGCATAGTTTTTCAATACGTCCTGCACGACTTTGTGCGGGAACGGATAGAGTTGTTCGATACGCACGATGGCCACGTCGGTCTGCTCGTTTTTACGACGCTGCTCCAGCAGATCGTAATAAACCTTGCCCGAACACAGCACCACGCGTTTTACCTGTTGTGGATCGAGATCGTCGATCTCACCAATCGCTGGCTGGAAGCTGCCTGTGGCCAACTCTTCCAGGCTGGAAATCGCCAGCGGATGACGCAGCAGTGATTTCGGTGACATGACGATCAGCGGACGGCGCATACCGCGCAGCGCCTGACGACGCAGCATGTGGTAAACCTGCGCTGGCGTAGAAGGCACGCACACCTGCATGTTCTGTTCAGCACAGAGTTGCAAATAGCGCTCCAGACGCGCTGAGGAGTGCTCAGGACCCTGGCCTTCATAACCGTGCGGTAGCAACATGACCAGGCCACACATACGGCCCCATTTCTGTTCGCCGGAGCTGATGAACTGGTCGATCACGACCTGCGCGCCATTGGCGAAATCGCCGAACTGCGCTTCCCAGATGGTCAGCACGCGCGGTTCTGCGGTGGCATAACCGTATTCGAAAGCCAGTACCGCTTCTTCAGACAGCACGGAATCCCACACTTTGAACTGGCCCTGGCCGTTATGGACATGGTGCAGCGGCGTGTAGGTTGACCCGTTGGTCTGGTTGTGGATTACCGCATGACGGTGGAAGAAGGTCCCGCGACCGGTATCTTCACCGGAAAGACGCACCGGAATCCCCTCGTCAACCAGCGTGGCATAGGCGAGGTTTTCTGCACCGCCCCAGTCGAACGCTTTGTTGCCTTCGGCCATCTCTTTACGATCGTTGTAGATCTTGGCAACGCGAGACTGCACTTCTACCGATTCCGGTACGCTGCTGATGCGGCGCGCCAGTTCCTGCAGGCGTTTCAGTTCCACGGTCGCCGGGTAGCTTTCGTCCCACTCGTGGTTCAGATACGGCGACCAGGTGAATGAGTGCAGGCTCATCGGACGCCACTCTGGCACCACGCATTCGCCTTCATCCAACGCGTCGCGATAGAGATTGACCATCTCGGTGGCATCTTCGCTGGTCGCTACGCCTTCGCTTTCCAGCTGATCGGCATAGAGTTTACGCGGCGTCGGATGCTTTTTGATTTTCTGGTACATCAACGGCTGCGTTGCACTTGGCTCGTCGGCTTCGTTGTGGCCGTGACGGCGATAGCACACCAGGTCGATGAAGACATCACGTTTAAAGGTGTTGCGATAATCCAGCGCCAGGCGCGTCACAAAGGCTACGGCTTCCGGATCGTCCGCGTTAACGTGGAAAATCGGTGCCAGCACCATCTTGCCGATATCCGTACAGTACGGCGTAGAGCGCGCATCTTTCGGGTTGGAGGTGGTGAAACCAACCTGGTTGTTGATCACGATGCGA
Source organism: Pantoea sp. GCM10028869 (assembly GCF_042666835.1). NCBI lineage: Bacteria > Pseudomonadati > Pseudomonadota > Gammaproteobacteria > Enterobacterales > Erwiniaceae > Pantoea > Pantoea sp. GCM10028869. The sequence continues at coordinate 218,612 of NZ_JBHTGO010000002.1, read as the reverse complement.
ACGGTACCGCCCACTTCGTAGCCACGCGCCTGCGACATGTTCAGGGTTTCCTGCACCACGCCCTGACCAATAACAGCGGCATCACCGTGAATGGTGATAGGCAGAACTTTGTTGCTGCTTGGCTCAGCCAAACGATCTAAACGCGCACGCACCGAACCCATCACTACCGGGCTTACGATTTCCAGATGCGACGGGTTGAACGCCAGCGCCAGGTGCACTAAGCCGCCTTCGGTTTCCACGTCAGACGAGAAGCCCATGTGGTACTTCACGTCGCCGGTGCCGAGGTGTTCTTTGTGCTTGCCGGAGAATTCGTCGAACAGATCCTGCGGCTTCTTACCTAATACGTTGATCAGTACGTTGAGACGACCGCGGTGCGCCATACCCAGCACCACTTCGCGCGTACCGCTCTTGCCCGCGTGACGAATCATCTCGCGCAGCATGGGCACCAGTGCATCGCCGCCTTCCAGCGAGAAGCGCTTCGCACCCGGGAATTTTGCACCCAGATATTTTTCCAGGCCTTCTGCCGCGGTCAGCTCTTTCAGGAAACCTTTTTTCTCGTCACTGCTGAAAGACGCGTGGCCCACCACCGATTCCAGACGCTGCTGAATCCAGCGCTTCTCGTCGGTGTTGTTGATGTGCATGTACTCAGCACCAATCGAGCCACAGTAAGTCTGCTGCAGCGCCGCAAACAGATCCGCCAGCTTCATGGTCTCTTTGCCGATAGCAAAAGAGCCTACGTTAAAGCTTTCCTGAAAATCGGCGTCGGTCAGATCGTGATAAGCCGGATCGAGGTCGGCTACCGTGTCCTGTTTCCACAGGCCAAGCGGATCGAGGTTTGCATGCTGATGGCCGCGGAAGCGGAACGCATTAATCAGCTGCAGCACTTTTACCTGTTTGGAGTTGGTTGCCGGATCGGTCACGGTTGATGTGTAACGCGTAGCGTCTTTAGCCAGGCGGCGGAAGTAGTCACGCGTGGTGGAGTGAAATTGCTCAGGTTTCACGCCAGTGCCCGGCAGCTGTTGGAACAGCTCGCGCCACATGTCATCAACTGAGTCAGGATCGGTCAGGAAATCCTCATAGAGCTGCTCTATGTAAGATTGGTTCGCGCCGGCCAGCCAGGAGGAGTCCAGCCAGGGTTTCATCGCGCTGTTCTGCATTGTGATCCCTTAAGCATTAATCTGCTTTTTATGAGGTTTCATTTTTTACCGCTTACGCGGCTTGCCGTAGTGAGTTCAGCGATACGAACCTGTGCGCTACCGGCGCCTGGCTCGTAAGGGAACCTTTATAAGCGTGGTCAGCACCGCGCTTATAGAGGCTTCCGTAAACATCCGGGAACCCAGGTTCCCGGAGAGTGACTTTTTCTGTTACGCCCCGCGTTGCAGCAGCATCGACTTAATATGGCCAATGGCGCGCGTAGGGTTTAGGCCTTTCGGGCACACGCTCACACAGTTCATGATGCTGTGACAGCGGAAAACACTGAAAGCATCGTTGAGATTGTCGAGACGCGCATTGGTTTCCGTGTCGCGGCTGTCGATCAGGAAACGGTAAGCGGCCAGCAGGCCAGCCGGCCCGACAAACTTGTCCGGATTCCACCAGAACGACGGGCACGACGTTGAGCAACAGGCGCAGAGAATACACTCATACAAACCGTCCAGATGCTCACGCTCGGCTGGGCTCTGTAAATGCTCGCGCGCCGGTGGATTTTCCCCATTATTCAACAGGAAAGGCTTAATCTTCTCATACTGTGCATAGAATTGTCCCATGTCTACCACGAGGTCGCGGATCACCGGCAAACCTGGCAGTGGACGGATAACAATTTTCTTCGAACCGTTGCCCAGCGCAGAGATCGGCGTGATACACGCCAAACCATTTTTACCGTTCATGTTCAGACCATCTGAACCGCACACGCCTTCACGGCAAGAGCGACGAAAAGCCAGCGTAGGGTCTTTCTCTTTCAGACGGATCAGCGCATCCAACAGCATCATGTCGCGACCATCTTCCGACTCCAGGGTGTACTCCTGCATGCGCGGCTTGGCATCGACTTCCGGGTTGTAACGATAGATTGAAAATTCGAGTCTCATGATGATCTCCGCAATTAGTAGGTACGCGCTTTCGGCGGGAAGGCCGCACGCAGTTTCGGTTGCATGTTCACCTCACGGCGCGTCATGCTTTCCGTCTGCGGAACATAGAGACTGTGGCACAGCCAGTTTTCATCATCGCGGTCCGGGAAGTCGAAGCGGCTATGTGCACCACGGCTTTCGGTACGGAAGTTGGCGGCAACAGCGGTGGCGTAAGCGGTTTCCATCAGGTTATCCAGCTCAAGGCATTCGATACGCTGGGTGTTGAAGTCTGGCGAACGGTCATCAAGACGCGCTGATTTCAGACGCTCACGAATCACTTTCAGCTCTTCCAGACCTTCTCGCATCGCATCGCCATCGCGGAACACCGAGAAGTTGTTCTGCATGCAGCGCTGCAGCGCTTTACGGATTTCGACAGGATCTTCACCGGTGGTGTTATTTTCCCAGCGGTTGAAGCGCGCCATCGCTGCATCGATATTTTCCGGCGTGGCTTCACGCAGTTCGCCCTGCTCTTCAATACACTCCAGCAGATGCACACCGGCTGCGCGGCCGAACACCACCAGATCGAGCAGCGAGTTGCCGCCAAGGCGGTTAGCGCCATGAACCGATACGCAGGCGATTTCACCGACGGCGAACAGACCCGGAATCACCTCATCCTGGCCCTGCTCATTCACACGCAGCGCCTGGCCGGTCACTTTGGTCGGCACGCCGCCCATCATGTAGTGGCAGGTTGGGATCACCGGAATCGGTTCTTTAATTGGGTCGACGTGGGCAAAGGTACGCGACAGCTCAAGGATGCCAGGCAGACGCGACTCCAGCACTTCGGCACCGAGATGGTCGAGTTTCAGTTTGATGTGCGGACCCCAGGGGCCATCGCAACCTCGGCCTTCGCGGATTTCCACCATCATCGAACGCGCAACCACATCACGCCCCGCCAAATCTTTGGCGTTCGGCGCATAACGTTCCATGAAGCGTTCACCGTGCTTATTCAGCAGGTAACCGCCTTCACCACGGCAACCTTCGGTGACCAGCACGCCCGCACCGGCAATTCCGGTTGGGTGGAACTGCCACATTTCCATATCCTGCACCGGCACGCCGGCGCGCAGCGCCATGCCAACGCCGTCACCGGTGTTGATGTGGGCGTTAGTGGTGGATTGGTAAATACGGCCCGCGCCGCCAGTCGCCAGAATAGTGGCCTTGGCTTTGAAATAGACGGTTTCGCCGGTTTCCATGCAGATAGCCGTACAGCCGACAATCGCGCCGTCTTCGTTTTTCACCAGATCCAGCGCATACCATTCGGAGAAGATGGTGGTTTTGTTTTTCAGGTTCTGCTGATACAGCGTATGCAGCAAGGCGTGGCCGGTACGGTCGGCCGCAGCTGCGGTACGCGCCGCCTGCTCACCGCCGAAATTCTTCGACTGACCACCAAACGGACGCTGATACACCCGGCCGTCATCCAGACGGGAGAACGGCAATCCCATGTGTTCCAGTTCCAGAATCGCTTCCGGACCGACATGACACATATATTCGATCGCGTCCTGGTCGCCGATAAAGTCGGAACCTTTGACGGTGTCGTACATGTGCCATTCCCAGTTATCGTCATGTGTGTTACCCAGCGCAACGGTAATACCGCCCTGCGCCGATACGGTATGGGAACGGGTTGGGAATACTTTGGATAACAGGGCACAAGTCTGGCCCGATTGGGAGATTTGCAGAGCGGCGCGCATTCCTGCGCCACCCGCGCCGATCACCACGGCATCAAATTCTCTGACTGGCAAACTCATTTACACACCCCACACAACAACGGTTCCATAAATCGCATATGACAACAGCGCAACCACAATCACAAACTGCAGCAACAAACGGGTTGCAACAGGTTTCACGTAGTCAGTCAGCACCTGCCACATTCCAATCCAGCCGTGGATCAGAATCGAGAACAGCGTCAACATGGTGAACACTTTCGTGAAGGCGGACGAGAAGAAGCCATGCCAGACGTCATACGTCAGCGTGCCTGTCATCACGACAAAACCGAGGATGTAGAGAATATAGAGCGTAATTAAGATTGCAGCAGCACGCAGTAACAGCCAGTCATGGATACCGTTGCGTCCTAATGCAGAAGCATTGCTTACCATACGAGGACTCCAGCCAAAATTGAGAGCACGACAGTGATAACAAAAGCCGCTTGCGCGGAACGGGTTCCCACCTGCAGGGTTTCTGCTGTTACACCAAAATCAGCCAACATATGGCGAATACCGCTCACAGCGTGATACGCCAGCGCAGTTAAAATGCCCCACATGATGAATTTGGCGAAGAAGCTATCCATGATGGACGCCGCTTGCTGGAAACCTTCTGGAGAGGAGAGAGAGAGACCCAGTAACCAGAGCAGAATTCCGAGAGCGACAAAGGTGATCACGCCGGAGACGCGGTGGAGAATGGACGATATTGCAGTAACGGGAAACCGGATCGTCGAGAGATCCAAGTTAACAGGTCTTTGTTTTTTCACGGTTTTGCCCACACAGCTCTTTTTTATTTTGCTTCCTCCGGTCCTGAGTTGCATCAGAGACACAGCGTGTGTTCAGACTGCAACCGCCACCAAAATAGCAACATCCAGTGTTAAATAAAGCGGGTAAAACGCTGGGTGGCTCCTGGTGTCAGGGTGTTCCGGAGACCTGGCCGCAGTATAGGAGGATCACATTCTGATTACAATTCCCCTACAATCTCTTTGGTCACATTTAGGCTGAACAGTGATCAGTCTCACGAATTTCACAATTCATACATTTTTAATTATCTGATTTGACAAAAGATCAACATTTCAGTTACAAACAATCGCATTAAAGTCCTATGATGCACAAAAGTTATGGGGATACACTTTCCCCTAAGCTCAAGTTATGTAACATTGCCAATACAAGTAACACAAAGCATCAGGTTATTGGTTACCAAGAAGTTATGTCGTGACAGGAACTTTAACATCCTCGATGTGCAGCATGTCATGCCCCGACGCCACCGAATGGCCCAGTTCAGCATTTACTCTGTAACCCTGCACGACCAACGTTACCGCAGAGTGATGCTGTGAAGATTGTGGTTTTACGTAACAACATGGCTATTCTGGTGTCTAAGATCCTTACCTTAAAGGCGCTATGGAGACGAAATAATGACAGATAAAAAAGTGACGCTAACCCTACAAGATAATACTTCTGTTGAACTGGACGTGATGCAAGGCACGCTGGGACAAGATGTAGTTGATGTCCGCGCCCTTGGCTCACAAGGCCTGTTCACCTTCGATCCCGGCTTCACCTCTACGGCGTCCTGCGAATCTAAAATCACCTTTATTGATGGTGACGAAGGTATTCTGTTACACCGCGGTTTCCCGATTGATCAGCTGGCAACCCACTCTAACTATCTTGAAGTGTGTTACATCCTGTTAAATGGCGAAGCCCCGACCCAAGCCCAGTTTGAAGAGTTCCGCACCACCGTTACCCGCCACACCATGATTCACGAGCAAATCACCCGACTGTTCCACGGCTTCCGCCGCGATTCGCATCCAATGGCAGTAATGTGTGGTGTGACCGGTGCGCTGGCAGCGTTTTATCACGACTCTTTAGACGTCAACATTGAGCGTCACCGTGAAATCGCTGCGTTCCGCCTGCTGTCGAAAATGCCGACCATGGCAGCGATGTGCTACAAGTACTCGATTGGCCAGCCGTTTGTGTATCCGCGCAACGACCTCTCTTATGCCGGTAACTTCCTGCACATGATGTTCGCCACGCCGTGCGAAGAGTACAAAGTGAATCCAGTGCTGGAACGCGCGATGGACCGTATTCTGATTCTGCACGCCGACCATGAGCAGAACGCTTCTACCTCTACCGTCCGTACCGCAGGCTCTTCAGGCGCGAACCCGTTTGCCTGTATCGCCGCCGGTATCGCTTCACTGTGGGGACCGGCACACGGCGGTGCCAACGAAGCGACACTGCGCATGCTGGAAGAGATCAGCACCGTTGATCACATCCCTGAGTTTGTTAAACGTGCGAAAGATAAGAACGATTCGTTCCGTCTGATGGGCTTCGGCCACCGCGTGTACAAAAACTACGATCCACGTGCCACCGTGATGCGCGATACCTGTCACGAAGTGCTGAACGAACTGGGCATGAAAGATGATCTGCTGGAAGTGGCGATGGAGCTGGAACACATCGCGCTGAACGACCCGTACTTCATCGAGCGTAAACTCTATCCAAACGTCGATTTCTATTCAGGCATCATCCTGAAAGCAATGGGCATTCCGTCTTCCATGTTTACCGTTATCTTCGCCATGGCGCGCACCGTGGGCTGGATTGCACACTGGAAAGAGATGCACGACGAAGGCATGAAAATCGCCCGTCCGCGTCAGCTGTATACCGGTTACACCGAGCGTCCATTCACCTCGGCGCTGGATAAATAAGAGAAAGGCGGCCATCTGGCCGCCTTTTTTATAGCGCTACAATTGGCATCCCGGGCACCAGTAAAACGGCCGCGATGACAGCACGCCCTTCTCAATCACCGCGCCGCACCGCCGACACTTTTTCCCCTGCCGATGAAACACCTCGAAGCGAAACGCTGCTTCTTCATGATACTTCTTCATGCTGCCACGCATCTTGTATGACAAACGCGGCACCGCCAGCATCGCCTCACTTAACGCCGTCAGCTGCTGTTCGCTGAGGTCCTGCACCCGATGCGACGCCAGCAATCTGGCATGCCACAAAATCTCCACGCGCAGATAATTGCCGAGGCCGGCTAAAAAGGCCTGATCAAGCAGCAAGCCGCTGAACTGGCGACGACGAAAACGCGGCGACAGCAAACGCTCGCGCACCTCTTCCACCGTTAAGCTGGCATCCAGCACATCCGGGCCCACGCGCTGCAAAAAAGGATGCGCTGCTAAAGTATCGGCGTTGAGCAGCTCAATATCCGACGCGCTATACAGCAAAATGGTTTTATCCGCCGTTGCGAGCCGAACGCGCAGCTGACGTGTGGTATTCGGTTGCGTACCGGTTGGCACCACGCGCCACACGCCGTACAGCTGATTGTGGCTGTAGAGCGTCAAACCATTGGAGAAGTGGGTGAGCAGCGCTTTACCGCGCGTTTCGAAGGCGTTGATGGTGGCATCCATCAGCGCCGGTTCGTAGGTTTTCAGCTGTGGAAAGGCAAACCACACATCGGTGAGGGGTTTGCCGACCATTGCCTCTGCCAGCTGATCCGCCGCGCGGCGGATCTCCGGTCCCTCAGGCATAACAACTCCTTTTAATGCGTAGCGCCACCGACGACGCGGATATCATTTTCGGTACTCAGGATCACCTGCAGCGAGGTTTCCAGCGCCTGAATCACGCTTGCAGTCGCCATGCTGGCCACGCCGGGATGGTGCACCGCTTGTTCCGGCATATACGGGATATGAACAAAACCGCCGCGCGCCTTGCTGTTGGTGGTGTGGATCCAGTGCAGCAGGCTGTACATCACGTGGTTACAGGTGAAGGTGCCGGCGGTTTGCGATACCGAGGCCGGCACACCCACTTCACGCAGCGCGGCAACCATCGCTTTGATCGGCAGCGTGGAGAAATAAGCCGCCGGGCCATCCGCCTCGATGGGCTGATCGATCGGTTGCTGTTGGTTGTTATCCGGTATGCGCGCGTCATCCACGTTGATCGCAACGCGTTCAACGGTAATATCGGCGCGGCCGCCGGCTTGCCCGACGCACAACACGCGGTCGGGTTGAATCTCCTCCAGCGCGCGCGTCAGCACTTCACCGCAAGTGGCAAATACTACCGGCAGTTGGCGAACCACAATGCGCGCACCAGCGATCTCTTTGCCGTCGAAGGTGCGCACCGCTTCCCACGAAGGGTTGATGTTTTCGCCACCAAAAGGCTCAAACGCCGTCATTAACACCGTTTTCATCGCAACCTCACAAGAACATCAGGAAGTAGAGCAGGAAAATATTCACTACCAACAGTAGCACACCGGTTGGCACCTGAGCCTTGATCACCGCGTTGCGGTCCGGCAGCTCTAGCAGGCGCGCCGGCACAATGTTGAAGTTGGCCGCCATTGGCGTCATCAACGTGCCGCAATAGCCGGAGAACATCCCAATCGCCGCCATTACCGCTGGATTGCCGCCGTGCTGCAGCACCAGAATCGGAATACCAATGCCGGCGGTCACAATCGGGAAGGCAGCAAACGCATTGCCCATCACCATGGTCAGCAATGCCATGCCACCCGCATATACCGCGACGGCAATCAGGCGATTATCTACCGCCAGATATTGTTCGGTGAGATGCGAAATTGCCGTGCCGACACCGGCGCTGGTGAACAGCAGGCCAAGCGTGGCCAGAATCTGCGGCAGAATAAACGCCCAACCGACCGCATCCAGCAGGCGACGGGTTTCCTGCATCGACTGCAGCGGCTTTTCATGGGTGATTTTCAATGCAATCAGCCAGCCCAGCAGGCAGCCAATCATCATGGAGAACAGCGTCACCAGCGTGGCGTGATTGCCGGGACCAAACACCGTATCCTGCAAACCGGGAATATGGTTAAACGCCAGCACGCCAATCACCGTCACCAGTGGAATCGCCAGCGCTGGCAGGAACAGTTTGTTTTGCAGACGTTTAGCACTTTCCTGTTTCTGCTCATCGCTGCGCTGATGATAACGCCCCAGACGCACGCCGCCGAAACCGGCAATCAGCGCCATCAACACCACGGCCACGCCCACGCCGATATGCAACCAGCGGCGGCCCAGTTCCGCATCGCCCGCCCATTGTCCCATCAGCTGATAAGCACCGTCGCCAATCAGGAAAATCAGGCCATACAGTGCCCAGAACAGACCGGTGGTAAAACGGCGCGGGTTAGCGCTGTCACGCCATGAAAGCACGGCAACCACCAGCAGGATCACCCCTGCCAGCCACATTAAATATTGTTGCTGGAACATTACTTCGCTCCTTTGGCGTTCAGCGCCTGCTGGTTTAACGCGCCCAGTTCACGCGACAGCTGGCGATCGAGACGCACCAGACGAGCTGAATGAATGAGGAAAGCACAGAGCGCGGTAGGAATGCCCCACAGCGCGATATGCAGCGGTTCGGTGCTGATACCGGCAGATTCCTGCATAAAGTTATGCATGAAGATAATCGCGCCAAAGGCAACGAAGATATCCTCGCCAAAGAACAGGCCGATGTTATCGGTCGCCGCAGACATGGCGCGCAGACGATGGCGCACGTCTGGCGGGACATCACCGTAGCGGTTTTCTGTGGCACCTTCGGCCATCGGCGCCAGCAGCGGACGCACCATCTGCGGATGCCCGCCCAGGCTGGTTAAGCCCAGCGCGGCGGTGGCTTCACGCACAAACAGGTAGACGATCAGCAAGCGGCCGGCGGTGGCGGTTTTGATCTGCGCGATCCAGCTTTGCGCCCGCTCTTTCAGGCCATGACGCTCCAGCAAACCGATAACAGCCAGCGGCAGCAGCAGAATCAGCGGCAGATTACGCGTATTGAGGAAGCCAGAGCCGAGCTTTTCCAGAATGTCTGCCAGCGGCAGATGCGCTGCCAGCCCGGTGACGAAGCCCGCCACAATCACCACCAGCACCGGGTTAAAGCGCAGCACAAAACCCAGAATGATGGCGGCAATGCCCAGCAGCGGCCAGAGGTTTACCACGTTATCCATGTTGTTCCCTTATGTGAAAAGACAAAGCCCGGCGTGATGCCGGGCAATGAGTAAAAACGTTATGCGCTGGTGACCGCAATCTGACTGGTCGCAAATGCCGCGCGCAGCGTGCGGGCGAACTGCAGCGCATGTGCGCCATCACCGTGTAAACAGACGGTTTCGGCGTTAACCCTGACCCATTCTCCGCTGATGCTCTGCACCTGACGCTGCTGCACCATCGCCAGCGTTTGCGCCAGCGCCTGTTCGGCATCTTCAATCATCGCTTGCGGCTGGCTGCGTGGCACTAACGCCCCGCTCGCCAGATAGCCGCGATCGGCAAACACCTCTTCGCGGGTGCGCAGACCATGATGCGCCGCCGCCGCAATCGACGCGCTGCCCGCCAATCCGACCAGAATCAATCCGCTATCCACGGCTTTTACCGCGCGCGCGATGGCATCCGCCAGTTGCGGATCGCCCGCCGCCTGGTTGTACAGCATGCCGTGCGGCTTGACGTGTACCAGCCGTTCGCCTTCGCTCTCGGCAATGCTCTTCAGCGCACCAATCTGGTAGATCATCTGCGCATACACCGTTTCCGGCGGCAGCTGCATGGCGGTGCGGCCAAAGTTTTCCCGATCGGGGAAACTCGGATGCGCGCCAATCGCCACGCCAGACGCTTTCGCCCAGCGCACCGATTGCAGCATGGTTTGCGCATCACCAGCGTGGAAGCCGCAGGCGATATTGGCTGAACTCACCAGCGTCAGCAGCTCCCGATCGCTGGCGCTGCCTTCGCCGAGATCGGCGTTAAGATCAATCTTCATGGGCCAATCCCCAGGCTATTTGGTCGAAGGAACGCTGTTGATGCTGTTTGGCGTGAATCGCGTCTTCCAGCGTGCAGTGGATAAAGTGAATCGGTTCGCCGAGACGAATTTGCGCCAGATGATAGAGATCGGCTTCGATGATGCAGGCAATGCGCGGATAGCCGCCGGTGGTTTGTGCATCCGCCATCAACACAATCGGCTGGCCGTTAGGCGGCACCTGTACCACGCCGGGCACTAAACCGTGCGACAGCAGATCGCGCGTCGCATCGCGATGCAGTTGCCGTCCCTGCAGGCGATAACCCATGCGATTACTTTGCGGACTGAGCTTCCACGGGCTGCGCCAGAAACCCTGCTGCGCCTCACGCGAGAACTCGTTATATTCCGGGCCCGCTAAGGCGCGGATGCGGTTGCCCCACAGCAGTTGACGCACGCCGGCTTTGTCTTTGAAGTCGCGCGTCGGTTTACCCAACGGCAGCTCATCGCCATCCTGCAGTTTACGTCCCTGCCAGCCGCCGAATGCCGCCTTGAGATCGGTACTGACCGAACCGAGCATGTCCGGCACGTCAAAACCACCGTTGACCGCCAGATAACTGCGCATGCCGCGCGTTGGCGTTGCCAGCGTCAGCACCTGCCCTTTTTTCACCGGCAGACGCCAGCCGGTCCAGACCGGTTTGCCATCCAGATCGGCATTGCAGCCCGCGCCCGTCAACGCAAACCAGCCATCGCGCGTAAACTGCGTTTTAAATTGTCCCAGCACGATTTCCAGCACCGCGCTCTGCTCGGGGTTGCCCACCAGCATATTGGCGGTGCGCATTGCCGGTTGATCGAGCGCGCCGCCCACGCTGATGCCATATTGGCGGAAGCCGGTGCGGCCGTGGTCTTGCAGCGAGGTCATCATGCCCGCGCGGAGAATTTTCAACATACGCCCTCCTGCTGCGGCACAAAGCGCACGCTATCACCGGGACGTAACAGTGTCGGTGGATGCTGAAGCGGGTCGAACAGGCTGAGCGGCGTATGACCAATCAGTTGCCAGCCGCCGGGCGCGGCTAAGGGATAGATGCCGGTTTGGCTGCCGCCGATGCCCACCGAGCCGCTCGGCACCAGCACGCGCGGTTCAGCGCGGCGTGGCGTGTGTAAACGCTCATCCAAGCCACCGAGATAAGGGAAACCAGGCTGGAAGCCGATGAAATAAACCACATAATCGATGCTGCTGTGCAGTTCTACCGCTTGCCTGGGCGTCATGTTGGCGCGCTCCGCCACCTCCAGCAGATCCGGCCCGCCTGCGCCGCCGTACACAACTGGAATCTCGACGCGGCGCGATTCCGGCAGCTGCGCTTCGCTCTCTTCCCACCAACGCTGCAAACGCTCAATCGCGTCCAATGCATTGCGTTGCGGATCGCGCAGCAGCAACGTCAGGTTGTTCATGCCAGGAATCACTTCCTCAACCTGCTCGTTTTGCTGCAGTCGCTGACACAATCCCCAGATGCGCTGCTGGCTGGTCAACGAAACCGGTGGCTCTAGTTCCAGCACCACCGCGCGCTCACCTAGCAGATAACAACGTGCTCGTTGCAAAAACAACCTCCTGGTAAAAGTCTTACTTGTCGCAGAACGAATGTTGCAGGATCGCCATTCATAGCGAACGAACTTCTCGTTTATGCGTAAAAGCCATAAGTTATGCGAAAGTGACAGAGATGTGTCAACAGATTTGCGCCCTTAACGCAGGTTAAGGGCGTGAGAGGAGAGAAATCAGGCCGGATTGTCGATGTCGATAAAGGTCACATCAAGGCCATGATGGGCAGCTAACCATTCGCCCAGCGCCTTGATGCCGCCGCGTTCGGTCGCGTGATGTCCGGCGGCAAAGAAGTGTAAACCTTGTTCGCGCGCGCTGTGGATGGTTTGCTCGGAGACTTCGCCGGTAATAAAGGCATCGACGCCAAAGGCTGCCGCGCTATCGATAAAGCCCTGACCGCCGCCGCTGCACCAGGCAACGCGCTTGATCAATGCCGGCGCGTTATCGCCACAGTGCAGCGGTGTGCGACCTAAACGTTGGGCAATTTTTTCCGCCAGCGCCGCGCCACTCAGTGGTTGTGCCAGCTCGCCCCACGGCACCAGTGGCTGAATCTCGCCTTTCACTGCAATATCAAACAGACGCGCCAGCTGCGCGTTATTACCCAACTCCGGATGGGCATCCAGCGGCAGATGCCAGCCATACAAATTGATATCATTGGCCAGCAGCGTGCGCAGACGCTGGCGCTTCATGCCTTTAATCACCGGCGCTTCGCTTTTCCAGAAGTAACCGTGATGCACCAGCACCGCATCGGCGTTGCGCTTCACCGCCTCGTCCAGCAGCGCCTGACACGCGGTTACGCCAGTGATGATGGTTTTCACCTCGGCGCGCCCTTCCACCTGCAAACCGTTCGGCGCGTAATCGCTGAAGGCGCTGTTATTCAGCTGCTGGTTAACGATCTGTTCTAACTCGACATTATTCATTACGGCTCCCTGACCGCCTCAAGCCGCGCTGCGGGCGCGCTCAAAGGCGTCTAGTGTCTTTTTACGTGCGTCCTTATGTTCCACGATTGGCGCGGGATAATCGAGTTTCTTGTTATTTTTCTGTGCCCACACCTGCGGCTGATGAATATCGCTGTCGGGCACGTCGCTGAGTTCCGGCAGCCACTGACGGATAAAGTCGCCCTGTTTATCAAAGCGCTCGCCCTGCGTGGTGGGATTGAAGATACGAAAATAGGGCGCGGCATCGGTGCCAGTTGACGCGGCCCACTGCCAGCCGCCATTGTTGGCGGCCAGATCGCCATCGATCAGCTGCTGCATGAAATAACGCTCACCTTCACGCCAGTCGATCAGCAGATCCTTCACCAGGAAACTGGCGGTAATCATGCGCAAGCGATTATGCATCCAGCCGAGCGTGTTGAGCTGGCGCATCGCCGCATCAACAATCGGATAACCGGTTTTGCCCTGTTGCCAGGCTGTGAAATGTGCGTCGTTTCGCTGCCAATCCACGTTGCGCGTCCAGTCAACAAACGGCTGATGCTTACATAGCGCCGGAAACGCCACCATCAGATGACGATAGAATTCGCGCCAGATCAGTTCGTTCAGCCAGGTAAAGGCCTTGCCCTCGTTGAGCGCATCGGGATGCTCTTTGAGCACGCGATGAAGACATTGGCGCGGCGACAGCACGCCAGTGGTCAAATAAACCGATAAGCGGCTGGTGCCGTCAATGGCCGGTAAATCACGCTGATCCGGATAATGCTGCACCGCCTGTTTAGCGAAGTGGCGCAGCTGTTTTAACGCCGCCTCTTCTCCCGCCGGGAACAGGCTTTCATCAAAGGCTTCACAAGGATAATCAAAAGCGGGAATCTTCTTTTTGATACTGATGGGCGCACCATCACGCGCTTTCGGTGCCTGATGGCACTCCGGTAAGCCCTGATGTAAACGACGAACAAAGGCTTTGCTGAACGGCGTGAACACTTTGAACATGGTGTTGCTGCCGGTTTGCACGCTGCCCGGCGGCAACAGCAAGCTGTCATCGAATCCCTGACATATTACGCCCTGCGCATCCAGACGTTTCTCCGCCTGCGCATCGCGTTCACGCTCGTTAATTTCGTACTGGTAGTTGTAGAACAGCGCATCAACCCGTTGCTGCTGGCAAAATTTCGCCAGATATTCAATCGAAGCGGCAAAGTCATCACATTGATGAAAATGCAGAGGAATGCCGCGTTCAGCCAGTGACTTCTGCAACAAGCTGAGATTTTGCTGGATGAACGCCGCCTGCTTTGGCGCCATATGGTGTTGCTGCCACTGCTGCGGTGTGGCGATAAACAGCGCAATCACTTTGGCCTGGCTATCGCGGCAGGCAGCGGCCAGCGCCATGTTGTCATTGATGCGCAGATCGTTGCGCAGCCAAACTAAATGGGTGGTCATAAAGCCCCGAAATTATTGGCCGTAGCGCAAACGCAGCGCTTCCGGATAAGGATCAAAATAGCGCTGCTGTGCCAGCCACGGATGCGGGTATTCCGCCATGTAATGTTTCAGCATGGTGATCGGTGCTAACAGCGGCTGTACGCCCTGACGATAACGATCAATCAGTTGCGCCAGCTCCTGACGCTGCGGCGAACTCAACTGCGGACGGAAGTAGCCTTGTACATGCATCAGCACGTTAGTGTGATTGCGTCGTGATGCCTGATGTGACATCAGGTGCATCAGACGACTGCGGTACTCAAAAGCGTAATCCTCCAGCGAATCCCACTGGTCCATCGCCGCGACAAAGCGGCCCATCTCACGGTATTCGTCCTGCGCATGAGATAGCAGCAATAATTTGTAGCGACTATGGAAGGCCATCAGCTTGTGGCGCGATAATCCGCTGCGCCACATTTCGTTGAATTCGTGCAGCGCATAGACGCGGCCGATGAAGTTTTCGCGGATAGCGTCATCATGCAGACGACCATCCTCTTCCAGCGGCAGCCATGGCATCTCTTTCTGTAAAAATGCGGTAAACATGCCGGTGCCCGCTTTACGATTGTTGTTGGTTTCAGGCTCGTAAACGCGGACACGTTCCAGCCCACAGCTAGGGGATTTGGCACAGAGGATGTAGCCGCACAGATGATGTAGCGACTTCACGCGTTCGGCGGACCAGCGCTGCATCTTTTCCGTCACCTCATCGCCGCCATCTTTGCTGAAACAGAGATGGATGTTTTCATCGCTCTCTTTTACCAGGCGCAAAGCCGGACGTGGCGTCGGTAAGCCAATCGCCATTTCGGGACATACAGGTTCAAAGCGCACAAATGGCACGAGTTCGTCCGTGGCGAAAGCAAAACGTTTATGGCCACCATCAAATCGGACGTTATCCCC
The DNA here is from genome assembly GCF_042666835.1 of Pantoea sp. GCM10028869. Classification (NCBI taxonomy): domain Bacteria; kingdom Pseudomonadati; phylum Pseudomonadota; class Gammaproteobacteria; order Enterobacterales; family Erwiniaceae; genus Pantoea; species Pantoea sp. GCM10028869. The sequence continues at coordinate 203,203 of NZ_JBHTGO010000002.1, read as the reverse complement.
GAGCAGGCAAGCGCTGATACCAACAGGAATTTTCTCGCTCATACTTGTACAACCTCATAAATCTTGTAGAGGTTTTAAGTGTAGCTGAAATGCGCGGAGATAACAGCGGGAACGCGCGGTGGGCGTGAAAATTATCAATAAAAAACCCGGCGCTTCACGTGAAGTCGCCGGGTTAATACTGCGCTAAATTCGCTTACCAGTGAATGCCGGCAGCCGCTTCAGACTGCGCCAGCCAGACGGGTTTCGTGCTGGTTTTGCACCACATACGATGCAGGTAACTGTACAAACGTGCGCGATCTGAGCGGAATAACATCACTGGCAGCGCCAGCAAACCGATTGCTACCACCAGCACGCGGCGCAGTACAATTTTATACAGTGGATATGCGCGATCCATCTTTGGCCCCCTTGTGGTAAACATTGCGTTGAAATGTGATCTGGTTCAGATATTACTCGTTATTGTGTAATTTTACTACTCATCCGACCACTATATTTGCGCTTTTTTTCAGCAATTTGTGTGGTGGTGAAAGTTAGTTACAAGATTGTGAATTAAACGATCCATTCAAGTTAAAAACTTCGTGACGGACGCCGGGCCGCTTTATTGCTAAAGTGATGCGTTAACTTTTTTGCCGCTGGAGGCAGCGTGACGACCATCTTGATAGTGGAAGATGAAAAAGAGATTCGCCGTTTCGTGCGCCTTGCGCTGGAGAGCGAAGGCCTTAAGATTGTGGAAGCGGAGCAACTGCAGCGCGGCCTGATTGAAGCGGCGACGCGTAAGCCGGATCTGGTGATCCTCGATCTCGGCTTGCCGGATGGTGATGGCAATGACTTTATCCGTGAAGTACGTCAATGGAGCAGCATGCCGGTGATTGTGCTGTCGGCACGGAGCGATGAGCAGGATAAGATCGATGCGCTGGACGCGGGTGCGGATGATTATCTCACTAAGCCGTTTGGCATAGGTGAACTGCTAGCACGCGTGCGCGTGGCGCTGCGTCGCCATCAAAGCAACCAGCCAGAACCGATTGTGAAATTTGGCGAAGTGAGCATAGATTTGGCGGCGCGCCGTGTATTGCGCAACCAACAGGAAGTGCATCTGACACCGACTGAATTCCGCCTGCTGAGTTTGCTGGTGAACAACGCCGGAAAAGTGCTGACCCAGCGTCAATTACTGAATCAGGTTTGGGGGCCCAATGCGGTGGAACACAGCCATTATTTGCGCATCTATATGGGGCACTTGCGGCAGAAGCTGGAAGCGAATCCCACGCAGCCCAGCCATTTGCTGACCGAAACCGGTATCGGCTATCGATTTATGCCATAAAAAAAGGCCGCTAAGCGGCCTTTTTTCTTCACTGCCCAATCAGGCGTTTTTCAGTACTTCGCTAACAATCTCAACCGCTTCTTTCTCGATTTGCTGACGATGTTCAGCACCCAGGAAGCTTTCGCAGTAGATTTTGTACGCGTCTTCTGTACCTGATGGACGCGCGGCGAACCAGCCGTTTTCCGTCATCACTTTCAGACCGCCGATTGACGCACCGTTACCCGGCGCGGCAGTCAGGCGTGCGGTGATCGGATCACCCGCCAGCGTATCTGCGCTCACCATTTCTGGTGACAGCTTAGACAACGCGGCTTTCTGTGCAGAAGTCGCCGGAGCCTGCAGACGGTTATAGCTTGGCGCACCAAAGCGTTCGGCCAGCTCGTCATAGTGCTGCTGCGGGTTCTTGCCAGTTACCGCCGTGATTTCAGCAGCCAGCAGGCACAGAATGATGCCGTCTTTATCGGTTGACCAGGCTGAGCCATCGAAACGCAGGAAGGATGCGCCCGCGCTCTCTTCACCGCCGAAACCGAAGCTGCCATCGAACAGACCATCAACGAACCATTTGAAACCAACCGGCACTTCCACCAGCTTACGTCCAATGTCGTTGACCACACGGTCGATCATCGCGCTGGAAACCAGGGTTTTCCCTACAGCAACGTCTTTGCCCCACTGCGGGCGATGCTGGAACAGGTAGTTGATCGCCACCGCCAGATAGTGATTCGGATTCATCAGACCCGCAGGCGTGACGATGCCGTGACGGTCGTAATCAGGATCGTTACCAAAGGCCAGATCGAATTTGTCTTTGTACGCCAGCAAACCGGCCATCGCGCACTCGGATGAGCAGTCCATACGCACCACGCCATCTTTATCCAGATGCATGAAGCGGAAAGTCTGATCGATCGCATCGTTCACGATGGTCAGATCCAGTTTGTAGTGCTCAGCAATGCGCTGCCAGTAAGCAATGCCGGAACCGCCTAACGGATCGACGCCAATTTTCAGGCCAGCGTTCTGGATGGCGGCGAAGTCAATCACCTGCGCCAGACCTTCAACGTATGGCTGGATCAGATCCTGCTCAACGATGTGGCCGCTCGCCCATGCCTGATCCAGCGGCAGACGTTTCACGTCTTTCAGCTCGCCTTTGATCAGCTGGTTAGCGCGATCTTCCACCACTTTGGTAACGTTGGTATCAGCCGGGCCACCGTTTGGCGGATTGTATTTGATACCACCATCTTCCGGTGGATTATGCGAAGGCGTGATAACGATGCCGTCCGCCTGCGCGCCGCCGCGTTTGTTGTGCTCAAGAATCGCGTTCGAGATTGCAGGCGTTGGCGTGTAGCCATTGTCCTGCTGAACAATTACGTCCACGCCATTAGCGGCCAGCACTTCCAGCACCGACAGAATCGCTGGCTCAGACAGCGCATGCGTGTCTTTACCGACGTAGCACGGACCGGTGATGCCATTCTTTTTACGCTCTTCAGCAATCGCCTGCGCGATCGCCAAAATGTGCTGTTCATTGAAGCTTTGGCGTCCCGCGCTGCCGCGGTGGCCTGAAGTGCCAAATTTCACCGCATGATCCGGATTCGCCACATCGGGCTTCAGGACGTAATACTGCGAGGTTAATTGTGCAACGTTAATCAAATCGCTCTGCTGGGCAGGCTGCCCGGCACGGGGGTGATTGGCCATTGGCGCTTCTCCCTGACGCTTCAGTTAAATGGTGCCGCGAACTTTCTCTGTCAGTTCCTGTGGGAACTGCATAGCCAGCATGATGTGTTCCACCATGCTGCATTTGCGACCTGTATTGGTGTTCGTGATCACCCAGTACGGTGTGCCGGGAACGTGCTTCGGCTTGGTATGGGTGCCATTTTGCAGCAGCGTGTGCTCGTCGCCCGCAAAGTAGACGCGGGTACGGCCCTGCAGCGAGGCAGTAGCTTCAGCAAACGCAGCCGGATCAAGACGATAGAGCGTTGACAGTACCAACATGAAGCGGTTAACCGCCTTATTCTGCTCGGCATATTCATCGGAAAGCAGCAGCTCACGTACCGCACGGACGCGATCCTGAGGACGCGCTTCACGGCTGGCAGGTTGCGCTTCTTTCATTAATGCACCAGCGGCGGGCGCAGCGGGTGCGCTCTGTCCGGCGGTGAACTTCAACATGCGGCGCAAAATATCTGAGGCGCTTTCACCAATGTGCTGCGTGTGGCTGGCAATATAACGGTAGAGTTCTTCGTCAACTTCAATCGTTTTCATCTTTTTCCGTACGATTCTGGCAAATGACAGAACCACGCATTCTTGCAACGGCCTTAGCAAAATCCAGTCGTGCAAAACGTGAGCGGGTTCTAACATAAGGATTATAAAGTTAAATCCGTGGCAGCCGATAGCGTTGGCAACGTTTACGGGCAAAAGTCGGAATATGCCCTAATGCCCACCGGCCTGACTGCTGGACAGGTGAATCCATGATAACCTAAGCCAAGGTCACAACCGTAAGAACTTTAGCCATGATTTTGAACGCCCGTCTGCAAACTGAACAATCTGCCCCCAATGCCACGCCGATTCTGTTGATCCATGGTCTTTTTGGCAGCCTTGATAACCTTGGCGTGCTGGCGCGTGGGGTGCGTGATGCACGTCCGACGCTGCAAGTTGACGTGCGCAATCACGGCTTGTCGGCGCGTAGCGATGAGATGAATTATCACGTGATGGCGCAGGACATTGTCGAAACGCTGGATGCGCACCATATCGATCGCGCGGGTGTAATCGGACACTCGATGGGCGGCAAAATCGCCATGGCGCTCAGTGCCATCGCGCCGGAACGTATCGATAAAATGGTGATGATCGATATCGCGCCCGTTGATTACCAAACGCGCCGCCATGACGAAATTTTTGCCGCTATCCGGGCCGTGAGCGCCGCGGGCGTCACGCGCCGCAGCGAAGCCGCTGAAGTAATGCGTCAGCATATTGATGAAGAAGGCGTGATCCAGTTCATCCTCAAATCTTTCGCAGAGGGCGAATGGCGCTTTAATGTGCCGGTGCTGTGGGATAACTACAGCACCATTTCCGGCTGGGAAGAGATTCCTGCGTGGCCGCATCCGGCGCTGTTTATCCGCGGCGGCGACTCGCCTTATCTGGATAATCAGCATCGCGATGCGCTGCTGCGTCAGTTCCCGCAGGCACATGCACATGTGATCAGCGGTGCTGGACACTGGGTGCACGCCGAGAAACCCGATGCGGTGTTACGCGCCGTTCGGCGTTTTTTTAACCTGTAAAAGCAAAAGCTTGCCGCTTGCGCTTTAGGGTTGGCGTCAGGGAAGGCGCTGGAGTATGATGTCGCGCTAAAAATTTGCCACGGATATTTTTTCGCCGTGGTCGGGCCGATAATGTTTTAATCGCGCAGCGCCTTTCCGCCGTTCGCGCCCACTCAGTTTTACAAACCATGGCAAAAGAACAGACAGACCGCACTACGCTTGATCTCTTCGCAGACGAGCGGCGTCCTGGTCGCCCGAAAACCAGCCCGCTGACGCGTGATGAACAGTTACGCATCAACAAACGCAATCAGCTCAAGCGCGATAAAGTGCGTGGGCTGCGTCGTGTTGAGCTGAAGATGTCGAGCGAGGCGGTTGACGCCCTCAGCACGCTGGCCGATCAGCAAAACATCAGTCGCAGCGAATTGATTGAACAAATGCTGCTGGCACAGCTCAAACTGTCGTAACGCGCGAAGACCGCACGCTGGAACACAAAGTCACGGCTTTATACGTTCCGCACTTTTTACCGGTCTGCTATTATTCGCATAACTGTGCAGTCAACTGACTTACTTTCACAATCAGGATTTAAGAGGTTACCTAACCCATGGCAATCGTAGGCATTTTCTTCGGCAGCGATACCGGCAACACTGAAAACATTGCAAAGATGATCCAGAAACAACTGGGTAAAGATGTCGCCGAAGTGCATGACATTGCTAAGAGCACCAAAGAAGATCTCGAAGCGTTCGACATCCTGCTGCTGGGTATCCCAACCTGGTATTACGGCGAAGCGCAGTGTGACTGGGACGATTTCTTCCCGACGCTGGAAGAGATTGATTTCAATGGTAAGCTGGTAGCGCTGTTTGGTTGTGGCGATCAGGAAGATTACGCCGAGTACTTCTGTGATGCGATGGGCACTATCCGTGACATCATTGAGCCGAATGGTGCGGTGATCGTCGGTCACTGGCCAACCGAAGGCTATCACTTCGAAGCCTCTAAAGGCCTGGCCGATGACAAAAACTTCCTTGGTTTGGCCATTGACGAAGACCGTCAGCCGGAATTGACCAACGAACGCGTTGAGAAGTGGGTGAAGCAGATCTTTGATGAGCTGCAGCTGAAAGAGATTATTGAAGCTTAATTCCCTGCTCTGCCCGATGTGCGCACTGCCTCACATCGGGTAACGGAATCTCCTATAAAAATAATAGCTACGGTTTTTTAACTTTTCCCCGCAAATCTGTAGAATACCCGCAATGGTCATCCGCTTATTCCTCTGGCAGTAGAATGAGGCTGAGTGAAATGGAATCCAAAACCCAAGCGTCTTGAAGACGTTAGTGACGATATCCTTACAACCTTTGGTGATTAAGGACGTTGCCTTGGTTTTCATTTCACTGCTTGAGTTCTATAATGAGACGCAAATGAGAATGCGCGTTGACCTAAACATTCAAGGCCCCTGCGCCGCAAGTGACTAGCAAAGTAACAGGACAATATCCGCATGACTGACAACAACTCCGCATTGAAGAAGGCTGGCCTGAAAGTCACGCTACCCAGACTGAAAATTCTGGAAGTGCTTCAGGGACCCGGCCCAGAGTCCCATCACGTCAGTGCGGAAGATTTGTATAAGCGCCTGATTGATATGGGCGAAGAGATTGGTCTGGCAACGGTGTATCGCGTTCTTAACCAGTTTGACGACGCGGGCATCGTAACCCGTCACAACTTTGAAGGCGGTAAATCTGTCTTCGAACTGACTCAGCAGCATCACCACGATCACTTAATCTGCCTGGATTGTGGCAAAGTTATCGAATTCAGCGATGAATCAATCGAAACGCGTCAGCGTGAAATTGCCACTCGCCACGGCATTAAGCTCAGCAACCACAGCCTGTACCTGTACGGTCATTGTGCTCTGGGAGACTGCCGCGAAGACGATACGCTCCACGATAAGTAATTGAGTGTGCTATGCAGTATAAAAAAAACCGGCGCTTGAGCCGGTTTTTTTATGCCTGTAATCAGGCGACAAGCGTTTCCTGCAGGTAGCGCCAGCGCGGAATGGCGGTGCTGCAATCCAATACCGCCAGTGAAATGCGGCTCTGATTGATGCCGTTCATCATCTGTAATTCACGATACTGAATCGTCACTTCCTCGCTTTGCTGCGAGATGATGGCGTGCTCACTGGTGGCAATGCGCATGCCTTCACGCTGCCCCTGCAACTGGCGAAACAGCACTTCCATTTCATTGAGGTCCAATCGTTTGCCTTGCGGCGTGACCATTTTGAAATCGGGATGAAAGTGCGATAAAAACAGATCAATGCTGTCGTCGCTGCCTTCCGCCTGATTGAAAATACGTTCAATAAGCTGATGTAAAACCACCACGCTATGCCTGGCTTCCTGGGCGAGAGTTGTCATTTTTTTTCCTTAGATAAGCCGCAGAGCAACGTCTGAGAGCGCATAGCCTACCTGAAAAAAAGTTTTTCACACTGCCAAATGGGTTAATTTTTCTAAAGTCAGAATAGTCGCAAATAGGGAATTAAAGGCGGATTGAGGCGTGCAGCATAAAAGGTCGTATCTGGCCAAATTGAGATAATAAAAAAGGGCGATTGCTCGCCCTTTCATGATCTTATCGTGCTCGCGACTAAAACTATTAATCGCCGATTTTTGCCCAGGTATCACGCAAACCTACGGTGCGGTTAAACACCAGCCTGGAGGGCTGTGAATAGACGCTATCAGCACAGAAATAGCCTTCACGTTCGAACTGGTACGGTGCCATCGAATCGGCAGCACGTAAACCAGGCTCAACGAAGCCCTGTTTGATTTCCAGTGAGTTTGGGTTGATGGTGGTGAGGAAATCCTCAGCCGTGCCCGGATTTGGCACACTGAACAGACGATCGTACAGGCGGAATTCCGCTGGCAGCGCGTGGATTGCAGAAACCCAATGGATAACGCCTTTCACTTTACGGCCATCGGCCGGATCTTTGCTCAGCGTATCAACGTCGCAAGTACAATAGATGCAGGTAATATTGCCTTCAGCATCCTTCGCCACACGTTCGGCACGGATCACGTAAGCATTACGCAGACGCACTTCTTTACCCAGCACCAAACGCTTGTACTGCTTGTTGGCTTCTTCACGGAAGTCAGCGCGATCGATCCACACTTCACGGCTGAATGGCACTTCACGCGTGCCCATTTCCGGTTTGTTCGGATGATTCGGCATAGTGATGATCTCATCGTGACCTGCAGGCAGGTTCTCGATCACCACTTTCAACGGATCCATTACCGCCATCGCACGCGGTGCGTTTTCATTGAGATCGTCACGAATGCACGATTCCAGTGAAGCCATCTCCACGATATTGTCCTGTTTGGTCACACCAATACGGCGGCAGAACTCACGGATAGAAGCGGCGCTATAACCACGACGACGCAGACCCGAAACGGTTAGCATGCGCGGATCGTCCCAGCCTTCTACCACCTTCTCGCTCACCAGCTGAGTCAGTTTACGCTTCGACATCACCGCATATTCCAGATTCAGGCGTGAGAACTCGTACTGACGCGGATGAACCGGAATGGTGATGTTATCCAGCACCCAATCATACAGACGACGATTATCCTGGAACTCCAACGTGCAGAGAGAGTGCGTAATGCCTTCGATCGCATCCGAAATGCAATGAGTGAAGTCGTACATCGGGTAGATGCACCACTTGCTGCCGGTCTGATGGTGATCGGCAAACTTAATGCGGTACAGTACCGGATCGCGCATCACGATAAAGCTGGACGCCATGTCGATTTTGGCACGCAAACAGGCTTTGCCCTCTTCGAAACCGCCATCGCGCATCTTCTGGAACAGCGCCAGGTTTTCTTCCACGCTGCGATCGCGGTATGGGCTGTTTTTACCCGGCGCCGTCAGTGAACCGCGATACTCACGGATCTCATCCGCCGAAAGTTCATCAACGTAAGCCAGACCTTTGTTGATCAGCTCAACCGCATAGTTGAACAGTTGGTCGAAGTAGTCTGAGGAGTAACGAATGTTGCCGCTCCACTCAAAGCCCAGCCATTGCACGTCACGCTTAATGGATTCGACAAACTCCAGATCTTCTTTAACTGGGTTAGTGTCGTCGAAACGCAGATTGCACTGACCTTGATAGTCTTGCGCGATACCAAAGTTCAGGCAGATAGATTTCGCATGGCCAATATGCAGATAACCATTGGGCTCAGGCGGGAAACGGGTATGCACACTGTTGTGCTTACCGCTCGCCAAATCTTCGTCGATGATCTGACGAATAAAGTTCGTTGGGCGGGCTTCAGCCTCACTCATCTCAAAATCCTCAAAAACTATAACGGGTGATTTGTACCACGAAGTAACGGAGTATGATCCACAAAGCGCAGGAGGGAAACAACCGTTTGTTGGTCGTTTTAAAACAAAAAAGGCAGGAATCGCTTCCTGCCTTCTGGCTCAATCACAAGGACTTAGCCTTTAACCTCGTACAGCGGGGTTTCACCTGCAACCACTGAACCGGTTGCCAGTAAATTCAGACCAGCGAAATCATCGCTATTGCTGACAACAACCGGACTGATCATCGAGCGGGCGTTGGCATTGAGGAAGTCCAGATCCATTTCCAGGATTGGCTGACCTGCAGTGACCGTTGCGCCCTCTTCAACCAGACGCGTGAAGCCTTTGCCTTCCAGCGCTACTGTATCCAGCCCCATATGTACCACGATCTCGACGCCGTTTTCCGCCTCAAGGCAGAACGCATGGTTGGTGTTGAAGATCTTCACCACAGTTCCGGCGGTTGGCGCAACCACGGTTTTGCCGGTTGGCTTGATGGCCAGACCATCACCGACTGCCTTGCTGGCGAATGCTTCGTCAGGCACATTTTCCAGCGCAACGATGTCACCGGTTACTGGCGCCAGCAGCGTAGCAATCACGGCTTTTTCGCTGTTCAGCACCGCCTGCGGTTTTACTGCAGCAGCAGGAGCAGCCGTTGACGCCGCGGCAGATGCCGCAACTGGACCTTTGCTCAGTACGGTTTTCATTGCTGTTGCAATGCTTTCCGCCTGTGTACCGACAATAACCTGTACGCTCTGCTTGTTCAGACGAATCACACCTGAAGCACCGAGACGTTTAGCGACACCTTCATTAACCTGCGCGGAATCTTTAACGTTCAGACGTAGACGTGTGATACAGGCATCGATGTTGGTCAGGTTTTCTGAGCCACCTACCGCCGCAATATAACGACGCGCCAGAGATTCAGTTTGGCTTTCACCGTTGCCGCTGTTATCGACATTGACGTCATAACCATCGGTTTCATCGCCCGCAGAGAGTTCGCGGCCCGGCGTCATCAGGTTGAATTTCTGGATGGTGAAGCGGAATACCACGTAGTAGATAACGAAGAACACCAGACCTTGTGGGATCAGCATCCACCAGTGCACCGCCAGCGGGTTACGCGTTGACAGCACCATATCCACCAGACCCGCACTGAAGCCGAAACCGGCAATCCACTGCATGCTCGCGGCGATGAAAACTGAAAGACCGGTCAGTGCCGCGTGAATCACATACAGCACCGGCGCCACGAACATAAAGGAGAATTCCAGCGGTTCAGTGATACCCGTAAAGAAGGCGGCAAAGGCCGCCGCCAGCATAATGCCGCCGACTTTAGCGCGGTTTTCCGGGCGTGCGCAGTGGTAAATTGCCAGCGCTGCACCTGGAAGACCAAACATCATGATTGGGAAGAAGCCCGCCTGATAACGACCGGTGATGCCTGGGATACCTGTACCTTCAGCGATAGACTGCGCGCCGCCAAGGAATTTAGGAATATCGTTGATACCGGCAACATCGAACCAGAATACCGAGTTCAATGCGTGGTGTAAGCCAACAGGAATCAGCAGACGGTTAAAGAAGGCGTAGATGCCCGCACCGACGGAACCCAGCTTCTGAATATGCTCACCAAAACTTACCAGTCCACCGAAAATGATCGGCCAGATATACATCAGAATGAACGCAACCAGGATCATCAGGAACGATACAAGGATCGGCACCAGACGGCGACCGCTAAAGAAGGACAACGCTTTTGGCAGTTCAACATGACTAAAGCGGTTATAGACTTCAGCAGAAAGAATCCCGACAAGAATGCCAACAAACTGGTTATTAATTTTACCGAAGGCAGCGGGAACTTGCTCCACCGGCATCTTCTGAATCATTGCCACCGCTGCCGGAGAACAGAGTGTGGTCACAACAAGAAAGCCGACAAAACCGGTTAACGCTGCAGCGCCGTCTTTATCTTTTGACATACCGTATGCCACACCAATGGCAAACAGCACTGGCATATTGTCGATGATTGCCGAACCGGATTTGATCAACAGTGCTGCCAGCGCATTGCCTGCGCCCCAGCTATCTGGATCAATCCAGTATCCAACGCCCATCAAGATTGCCGCTGCCGGCAGAGTCGCTACCGGCACCATAAGCGCGCGGCCGACCTTTTGCAGATATCCTAGAATACTCACCTTATTCTCCCCCTATGAGACTGGCGTTTTGCCGTGGCGCAGGTTGATTTTATTATCCCGTCGCCCGGTACCTTGATGACACTTTTCACCACGAGGCGCAGTGTAAAGATAAATTAATTCGCCTCGCAAATTAAAACCACTACAACTGTGACTTTAATCACCAAAATGGTGGTTTGATAATGCGAAATGCTAGCCAGCACCACAAACTTATTTTATGATAAAAAATATCGAGTCGCACTTATCCCTGGTGGCTACGCTTAAACGCATTACGCTTAAGGGCAAAAACTGTCAGAGAAACGGCAACTCCACATTCCTAATCTTAATTGAGGTGAAGACATGAGACTGATCCCTTTGGCCACACCGACCCAAGTGGGTAAATGGGCTGCACGCCACATTGTTAACCGCATTAATGCGTTCAAGCCTAGCGCAGAACGTCCCTTCGTGCTGGGTCTGCCAACCGGTGGAACACCGCTGGAAGCTTACAAGCACCTGATCGATATGCACAAAGCGGGCCAGGTTAGTTTCAAGCACGTCGTCACCTTCAACATGGATGAGTACGTTGGCCTGCCAAAAGAGCATCCGGAAAGTTACCACAGTTTCATGTACCGTAACTTTTTCGATCATGTTGATATTCAACAGCAAAATATCAATCTTCTGAATGGTAATGCCGAAGATATTGACGCAGAATGTCGCCAATACGAAGAGAAGATCCGCACTTACGGCAAAATTAACCTGTTTATGGGCGGCGTGGGCAACGATGGTCACATCGCCTTTAACGAACCGGCTTCTTCCCTCTCCTCACGTACCCGCATCAAAACCCTGACGCACGATACGCGCATTGCAAACTCACGCTTCTTTAATGGTGATGTGGATCAGGTGCCGAAATACGCCCTGACGGTTGGTGTCGGTACGCTGCTGGATGCTGAAGAAGTGATGATTCTGGTTACCGGCCACCTGAAAGCGCAAGCGCTGCAGGCTGCGGTTGAAGGTAACGTCAACCATATGTGGACCATCAGCTGCCTGCAGCTACATGCCAAATCTGTCGTGGTATGTGACGAGCCAGCCACCATGGAACTGAAAGTGAAAACCGTGAAATATTTCCGCGAAATGGAAGCGGAAAATATGAAAGGTGTGTGAAAACACGTTGTAACAAAACCTGCTGCTTTCAGGCAGCAGGCTTAGCCGGGAGAGAGAAACGATGTACGCATTAGTGAACGGCCGGATTTTTACTGGTCATGAAATTCTGGACAATCATGCAGTTGTGATTGCAGATGGCCTGATTGAGCGCGTGTGTCCGCGTGATGCCCTGGACGCGGCAATTGCACAGCAGGATGTGGCTGGTGCGTTTATCGCTCCTGGTTTTATTGATTTGCAGCTTAACGGCTGCGGCGGCGTGCAGTTCAATGATGACATCAATGCGTTAAGCGTTGAAACGCTGGAGATCATGCAGCGCGCCAACGAGAAATCAGGCTGCACCAGCTATTTGCCAACACTGATTACCAGCACCGATGCGCTGATGAGACGCGCAGTCGAAACCATGCGCGCTTACCTGGCCAAGCATCAGAATCAGGCAATCGGCCTGCATCTGGAAGGTCCGTGGCTGAATAAAGCTAAAAAAGGTACGCACAATCCTGAATTGATTCGCCTGCCGGATGCCGAGCTGGTGGATTTCCTCTGCGCCAATGCCGACGTCATCACTAAAGTCACGCTGGCACCTGAAAATACGGGCAGCGAGGTGATTCGTCAGCTGCGTGATGCCGGCATCATCGTGTCAGCGGGTCACTCCAACGCGACCTATGAAGAAGCAAAAATTGGCTTCAGCGCGGGCGTCAGCTTTGCTACGCATCTCTACAATGCCATGCCAACCTTCGCTGGACGTGAGCCAGGTCTGATCGGTGCGCTGTTTGATTCGCCTGATGTATACTGCGGCATCATTGCGGATGGTTTACATGTCCATTACGCTAATGTGCGCAATGCAAAACGCATTAAAGGCGACAAGCTGGTGTTAGTGACGGATGCCACAGCACCGGCGGGCGCATCGATTGATCAATTTATTTTTGCAGGCAAAACAATATACTATCGCGATGGCCTGTGCGTTGACGAGAACGGTACGCTCAGCGGTTCTGCCTTGACCATGATTGAAGCGGTGCAGAACAGCGTTGAACATTGCGGTATCGCTCTTGATGAAGCGCTGCGTATGGCGACGCTCTATCCAGCGCAGGCGATGGGTGTGGAGAAGCAGTTAGGCACGGTCGAAGCAGGAAAAGTCGCCAACCTGACTGTCTTTACCCGCGATTATCAAATCACTAAGACGTTCGTCAACGGAGACAACGTCCTCAGCGAGTAAGCATTGAATGACCACTGGCGGCCAGTCTCAAATAGGAAATGTTGATCTTGTTAAACAACTCAATAGTGCAGCCGTTTATCGGCTAATCGATCAGCAGGGGCCAATTTCGCGCATTCAGATTGCCGAACACAGTCAGCTTGCGCCCGCCAGTGTCACCAAAATTACCCGCCAGCTCATTGAGCGCGGCCTTATCAAAGAGGTGGAGCAACAAGCCTCCACCGGTGGGCGTCGCGCGATCTCCATCATTACTGAAACCCGTCATTTTCATACTATCGGCGTGCGCTTAGGGCGTAATGACGCGACGTTGACGCTGTTTGATCTGAGCGGGAAATCGCTGGCGCAGGAAGATTATCCGCTGCCCGAGCGCACGCAGGAAACGCTGGAGAACGCGCTGTTCAATGCCATCAGCGCCTTTATGGCCGCGCATCAGCGTAAGATTCATGAACTGATTGCTATCTCGGTGATTCTGCCCGGATTGGTCGATCCCATTAACGGCATCATTCGCTACATGCCGCACATCGCGGTAAGTCATTGGCCGCTGGTTTCCAGCCTGAAAAAACGCTTCAACGTCACCAGCTTTGTTGGTCATGACATCCGTAGCCTGGCGCTGGCCGAGCACTACTTCGGTGCAAGTCGCGATTGCGCAGACTCCATTCTGGTGCGTTTGCATCGCGGCACCGGTGCCGGAATCATCGCCAACGGCCACATTTTCCTCGGCAGTAACGGCAACGTGGGCGAGATTGGCCATATTCAGGTTGATCCGCTGGGTGAACGTTGTCACTGCGGCAACTTTGGCTGCCTGGAAACCATTGCGGCTAACGGCGCGATTGAAAACCGCGTGCGTCACTTGCTGAATCAAGGCTATCCCAGTTCATTAACGTTGAATGATTGCCTGATGCCGCAGATTTGCCGCGCCGCTAATCATGGCGACGCGCTGGCGTGCGAAGTGATTGAACATGTCGGCCGCTATTTAGGCAAGGCGATTGCTATCGCCATCAACCTGTTCAATCCGCAAAAAGTGGTGTTGGCCGGTGAAATCACTGAAGCGGATAAAGTACTGTTTCCTGCTATTGAAGGGTGTATCAATACGCAGACGCTGCCTGCCTTTCGTAAAAATCTGCCGGTGGTGCGTTCCGAGCTCGATCATCGCTCGGCGATTGGCGCCTTTGCGTTGGCAAAACGCGCAATGCTGAATGGCATTTTGCTGCAACATCTGCTGGAAGAGTAATCACCAGCCTGCTGTCAAGCAGGCCCGACCGGATGCAATCTATGACGATTAAAAGCGTAATCTGTGACATCGACGGCGTGTTGATGCATGACAATACCGCCGTTCCCGGCGCGAAAGAATTTCTGCAGCGAATTCTGGCGAAGGATATGCCGTTGGTGGTGTTGACCAACTATCCTTCGCAAACCGCGCCGGATCTGGCGAACCGCTTTGCCAACGCCGGCATTGACGTACCAGATTCGGTGTTTTACACCTCGGCGATGGCCACCGCCGATTTCCTGCGCCGTCAGGAAGGGAAAAAAGCCTACGTAATTGGCGAAGGTGCGCTGATTCATGAGCTGTATAAAGCTGGCTTCACCATCACCGACGTTAATCCAGATTTCGTTATCGTCGGTGAAACGCGCTCTTTCAATTGGGAAATGATGCATAAAGCCGCTTTCTTCGTGGCCAATGGCGCCCGCTTTATCGCCACTAATCCCGATACACATGCACGCGGCTTTGTTCCTGCCTGCGGAGCACTCTGCGCCGGTATCGAAACCATCTCCGGCCGTAAACCGTTTTACGTCGGAAAACCGAGTCCGTACATCATGCGCGCGGCGTTAAACAAAATGCATGCGCATTCGGAAGAGACGGTTATTGTGGGCGATAACCTGCGGACAGACATTCTGGCAGGCTTCCAGGCGGGTCTGGAAACCATTCTGGTGCTGTCTGGCGTTTCCACACTGAGTGATATTGATGCGATGCCTTTCCGCCCGGATTGGATTTACCCATCGGTCGCCGATATCGACCTGTTCTGATTCCAGCCATTACCTCTTCTTATGGCCCTGCTTATGCAGGGCTTTTGTTTTTTCTGTGGTTATGCCTTTCTTTACCGCTCGCCTTATGCCTACAAAACGAACGATAATGCAGTTTTATTAGATGGCATCTAAAATAAAAGCTTATTAATTGAATAATATTCAATATTATTTGCCCATCAACATTCTTTTTATCAAAGAATCGCAATTTTGCTTGCACTAACACCGCCATTTAGCGCATTTTCTTATACATCACGCAGCCAAGGCTGCCGGACAAACGTAGAAATAACTTCGCCACAAGGTGAGATCAGGAGTCAGTTATGTGTTCAATTTTTGGTGTGCTGGATCTGAAAAGCGATCCTATTGAGCTGCGCAAGAAAGCGCTGGAATCTTCTCGTCTGATGCGTCACCGCGGCCCGGATTGGTCAGGTGTTTATGCGGATGATAAAGCCATTCTGGTGCATGAGCGTCTGTCGATTGTTGACGTTAACAACGGCGCACAGCCGCTGTATAACGCTGACCACACCCACGTACTGGCTGTTAACGGCGAAATTTACAACCATCAGGCGCTGCGTGCTGAGTTGAGCGATCGTTACGCTTTCCAGACCGGTTCTGACTGTGAAGTGATCCTCGCGCTGTATCAGGAAAAAGGTGTCGATTTCCTCGACGAGCTGCAAGGCATGTTCGCCTTCATTCTGTGGGACAGCGTGAAGCAACAATATCTGATTGGTCGCGACCATATCGGCATTATCCCGCTGTATATGGGCAACGACGAGCACGGCAACCTGTATGTCGCTTCCGAGATGAAAGCGCTGGTGCCGGTGTGCCGCAGCATCAAAGAGTTCCCGCCGGGAAGCTACATGTCGAGCGCCGATGGTGAAATCCGTCGTTACTGGCAGCGTGACTGGATGGAATATTCCGCTGTTGAGCACAACACCACGGATGCCGCCGAGCTGAAACATGCGCTGGAAGAGTCAGTAAAAAGTCACCTGATGTCTGACGTGCCTTACGGCGTTCTGCTGTCTGGCGGCCTGGACTCATCCATCATCTCTGCCGTGACCAAACGCTTTGCTGCGAAACGTGTTGAAGATGCGGATAAGAGCGATGCATGGTGGCCGCAGCTGCACTCCTTCGCGGTTGGCCTGGAAGGTTCTCCAGACCTGAAAGCAGCGAAATCAGTCGCAGAACACCTCGGTACCGTGCACCACGAAATCCATTTCACCGTGCAGGAAGGCCTGGATGCGATCCGTGACGTGATTTACCACATCGAAACCTATGATGTGACCACCATTCGCGCCTCTACGCCGATGTATTTAATGTCGCGTAAGATCAAAGCGATGGGCATCAAAATGGTGTTGTCCGGTGAAGGTGCGGATGAAGTCTTTGGCGGCTACCTCTATTTCCATAAGGCGCCAAACGCCAAAGAATTCCACGAAGAGAACGTACGTAAACTGCTGGCTCTGCACATGTTTGACTGTGCTCGCGCCAACAAAGCGATGTCCGCCTGGGGCGTGGAAGCGCGTGTGCCGTTCCTCGACAAGAAATTCCTCGACGTGGCGATGCGCATCAACCCGGCAGACAAACTCTGTGGCAGCAACGGCAAGATGGAAAAACACATCCTGCGCGAATGCTTCTCTTCTTACCTGCCGGAGAGCGTGGCGTGGCGTCAGAAAGAGCAGTTCTCTGATGGTGTGGGCTACAGCTGGATAGATACGCTGAAAGAAGTGGCGGCGAAGCAAATCACCGATCAACAGCTGTCGACTGCGCACTTCCGCTTCCCGTACAACACGCCGAACTCGAAAGAAGCGTATCTGTATCGCGAGATCTTCGAGGAATTGTTCCCGATCGCCAGCGCCGCAGAGTGTGTGCCAGGCGGTCCGTCGGTGGCCTGTTCTTCGGCTAAAGCGATCGAGTGGGATGAAGCCTTTAAATCCATGGATGACCCTTCTGGTCGTGCCGTAGGTGTGCATCAGTCCGCGTATAAATAAGGTTTTTACTCAACAAGATATGGGGCTCATTCGAGCCCCTTTTTTATGCAATCTATCGTATAGCCTGTGAAATTAGCCGAATAAATCACCAGCCTGGTTACAAGCCAGACAAACAGGCGTTTTAAGGCGAAAAACGGCAAAAAAATTGTTGACGCTACAAGACTCAATACGCATAATGCGCCCCGCAACGCCGATGAAGGTTACGCGAAAAAGATGGCTACGTAGCTCAGCTGGTTAGAGCACATCACTCATAATGATGGGGTCACAGGTTCAAATCCCGTCGTAGCCACCATCTTTTTGCGGGAGTGGCGAAATTGGTAGACGCACTAGATTTAGGTTCTAGCGCCGCAAGGTGTGCGAGTTCAAGTCTCGCCTCCCGCACCATTTCAGTCTTCGGCAGCCGGATGGGGTATCGCCAAGCGGTAAGGCACTGGTTTTTGATACCAGCATTCCCAGGTTCGAATCCTGGTACCCCAGCCAATCCGGATTATGTTGTGGATACAAAGTCGACGAATGGGATATCGCCAAGCGGTAAGGCACCGGTTTTTGATACCGGCATTCCCTGGTTCGAATCCAGGTATCCCAGCCATCGTCGGACGCAGTAAGCAGTACAAAGGCTACGTAGCTCAGCTGGTTAGAGCACATCACTCATAATGATGGGGTCACAGGTTCAAATCCCGTCGTAGCCACCAAATTATTGGGGTGTCGCCAAGCGGTAAGGCTCTGGTTTCTGATACCAGCATTCCGGGGTTCGAATCCCTGCACCCCAGCCATAAAAAGACAATTTGATCAAACACCTATTGGGGTGTCGCCAAGCGGTAAGGCACTGGTTTCTGATACCAGCATTCCGGGGTTCGAATCCCTGCACCCCAGCCAAATTGCACAATAAAGCCCGCTTATGCGGGCTTTATTGTTTTCTGCGTTTGGCAAAGTGGCGAGCAAACTTTTAACCAAGAGCGCATCAATGCGCTCCATACAATCACAAACCTAATGCGTAACGCAGCACCTTACGTTTCAACTCTCCGGCATTCTCCGCCGCAATCAGCGCCAGGTTTCGCGCAAAACGCAGCGGCGGCAGTTTATTGCTAAACGCGAAGTAGAACAGATCCATTCCGCCCTGCATCAGTAAATTATCTTTGTAACGCTGACGATGATAACGCTGCAGCACAGCATCCGATGACCAGAGCTCCGCCTGGTTGCGCGCCTCGACCAGCGTCGTGATCAACGCATCCACATCCCTATAGCCCAGATTAACGCCCTGCCCGGCCAGCGGATTGATGGTGTGCGCCGCATCCCCCACCAGCGCCAATCCCGGCATCACATAACGCGTAGCATGACGTCGCACCAGCGGGAAAGAGGCCGCAGTTTTGACCTGAATACGGCCAACGCGTGCCGGGAAGTGAGCATAAATCTCTTTCTCTAGTTGCGGGAGCGGCAAACTTTGCAGCTGACGGATACGCGCGGGTGCGTCGTACCACACCAGCGAAGCACGACGATCAAACAGCGGCAGGAAAGCGCGCGGCCCTTGCGGCGTAAACTGCTGCCAGGTGGCATCGCCCGCCTCCTGCTCGCACTCCACGCTTATCAGCATGCAGGATTGCGCATAGTTCCAGCCGCGCACGCCAATACCCGCTAACTGGCGCACACGCGAGTTAGCACCATCTGCGCCGACCACTAAACGCGCATCCAGCGTTTGGCCGTTATCGAGTTGCACCTGCCAGCCAGCGCTGTGCGGCTGCAAACCCTGCAAGCTCGCCGGGCAGATCAGTGTGATGCCCTCTTGCTGCATTTTTTCCCACAGCGCACGCTGCAGCACGCTGTTTTCCACCATAAAGCCCAGCTCGGGCAACCCAAGCGACGCCGCATCAAACTTCACATGCGCGTTTTGCCACTCCCAGGTTTCCAGTTGGCGATAGGGCGCACAGCGCATCGCCTGCACACGTTGCCAGACATCCAGTTGCTGCAGCAGCGCCACCGACGACGCACCGATGGCGGAGATACGCACATCTGGCTCGCTGCTGGCATCAAAGCTTGCCGGTTCTGCCCGTTCAATGACCGCTACGCGAAACTGCTGCTGCGCCAGGCCACACGCCAGCGCCGCACCAACCATGCCACCGCCCACGATCACCACATCAAAATGTGAATCCTGCATCGACTCTAATCCTTCTTTTTGCCGTGAAACCTTCCAGCATCACGTTGATAGCTAAAGTGTACCGGAAATTAGCAGCGCGATGCGATGCAGATGCGTGAAGCCTGGTAACAACAGCGTCGAAGCATTACAATACGCGCCCTGCACTTCGCTTGAATCAATGGCTAGTTCGATGACCAAAAAACTGCACATCAAAACCTGGGGCTGTCAGATGAATGAATACGATTCATCGAAGATGGCCGATCTGCTGAACAGTACGCACGGCTACACCCTTACCGAGGAAGCTGAAGAGGCGGACGTTCTGCTGCTCAACACCTGCTCCATCCGTGAAAAGGCGCAGGAGAAGGTTTTTGCTCTGCTAGGCCGTTGGAAAAAGCTGAAAGCGACCAATCCCGATCTGATCATCGGCGTGGGTGGCTGCGTGGCCTCACAAGAAGGTGAACGTCTGCGCCAGCGCGCCAGTTACGTCGATATCGTCTTTGGCCCGCAGACCTTACATCGTCTGCCGGAGATGATTAACACCGTGCGCGGCAGTAAAAGCCCGGTTGTTGACATCAGCTTCCCTGAAATTGAGAAGTTTGATCGCCTGCCAGAACCGCGCGCCGATGGCCCAACCGCCTTTGTGTCGATCATGGAAGGTTGCAACAAATATTGTACTTTCTGCGTGGTGCCTTACACGCGCGGCGAGGAAGTCAGCCGTCCGAGCGACGATATTCTGCTGGAAATCGCCCAGCTTGCCGCTCAGGGCGTACGTGAAGTCAACCTGCTGGGCCAGAACGTCAACGCCTATCGCGGCGCCACCTTTGATGGCGATATCTGCACCTTTGCTGAGTTGCTGCGCTTAGTGGCGGCGATCGACGGCATTGACCGTATTCGCTTCACCACCAGCCATCCTATTGAATTTACCGATGACATCATCGAGGTTTACCGCGATACGCCCGAGCTGGCGAGCTTCCTGCATCTGCCGGTTCAGAGCGGATCAGATCGCATCCTGACGCTGATGAAGCGCGCGCACACCGCACTCGAGTACAAAGCGATTATCCGCAAGCTGAAAGCCGCACGTCCGGATATCCAGCTGAGCTCTGATTTCATCATCGGTTTCCCCGGCGAAACGCAGCAGGATTTTGAGCAGACCATGAAGCTGGTCGGTGAAGTGAATTTCGATGTCAGCTTCAGCTTTATTTACTCGATGCGCCCAGGCACGCCGGCGGCCGATCTGCCCGACGATGTGACGGAAGAGGAGAAAAAGCAGCGTCTTTTCATCCTGCAGGACCGCATCAATCAGCAGGTGATGGCGTGGAGCCGCCGCATGCTGGGCACCACGCAGCGCGTGCTGGTGGAAGGCATTTCGCGTAAGAATGTGATGGAACTGACCGGCCGCACCGATAATAACCGCGTGGTGAACTTCGAAGCACCGGTTGAAATGATCGGTAAGTTTGTTGATGTCGAAATTGTTGATGTCTATGCCAGCTCCCTGCGCGGCGTGCTGGTGCGCACCGAAGATCAAATGGCGCTCCGTGTGGCCGAAAGCCCGGCATCGGTGATTGCGCGTACCCGCAAAGAGAACGACATCGGCGTCGGACTGTTCCAGCCTTGAAACCTCGAACGTTGAGCGACAGCGCACAAAGCGCTGTCGCCTGTTTCATCCCCAGGCCCTTGCTTTCCACAAGTGCTGCCCAAATATCGACTCTGAAGCTTGCGCCAGTGCGCAGCGCCATAAATAATTTCATAAAGATGCGGAGAGATTGCTCTTCGACATCCGGCACACCTTTTCAACTGGCCCTGAGTGACCTTAAGGATTCATTTGAATATCGAAACGCGTGAAATCGCCCTTGAACCGGCAGATAACCAACGACTGATGAGCTTGTGCGGTCCGATGGATGACAATGTGAAACAGCTGGAGCGCCGTTTGGGCCTTGAGATCAAACGCCGTGACAACCAATTCACGCTTACCGGCCGCTCGCTGTGCGTGGACGCTGCCGTCAATATCCTGCGCACGCTGTATGTTGATACCGCCCCAATGCGCGGTCAGATCAAAGATATCGAACCGGACCAGATTCACCTGGCAATCAAAGAGAGCGGCGTTCTGGAACAAAGCGCTGAGAGCGTGCCGGAATTCGGCAAAGCGGTGAACATCAAAACCAAGCGTGGCGTAATCAAACCGCGTACGCCTAACCAGGCCCAATACATCGCCAATATCTTCTCGCATGACATTACCTTTGGTATCGGCCCGGCAGGTACCGGTAAAACCTATCTGGCGGTCGCTGCCGCAGTGGATGCGCTGGAGCGTCAGGAGATTCGCCGTATTCTGCTGACGCGTCCGGCGGTTGAAGCGGGTGAGAAACTCGGCTTCCTGCCCGGCGATCTCAGCCAGAAGGTCGATCCCTACCTGCGCCCGCTTTACGACGCGCTGTTCGAAATGCTCGGCTTTGAGCGCGTAGAGAAACTGATTGAGCGCAACGTGATTGAAGTGGCTCCGCTGGCCTACATGCGCGGACGCACGCTGAACGACGCCTTTGTGATTCTCGATGAGAGCCAGAACACCACAATCGAACAGATGAAGATGTTCCTGACGCGTATCGGCTTTAATTCGAAAGCGGTCATTACCGGCGATATCACGCAGATTGACTTGCCGCGCAGCACCAAATCCGGCCTGCGCCACGCCATTGAAGTGCTGGCAGAAGTCGATGAGATTAGCTTTAACTTTTTCCACAGCGAAGACGTGGTGCGTCATCCGGTTGTCGCACGCATCGTGAATGCTTATGAAGCCTGGGAAACCGCCGACCAGAAACGCCGTGATCAACAGGCAGAAGAGCGCAAACGCGAAGCTATCGCGGCTCAGCTTGCCAGCCAAACCAGCCCGCAGGAGCGTTCATGAGCGCGGTGATTCTTGATTTACAACTGGCCTGCGCCGATGAAAACCATCTGCCAGCGGAGAGTGATTTTCAACGCTGGCTGGAAGCGGCGGTAACGCCGTTTCAACCAGAAAGCGAAGTCACGATTCGTCTGGTGGATGAAGCCGAGAGTAATGAGCTTAATCTGACTTATCGCGGCAAAGATAAGCCGACCAACGTGCTGTCATTCCCGTTTGAAGCACCGCCGGGGATTGAACTGCCACTGCTCGGCGATCTGATTATTTGCCGTCAGGTTGTCGAGCAAGAGGCTGCTGAACAAGGCAAAACCGTCGAAGCCCACTGGGCGCATATGGTGGTGCACGGTACGCTGCATCTGCTGGGTTACGACCATATCGAAGATGAAGAAGCCGAAGAGATGGAGGCGCTGGAGACCGAGATAATGCTTGCTCTTGGTTATCCTGATCCGTACATTTCGGAGAAAGAAGACGCCTGAGCCGCTGGTTCAGGTTATTGCGCTGCTGGCGCGGATGCCAGCAGCCCCAATCCCTCATTAGAGAGAACGAAATAAAAACGCCATGAGCGACGACCATTCTCAAAACAGCGACGCACCCAGTAGTAAAAAGGGATTTTTCTCCCTGTTAATCAACCAACTGTTTCACGGTGAACCTAAAAACCGTGATGAACTGCTGGGGTTAATCCGCGATTCTGAGCAAAAAGAGCTGATTGATCAGGACACCCGCGACATGCTCGAAGGGGTGCTGGACATTGCCGAACAGCGCGTGCGCGACATCATGATCCCTCGCTCGCAAATGATCACCCTGAAACGCAACCAAACGCTGGAAGAGTGCCTTGCGGTGATTATTGAATCCGCCCACTCACGTTTCCCGGTGATCAGCGAAGACAAAGACCACGTCGAAGGCATTTTGATGGCCAAAGACCTGCTGCCGTTTATGGCCAGCGCGTCTGAGCCGTTCAGCATGGAAAAAGTGCTGCGCACCGCCGTGGTGGTTCCTGAAAGCAAGCGCGTCGATCGCATGCTGAAGGAGTTCCGCTCGCAGCGTTATCACATGGCGATTGTCATTGATGAATTTGGTGGCGTCTCTGGTCTGGTGACCATTGAAGATATTCTTGAGCTGATTGTTGGCGAAATTGAAGATGAGTATGACGATGAAGAAGATCGTGATATCCGCCAGCTCAATCGTTACACCTATACCATGCGCGCCTTAACGCAAATTGAAGATTTTAATGAGGTCTTTGGCACCGATTTCAGCGATGACGAAGTCGATACCATTGGCGGATTGGTCATGCAGGGATTCGGCCACCTTCCCGCTCGCGGCGAAAGTATTGTCATTGATGGCTATCAGTTCAAAGTCGCCATGGCTGACAGCCGCCGTATCATCCAGGTGCATGTAAAAATTCCGGAAGACTCACCACAACCGCAACTGGAAGACGAATAACTTTATGGCTTTAGCCTCTCTTTACTCGCAGCAGCGGGTTCGCCTGCTGCTGGCGTTAGTTACGGGTGCCATTGGCACCCTTTCCTTTTCCCCCTACGATTTCTGGCCTGCGGCGATAATTTCGCTGTTTGGTCTGCAACTGTTGCTGCTGGAACGTCGCACTGCGCAGGCTGCGGCAATCGGCTTCGCTTGGGGCTTTGGACTGTTTGGCAGCGGCATCAATTGGGTTTACGTCAGCATCGCCACCTTTGGCGGCATGCCCGGCCCGGTAAACATCTTACTGGTGATTCTGCTGGCGGCTTATCTGTCGCTTTATCCGATGCTGTTTGCCATCCTGCTCAACCGTTTCTGGCCGCGCGCCACAATCTGGCGTTTGGCTTTAGCGGCACCCGCGCTGTGGCAGATTAGCGAGTTCCTGCGCGGTTGGGTGCTCACCGGCTTTCCGTGGCTGCAGTTTGGCTACAGCCAGATTGACGGTCCGCTAAAAGGCCTCGCGCCGCTGGCCGGTGTGGAAACCATTACCTTCCTGTTAATGGTGATCGCGGGCCTGCTGGTGCACGCGCTGCATCATCGTACCGTGAAAAGCTTGATAGCCGCCGCGCTCCTGCTGTTACTGCCGTGGCCGCTGCGCATGATGCAGTGGTATCAGCCGCTGCCGGAACGCAGCGTTGATGTTGCGATGGTGCAAGGCAATATTCCGCAGTCGATGAAGTGGGATCCGCAGCAACTGCTGAACACGCTGCGCGTTTACACCTCCTATAGCCAGCCGTTTATCGGCAAAGCACCGATCATTATCTGGCCCGAATCAGCGATTACCGATCTGGAAAGCAACCAGCAGCCGTTCCTGCGGGCGCTGGATGCTGACCTGCGCGCGCGCGGCAGCTCACTGATTACCGGTATCGTGGATTCTCGCGTGGAAGGCGATAATCGCTATCACGACTATAACTCGGTAATTGTGCTGGGTGGTGAGCTGCCTTACAGCTATCAAAGCCAGAACCGCTATCAGAAGAATCATCTGGTGCCATTTGGTGAGTTTGTGCCGCTGGAAGCGTTGCTGCGTCCGCTGGCGCCGTTCTTCGATTTGCCGATGTCCTCCTTCAGCCGTGGCGCCTATGTCCAGCCGCAGCTGAAAGTAGCGGGTTATCACCTGACCAGCGCTATCTGCTATGAGATCGTGCTGGGCGAACAAGTGCGCGCCAACTTCCGTCCCGATACCAACTTCCTGCTGACCGTCTCCAACGATGCCTGGTTCGGTCACTCCATCGGACCGTGGCAGCATTTCCAGATGG
The DNA here is from genome assembly GCF_042666835.1 of Pantoea sp. GCM10028869. Lineage (NCBI taxonomy): Bacteria > Pseudomonadati > Pseudomonadota > Gammaproteobacteria > Enterobacterales > Erwiniaceae > Pantoea > Pantoea sp. GCM10028869. Next base: position 178,066 of record NZ_JBHTGO010000002.1, on the reverse strand, counting down.
CGCGCATGCGTGCGCTGGAGCTGGGACGTCCGTTACTGCGCTCTACCAATAACGGTGTTACCGCAGTAGTAAATGCCAATGGTGAGGTGGAGAAAGCGTTGCCGCAGTTCACACGCAATGTGCTGGAAGCCAAAGTCACGCCAACCAAGGGTGAAACGCCGTATGCGAAAGCGGGCATCTGGCCAGTGTGGCTAGTGACGTTGATTAGCATTGTGGTGGCCATTCTGCGCCGTCGCCACTAGTTCAGGCAGCTATGCAAAAAGGCGAAGTGAATACTTCGCCTTTTTTATGCGCTGTTTTCTCTTCCTTCCGTGGTGCTTTCCCCGATTCTCTGCTGGCTTTTCACACTTCTTCATCGTGCTGGCACGATCATTGCTATTTATTTCAGTGATTTTCGCAAACATCGGCTTTTGTCAGCGTAGTGCAACCTTTACGCACTAATTTATGGCAATGATGCGCACTCTATTAGCGCATCGGGGAATTTTTGCCTTTTATTGGTGCGGAGCGGCTCGCAAAAAAGAAACTTTTTTGTTTCATTGCGTTAACAATTCGCTATGTTAATCACTATCCTGCGTGCAGTTGCGCTATGGGATAACAAAAAAAGCAGCACGAAATACACACAACATCACAATCTGCGCAGTTTATGTTCTGCGCGACATCCATACGAAGGAGTTGGAACATGCAGATACGCAAAGTGGCATTATCTCTTTTGCTGTTGGGAGCAGCAGCGGGAGCGGCCCAGGCGGAAGATCTCACCGGTACCCTGAAAAAAATCAATGATAGCGGCGTGATCGTCGTTGGGCATCGTGAATCATCAGTTCCCTTTTCTTACTATGACAACCAGCAAAAAGTGGTTGGCTATTCACAGGATTATTCAAACGCCATCATCGCGGCTATTAAAGCCAAACTGAATAAGCCTGATTTGCAGATCAAAATGCTGCCGATTACTTCGCAGAACCGTATTCCTCTGTTGCAGAACGGAACTTACGATTTTGAGTGCGGTTCTACCACCAACAACCTGGAGCGTCAGAAGCAAGCGGCATTCTCTGACACCGTGTTCATCATCGGTACGCGTCTGCTGGTGAAAAAAGGCGGCGACATCAAAGATTTCCCTGATCTGAAGGGTAAAACCGTTGTCGTGACCTCCGGTACCACTTCAGAAGTTCTGCTGCACAAACTGAACGACGAGCAAAAAATGGATATGCGTATCATCAGCGCGAAAGACCATGGCGATTCTTTCCGTACGCTGGAAACCGGTCGTGCTGTGGCCTTCATGATGGATGACGCGCTGCTGGCAGGTGAACGTGCCAAAGCCAAGAAGCCAGACAACTGGGACATCGTGGGTACACCGCAGTCGAAAGAAGCTTACGGCTGCATGCTGCGTAATCAGGATCCACAGTTCAAACAGCTGATGGATGAAACCATTGCTAAAGCGCAAACCTCTGGCGAAGCCTCAAAATGGTTTGAAACCTGGTTCAAAAAACCGATTCCACCGAAGAATCTGAACCTGAACTTCGAACTCTCAAGCGATATGCAGGCCCTGTTCAAAGCACCGAACGACAAAGCACTCTGAATTAACAACGACAACAAGGGCAGCCCCGCTGCCCTCTCGATTGCTGAACATGCGGTGCGGACAGACAGACTGTAACAGGCCGTTCCCCTGAAGCAGGATGCAAGACACCGCTCAACAATCTTATGGGTAGCCTCGCTACCCTTTTTTTACCGGAGCTCGTTATGGGTATCGATTGGAACTGGGGCATTTTTCTTGAACAGGCCCCGTTCGGCAATACGACTTACCTCGGCTGGCTGTGGTCCGGTTTTCAGGTCACCATTGCGGTGTCCTGCTGCGCCTGGATTATCGCCTTCCTGGTAGGTTCCTTATTTGGCATTCTGCGTACCGTGCCCAACCGCCTGTTGGCGGCAATTGGCACCTGCTACGTGGAGCTATTCCGTAATATCCCGCTGATTGTGCAGTTCTTCTTCTGGTATCTGGTTGCGCCAGAACTGGTGGGCGAAAAGCTGGGCATGTGGTTTAAGTCAGAATTGGATCCTAATATTCAGTTCTTCGTCTCCTCGACGATTTGCCTTGGTTTGTTCACCGCAGCGCGCGTCTGTGAACAGGTACGCGCGGCGATTCAGTCGCTGCCACGCGGTCAGAAAAATGCCGGCCTGGCGATGGGCCTGACGCTGCCGCAAACCTATCGCTATGTGCTGCTGCCGAATGCCTATCGCGTGATTGTGCCGCCGATGACGTCGGAAATGCTTAACCTGGTGAAGAACTCGGCGATCGCCTCAACCATCGGACTGGTGGATATGGCGGCGCAGGCCGGCAAGCTGCTGGATTACTCCGCGCATGCCTATGAATCCTTTACCGCCATCACTCTGGCGTACGTCGGCATTAACCTGGTGATCATGCTGATTATGAGTGTGGTAGAACGCAAAATTCGCCTGCCTGGCAATATGGGAGGCAAATAATGTACGAGTTTGACTGGAGTTCAATTGTTCCCAGCCTGCCTTACTTGTGGAATGGGTTGATCATTACCTTCAAGATCACCGCGATTGCCGTGGTGTTTGGCATTATCTGGGGCACGATTTTGGCGGTGATGCGCTTGTCGCCAATTGCGCCGATACGCTGGTTTGCCAAGCTGTACGTCAACCTGTTCCGCTCCGTACCCTTGGTGATGGTGCTGCTGTGGTTCTATTTGGTGGTGCCCGCCTTCCTGCAACAGGTGCTGGGCTTATCGCCTAAATCAGATATCCGCCTGATTTCTGCCATGGTGGCATTTGCGCTATTTGAGGCCGCGTACTACTCGGAAATCATCCGCGCCGGTATTCAGAGCATCTCACGCGGGCAGTCCAATGCCGCGCTGGCGCTCGGCATGACGCACTGGCAATCGATGAAACTGATCGTATTGCCGCAGGCGTTCCGCGCCATGGTGCCGCTGCTGCTGACGCAGGGCATCGTGCTGTTCCAGGATACCTCGCTGGTGTATGTACTGAGCCTGGCCGATTTCTTCCGCACCGCTTCAACCATAGGTGAGCGTGACGGAACCCAGGTTGAAATGATTTTGTTTGCTGGTCTGGTCTACTTTGTGATCAGCCTGAGCGCTTCGCTGTTGGTTACCTATCTGAAAAGAAAGAGGACGGTTTAAATGATTAGCCTGAAAAATGTTTCAAAGTGGTATGGGCACTTTCAGGTGCTGACCGACTGCTCCACCGAAGTGAAAAAAGGTGAAGTGGTGGTGGTCTGCGGTCCGTCTGGCTCAGGTAAATCAACGCTGATTAAAACCGTGAATGGGCTGGAGCCGATTCAAAAGGGCAGCATTCAGGTGACCGGCACCGAAGTGAATAACAAAAAAACCAACCTCGCTCAATTGCGTAGCAAAGTGGGCATGGTGTTCCAGCATTTCGAGCTGTTCCCTCATCTCAGCATCATCGAGAACCTGACGCTGGCGCAGGTCAAAGTGCTGAAGCGTGATAAAGCGGCCTCGCGTGAGAAAGCGCAGGGCTTGTTAAAACGCGTTGGGCTCTCTGCGCACGCGGATAAGTTTCCAGGCCAGCTTTCCGGCGGCCAGCAGCAGCGCGTAGCAATCGCGCGTGCGTTGTGCATGGATCCGGTGGCGATGCTGTTTGATGAGCCGACGTCAGCACTTGATCCTGAAATGATCAACGAAGTGTTGGACGTGATGGTTGAGCTGGCGAATGAAGGCATGACCATGATGGTGGTAACGCATGAAATGGGCTTTGCGCGCAAAGTCGCTAACCGCGTCATCTTTATGGATGAAGGGAAAATTATTGAAGACACCAATAAGGATGACTTCTTTAACAATCCGCAATCCGATCGTGCGAAAGACTTCCTGGCAAAGATCCTGCACTGATTAGCGCAATAAATTGCGCCGCTACGATAAGTGCTCGTACCCGTAGCGGCGCGATTCATCGCGCGGGGTTATTCGTTCATAAAATCAGGGTTCAAACTGCTGGCGCTGGAACTGATCGTGCCCGCACTCCGGGCAGCGCGTTAAGCTCTCTGGCGTATAAATCGCCCGTGTGAAGCCGCACTTCTCACAGACTAAATTCCCCAGCCCCACCACTTCACCGCTCTGGTAGACGCCGTGATGGCGCAAATCCTGAAACACTTCACGCCACTCGAGCTGACTTTTATCGGTGATATCCGCCAGCTCTTTCCACAGGCTTTCACGAATCACGCGCAAAAACACTGAATCGCCGACCACATCAGAAGACTCCTGATAGCTCAGCGCAAACTCGTGTAAATCGCGCCGCACGGCGCGCATCACTTCATTGACCTCGGCGGGTGACAGCGTTTTTTTCGCCAGCAAACTTTGCCGCGCCTCGGCCACCAGCGCATCAACATCGCGCTCGCCATGATCCAATCGTTGGGATAATGCTTCAATCGTTGCACGGTATTCCTGCGCCACGTTATTCATTTTATTCTCCTTTCCGCTGCGGATACTGCTGTTAAGTTTAGCGGTTTTGTCACAATTGCATCGGCAGCAACCTAAGAAATCACAAAAGGGTGAAAGCGGCGGCGCATTCGGCAGAAATCCGGCCGGCGAGGGCGTGAAAAGTTGTTGAGGCGCAGCCTTATGGGTATGCTATGCGGATCTAAAAGTATGCTTAGCGATTTTCACAAAGGACCACAGGCAGCCATGCAAGAGCAATACCGCCCGGAAGAGATAGAATCCCGCGTCCAACAACACTGGGACGAAAACGAAACCTTTAAAGTGACCGAGCAGGAAGGCAAAGAGAAATATTATTGCCTTTCGATGCTGCCCTATCCTTCTGGCCGCCTGCACATGGGGCACGTGCGTAATTACACCATTGGCGATGTGATTGCACGTTACCAGCGTATGCTCGGCAAAAACGTTCTGCAGCCAATTGGCTGGGATGCGTTTGGTCTGCCAGCCGAAGGCGCTGCGGTGAAAAACAACACCGCGCCGGCGCCGTGGACGTACGACAACATCGCTTACATGAAGAACCAGTTGAAATTACTGGGCTTTGGCTATGACTGGAGCCGCGAACTGGCGACCTGCCAGCCAGAATACTATCGCTGGGAACAGTGGTTCTTCACTAAGCTGTATGAAAAAGACATGGTCTATAAAAAGACCTCGGCGGTGAACTGGTGCCCGAACGATCAGACCGTGCTGGCCAACGAACAGGTTATCGACGGCTGCTGCTGGCGCTGTGATACCAAAGTTGAGCGCAAAGAGATCCCACAGTGGTTCGTCAAAATCACCGCTTATGCGGAGGAGCTGCTCAACGATCTCGATAAGCTGGAAGATTGGCCGGAGCAGGTCAAAACCATGCAGCGCAACTGGATTGGCCGCTCTGAAGGCGTGGAAATCACCTTTGACGTTGCCAACAGCGCCGAGAAGCTGACCGTTTACACCACCCGTCCAGATACCTTTATGGGTGCAACCTATGTGGCGGTTGCCGCAGGTCACCCACTGGCGCAGCAAGCCGCTGCCACTAATCCTGCGCTGGCTGAATTTATCGACGAATGCCGTACCACCAAAGTCGCCGAAGCCGACATGGCAACGATGGAGAAGAAAGGCGTGGCCACCGGCCTGTTCGCTATCCATCCGCTGACCGGTGAAGAGATTCCGGTATGGGTCGCTAACTTCGTGCTGATGGAATACGGCACCGGCGCGGTAATGGCTGTTCCAGGCCACGATCAGCGTGACTGGGAGTTCGCTACCAAGTACAACCTGAACATCAAGCCGGTGATCCTGAATCTCGACGGTTCTGAACCGGACCTGAGTGCTGCCGCGATGACCGAAAAAGGCGCGCTGTTCAACTCGGGTGAATACAACGGTCTGGATCATCAGGCGGGCTTTAACGCCATCGCCGATGCGCTGGCTGCCAAAGGCGTGGGCGTGCGTAAAGTCAATTACCGTCTGCGCGACTGGGGCGTTTCCCGTCAACGTTACTGGGGCGCGCCAATTCCAATGGTGACGTTGGAAGATGGCACCGTGATGCCAACGCCAGAAGATCAGTTGCCGGTCATCCTGCCAGAAGACGTGGTGATGGATGGTATCACCAGCCCAATCAAAGCCGATCCTGAGTGGGCCAAAACCACCGTTAATGGCCAGCCTGCGCTGCGTGAAACCGACACCTTTGACACCTTTATGGAGTCATCCTGGTACTACGCGCGTTATACCTGCGCCAACTACCATGAAGGCATGCTGGATCCGGCGGCGGCGAACTACTGGTTGCCGGTCGATCAGTATGTTGGCGGTATCGAACACGCCATCATGCACCTGATGTATTTCCGCTTCTATCACAAGCTGCTGCGTGATGCTGGCCTGGTGAACTCTGATGAGCCGGCCAAACGCCTGCTGTGTCAGGGCATGGTGCTGGCTGATGCGTTTTACTACCTCGGCGTGAACGGCGAGCGTAACTGGGTTTCTCCGGTTGACGTGACCGTAGAACGCGACGAGAAAGGCCGCATCATCAAAGCCACCGACAACGAAGGTCGTGAAGTGGTTTACGCCGGCATGAGCAAAATGTCGAAGTCGAAAAACAACGGCATCGATCCCCAGCTGATGGTTGAGCGTTACGGTGCAGATACCGTTCGTCTGTTCATGATGTTTGCTTCGCCAGCAGAGATGACGCTGGAGTGGCAGGAATCGGGCGTTGAAGGTGCTAACCGTTTCCTGAAGCGCGTATGGAAACTGGCTTACGAGCACATTGCGAAAGGCGCGACCGTGGCGCTGGACGTCAATAACCTGAATGACGACCAGAAAGCGCTGCGTCGCGATCTGCACAAAACCATCGCCAAAGTGGCCGATGATGTGGGTCGTCGTCAGACGTTCAACACCGCCATCGCTGCCATTATGGAGCTGATGAACAAACTGATCCGTGCCCCGCAGGAGAGCGAGCAAGATCGCGCGCTGCTGCAGGAAGCGCTGGTCGCGGTGACGCGTCTGCTCTATCCATTCACCCCGCACGCCAGCTATGTATTGTGGCAAGCGCTGGGCGGCGAAGGCAGCATCGACGAAGCCAGCTGGCCGGTAGCCGATGAAGCGGCCATGGTGGAAGATTCGCTGCTGGTGGTAGTGCAGGTTAATGGCAAAGTGCGCGGCAAGATTATCGTTGCGCCGGATGCCACGCAGGAGCAGGTGCAGGCGCGTGCTGCGCAGGAGCATTTGGTGGCGAAATATCTGGATGGCGTCACCATTCGTAAAGTGATTTATGTCCCTGGCAAACTGCTTAACCTGGTCGTAGGTTAAGTTCAGGAGGAACTGTGCGACAACTGATTATCAGGCTGTTTGTCCTGCTTGCGGTAGTGATTACCGCAGGCTGTGGTTTCCACCCGCGCGGCACCACCTCGGTGCCGAGTGAGATGAAAACCCTTATCGTCCAGAGCGGCGATCCCTATGGCCCACTGGCGCGTGCCGTGCGCCAGCAGCTGCGCATCAACAATGTCACCATCATTGAAGACAGCAAAGCGGCCAGCGCCAAATACCCAACGCTGCGTCTGGGTGCTGAAGGCCAGGGACGTGATACCGCATCGGTGTTTATCAGCGGTACCACCGCGGAATACTCGCTGGTGATGACGGTCACCGCACAGGTTCTGCTGCCGGGTAAAGGTATCTACCCGATCAGCACCACCGTGTATCGTTCTTTCTTCGACAACCCGAACGCCGCACTGGCGAAGGATGCCGAGCAAGATATGATCGTGCAGGAGATGCGTCAGCGCGCGTCCGAGCAGTTAGTACGTAAACTGCTGACCGTGCATGCCGCGCAGGAAAGCAACAAAGATACTTTGCCGCAGCCTGAGACGATTGCACCGGGACAGAACTCACCGGAAGTGTCCTCTTCGTCAGCTACCAGTCTGCAATGATCAGGATTTATCCTGAACAACTGAGCGCGCAGCTTCGAGAGGGGCTGCGCGCCTGTTATTTTCTCACCGGTAATGAACCTCTGCTGATTCAGGAAAGCGCGGATGCAATCCGTGCTACCGCTAGCGCACAGGGATTTGAAGAGCACTTCAGCGTCACCATTGATGCGCAAACCGATTGGGATGCGATCTTCGTTAGCTGTCAATCGCTCAGCCTGTTTACCCAACGCCAAACCCTGACGCTGCAACTGCCCGAAAACGGCCCCAATGCCGCTATCGCCGAGCAGTTAGTGAAACTCTCCACGCTGCTGCACAGCGATATTTTGCTGGTGCTGCGCCTGGCGAAACTGACCAAAGCGCAGGAGAACAGCGCCTGGTTCAAAGCGCTGAGTACGCAGGCGGTAATGGTTCCGTGCCAGACGCCTGAACAGGCACAGCTGCCGCGCTGGGTGGCGAGTCGCGCCAAAGCGATGAAACTCAGCGTAGATGATGCGGCGATCCAGCTGCTTTGCTACTGCTACGAAGGAAATCTTATGGCGCTGTCGCAGGCGCTGGAACGCTTATCGCTGCTGTGGCCGGATGGCAAATTAACGCTGCCGCGCGTGGAAGCCGCCGTCAACGATGCCGCGCACTTTACCCCGTTCCATTGGGTGGATGCATTGCTGGCAGGGAAAAGTAAACGCGCCCTGCACATCCTGCATCAGCTTGAGAAAGAGGACAGCGAAGCGGTGATTCTGCTGCGCACGCTGCAACGCGATTTACTCACGCTGCTGCACCTGCAGCGGAATCAGGCGAAACAAGCGCTGCGCACGCTGATGGATCAGCAACGTATCTGGCAAAACCGTCGCGCGCTGTTTACCGAAGCCTTGCAGCGCCTTGATGCTCAGCGTTTACAGCGCGCGGTGCATTTGCTGGCAGAGCTGGAACTCAGCATGAAGCAGGATTACGGACAAAACCTGTGGCCGCAGCTGGAAACACTGTCGCTGCTACTGTGTCACCGCGATTTCCCATTGAGCTTTACTGATGTCTAAACTCTACGCTCTGTTTGGCGGCACCTTCGATCCGATTCACTACGGCCATTTGCGCCCGGTAGAAGCGCTGGCACAGCAAGTGGGATTAAAAAAGGTCACGCTGCTGCCGAACAACGTGCCGCCGCATCGCCCGCAGCCGGAAGCCAGTGCACAACAGCGCGTTGAGATGCTGCGCTGTGCTATTGCCGATCGCCCGCTATTTGATATCGATACGCGTGAACTGGCGCGTGCAACGCCGTCCTGGACAGTTGCCACGCTGGAAGCACTGCGTGCGGAACGCGGCCCAGAACAGCCCCTCGGGTTTATCATTGGTCAGGATTCTCTGCTAACGTTAGCCAAATGGCATCGCTGGCAGGATCTATTGTCGCTGTGCCATTTGCTGGTGTGTAAGCGTCCAGGTTACGCCACGCAGATGGAGACGCCAGAGATGCAGCAGTGGCTTGATGAGCATCTGGCCGATGATGTGCAGCAGCTTCATCACTCGCCAGCAGGACACATCTGGCTGGCGGATACGCCGCTGTTCGACATTTCCGCCACCGAAATCCGTCAGCGCCGCCATGCAGGCATCTCCTGCGCGGATTTACTGCCAGATGCAGTGATCGGCTACATCGATAGCGTTGGCTTATATCGCAGCTAAAGGCAGCATGCTATACTGCGCCGCTTCATTTTCGGCTACCTTTCTCGCATCGTTAGCCCGTCCGTAATCACCTGTTTTTAAGGGGAACCTTTTGCAAGGTAAAGCACTCCAAGAGTTCGTTATTGATAAGATTGATGATCTCAAAGGCCAGGACATCATTGCTATTGATGTTCAGGGCAAATCCAGCATCACCGATTGCATGATCATTTGCACCGGCACTTCAACACGTCACGTCGCTTCTATCGCCGATCATGTGGTGCAGGAATCGCGCACTGCGGGCCTTAAGCCGCTGGGTGTAGACAGTAAAACCGCCTCCGATTGGGTGGTCGTTGACCTGGGTGACGTGATTGTGCACGTGATGGAAGCAGAGAGCCGCCAGCTGTACGAGCTGGAAAAACTCTGGAGCTAAGACGTGAAACTGCAGCTTGTGGCCGTCGGCACCAAAATGCCCGACTGGGTTCAGACCGGTTTCATGGAGTATCTGCGCCGCTTCCCGAAAGATATGCCGTTTGAACTGATCGAAGTAACTGCCGGCAAACGCGGCAAGAACGCTGACATCAAACGCATTCTGGAAAAAGAAGGTGAAGCGATGCTGGCCGCCGTGGGTAAAGGCAATCGTATTGTCACGCTGGATATTCCCGGACAGCCGTGGGAAACCCCACAGCTGGCGCAGCAGCTTGAACGCTGGAAACTGGATGGCCGCGATGTCAGCCTGTTAATCGGCGGTCCGGAAGGACTGGCGCCCGCGTGCAAAGCCGCTGCTGAACAAAGCTGGTCACTGTCAGCGCTCACGTTGCCACATCCGCTGGTGCGTGTGCTGGTAGCGGAAAGCCTGTATCGTGCGTGGAGCATCACCACGAATCATCCTTATCATCGTGAATAAACGCCTGACAACCCCAGACAATAAATGTAGCGGATGAAATTACAGAGCAACGCCTTTCGCGATTACACTGCCGAACAGAAACTTTTTGTCCGCCGAGCATTGGTGGCTTTTGTTGGCATTCTGCTGCTCTCCAGCATTCTGGTGGTCAACATGTACCACCTGCAAATTCTGCGCTTTGACGACTACAGCACCCGTTCAAATGAAAACCGCATTAAGCTGGTGCCGGTGGCACCGAGCCGCGGCATTATTTTCGATCGCACCGGCGTCCCGCTGGCAGTAAACCGCACGATTTATCAGGCCGAACTGATGCCGGAAAAGGTCGACAACCTGAAGCAGACCTTGCAGGATCTGCGTCCGGTACTGGATCTGACCGACGACGATCTCGATGCGTTTGACAAAGAGCGCAAACGCTCGCGCCGCTTTACCTCGATTCCGGTCAAAATCGGTTTAAACGAAGTGCAGGTGGCGCGTTTCGCCGTCAATCAATACCGTTTTCCTGGCGTGGAAGTAAAAGGCTATCAGCGCCGCTACTATCCGTATGGCCAGACGCTGACGCACGTAGTGGGCTACGTCTCCAAAATCAACGACCGCGACGTTACGCGCCTCGATCAGGAAGGCAAATGGCCGAACTATGCGGCTACACATGATATCGGCAAACTCGGCATCGAAAACTATTATGAAGATGTGCTGCACGGTAAAACCGGTTATGAAGAGGTTGAAGTTAACAACCGTGGCCGCGTCATTCGACAGCTGCACGAGCAATCTCCGCAGGCCGGACGCGATATCTACCTGACGGTTGACCTCAAACTGCAGCAGTACATCGAAACCTTGCTGACCGGCAGCCGCGCGGCAGTGGTGGTGAGCGATCCACGCACCGGCGAAATTCTTGCACTGGTTTCTACCCCCAGTTACGACCCGAACCTGTTTGTCGACGGTATCTCGAGCAAAGATTATAAAGCGCTATTAAGCGACGAAAATCGTCCGCTGTATAACCGTGCGCTGCAGGCCTCCTATCCCCCAGCGTCAACGGTGAAACCTTACGTTGCCGTGTCGGCGCTGAGCGCAGGCGTGATCAACCGCAATACCAGCCTGTTCGATCCCGGCTGGTGGCAACTGCCTGGCTCGGAAAAGCGCTATCGTGACTGGAAAAAATGGGGCCACGGTCGCCTGAACGTCACTAAATCGCTGGAAGAGTCGGCGGATACCTTCTTCTATCAGGTTGCCTACGATATGGGCATCGATCGCCTGTCAGAGTGGATGACCAAGTTTGGTTACGGCCATCGCACCGGCATTGATCTGCCGCAGGAGAGCGCGGGCAACATGCCCACGCGTGAATGGAAGCTGAAGCGCTTTAAGAAGCCGTGGTATCAAGGTGACACCATTCCGGTGGGTATCGGCCAGGGCTACTGGACCGCGACGCCCATTCAGATGAACAAAGCGATGATGATTCTGATCAATGACGGTGTGATCAAAGTGCCGCACTTACTGCGCGCCACGCGTGAAGGCCAGGTCATGGTGCCTTATCGCCAGGTTCCGGATGCGCCGATTGGCGATATTCATTCAGGTTACTGGGAAATTGCCAAAGACGGCATGTATGGCGTAGCCAACCGCGCCAACGGTACCGCGCACAAGAGTTTTGCCGATGCGCCCTACAAAATCGCCGCCAAATCCGGTACCGCGCAGGTTTACGGACTGAAAGAAAATGAAGTCTATAACGCGCACAAGATTGCCGAACGTCTGCGTGACCATAAATTAATGACTGCCTATGCGCCTTACGATAAACCGCGCGTGGCCGTCACCATGATTCTGGAAAACGGCGGCGCAGGCCCGGCTGTCGGCACCGTGATGCGCCAGATTCTCGACCACATTATGTTAGGCGACAACAATACCGTGCTGCCAGAAGCCGCACCGACACCGCCCGGCTACGAAGGTGAATGACAATGTCCATGAACGATAGTCCGCAGAAAAGATCGATCTGGACGCGCATCCATATCGACCCCCTGTTTATGCTGATCATTCTCAGCTTGCTGACCTACAGCGCCATCGTCATCTGGAGCGCCAGCGGACAGGATCCAGGCATGACCGAGCGTAAGTTCGGGCAGATTGCCATGGGCATCATCGTTATGCTGGTGCTGGCGCAGGTGCCGCCGCGCGTCTATGAAAGCTGGGCGCCCTATCTCTATATTGTCTGCGTGATATTGCTGATAGCGGTGGACGCGTTTGGTCACATCAGTAAAGGCGCACAGCGCTGGCTCGATCTTGGTTTTGTGCGTTTTCAGCCCTCGGAGATTGCCAAGATTGCCGTGCCGCTGATGGTGGCGCGCTTTATTAACCGCGATGTCTGCCCGCCGACGCTGAAAAACACCGGCATCGCGTTGATTCTGATTTTCATGCCGACGCTGCTGGTGGCGGCACAACCCGATCTCGGCACCTCGATTCTGATCGCCGCTTCCGGCCTGTTTGTACTGTTCTTATCCGGCATGAGCTGGAAGCTGATTGGTATCGCGGTATTGCTGGTCGCCGCCTTTATCCCGATTTTGTGGTTCTTCCTGATGCACGATTACCAGCGCGCCCGCGTGATGATGCTGCTGGACCCGGAAAGCGATCCGCTCGGCGCCGGTTATCACATCATTCAGTCGAAGATTGCTATCGGTTCCGGTGGCCTGCGCGGCAAAGGCTGGCTGCACGGCACCCAATCGCAGCTGGAATTCCTGCCTGAACGCCATACCGACTTTATTTTTGCCGTTTTAGCGGAAGAACTTGGTCTGGTTGGCGTGTTGTTACTGCTGGTACTCTATTTGCTGCTGATCATGCGCGGACTGATTATCGCGGCGCGTGCGCAAACCACCTTTGGTCGCGTGATGGCGGGCGGTTTGATGCTGATTTTATTCGTTTATGTTTTCGTTAACATTGGCATGGTAAGTGGTATCTTACCGGTGGTTGGCGTACCGCTGCCGCTGGTGAGCTACGGCGGATCGGCATTGATTGTGTTAATGGCTGGATTTGGCATCGTGATGTCGATCCATACTCATCGAAAAATGTTATCTAAAAGCGTTTAAGAGGCTGCACATGCGTAAGGACTGGCTTGGGGTTGCACTGGCATCATTGGTACTGGCTGCCTGTTCCACACCGGAACCGCAGAATAATACTGCGCCACCGCAACCGGCCTATAACGGCCCGGTAGTGGAAATTCCTGGCGTGGAACCACGTTATGAACCGATCAATCCTTCCACCAGCCAGGATTACAGCGTCAACGGTAAAAACTACCGCGTGATCAAAGATCCCTCGAACTACAGCGAAGTGGGTTTAGCCACCTGGTACGGTGACGAAGCGCAGGGGAATCGCACCGCTATCGGTGAATCTTACGATCCGGAAGGCATGACCGCCGCGCATCCAACGCTGCCGCTGCCGAGCTATGTGCGTGTCACTAACCTCGCCAACGGCCGCCAAATTGTGGTACGCGTCAACGATCGTGGCCCTTACACGCCAGGCCGCATTATCGACTTGTCGCGTGCGGCAGGCGATCGCCTGAATATCTCTAACAATACTCGCGTGCGTGTTGATTACATTAAAGTGGCGCCGGATGGTTCCGTTTCCGGTCCCGGCACCATCGGTACCACCGTCGCCAAACAGAGTTACGCCCTGCCTGCGCGTCCCGATCTCGGCGGCGGCATGGTGATGATGGGCGGCAGCGCCAATGCTGCGCCAGCGCCTGCACCGCAGGATGTGCGCGCTGTCGATAACAGCACCTTGCAAAGCAGTGACAGCATGGGTGCGCCCGTCCAGAGCAGCGGTTTTCTCGGCGCGCCACAGCCGTTAGCCACGGGCGTGCTGGAAGGGAACGAGCCGGTTGCCGCGCCAGCCCCAGCAACGTCTTCCGCGCCAGGCGCTGCTGCCGCACCAGCTACCAGCCAGAATGCCCATGCCGGCAGCGGTTATGTGGTTCAGGTCGGCGCGATTAACGATCCGGCGCGTGCACGTCAGCTGGCCGAAAGTCTGGGTAAACGCTTTGGCGTGCCGGGCGCGGTTGAAGCCAATGGCAACGTCTATCGCATTCAGTTAGGTGGCTATAAAAGCCGTGCCGAAGCCGCTGCCTTGCAGCAACGTCTTAACACTGAAGCGCAAATGAGCTCATTTATTACCACTGCCCGTCCATCGATGTAACGGGCAGTGACATTTCCTGCTGAAACTGATTTGCAAAGCAAGATGTCGCCCGATCGGACGTTTGCTATAGTTAGGCACTTTTTTCACTCTAAACCCACGGATGTTGTAGTCCTGAACATGAATACGCTGAAACCTTCTCGTTTTCTGAAACGCCTGACAGTGGGATCACTGGTCGCCCTTTCTCTCAGCCATGCCGCATTTGCGGACGATGTTAATCTTAAGACTATGATTCCGGGTGTACCGGACATTGATGCTGAAGCTTATGTGCTGATCGACTATAACTCCGGCAAAGTGCTGGCCGAAAAGAACGCGGATGCACGCCGCGATCCGGCAAGCCTGACCAAAATGATGACCAGCTACGTGATTGGTCAGGCGGTCAAAGCGGGAAAAATCCATAACGATGACATCGTGACCGTGGGTAAAGATGCCTGGGCAACCGGTAATCCGGTATTCAAAGGTTCATCACTGATGTTCCTCAAGCCTGGCGATCGTGTGCCGGTTTCTCAGCTGACGCGCGGTATCGTGCTGCAATCAGGTAACGACGCTTGTGTAGCGATGGCGGATTACGTTGCTGGCAGCCAGGACGCATTCGTCAACCTGATGAACAACTACGTTGGCGCGCTGGGTCTGAAAAACACCCACTTCCAGACCGTGCACGGTTTGGATGCCGAAGGCCAATACAGCTCGCCGCGCGATATGGCGTTGATCGGCCAGGCGCTGATCCGTGACGTACCCGATGAGTACGCGGTTTACCGTGAAAAAGATTTCACCTTTAATAATATCAAGCAGACCAACCGTAACGGTTTGCTGTGGGATACCAGCCTGAACGTCGATGGCATTAAAACCGGCCACACAGACGCAGCGGGTTACAACCTGGTCGCCTCGGCAACAGAAGGCCAGATGCGTTTGATCTCCGCGGTGATGGGCGGTCGTACCTTTAAAGGCCGTGAAACCGAGAGCAAGAAGTTGCTGACGTGGGGCTTCCGCTTCTTTGAAACCGTCGCACCGCTGAAAGCGGGCAAAGAGTTTGCCTCTGAGCCTGTGTGGTTCGGTGACAGCGATCGTGTCCAGCTGGGCGTGGAGAAAGATGCCTATCTGACCATTCCGCGTGGCCGCATGAAAGATCTCAAAGCCAGCTATGTGCTGAACAACACTGAACTGCATGCGCCGCTGCAGAAAAATCAGGTAGTGGGCAGCATCAACTTCCAGCTCGACGGCAAAACGGTGGAACAGCGTCCGCTGGTGGTGCTGAATGAAGTGAAAGAAGGTGGTTTCTTCGGCCGCATCATCGATTACATCAAACTGATGTTCCACCACTGGTTCGGCTAAGGCGCGCTTGAAAAAACGCCAATTTGCCCCCAATTAAGTTACTATCTTTGCTCCCGCCTCGGCGGGAGCCTGTTTTTTAAGCACCGGAGTCAATGTATGAAAACCAAATTGAATGAACTGCTCGAATTCCCTACGCCTTTCACTTACAAAGTGATGGGTTTGGCGCAACCGGAGCTGGTTGATCAAGTGGTTGAAGTGGTGCAGCGCCACGCGCCAGGCGATTACAAACCGGACGTTAAGCCAAGCAGCAAAGGCAACTATCACTCTGTTTCCATTACCATCATCGCCACCCACATTGAGCAGGTTGAAACCCTGTACGAAGAGCTGGGCAATATCGAAATCGTGCGCATGGTGCTGTAATTCTGGCGCTGGCAAAGTCCGCTTTGCCAGCGTTATACTCTGCCTTCCACTCTTTACCGGATCTCTGCTTTGTCAGCTAATACGCTTCTTGTTCGTCAACTCGGCCAGCGCGATTGGCAACCCATTTCCGATGCCATGCATCACTTTACCGATCAACGCGACAGCAGCACTGCCGATGAAATCTGGCTGGTGGAACATCATCCGGTGTTTACCCAAGGCCAGGCAGGGAAAGCTGAACATCTGCTGATGCCGGGCGATATTCCGGTGGTACAAAGCGATCGCGGCGGCCAGGTAACCTATCACGGCCCCGGCCAACAGGTGATGTATGTGCTGATTGACGTAAAACGTCGCAAGATGGGCGTGCGCGAGTTAGTGACGGCGTTAGAAGAAACGGTGATCGCCACGCTGGCCGACTATGACATCAGCGCGCGGGCGCGACCGGATGCGCCGGGCGTGTACGTTGGCGATGACAAGATTTGTTCGCTGGGACTGCGCATTCGTAAAGGCTGCTCGTTTCACGGCCTGGCACTGAATGTGGCGATGGATTTAGCGCCGTTCCTGCGCATCAATCCGTGCGGATATGCCGGGATGCAAATGACGCAGCTTAGCCAGCTGCAGCCGGGCGTCACGCCCGCCGATGTGCGACCACGTCTGGTGCAACATTTTGCCCGTTTAACCGGATTTACCCAACTGGAATGGCAAAGTGATGCCGCGGTCTGACCTTGACTGTACGTGCCTATTTACAAAATTGTAACTTTTGCACCGGCGAATCGGCTGCTTATGAGCAGACGAGATGATATAATTTTCGCCATATTTTCAAAAAAAGTTGAAAGCCTGGTTCTCAGTTTGAGTGAGGAAGCTTTCAAATCGCAATCCCGACCGGAACCTGCAGATTTATGAGTAAACCAATTCAGATGGAACGTGGCGTCAAGTATCGCGATGCCGACAAAATGGCGCTGATCCCGGTGAAAACCGTGATGGTTGAGCGTGAAGAAATTCTGCGTAAGCCGGAATGGATGAAGATCAAACTGCCTGCGGACTCCAGCCGCATTCAGGGCATCAAGGCCGCGATGCGTAAAAACGGTCTGCACTCGGTGTGTGAAGAAGCCTCCTGCCCTAACCTCGCAGAGTGTTTCAACCACGGTACCGCGACCTTTATGATCCTCGGCGCGATCTGTACCCGTCGCTGCCCATTCTGCGACGTGGCGCACGGCCGTCCGAATATGCCTGACGCTAACGAACCGCTGAAACTGGCACAAACCATCGCCGATATGGCGCTGCGTTATGTGGTCATCACTTCAGTGGACCGCGATGACCTGCGCGACGGCGGTGCCCAGCACTTTGCTGACTGCATCAGCGCGATTCGCGAAAAAAGCCCAACCATCAAAATTGAAACATTGGTGCCGGACTTCCGTGGTCGTATGGATCGCGCGCTGGAAATCCTCACCGCGACGCCACCGGATGTGTTTAACCACAATCTGGAAAACGTGCCGCGCGTGTACCGTCAGGTCCGTCCTGGCGCCAACTACGATTGGTCACTGAAATTGCTGGAGCGTTTCAAAGAAGCGCATCCGGATATCCCGACTAAATCGGGTTTGATGGTCGGTCTGGGCGAAACCAATGCTGAAATCATTGAAGTGATGCGCGATCTGCGTCGCCACGGCGTCACCATGCTGACGCTGGGACAGTATTTGCAGCCGAGCCGTCACCACTTGCCGGTGCAGCGCTACGTTAGCCCGGCCGAGTTTGACGAAATGAAAGAAGAAGCAATGGCGATGGGCTTCACCCATGCCGCCTGCGGCCCGTTTGTGCGCTCCTCTTATCATGCTGATATGCAGGCCAAAGGTCTGGAAGTTAAGTAATATGCTTCGCGATTGCGTTCTTACCAGGGCGCAATCGCAAATATCTCCTTAAAAGTCTTAATCCCTGTCTCAAATCTGTCGCTTTAATCGCTGAGGCCATAAGAGCCTATTTCTCTTTTCTCAGTGTTTATTTTGAAGGTCAGATAATGCAAACATCCTCTCACTTAAAGGGGCTCGATTTTCTCCGGGAACCCGATTTGTCAGGTCAAATACCCGATGTGCGGCTTAACAGTGCATCCGGAGAGAGTTTGGATGCGCTTAAAGCGCGCACCACGCCCATAGATAACACCAATCCCTATACTTCATCTCACGCCTCATGTGCCAATGCATTTATCGCTACCGCTATCAGTATTGAGCATCGATACGATGAAATTCATTTAGAGTTGCCATTAAAGGGTCATGAAACTGTCGCTGTGATGCCCGAAGTGGTGCGACACATCATGCCTTATGCTGAAGACATCGCTTTTCAAACTTCTCAGGAGAATGTACTCCCTGTGATTAATGAAGAGCCTGAACCTGAATGGAATTTTGATTTGCTGGAAGCGAAATTCAATGCTCCTCAGCCACAACTGTGGCAACCGGCTATCGGCATGCACCACGAGAGTGTGGAAATTGCCACGCTACCTGAACGCGAGAGTGCCAAACCTCAACTTTTAGTACAGGTACAGTCAAAGGTTATCACTGAAAATGAGGTCATTATTGATGATCTGAATGAGGATGAAGGGTCTTTCAGCGGTGATGCGCCAGTTGGTACGACGTTATACTTTTATCTTGATGATGTGTGGGTCGGCAGCTCTGAAATTGATAGCCAAGGCCGCTGGCAGTTTGAACTGCCCACCGATATTTCTGTCGCTCAGCATGTTTTTAGTGCAGTCCCCATTAATCCGCAAGGCGTAATGGGTGGCAAAGTTGATTATCCGTTTTTGACTAAGCCTAAAATAGGTGAAATCATTATGCCAATTGATGAGAGTGAATCAGACAAAATTGAAATAGCACTCATTGATGTTATTACAGCCGAGGAAGAAGAAAGACTATCGCTGATACCCTTAATTTTAACTGATGATATGTTGCAGGGCTGGCATACCCAGGATGGGTTGAGCGACTTTGATGGCTTATATGGCTCAACAATATTTGATGTGGATGAGCAGGAAATCATTTACGCCAATTGGCACTAAGACGCAAAAAACAAAAACCAGGCTGGCGACAGTCTGGTTTTTTATCAACGTAATAAATATTTACACTTATTGACGTTCGGCGCAGAGATTACTCTTTGTGGCTGACACGTTCAGCAGGCACTTCTTCAGCGCTGCTTTTGGATGCGCCGGATTCATCATCTTTCATGGCTTTTTTGAAGCCTTTGATTGCGGAACCCAGATCGCCACCCAGTGAACGTAACTTATTGGTGCCAAAAAGCAGTACGATGAGCGCACCGATGATCAGCAGTTTGGCAATACTGATACCTTCCATAATTTACCTTTCAACCAATGTGAAAAACGGACCTGACTATTAACGCGCAGTTTATAAACGGCCTCAACTGCAATCTGTAACAGAGTGAGACCGCCTGCTCAGATAAAGCGGCTGAGAAATGCCTGCGTGCGCGGATGTTGCGGGTTACCAATCACCTGCTCCGGACTACCCTGCTCCACTACCACGCCGCCATCCATAAACACCACGCGATCGGCCGCCTCACGCGCGAAACCAATTTCATGGGTCACGACAATCATGGTTAGCCCTTGATCGGCCAAGGTGCGCATGGTGGCCAGCACTTCGCCGACTAACTCCGGATCGAGTGCCGAAGTGGGTTCATCGAACAGCATCAGCGCCGGTTTAATCGCCAGCGCACGCGCAATCGCCACGCGCTGCTGCTGACCACCGGACAAATGACGCGGCCAGGCGTCGGCTTTGTCACTCAATCCCACGGTCGCCAGTAGTTCACGCGCATGCTTGAGTGCATCCTGCCGTGCAAACTTGTGCACGCCTATTGGCGCTTCAATGATGTTTTGCAGCACCGTCATGTGCGGATAGAGGTTGAACTGCTGAAACACCATGCCGATTTTCTGGCGCTGATGAGCAATTTTACGCGCCGACAGACGATGCAAAATACCGCGCTTCAGTTCATAACCGATCTGATCGTCACCGACCACAATCGAACCGGCATTCATGTCTTCCAGATGGTTAATACAGCGTAAAAAGGTGGATTTACCCGAACCCGATGGCCCGAGAATCACCACCACTTCACCGGGAAACACATCGAGATCGATGCCTTTCAGCACTTCATTATCGCCATAACTCTTTTGCACATTACGCGCACGCACCAGTGGCTGAACTTCACTCATACATCCTCCTTCAGACGGTGCGCGACGGCAGGCGCGGCTTCGTTAGCAGCAACGCGACGTTTATTCACCACCGTGCGGGTGGTGCCACGGGCGTAGTAACGCTCGATGGCGGACTGGCCAACGTTAAGAATCGAGGTGATAAGCAGATACCAGATCACCGCAACCATCAGCATCGGGATAATTTCAAAGGTGCGGTTATAAACGGCTTGCACCGAGTACAACAGATCGCCCATAGCGATCACACTTACCAGCGAGGTCGCTTTGATCATGCTAATCAACTGGTTGCCGGTAGGCGGAATAATTGAACGCATCGCCTGTGGAATGATCACGCGGCGCAGCGCACGACTGCGACTCATGCCAAACGCCTGGGTGGTTTCGACCTGACCGTTATCCACTGACAGCAGGCCGGCGCGAATGATCTCGGCCATATAAGCCGCTTCATTGAGCGCCAGTCCGGCAATGGCTGCGGTCAGTGGCGTGATCAGATCGTTGGTGTTCCAGCTGGCAAAAGTGATATCCGTCCACGGAAGAGTGATTGCGATGGTGGGAAACAGCGTCGACAGGTTGTACCAAAAGATCAGCTGTACCAGCAGCGGCGTACCCCGGAAAAACCAGATGTAGAGCGACGATAAGCCGCTCAGCAATTTGTTTTCCGAGAGACGCCACACGCCCAACAGCAGCCCGAGCAGCGTGCCGAGAATCATCGACACCACCGTCAAGCCGAGCGTGACCTGCAGGCCTTTCATCACCGAACCTTCGGTGAACCACTGCAGCACCACGTTCCACTCGAAATTGGGGTTGGTCGCCACCAGCCAGAGGAAGTTCGCGGCAATAAACAGCACCAAAATCCATGAGATCCAGCGCCCATAAGTGGGCGCACTGCGGGCAAAAGCCACATCGCGCTGCTGCACGTCGGCCTTATCCCTGGCTCGCGAATTGTTGGTGACCGGACTCATTTTGCAGCCCCTTGCGCCAGGTTACGTCCCGGTTGCTGCAACACGTTGCCGTCTAATTTCCACTTCTTCATGATGGCCGCGTAAGTGCCGTTATTGAACAGCTCTTTGTACGCATCCAGCACCACGTTGCCGAGTTCAGAACCCTTGGGTACCACGGTGCCTTGGAAAATGTCACCAAAGCCGTTTTTCTTGCCTTTGCCCGACAGCTCCAGCTGGCCATTGGCCTGTTCGATGAAGTATGTCAGCGGCGCCTGCGAGGAGAAGAAAGCATCGGAACGTTTTGAACGCACGGCTAAAATCGACGATGGCTGGTCGGTGAAGGATTGCACCACCACCGCCGGTTTACCCGCCGCGACACAGGCATCGGACTGCTTGCGAATCACCTGCTCTGCTGAACCGGCCGCCATTACCGCAATGCGTTTACCGCAGGTATCTTCCAGACCGTTAATCTTCGAGGGATTGCCTTTCTGCACGCCAAACACCACGAACTCCTGCACGAAGTCGATAAAATCAACCTTCTGCTGACGATCCGGATAATCGCCAATCGGGCCAATCGCCATCTGGTAGCGGCCGGAATTAATGCCGGTGAGCACGCCCGATAAACCGCTGACGGTGGCATGTTCAATCTTCACGCCCAGCAATTGTGACAGCGCTTCGGTGAGATCGGCGGAAGCGCCGTCCATTGAGTGCGGACCGTTAACGATCTCATACGGAGGAAAAGATCCGTTGTTCACCGAGATCATTTTACCGCTGCTTTTGATCTCTGCTGGCAGACGATCGTGCAGCGCCTGATCCACTTTTTGCGCAGGAATCACGTCGGCGGCCTGAGCGAAACAGGCCGTGAGGCCCAATGACAGCGCGATGGCGGTAGCAAGAATTTTCATCAGTCAGATTCCCCAGCGATCAAAGTGGTTTAAGTTCGGGACGCGCAAAACAGCGATTTTCCAGCACCGGCAGTACGCTGCGTGCGTAGGCGATGCGCTGTGGATCGAGATCGGCAAACACCAGCGCGGCCGATTCCGGCGCTTTGGCAATCGCCACGCCCAGCGGATCGATTACCAGGCTGTTGCCGATATTGCGTGGCCCGCATTCGCCCACCGCCACCATGTAGCAGGTGTTTTCCAGCGCACGCGCGGTGGTCAGCAACTCCCAGTGCATCTCTTTCAGCGGGCCTTTCACCCACGCTGCCGGCAGCACCAGCACATCCGCGCCGTCAAGCACTAAGCGACGCGCCAGCTCCGGAAAGCGCACGTCGTAGCAGGTCATCAACCCGACTTTCATGCCCGCCACGTCAACCAGCGGCGGAATTTCGCGCCCCGGATTCACGCGCTGCGACTCCTGCATGGCGAAGGCATCGTAAAGGTGCAGTTTCACGTACTCGGCGATGATTTCGCCGTTGCGAATGGCGATCAGCACATTGAGCGCCTTTTGCCCTTCTGTCGGCACGTGCACGCTCATCATGGTGGTCAGATTGTTGCCTTTGCTAACCGCCAGCAGCTGCGTGACGAAAGGACCATCAAGTGGCTGCGCCGCTTTCAATACCAGATCAGGATCGGCGATATCACGCGCCAGCACGCCTTCCGGCAGCACCAGCAGATCAGCACCGCCTGCCAATGCCTGGTTCATCAATCCGATGCAGATATCGGTGTTTTCCTGCCATTCGCGGCTAACGGCGAATTGTCCCATTGCTACTTTCATGGTTATTCTCCTTGCGCCGCAGCCGGGAAAATCGCTTCCGGCGTCAGCAATGTTTGGGTTAGGCCTTGCTGAAACAGCTCATTCGCAAAGTCGGCAATCATCTTTTTGTTAACGGAAAATCCGTTCTGATTCCAGTTGGCCGGTAATTCCTGCGCGGTGCGCCGCAAATCGTCCAGCAGCCACGGCGTAGTGTCGGCGTATTTCTCGCGCTTCTTCATCCACATCTGGTACGAACGATCGATGATGTCACTCAGCGCCTGAGGCAGCCACGGATGCGCCTCCGCTAAGGCGGGCTTCAGTGCCAGTAAGTGAATGCCCGGCACATAACCGACGCGATTAAAGTAGTCGCGCTCGGCAGCGGCAAAATCCACCTGCAGCTGACGCAAACCCGAATCGGCGAGGAAAAAACCTTCCGGCATAAAAGGGGTAAAGACAGCATCCAGCTCGCCCGCTTTCAGCAACGCGATCAGTGGACGCTCACCTGGCGCCGGTTCAATACGCCCCGGACGACCAAAACCGGCCAGACGATCAACAATCGGGTGATCCTCAGTCAAACGCCCGGCAAACCAATACGCATCATCAATCTCCACGCCCGCTTCACGCAGCACGGTGCGCGTCCAGGTGTTGCCCGAATCCTGCCAGCCGGTAACGCCGATCTTTTTACCTTTCAGCTGCGCTGGCGAAGTCATCGGGCTGTCGCTGCGCGTAATGATGCAGCGCTGACGGAAACCGCGCATCAGAAAGTGTGGCAGGCCCAACAGTGAAGTGTCACCTTTTGCCCGAGCCTGAGCAAAGCGGCTAAACGACACTTCACCGGCATCGTATTTATCGCTGGTGGCGAGGTTATCCACCAGCGTGCCAACGCGATCGATCTCCAGCGTGAAACCTTCCGGCTTGATATCGCCAAGTGCCAGCGGTGTGAAGTAATCCCAGTCACGTACCGCCAGTCTGATGGTTACCATAGTTTTGCCTTCCCCGTCTGTTCTGCCAGCCCTGCGGCTGTGATTATTTATGCAGCAAATAGTGCTTGAATTTGAGTCTAAATCGCGAATACTAATCTGAACAATCTATTATTTGTTACTGAACAAAGGATTTTCTTATGACGCAAAGTGTGGATTTGGAGTGGCTCAGCCAGCAGATCACGGATGCTTCGGTGAAAGGCATCACGCATGCGGCATCCACGCTAATTCGCGATGGGCAGATTGCGGTGGGCATGCAGATGCCGGCAGTACGGGAATTGGCTGAGCGATTGGGCGTGAGCCCGGCAACCGTTTCCGCTGCCTGGGCGCAACTGAAGAAGCAGAAAGTGCTGGCGGGTAAAGGTCGCAGCGGCGTGTGGGTGAGCGGCAATAGCGTGATGCCGCGTCCGATTCGCTTCGAGAAAATCGGCAATTACGGCGAGAATGTTCAGGCGTCACTGGCAATGGCCTCACCGGATCCAACGTTATTGCCGGATCTACGTCAGGCGATGCTGGCGGGCATTGCATCGCCGCAACTGAATAGTTATCAGCGTGAGGCGATTTCACCGCAATTGCAGGATGCCGTAACGCCACGTTGGCCCTATCCCGCCGAAGCCTGGTTGGCAACCGATGGCGGCTTCGATGCCATGAACCTGATCGTGCAGACGTTGCTGTCACCAGGCGATCGTGTGGTGATCGAAGATCCTACTGCCACGCGATTACTGGATATTTTAGACAACATGGGTGCAGAAATTCTGCCGCTGCCCTGCGATGAGCAAGGTCCCATTCCCTCGACGCTGACCACGCTGATGCAGAAATCTCCGGCGATGTTTATTTATCAACCGCGCACCCATTCCGCTACCGGAAACAGCGTGAGCCAGCGTCGCAGTGCAGAGTTGGCGCGCGTGCTGGCAAACAGCAGCACCGTCATTGTCGAGGATGACGGCATTGGCGATCTGTCGCGCTACCCGGTGTTTAGCCTCGGCTTCCACTATCCCGAACGCGTGCTGCATGTGCACTCGTTTTCTAAAGCTTATGGGCCGGATTTGCGGCTGGCGGTGTTATCAGGAAACGCCGAAATGGTGAAGCGCCTGCAAGCGTGGCGCAACTTTGGCGTGAGCTGGACCAGCCGTATTTTGCAGGATGCCGTGGCGTGGATGCTCAATGATGAAGAGACTCAGCAGCGTATTCAGCAGGCCAAAGCCACCTATGCGCAGCGTCGCCAGCAGTTACTGGCCGCGCTGGCGAAACGCGGTCTGGTGCTGGAAGAGCGCGATGGATTGAGCGTGTGGATTCCGGTGGAATCGGAGCAGTACGCGATGATTACGCTAGCCGCGCGCGGTATCGCCGTGCTGCCCGGTGAACGCTGTAGCATTAGCAGCCGGCAGTTCATTCGCGTCAGCGCCGCGCTGCTGCCTGTGGCACAACTCGACAGCATCGCCGATGCCATCGTGATAGCCAGCGGACGCGAGCTCAATCTTAACCTAGAGCTTTAATGTGATAGCGCGGTGATTCCACATAGCCTTCACGCGCATAGAACTGGTTGGCTTTGAGGCGCGATGAATGGCAGTGCACTTCCATACGGTCGCAACCGCGTGACCGCGCCAGCTGTTCGGCGTGGTTTAATAACTGCTGCCCGCTGCCTTTGCTGCGCTCGCCTTCGGCAATACAGAAGTAGCTGATGCGGGCAAAATCGCCGGCCAATGCCAGCTGCGGAATAAAGTGCAACGAGAGGAAGCCCAGCACCTGATTGCCGTGTTCCGCGACCAACAACATTTCATCGGGATGATGAATAAGCTGCGCCAAACGCGTATCGATAAATCCTTCCGTCGCGCTATAACCCAATTCGGTTAGCAACGCGCTCAATGCAAAACTGTCTTTTGCCTGTGCCTGACGTATGTTCATCCTGCCTCCTCATTTTCCCTGAGCAGTTATATAGCGTTGCCGGACAAAAATCTGCAAGTAAGCATTGTTGTGGCTATGTTACGGAAGTTATCTGTGAGATGTGCCGCAGAATCTGCCTTGTCACGAGAATGTCATAACGGCTTAAGGCTGGCTTAATCTGGCATTGGCATGCTGAGGGAAATATCTTTCTAAGGCAGGCGAAATGAAGAACCTTATTCCACGCACTTTCGATGAGTTAATGGCACTGAGCATCAGCATGCTTGCCTTAGCGAGCTGGATGATTATTTGGTGGCGAGCCTAAAAAAGGATAAAAAAAACCCGCCAGAAGGCGGGTTTTCAGAATTCGAACTGTTAAATTACAGTGCGATAACGTTAGCAGCTGATGGGCCTTTAGCACCGTCAGTGATTTCGAACTCAACGCGTTGACCTTCAGCCAGAGTTTTGAAACCGTTGCTGTTGATTGCAGAGAAGTGTACGAATACATCTTTGCTGCCATCTTCTGGAGTAATGAAACCGAAGCCTTTCGACTCATTAAACCACTTTACGTTACCTTTGATCTTAGACATCTATATTACCTTTACATGAAAAAAGGACACTAAACTGTGTCGACGTCTAGTACAGCAATTGCGGTGACATTTGTCCAGTGCGATTTGATGAAAAAGTGATAAATATTGATTTTTTGCATGCCGATCACACTTTCTGCGCGCCGCTAACGCTTAAAACTCAAATCTCAGCCAGGCAAAGTAAACGTTGCCATTATTGTAAGTGCCGGGAATATAAGTCATTTGGAAAGTGGCTGGACCATATCCAATTGATGCTAAAGGCAATATCAGCGGAACCGGAATGTAGCGCCAGTTATCCCTTGCCGTTACGCCCGCCGTATAACCGGCGCCCAAATGAAAGTTCTGATCGCTAAGCGGTCGCCAGGTCGCTTCCCAACCGTAACCGCTAATCGGCTCCCATTTGTTAAAGGAATCCTTAAACGCAATCAGGTACAAACCGTGCCAGTTACCTTTCTCATCCCAGCGCGAAACGCCCGCACCTGCGCCCCACGGGCGCTCGTTGTATTTATCGATGTGCTCATCGTCGTAAGTCCAACGATTGTGCCAGGTAATCGCCGGCAGATAAAAATCATAATTCTGCGGTTGCGACCAGGTTTGCGACACGTTATCGCTAAAGGTGTTCCAGCCTGATTTGATGGCTTGTGAAGTTGTTACCGCTGATGCCGAAAATGAGACCGATGAGGTCAAAATGCAGCCTAACAAAACTGCAGAAAAGTGCCGATTCACAACGTAATTTCCTGTTAATTCATGCTGAAAAAATGCACTACCTTAAGGCAAATTTTTCAGATTCTTATACGACGCATTCCTAAGTAATCGCCAAAAGGATATTAAAAAACAGGCTTAATATCTCCAGGCTAATTCTCGGTTGACGGCGAATTTTACCTCATGCGGAACGTGAAATTGAAACGCCGGATAAACGGAAAGGCATTACTGAAGGATGTACACAAAGTGCAATCATGTTGTGATGATGACGGCAAGCAATGAGATAGCTTTCAGTGACTTAGTGTCAACTATTCACGCATGGAATAAATTAACAAAATTTATCAATTGAACTCACCCGACGAATAAGATAAATCTCGATACTCCAGGACGGAGATGGGGAAAAAACTGACATGACTATTCGTTGTAGCCGCTGCGGTTGCACTAAATTTTTTTACACCTTAACGGACTGCAAACAGGTCGATGCAATAAATCATCATGGCGCCTGCTGCGCACAGTGTCAGAAACCGTTGACGCTGGGCGATCTCATCCTGCCGATTGTGTCTTTTAATGACAGCGAAAAATCCTATGCTGAATAAAAAATTCAGGCACCCGCAGGTGCCTGTTGTTGTCAGAAAATCAGTTTAAAGACGCCTGTTAGTGTCAGTAACCCAACGATGAAGATAATGGCGATAACCCACAGAATTATTTTCATTGTTCGCTCCTTCAAGTATGAAAAATAACGTGTCTGCTTACCAGTATAGATGATCATTCTGCTTTCGCTGGACGCTGCGAGAGTGGTCACAACCCTTGGCTATCGTTTCGCTTAATGCCGATTTAATTCTGCGAGACGGGTCGCAGCCTGCGATTTTCCCTCTCCTTGATTCCGCACTCAGCGCCTGTCCGCAGTCTAAACTTATAGCGCCTGAAGAGGCCTCGATTGTTATCAATGCCGACGTAACAAGGAGATTCTTATGAGCACGATTAATACCAGCATGGGGCGTTATAGCCTTAAGGCAAAGGATTACGGCAACCACATCAGCGGCAGTATTGCGATTAATGATGAAGGTGGCACGCAACTCACCCTGCAGGAGTTTGAAGAGCACTATCTTGACGATGTCGTCAACAATGTCATTTATCCGATCACTGGCGGAAACCGTGAAATTACCCGCGCACTGCGCGATCAGATGGTCAAAGCGGGCTTTGAACAGCCGCACTGAGTTTTTGGGCCACACGTTGTGGCCCTTTACTTCTTATCATTGACTTGCAGTTATTACTGGTTTCGGCACAGGATGCATGATTGTTCATGATAAGGAGATTGACCGTATGAGTACTCTGCATCTTATTCCCCCTTCTCGCCTTCATCAGTTTGTTCAAGCCATTTGGTTACATGCTGGCAGCAGCGCCGAAGAAGCGCGCCTGGTCGCCGACCATTTGGTGGCCGCGAATCTGGCGGGTCACGATTCACACGGCGTTGGCATGATTCCGAGCTACATGAAATCGCTGGCACAGGGCTTTTTGCAACTCAACCAACATGCCAGCATTGCAAAAGACGCCGGCGCGGTGCTGACGCTACACGGGCACAACGGTTTTGGTCAGGTGGCGGCCTTTGAGGCGATGCAACTCGGTATTGAGCGCGCAGCCAGGTTAGGTATTGCGGCGGTTGGTTTACACCATTCGCACCACATTGGTCGCATCGGCCATTGGGCAGAACAGTGTGCGGCCGCCGGTTTTGTCTCGTTCCATTTTGTTAACGTGATGGGCGATCCGATGGTCGCGCCGTTTAACGGTAGCGATCGTCGTTTTGGCACCAATCCTTTCTGCGCCATTTTCCCGCGCCGCAATGCCAAACCGCTGCTGCTCGATTTCGCCACCAGCGGCATCGCCTTTGGTAAAACGCGAGTGGCGTGGAATAAAGAGCAGCAGGTCGCGCCAGGTTATCTGATTGATCATCAAGGCCAGCCGACCACCGAACCGGGCGTGATGCATCAGGCGCCGTATGGTTCACTGATGCCGTTTGGTCTGCACAAAGGCTATGCGCTGGCAACCATGTGTGAAATTCTCGGCGGCGCGCTGTCCGGCGGACGCACCACGCATGATGAGACGCTGGTCACCAGCCACGATGCCATTTTCAACTGCATGACCACCATCATCGTGAATCCGGATGCGTTTGATGCGCCTGCGATGCAGGAAGAGGCGGAATCATTCCTGGATTGGGTGAAACAGTCGCCGCAAAGTGGCGATGCACCGATTCAGGTGCCCGGCGAGTGGGAGGAGCAAAACCGCGTGGCACGTGAACGCGATGGCATTCCTCTCGACAGCAACAGCTGGGAGCAAATCTGTGACGCGGCGTTACAAGCGGGAATGCCGCAAGAGGAACTCGCGGCATTCCGCGCCTTAACGCAGTAAACCGCAAGCGGCTGAGGCGCAGTGCCTCAGCCTTGATACTTAGATGACGTTGGCGAGCAGTAAGCAACCCAGCAAACCGCACACCGAAATAATGGTTTCCAGCGCCGACCATGAGCGGAAAGTTTCGCCGATGGTCAGGTTGAAATACTCCTTAAACAGCCAGAAGCCCGGATCGTTGACGTGAGAGAAAATCACGCTGCCGGAGCCGACCGCAATCACCATCAGTTCCGGACTGGCGCCGCTGGTGATGATCAACGGTGCGACAATCCCGCCTGCCGTAATCGCCGCCACGGTAGCGGAACCCAGCGCAATACGCAGCACCGCAGCAATCGACCACGCCATGAAGATCGGCGACAGATTGGTTTCATGCATCATGCTGGCGATATATTTATCGACGCCGCTGTCCACCAGCACCTGTTTGAACGCCCCGCCACCACCAATCACTAACAGCATCATCGCGATGATCTTGATCGAATCGGTGATGGTGCCCATCACGTCATCCATGCTGCGGCCACGGTTGAGACCAAAGGTGAAGATGGCGATCAGCACGGCGATCAAGGTTGCCATAATGGGGTCACCAAAGAACTCGGCATACGGCAACAACACGTGACCTTTCGGCAGCAGCATCTCCGCCACCGCGCGCAACGCCATCAGTACCACCGGCACCAATGCCGTCCAGACGCTAACGCCAAAGCCAGGCATCTCCGCTTCGGTAAAGGTTTTCGGGTTCCACAAGCCTTCCGGGATCGGCTTATCAATGCCTTTCAGGAAGCGCGCATAAACCGGACCGGCGAGAATAACGGTTGGAATCCCCAGCAGCGTTCCGTACAGCAGCGTTTTACCCATATCGGCATTAAACAGCGTGGCGATCGCAGTTGGGCCCGGATGCGGTGGCAGGAAACCGTGTGTGACCGAGAGCGCGGCCGCCATCGGCACACCCACGTAGAGCAGCGGCACGCGCGCGGAGGCGGCGATGCTGAACACCAACGGCAGCATCAGCACAAAGCCCACTTCGTAGAACAGCGCAAAGCCGACGGTGAAGCCGGTCAGCACCAGCGCCCACTGAATATGCTTCTCACCAAATTTAGCGATTAACGTGGTGGCGATTCGCTGCGCCCCGCCGCAATCCGCCAGCAGTTTACCCAGCATCGCGCCGAAGCCCATGATCAGCGCGAGGCTGCCCAACGTGCCGCCGACGCCGGTTTTAATCGAAACGATAACTTTGTTGACCGGCATGCCCTGCATCATGCCAACGGCCAGCGCCACCAGAATCAGCGCAATAAATCCGTTCAGTTTAAAACGAATCATCAGCAACAGCAGTAACGCTACGCCAATCGCCACATAGAGTAATGGCATAATTTTTCTCCACTTTTGCGCACGGTAAGCTACCGGCAGCGGTTTATTTTGGTTATCCCAGAGGACATGAGAATCAACAACGTGCACCACAGTAAACATCCTGCTGAGCAATGTTACGGGTATCATGTTAAGGGTAACATTGCGTACAAAGCACCTGGCGCCGCAGCGGAATTTCTGTTTTGCGAAGGTGATCAACTTTTTGCCAGCGGGTTATCAGAATGTTTGCAGCGGGAGTGTCACGGCTTTTGGTTACACTTAGGTCTTTGAGCCAAACAAGAAGGACGTGCAGGTGAGTGAGAATCTGATCGAGTTGTACAGTAATCAACAAACCCTGTTTGGGCGCGGCAGCATTGACCAACTGATTCCGCTGCTGGCGGCCAATACCCAGCCGACGCTGCTGTTTTGCGGCCGCTCATTCCTGAATGGTCCGGCCTGGACGCGCTTAGGTGCCGCGCTCAACGATCACATCATCGGTTACGAGATTGTCAGCCATGAAGCCTCGCCGGATGAGATTGATGGCTGGGTGCGACGCTGGCGCGGCCATGTTGATCGCGTGGTGGCGATTGGTGGCGGCAGCGTGCTGGATGCGGCTAAAGCCTTTAGCGCGATGATGCAGCACCCGCTGAATACCGCGCGCTATCTGGAGAAAGTCGGTGATACGCCAGTGCAAGCGGTGACCTTGCCGCTGATCGCCATTCCCACCACGGCCGGCACCGGCAGCGAAGCCACGCAGAACGCAGTGGTGACCGATCAGCAGCACATTCAGGTTAAAGCCTCGCTGCGCCATCCAGTGTTTGTGCCGCAGGTCGCGATTCTCGATCCCGATCTGCTAAAAGGCGCGCCCGACAGCGTGCTGGCAACCTGCGCCATCGATGCCTTCACCCATCTTTTCGAAGCCTATCTGTCGCGCAAAGGCAATTTGTTCACCCAGCAAACTGCGCTTAATGGGCTGCGACTGTTCTTCCAGGCCTGGCCAGATTTAAACCGTGACGACGAGCGCGGAGATGCTGCGCGCGAAGCGATGATGATGGCGTCATGGTTGGGTGGCGTGTGTCTGAGCAGCGCCGGATTGGGCGTGATCCACGGCATTGCCGGTGAGTTGGGGGCGATCAAGCCGTTCCATCACGGCGAAGTGTGCGGACGTTTACTGTTCCCGTTCCTCGAGGTGCTGGCAGAAACCGAGCATGCTGAACAGCAACGTTTGATGGCGCAGTTCGGCCAACAGTTGCTGCCGGACGATCCCGCGCCGCCCGCGCTGGCGTTGAAAGCCTGGATCCAGCAGCAGGCGATCGTGCCGTTCTGGTTAGAGGGCCCAACGCTGTCAGCAACCGATGTTGACTGGATTGTGTCACGCGCTAACAGCAAAAACGGCTGGGTCAGCTACGATGCACCGACGTTAACCGAGATGATTGCCGCCGCCTGGCGCATCGTCTAAATGATAACGGGCAGCCGACGCTGCCCGATTTTTTACTGCTCAGCCACTTTAAACATCGCCATCTCTTGCGCCAGCTGCGCCGCTTCATCACGCAGCGCCTGGGTATTTTCGGCGGTTTGCGTCACCAGCATCAGGTTTTGCTGAATACCGCGCTCCATCTGTGATACGGCCAGCGTCACTTCCGCAATACCTTTGCTCTGCTCATCACCAGCCACGCGCATCTCGCTGACTACCTGCTTCACTTTATGCACGTCGGAAACCAGTTGCGAAAGCTGCTGCCCCGCGCCTTCCACCAGTTTACTGCCGGCCAGCACGTTGCTGTCGGAATCGGCAATCAGCGCTTTGATCTCCTGCGCCGCCGTGGCGCTGCGCTGGGCTAAGGCGCGCACTTCAGATGCCACCACCGCAAAACCACGCCCTTGCTCACCGGCGCGTGCCGCTTCCACCGCCGCATTCAGGGCAAGGATGTTGGTTTGAAACGCGATGCTGTCAATCACCGTCAGAATCTCCGCCACGCGGCGCGACGAGGATTGAATAGCGCCCATGGTGCTCACCACTTCGCCCATCACTTCGCTGCTGCTGCGGGCAATCTGCGCGGTCTGTTCGGCGGCAGCATCGGCCAGTCGGGTATTTTCAGCGTTTTGCTGCACGGTGGCGTTAAGCTGCTCCATCGCCGCCGCACTCTGCTCAAGCGCCGCAGCCTGCTCAGCGATTTTCTCCGACAGCGCGGTGTTGCTGTGCGCTAATCCCGATGCGTTGGCCGCCACCGTTTCGCCGCTGCCCTGCACGCGGGTAATCACGCCAGCGATCTTATCGACAAAGCTGTTGAACGCACCGGCAATATCCGCCAGCTCATCGCGCCCACTTTTGGTCAGACGGCGGGTTAAATCGCCATCGCCATTGGCAATCTCATCCAGCGCCGCGTGCGTCGCCTTCAGACGTTGGCCAATGCGTTGGGTAAACGCCCAGGTTAACAGCAGCAGCACGATCATCGCCGGAATCAGGAAAGTGAAGATGTCGCGCATCATGGTACGCGCCAGGCCGCTGACGGCACTTTCCGGCGTTACCAGGCCAATCACCCAACCGGTGCCGGGCATGCGGAACAGCGTCACCTGCGCGCTGTTGTGCAAGTAGCCGTCTGCAAAATCCGACAGTTGTAATACATCGCCATCGCCCTTCAACTGGGTGATACGGGCGGCCAGCGGCGCCAGCCAGCTGGATTTTTCCGCCAGGCTGCTCAAGGTGGTGAGCGATTTCATATCCTGGCCTGGGTAATAGAGCAGATTGCCCGCGCTATCGAGCGCAAAGGCATAACCGCCCGTCACCTGCCCTTTCTGCTGCATAAAGCCCGCAAGATTATCCAGCTGCACATCCAGCGTTGCGACACCGGCAAACCGATCGCCCGCCGCATACGGCACGCTGCAGGTCACCATTTTCACACCGGAGACCGGATCCTGATAAACCTCCGACCAACCGCAACGATCGCGCGGTCCGTTACGCACCGCGCTGTACCAGCTTTCCTGTTGATAGCCGTTGCCCGCAGGCAGGTTGTAGTCATCGGAATAGGCCAGCGCGCCATCACCCTGTCGCGCCCAGAAGAAGCTACGACGTTGCACACCGGCGCTAAACGCATCGGGTTCCGGCCACACGCCGCCGCCGGCAATGGTTTTATTGCCGCTGCTGTTGATGATTTGTGGGAAGCTTTGCTGCCACAGCGTGGCATCGTGCGGCAACACTTCAGCAAGGCGCGCCATGCTGACGGCCTCGCCTTCAATGCGCACCAGCTGCTGATTTAATTGGCTGACCAGATTGCTACCGGCCTGCTCAATCAGCGTATGGCTGGCTTCGATGACGCGCGGCTGACCGCGCAACAACAGAACGGAAAATACGACTGCGGTGGTGACGCACAGTAATAGCAGGCCACCCAGCGTCATGCGGGCAGCCAAACGGGTTGGCAACATAATTTATCCTTTCTAACCGACTGCATTAACGATTGAGATAAGAAGTGCCGCTCAGCGGCGAATTGTGCGTTCCGTCACAATCGAATATCGGCAAAGCAAAGAATAAATTCAGCTATAAATGACGATCAGATGACAAACGGCGGTTTGCCGGCCAGCATCTGCTCAATCACCTGTAAAACGCCCTCGTCGTTATTACCCGGCGCTTCAAAGCGGGCCGCATCTTTGACCTTCTGCGGTGCGTTCGCCATGGCAAAGCTGAAGCCCGACTGCTGCAGCATTTCGAGATCGTTACCGCCGTCGCCAAACACCAGAATTTCACTGCGTTCGATGCCCCAGCGTTTGCCCAACAGATCGAGGCCGTGACCTTTATGGTTGCCCGGCACGATCAAATCCACCGATCCATGACCGCTGGACGTGGCGGCAGCCGCCCCCTGATGCAGACGCTCAATGTCCGCCATCAGCGGTTCCACGTAATCATCAGACAGATTCAGCGCAAACTTGAACAGCTTATCGCCCGCCACGTCATCGAGGCTGCGAATCGCCTTCAGGCGGTGGCAATAGTGACGCATTTTCACCAGCCACTTTTCATCAAGGCCTTCGAAGTAGTACGCGCTGTCGCGTCCGCACAGGATGTAACGCAGTTCGGGATAGTTACCGTTGTGTAACGTATCCAGCACCGCATCAATATCCGGACGAGAAAACTCGCCGCAGAATAACTCTTCATCACAATCGATAATCCACGCGCCGTTCTCCGCCACGAAGGCAATTTCGTGGGCGATCTCAGGGAAGAAGGATTTGAGTTGGTAATACTGGTTGCCGCTGGCTACCACGAACTTGATGCCGCGCTGCTTCATTTCCTGATAGCAGGCGTTAAAACGCGCGCGATTGTACTGTTTATTGTCGTCGAGAAAGGTGCCGTCTTTATCCACCGCCACCATTTTTACCACGGTCATCATCACTCCTTAACGTATCGAAAGGAAAAACGGGTCGTAGAGAGAATAACCTGGTGAGCGGATAAAGCGCAGAGAAACACGGATGGCCGCAGCCATCCGCCGGGGAGATTAGTTGAACGCGCCGTTGAGCAGAATCGCGGTGATGATGCCGGTTGCTGCGGCCACCAGCACGTAATTACCGTCGATGTAAGCCCAATGCTCACCACGCGGTGGTTCATACAGTCCACGGTCGCGCCAGTCATCTACGCGATAGTGCGGACCACGAAACTCCGGCGGTGCCGGATAGCCGCGACGGAAGTCATGTCCGCCCCAGGCGAAGCGGTCGCCGTCACGATGCCCTTCCGGCATACGATGGTCAGCATAACGGTCATGACGATCCGGGCCGGGGCCGCGATCGTGGCCACGGTCATGATGATTGCCGCGATCCGGTCCGCGGTCGCCGCCACGATCCGGGCCACGTCCGTGGTCCTGATGCTGGTCGCCGCCGTGCGGCTGCCAGCGCTGGTCACCAGGGCCGTCTGCCCAGGACACGCTAGATAACAGTGTGCTGCATGCAATAAATGACGCAATAAGAGTTAATGTTGTTTTTTTCATGGTGTTGCCTCCAATGATAACGGCGGTTGCTGTGCCGTTAAGCATTACTATTGATTAACTGGAGACAGAAAAGCATTTCCAAAACTCTTAAAAACCGCATACTTACAGGAAATTACGTCAACTTATCACTTTCTTAACGATTGTGTATTTTCTGACATTAACAGGATCGAAGAGACGCATCAGCGTTTATTGCGGCGAGAGCGGGAAATATAAAGAAAAACCCGATCGCAAGGATCGGGAGGATAATTCAATTTCCATAAATTGCATAAAGGGGTAAACCCTGCAAAAGTGAGGGTAAAACTGAAGCACACAACGCCACATCACTAGCATTGCCAGCAAACAATACCATTTAAAATTGAAAACTTCTTTTGAAAAGGGCTATTTTTCAGAAAAATACGCAAAAAATAAATGACAGAAAAAATATTATTTTAGGAACGTTGTTTCAGGATAAATAAGGTCTGTGCTCTGACCAGATTCAGCAAAGACACATTAATTAGGATTTCAAGCAGCTAATCCACGCTATCAGAAATGGTAAACATTCCTTTAAAAACAACACCATTAACTTCTTAAGCCTTTTAATTCCATCACGCCACACGCGCAACCTGATGAGTATTTAACAATTACTGCTCCTTATTAGGTCCGGATTGTTTATAACCAACATTAATACACAGCGGTGATTACTATCGTGCTCAAAATTACCCTGCTTGCGTAACGTTTAAATATCCCGAGGCAGCCTGATAAACTATTTAGGGTAAACGTTTACATGAGCAGAATATTGGTTTGCACGCTCACTATCTCATGAAGAAGATAAATGGCGCGTTGAGGACGCCGGATGACGTGCTAACGCTGCAGCAGGACGAATCGGTCGACGCACCAGCTCACCGCTGCAATTCGGGCAGCGCTGCGCCAGGATACCTTCCGCGCACGCCACACAGAACGTGCATTCAAATGAACAGATGCTCGCCTCAAGCGACTCCGGCGGCAGATCTCTATCGCAGCATTCGCAGTTAGGACGTAGTTCCAGCATGATTTCCTCCCATGAGTTTCAGCCACCATCATCACCGTTATAGTGCTGCCGCGCCAGCCAGTGAACAGACATCAGGCGGACAAATCGGGACATCCTGTGTCTGCTCTCTTCACGAGCTTAAGCGAACCATCGATCCTAAAAACATTACTTTCCCCGTTAAGCGTTCTATAGTTCATTCGCCCTATCTACTGACGAGACTATGTAATGCGTATTAAAGGACTTAATTTAGGCTTCTTTATCGTTATTTTGGCGATCGTCACCTTCGCCTTTTTTGATGTGCTGACACCCTATTTTTCTGCCATTTTCTGGGCCGCGATTCTGGCGGTGATCTTCCATCCACTGAAGTCGCTGCTGCGCCGTAAAATGGGCGATCGCAACGGTCTGGCTTCGTTCGCTACGTTACTGATTATCTGCCTGATGGTGTTCACGCCGCTGGCGCTGATCACCTCTTCAATGGTGGTTGAAGTTAACACCGTCTACACCAAGCTGCAGAACAACTCCGCGCAGTTCCCTGCGGTGTTTGCCGATCTGCTGCAGCATCTGCCTTCCTGGGCACGCAACTATCTCGCCGATAACAACCTGAACAACGCGCAGGAGATTCAGCAGAAGCTCTCTGGCTTTGCGCTGAAAGGCGGCCAATACATGGCGGGCAGCGTGTTCCTGATCGGCAAAGGGACCTTCACCTTTACCGTTGGCTTTGGCGTGATGCTCTATCTGCTGTTCTTCCTGTTGAAAGATGGCGCCTGGCTGGTGAATTTAATTCTTGAAGCGCTGCCGCTTTCAACCTACGTGAAACATCACCTGCTGATGAAGTTCGCAGCGGTATCGCGCGCCACGGTCAAAGGCACGGTGGTGGTTGCGGTGGTACAAGGTGTGCTGGGCGGCATCGCCTTCTGGATCACTGGCATTGATGGCAGCTTGCTGTGGGGCACCTTGATGGCGTTCCTGTCGCTCATTCCGGCGGTCGGTTCCGCCATTGTCTGGGTACCGGCAACCATCTTCTTCTTCGCCACCAGCGCCATCTGGAAAGCGCTGTTCCTGATTGGCTTCTTCGTGGTGGTGGTTGGCCTGGTGGATAATATTCTGCGTCCGCTGCTGGTCGGTAAAGACACCAAAATGCCGGACTATCTGATCCTGATCTCCACGCTAGGCGGCATGGAAGTGTACGGCATCAACGGCTTTGTGATTGGTCCACTGATCGCCGCGCTGTTTATTGCCTGCTGGAATCTGCTCTCCGGTCGCGATAACCGTGAGAACTCTGAAGAGATTGACGAAGAGTTTATCGAAGAGGGTAAAACCCGCGAGGAGGAGGGCAAAATCCGCGAGTAAGCGTTTCAAACGGCTACCGTTTATCGGTAGCCGCATTCACGCATGAGAATATCGGCCAGCCATTTGCTATCATCGTGGCATTGATTACGGCTTGCGACAAAAGAGAACAACATGTCCATGGAATCCTCCTTAGCGCGTGAAAATCAGGTTCTGTCAGTCTTCGATTTTGACGGCACGCTGACCATTCACGACAGCTTCATCCCCTTTCTGCGCTTCAGCTTTGGCAAACGCGCGTTCGCACGCAAAATTGCCAAACTGGCATTCCCTACGCTGCGCTGCATGCGGAAAAAGCTAACGCGTGATGAGTTAAAAGAAGTGTTGATTCACACCTTTTTAACCGGCGTTGAGGAGCAATGGATTCGCCAGCAGGCGCAACTTTTCTGCGCGGCAAACTGGAATAAGCTAATGCGCCCAGCCGGGCTGTTAGCGGTTGCCGCCGAAGTGAACTCCAGCGCCGAAGTGACCATCTGTTCCGCCTCGCCAGCGATGGTGTTAGAACCGTTCGCCGAGCGTCTGGGCATCAATCTGATCGGTACCCAATTAGAAG
Organism: Pantoea sp. GCM10028869; assembly: GCF_042666835.1. Lineage (NCBI taxonomy): Bacteria > Pseudomonadati > Pseudomonadota > Gammaproteobacteria > Enterobacterales > Erwiniaceae > Pantoea > Pantoea sp. GCM10028869. The sequence continues at coordinate 139,212 of NZ_JBHTGO010000002.1, read as the reverse complement.
TGGTAGACGGCATTCTCACCGGAAAAATTACCGGTCATAACTGCCGCTGCGGGCAAAAGGTCAAGCGACTGGAAAGCGTTTACGGCCCGCTGCATAACTATCACCTGCGCGCCTGGGGCGATACGCGCGGTGATTTTGAGTTACTGGCCGCCGCGCAGGATCCACACTGGCGTCATTTCCATCCAACGTGGAAAAAACGCCGCGTGCCAATGGAAAAACTGCGCATGCTGCGTCTGGATCCTTAGGCGCACAATTCAGGCTGATCAATAAATCCGGTCAGCCTTTGCTGCATCCAGCCACGGCTTAAACTCCTCCAGCAGCAGATCGTATAACCGGTCTTCCGCCAGGCTGGCAAAGTTGTCGATGGCGAAGAAATGGGTGTTGTCGATGCGGCGATCGTTGAAGTTATCCAAATCCTGCAAAATGCCATAATTACTGCCGCCGAGGCCGACAAATTTCCAGAAGATGGGATAGTTAGCCGAGCGGCGAATCGCCTCTTTGATGGCGCGGGTTTTGCTGATGCCGCCGTCGGTAATGAAAACCACGTACACTGGCAGATCGCTGTGCCTAAAGGTATCAATCAGCTCTTCCATGACCGGCGGTTCATTATTAGTGCCGCCCAGTCCGGGTAAAATCTCCCACGCCGATGTCTTGCCGCCACGCTGGATGGTGGCGATGTAGCCATCAAGATTATCCAGGGTTACATCGGGATATTTCGCGTGCTGCTGACCGAAGCCCCAGACATCCATCGAACCGTCATCATCAAACTGCGCCGCCAGCACCGCAATGCGATCTAATACGGCCTGCACGTTGCCCTTACTAAACTGCCCTTTCATCGAACCCGAGGCGTCCAGTACAAATGCCACCTTCGCTTTCACCGTTTGTAGCTGGTATTTGCTCAGGCTAACGCTGGCGTTTTTCGCCAGGCTCACTAATCGTGGCGCTTTCTGTTGCAGCTTTTTCTCCAGGCTCACCACCGTTGGCGCGGCTGGCTGAGGATCGGGCTGGGCGATATCCACGCCATAATGACGCGCCAGTGGTTCGAGCCCGCCGTTGAATCCCTGCCCCAGAGCGCGCAGCTTCCAGCCGCCATTGTGACGATAAACTTCGGCCAGAATCAGCGCCTTCTCCCCGCGCCCGTGCGTTTCCGGGCTGAATTGGGCAATATCTTCAGCGGTTAAGCTCAGGCTGTTGAGCGCATTGATCGCCTCGTCGCCGTCAATCACTAAGGCGACGGCGATTTTACTGACGCTGGCGGCAATCTTCATCAGATCCAGATTAATGGTGCAGCCTTGCGGCGTGCTCTGCATGACCACACTGCGATTGGCGGTTGTGGGCTGATTGAAGAAGATGAAATCGGCATCGCCACTCACTTTGCCAGCGGCATCGAGCAGGAAAACACTGGTATCCACATCGCCGCGCAACGTGGATGAAGCAGCATAGTGCAGGCGCAACGTCAGTTCGGTGGTGTTCAGCGGCAGGTTCTGGCCCGGTTGTAACATCATAGTTTTAACCTCCTGTTAAGGATGCGTCCTTTGGATAATAAAAAGCCCCGGACCAGCCGGGGCTTTGATAGCAATGCTTTGAATCAGACGCTCACGCCGTGCTGCGAAGCCAGCGCTGACAGGCCGCCTGCGAAGCCCTGACCAACGGCTTTGAATTTCCACTCGGCACCATTCCGATACAGCTCACCAAACACCATCGCGGTTTCGGTAGACGCATCTTCAGACAGGTCAAAACGGGCGATTTCAGCACCGCTGTCATTATTGAAGATACGCATGAAGCTGTTGCTCACCATGCCGAAGTTCTGCTTACGCGCTTCGGCATCATAAATGGTCACCGCGAAGACCAGCTTCTTCACCTCAGCCGGTACTTTAGACAGGGTAATTTTAACCTGCTCGTCATCGCCATCGCCAGCACCGGTGCGGTTATCGCCCTGATGCTCAACGGAACCACAAGCGCTCTGCTTGTTGTTGAAGAAGATGAAGCTGGCATCGCTCAGCACTTTACCGTCGTCACCGACCATAAATACTGACGCGTCGAGGTCGAAATCCTGACCATCTGTTACACGTGCATCCCAACCCAGACCCGCCATGGCAACATTCATGGTTGGTGCTTCTTTAGTCAGGGAAACGTTACCGCCTTTTACCAGAGAAACTGCCATTTTAAAGCTCCTGCTTTTAATTGGATGATGCGGGCAGCGCGAAGCTGCCCGTGATAATTAAGACGCGTTGATACCGTACTGAGCACATACCGAAGCGAGGCCGCCTGCATAACCCTGGCCTACCGCGCGGAATTTCCACTCGGCGCCGTTACGGTACAGCTCACCAAACAGCATCGCGGTTTCAGTGGAGGCATCTTCGGTCAAATCGTAACGCGCCACTTCACTGCGGTCGTCATCGTTCACCAGGCGGATAAACGCGCCGGAAACCTGGCCAAAGCTCTGACGACGGGTCTGCGCATCGTGGATGGTGACCACAAACACAATCTTGTCGACGTCAGCCGGGATCAAATCCAGTTTGATTTTCAGCGATTCATCATCGCCATCGCCTGCACCAGTACGGTTGTCACCGGTGTGAGAAACGGAACCGTCGGAAGAGACCAGATTGTTGTAGAAAATAAAGTCAGCATCGCCGCGGACTTTGCCGCTGGCGGACAGCAAGAACGCTGACGCATCAAGGTCAAAGTCCTGACCATCGGTGGAACGTGCATCCCAGCCAAGGCCAACGAGGACGTTTTTCATGGTTGGTGCCGCTTTGCTCAGCGAAACGTTACCGCCTTTAGAAAGAGAAACGCTCATTGTAATTACCTCTTGGTTAATGATTTTTCAGACTCATTGCTGGCAGAAGATCAGCTCTCTTCTTTTTCCTCGGGCTTACCGGGGAACATCACGCTGAGTACGATACCGACCGCTAACACGCCGAGTACCACAAACAAGCTGGCGCTAGCAGAGATGCTGTAGCCGTGATGCCAGATATGATCGGTAGCATTCAGACCCAGTTTCACCGCGATGAAGAACAGCAGCACGATGACGGCTTTCTCGAGGTGAACCAGATACTGCTTCAATGCTTCAAGTACGAAGTACAGTGTACGCAAGCCGAGGATGGCGAACATCATGGCGCTATAAACGATCAGCGGTTCACGGCTTACTGCGATAATCGCCGGCACGGAGTCAAAGGCGAACATCACGTCAGAGAGTTCAACCACCGCCACACACAGCATCAACGGAGTGGCATACAGTGCCGCTTTCTTGCCGCGACCAATCGCTACGTCTTTGTTTTCTGGCTTCTGCAGCTCTTCATCAACTTCCTTCTGATTCAGCAGGAAGGCGTTACCGCGCATTTTTGGCCAGATTGGGAAGAAGCGCTTCACCATGCGATAAGCAAGGTGCTGCGAGTAATCTTCGATCTCGTCGCTGTCATCGCCGCTTTTCAGCATCATTACCGCCGTCCACGCGACGATCAGCGCAAACACGATTTCGACATACGGACCAAGGCTCAGCAAGCCGGTACCGATCGCCACGAAGATGCCACGGAAAACGATGGCACCGATGATGCCCCAGTAAAGCACGCGGTGACGATAGCGGTCCGGAACGGCAAACCACGAGAAGATCGCCATCATCACGAACAGGTTATCGACGGAAAGTACTTTCTCCAGCGCATAACCGGTCACGAACAGGCTGGCAACTTCAGCGCCGTGATGGATATAGAGGAAGCCGGCGAAACCCATCGCCACCGCCACCCAGAACACTGACCACAGCGCCGCGCTTTTCAGCGAAATCGGCTTGTCGCCGCGGTGCATGAACAGGTCAATAAAAATAGCGCCCACCGACAGCGCGATGAAAACCGCGACTGTTTCAGTTGGGAAGCCAATGTGCGTAGACACCATGATGAACCCTTAAAAGATAAAAAATTACAGACCAAATATTGCTGGATCAAAGCCCAAAGCGACGGCGATTTCGCGCACCGCTTTCTGCTCGTCAGCATCAAAATCACCATCACTCTTACCGACAGCAATACCTACGCGGATCGCCAACTGTGCGGCTTCCGGCTGATCTTTCAACGCCATGATGTACTTCATGGTTTCGCCCTTGCCGATTTCCAGATCGAAATCAAAGCTGCTCACCAGCTTGTTGAAGAACTCAATCACTTCATTGGTATCAAAGACTTTCAACTCTTCGGAGGCGCGCAGAAAACCGATCATCTTCTGCTTCTCTTCCGCGCTCACGCCGCCGTCTGCCACCGCAATGCGTGCGCACACCGCGACGGTTCCTTGCATAAATTTCTTGTTCTTAAAGCGGCTAACCTGTTTGGTTAATTCATCGCGGCCGGAATTAAATGCCCCTTTAACCTTGTTGAAAAAGCTCATAGTGAATCCTCTGTCTGTTATTATTTGGAGCCAGCTCGCCAGTTGAATCCCCAACCGAAAGCTTTGTCCATATCGGAATGCCCGTTAAAGAACTGATTGATACGCTCGACGCGGATACTGCCGTTCTCATTGACCAGGCGAGCAATCGCACACATGTTGCGGCGGTTCTCCCCTTCAGTCATACGCGTTTCAATCGGAGGCTGGTCTGGAATGTGCAGCGTGACTACGCCATCCGTTTTGTCCCAGCTCGCCGCACCTTGATAGATGAAGGCGAAAATTAATACCTCGCGAATCTGACTCCATTCGCGACCGTTGATGTGCAGCCATTCGCCGTCGGTCACTTCACCGGTGCGATCGTCGCCCTGCAAGTGTACGAAAGGTTTGGCATGCATAGCGCCAAAATTGCCGCCCAGCGCCTGGATCACACCGCGCGAGCCGTCTTGCAGCTCAACGAAGGCGCCGAGATCGAGATCCACGCCTTTGTTGCCGCCGAACAATCCGCGCAACCCGCCGCCACCGCTGCTGGTTTCACGGTGCCAGTTCAGATTGATGCGGATCTCACCGAAGTTATCGCGCTTGGTCAGGCTGATGGCTGGCTTCTCTTTGGTAAGAGACACTTTGCTCAGATTGATTTTTGCCGGCGCGGGTGTCGGTGCTGGAGCCGGTGCCGCCTGCGGTGCAGGCGCAGGCGTTGGGGCAGGCGCGGGTTCAGCCACATCCACACCAAAATGTTCCGCCAGCGGCTTTAAGCCGCCGTTGAAACCCTGCGCAATAAAGCGGAATTTCCACTCATTATTACGGCGGTAAAGTTCGCCGAGGATCAACGCTGCTTCCTGACGTCCTACCAGCTCCACGCTGCCATTCAGCAACACTTCACCGCTCTGCTCCACCTGAATCGCCAGACGTTGCAAACCCGACACGTTGCGGCCGCCGTCACAGGTAACGGTAAAGGCCACTTTCTGCACGTCAGGACGCAAGCGGTTAAGATCGACAGAAAAGGCAGAGTTGTGCCCTTCGCTTTTCAGGCTGATGGTGCGGTCATCGTTATCCGGCTGACCGTAGAACACCATATCGGCATCGCCATTGACTTTGCCGCTGGCGAACAGACGAAAGGCCGAAGCATCAACGGCGGCGCCAGCGAGTACGCGCACCGTCAGCAGATTAGCGGGAACGGGAGCATTGCTCCCCGGCGTCATATTCATTAGCGCACCACTGCGGCAACGATGTCGTTTTGCATCGCGTCAATGGTACGGCCGGCACTCGCGCGGCCATGCGCCGTGAAGTCCCACAGTCCGCCGTTGCGGTGCAGCGAAGCAATCACGATGCCGGTATGGCTGCCTTGCTCAGTCAGCTCATAGCGCGCCAGCTCTTTGCCGTTTTGATCCACCACGCGGCAGAAGGCATTTTCCACTTCGTTGAAGGTTTGACCCTGGAAGCTGTTCACGGTGAACGCCAGATACTCAACGTTAGCTGGCAGACGTGACAACTCAACGATGATCACTTCATCGTCGCCATCGCCTTCGCCAGTACGATTATCACCGCTGTGTTTCACCGCACCACATTTAGAGGTTAATGCGCGGAACCAGATGGTATCAATGGCATGACCGGATTGATCCAATAATACGCAGCTGGCATCCAGATCGATGGAATCGCTGCCACCACCAAAAAGCTTGCCCATGAAGCCTTTCTTTTTAATGGGATCCCAGCCTAAGCCGAAATGTAATTTATTCAGCGAAGCGGTTTGTTTGCTGAGTGAAACCGTCTGATTCTTGCTTAATGAAACCATGTCATAATTCCTTCAAACAGGTTTGAAAAGGGTTTTATATTTGCAACAAATTCCATGAGGGCAAAATCATAACATGAGGATATTCATGTTCAGCATTAATTTTCACAGCAATTTTATGAAATACAATAAATCCTTGCAGAAGAACAACTTAAAAGAATCCAGCCCGAACCAGCAACGCACTAAACATGACAATTCTTTACATTAAAATTCATAAGGTTACGTTAGGGTAAAAAATCATATTATGATTGACTCATTTCAAAGTGAGAAATAAACTCGCAAACCATAATCCAGCCACCAGCCTCTTGCGGAAATAATTAGAAATGTCTCACAAAATTTGGCTAATGGAAGGTTTATCCTCCCAGCGCGATATAATTAATGGCATAACATCTGCAGCTAAAAAACATAACTACAACGTGTCGATTTATGCATCACATCGCCAATCGCGTAATGAAATACTTTCGCTGGCGGATCATGCATTAATTGAACCTGGTGATGTTAATCAGCGCCTCGAATTTATTATTTCTACCGTAGAAAAATATGCCATTCAGGCGATCCATACCGGTCGACATGCTCATTGGTTTGAAGCCCATCGCGCCGCTATCGAAGCCAGCGGTGCGCGCTTAACCACCGGCGCACGCGATGTTGTAATGCTGGATCTGGCCGATGACAAAGTCGCGTTTGCCCACCATATGAAAAGCCTGAATTTGCCGGTGGTGCCTTCACTGCGCGTGGATTCACCCGTACAGTTGCGTGAGCTGATCGCCGGTAAACCCTTTGGCGATCTGCCGCTGTGCGTAAAGCCGGTTACCGGTATTTATGGCATGGGATTCTGGCAGTTTGATGAAAGTGTCTCGCCGATGGCGCCGTTTACCCATCCCGACGCACGCCGGGTGAAAGCCGAATATTACTTACAGGCGCTGGAGGGCGCCGACAGCATGGAGCCGCTGGTTCTGATGCCGTATCTGCCGGGCCCGGAATATTCGGTTGATATGCTGGCGGAAAACGGCAAGGTGCTGGCCGCCGTGGCGCGCCGCAAAGAAGGGGCGCTGCAGTATCTGGAAAACCGCGGCGAAGCCTTTGAGCTGGCGCTAGCCTGTGCCGCTGCGATGGGCGCGGATGGATTGATCAACGTGCAGACGCGCAATGACGCCAGCGGCAAACCGCTATTACTGGAGATCAATATGCGCCCCTCCGGCGGCATTGGTTATACCCGCTTCAGCGGCGTCAATCTTCCCGGCTTGTTTGCCCTGCGCCAGCTAGGCTTGATCAGTCAGCAGCAGGTGATCGACAACGCCCGCCGCGACTTCACGCCAGCCACCGTCCGCGCGCTGAGCGACGTGGTGGCGTACAACCCCGTCCTGTCCAACCAGGTTCAATAAGGAACAATCCATGACCACACTTTGGAGCAGGACGCTGTCATGCGGCACGCTGAGCGTTACGCCAACCGGCGGCATCAGCGCCATCGACGATCTGTTCGAGATCGCCGAGCGCCGCAATCCCAAGCGCGCTTTTTTGTTCGTCAGTAAAGTGCTTGGCCGCCACATTCCGGTGGCGCCGGAGAAAATGCGCGCCGTGTATCGCCAGCTGGCGGAGCAGTTTCCGCCGCTTTCTGACGGCCCGGTGCTGTTTATCGGCATGGCGGAAACCGCCGTTGGCCTCGGCGCAGGCGTGTTTGATGAAGTGCGCCAGCACGTCAGTGAGCCGGTGTATCTCACCTCAACGCGCCATCCGCAGCAGGCGGATTTGCTGTGCGAGTTTAAAGAAAATCACAGCCACGCCACCGATCATCTGATCTACCTGCCCGATGATGCGCAGCTGCGCCAGCGCGTGCTCAACGCGCGCACGCTGGTAATGATTGATGACGAAGCCACCACCGGCAACACCTTTATTAACCTGCTCGAAGCGCTGCGCAACGACGGCGGCTTAACGCAGATCGAGCAGGTTATCGCCGTCACGCTCACCGACTGGAGCGGCGATGCGTTATCCGCGCGCTGTCCGGTGCCGGTGCGCAGCGTGTCGCTGGTGCAAGGCGACTGGCACTGGCAGCAGGATCCCGACGCCGCACTGCCGCCGATGCCAGCGATGGTGCTTAACGATGCCGCCACCGTGCCCATCACCGGCAAACAGCGCTGGGGCCGACTCGGCATGGCAGCGCCAGCGGGCGATTTGGGGCGCGCGATTCAGGCGCAGCCGGGAGAGAAAATTCTCGTGCTCGGCAGCAGCGAATTTGTCTGGGAACCCTTCTTGCTGGCTGAACGTCTGGCGGCACAAGGCGCAGAGGTGAAATACAGCTCCACCACGCGCTCGCCAATCGCTACCGGATTTGCCATCGAATCAGCTATCGCCTTCGGTGATAACTACGGTCTCGGCATCGCCAACTTCGTTTACAACGTGGCGCATCAGCAGTTTGACCGCATTTTGCTGTGCATCGAAACGCCGGTCGAAAGCGTGGATCCGCTGTTAACCACGGCACTGACCAAGATTGCGCCACAGGTGGAGGTGATCAGCTATGAATAAACCGGTGATTTTTTCCGACCTTGACGACACGCTTTTTCAGACGCGCCGCAAAATGGTGGACGAGCTCGATCTTGAGCCGTTCCGGACTGGCGCGCTCGATCTCAGCCTGCAGCCGCGCAGCTTTATGACTGAAGAGCAGTCGATGCTGGTTGACTGGATGATCGAGCAGGCCGATTTGATCCCGGTCACCGCCCGCGGCACCGAAGAGATTGCCCGCGTGCAGATCCCTTTCCGATCGTGGGCGGTGACCACGCACGGCGCGGTGATCCTTAACCCGCAAGGCGAGGAAGATGCCGAATGGCGCGCGCAGATGCTGGAAAAACTGACGCCGTACGGCCCGGCGCTGCTCTCAATGCAGCAGGCGATCACCGACCTGATGGCAGAGCGCGACATCAACGGCTGGGCGCGCATCAACTATGAATATGGCGTCACGCCGATCTATCTGGTGATGAAGCACCGCGACAGCACGCGCCTCGAAGAGCTTTACGCCATCGCCGATGAAATCGAGCAACGCTTCCCCACCGCCGGCTATTACATCCATCGCAACAGCAACAACGTCGCCTGGCTGCCGAACGTGGTGGAAAAAGGCTTAGCCGTCAGCTACCTGCTGGAAAAGCTGCGTAACGAGCGCGGCGTTTTCCCGGTGATTGGCCTTGGCGACAGCCTCAGCGATCACCGCTTTATGAAGCTGTGCAGCTGGTACGGCATTCCGCGTCAGAGCCAGTTTGCCGAACGCATCAACCAGGCCATATTCGGAGAACAAACAGATGGTGAATAACTTGCCTTTCTCTGGATCGTACCGAGCCGGCGACGTCGAATTTCTGCTGAAGCCGGTTGAAATCGACATGACGCCAGTGGAGCAAAAAGAGCAGCTGATCCAATCTGGCGCGCGCCACTATTCCGAGATGCTGAGTCAGGAACCGGAACCGACGCGCTGGCACCTTGAGCTGTTTTCCCGCGCGCTTGACGCCGGTGCCGGACGCCTGGCGCAAGAAGTCACCATGCTGGCGCGGACGCTGGCACACCAGTTTGGCGACACGCCGATTGTGCTCGCCAGCCTGGTGCGCGCGGGCGTGCCGCTCGGCGTGATGCTGCAACAGGCGCTGCGCGCGATGGGCCACGAATCCTACCATTACGGCATCAGCATCATCCGCGATCGCGGTATTGATCAGGCCGCGCTGGAGATCATCGAAGCGCGCCACGGCACCGCAGGCATTGTGTTCGTTGATGGCTGGACCGGCAAAGGCGCCATCACCGGCGAGCTGATCCGCAGCCTCGAACATCGTCCCGGCTATCCGGCACAACCGCGCTTGGTGGTGCTGGCCGATCCGTGCGGTCGGGCGTGGCTTTCGGCCAGCGATGATGACTGGCTGATCCCGTTTGGCATTATGGGCGCGCCGGTTTCAGGGTTGATCTCGCGATCATTGTGGTCTGAAGATGGCTTGCACGGCTGCGTACAATGCGACCATCTGGCGCAATACGATTGCAGCCAGCAGCTGGTGAACACCGTGGCGGAATATGCGCGATCGCTGGATGTCAGCGCCCTGCCCGCGTGCCAGCAGGATCCACAACATCAGCAGCAGCTGGTGGCGCAAAGTGAAGCGGTGATCGCCATGCTGGCGGCGCGTTATCAGGTGAACAGCATCAACCGCATTAAGCCGGGCATCGCCGAAGCCACGCGCGCCGTGCTGCGTCGCGTGCCGGATCAGGTGCTGGTCCATTCGGTGAACGATCCCGACGTGGCACTGCTGGTCTATCTTGCCCAACAAAAAGGGCTGACCATCACAGAAGCGGGTGCCGATCTTGGGCAATACCGCGCCGTGACGATAATCAAAAAGGTGCTGTGATGAACGGCCGTCTCTCTCCATGGCGATTGGGCGCAACGCTGTATATGCCGGCGGTGCGCAGCGATATCGTCGATGCCATTCTGCACAATAAAATCAGCGGGTTGCGCTCGCTGGTGATCTGCCTGGAAGATGCGGTCAGTGATGCGGATTTGCCGCAGGCGCTGCACAATCTCCAGCAGATCCTGCTGGTGTTGAATGCCGAACAGCGTGCCAATGGCAACGCGCAGTGGCCGCTGGTGTTTATCCGTCCGCGTAACAGCGAGATGGGCGCGTGGCTGGTGGAAAACCTCAACCTCAGCGCAATAGACGGTTTTGTGCTGCCGAAATTCACCGCCGACTCCTTGCCGCTGTGGTGGCAGATTCTTGAACCGAGCCATCTGTGCATGATGCCGACGCTGGAAACCGAAGAGGTGTTCGACGTGGTGGCGATGCGCGAGCTGGCCCTCACGCTGCAAAACCATGCCTGCCGCGAGCGCGTGATCGCCCTGCGCATCGGCGGTAACGATTTGATGAATGTGCTGTCGCTGCGCCGTTCACGTCACTTCACGCTGTATGACAGCCCGATGGGTTACACCATCAAAATGCTGGTGGCGGTATTCGCATCGCGGGATTTTGCGCTGACCGCGCCGGTGTGCGAGCACATCGACGATCAACAGATTATGGATCAGGAACTGGCGCTGGATATCGCGCACGGTTTGGTGGGCAAAACCGCCATTCACCCGAGCCAAATCGGCAAGATTCAGGAGATGTTGATGGTTTCCGCCAGCGATCAGGCGGATGCCTTCCGCATCCTCAACTCAAGCCAGGCGGTATTCAAATCGCAGGGCGCGATGTGTGAACCGGCGACGCATCGCCGCTGGGCCGCCGCCATCCTGGCGCGCGCGCAGGAATATGGCATCGCACCCGATACCCGCTCAGACGGCGCCTTGATGCTGGTAACCTGACAACCCCCGCAGGGTGGGCATTCATGCCCACCGCGTTACCACTGAACCACAAACCGGACGTAGGAATTTTCGGACCCTATTTACCTGATATTTAAATACCCTCTGATACTGTCGAAAACCGTTTGCCAGGAGGGCGATACCGACCATTGACCACTAACGCAGGCCTCAATCGACCATGCAACTCAGTACCCGACAGACACGCGTATTTATGCTCGCCTCACTGCTCAGCAGCGGCAAACCGGTCGCATCCAGCCGCATTCTCGCCTCGCTCGACTGTTCCGAACCCACGCTGACGCGCGCGCTAAAAGAGCTGCGTGAATCCTGGTCCGCGGAGATCAAATACAGCCGCCTCACCCACTGCTACCAACTTACTGAACCCGGCAAACTCGACAAGAAAAGCCTGCGCCATATTAATGAAGCGCTCAAACTTAATGCTGAACTGCAACAGAGCGAAACCGTCAGCCGGGTATTTCTGGATAAAGAGAAAAAGAAAGCGGTGTCGCTGTCGTTGCGTATGTCTGTTTTGAGGAAGATTGATCAAGTTGTGAGGCTGAGTGAAACGACGAGAAGTGATGCGGTGGAGATGCTGGTTGAGAGTGGGCTGGATGAGTTGATTGAGAAGTTAATGCTTAAAAAGAACGAGTTAAAACGGCAGTAATATTTCAGCAGTGGTTTAACAACGTTGAGTGGTGGGATGTATTTCCAACGCACTTCAGCGATACCAATCTACCTCAGGCCCTTAAATTTTTGCTGGACCTTATAGACCTTGCCAATGTCCCCTAACCTGCCAAAACTGTTAACGTAATCACGTTTCATCGATCGTTATTTTCATCCTCAACATTCACATCTTCACACCGCATGATTACTCACGCAGAACAGACTTCCCCTTTATTGAATTATCAAAATTCGTTCAAAATCAGAATGTAAAATAAAAAACCGCAGTTACTGAATCGCATTAGGATTACTAGTAATGTCGAGTGAAAATCCTTGCTTAAAATTGGAATCCTGTTTCACAAACTCAAATTGTTAGTTTGATCAACTATCACTCCTTGTAATATCCTCAGGGCCGTTGGTAGGTGGAGATCGCTCTTTCAGGGCAGCGAGTCCACCTTTGCTCGGCTAAGTAAGCAGCGTGAGCAACAGCCATTTCTCGATTGAAATCGGTGATTGGATTAATGGATTAACAATGCTCAGGCGTTACCAGGAAGGTGCCCATGACGTTTTCACAACACAACATCACAGCGAATACTCTCGATGAGCTGATGCAGGATACCTGGCTATTGGCGCTCGCGATCCGTAATGGGCAATCCATCACGGTTGATGATGCACTCTACCAGCGCTGCTTCAATACGATTCAACAGGTTCAGCATCACCTCACGACAGCGGGAGCATCCGCTTCTCTCTGCGAAGAAATCAAATTTGCGCACTGCGTCTTTCTCGACGAACTGATCATGACCATTCCGCAAGCTGATATCTCTGCCTGGTGGAAACGCACACCTTTGCAGGGGCACTTTCTCGGGCACCTCATTGGTGGTGAGCAATTCTTTCACCGCGTCAAAAATCTGCTTCGTGAACCTGCAACAGCTCAAGCCGCCATTGGCTGCTACTACAGAATGTTGCATTTGGGTTATGCCGGAAAATACCGAACGGAAGACGATGAGGAGCGCCAGTTGCTGATGCAGCAGCTTAAAGCGCTATTGCCGAAGCAGATTGGATCTGCCGACTCAGCAATAATTATTCAGCGCTCGAAACACAAAATATCTTTCTGGCAACGTTCTCCGTGGCTTATTCGCAGCAGTGTGCTGGTTGCCATTATTCTCGCCACTTTCATCATGAACGGTCATCTGCAATATCTGTTAGTCAAAGGGTAGGCTTCAGGCAAACAAATTTCAGGAAGGAATCTGTAAATGGGCAAGAAGGATTTTGTGATTACGGCTGGCAAGACGCCAATATACAGCCACTATCAACTGAGCATCCAGACGCTGAAAAATCAGCGTCCCGATATTCTTTTGTCGGTGCTGCGTTTTAGCGGTGAAGAGGCATTAAATTCGCCGTGGAAGTACAGTATTGAACTCACCAGCGCTACTCGCGATATTCCCGCCGATATTCTGATTAACAGCACGGCCCAGTTATTGTTTTACCCTGACGGCCAACCCTGGCAGTCAGTGGAACCCCGCATTTTGCGCGGTGTAGTTACCGCTTTCCAGCAGTGCAAATCCTCTGCTGACCAAACACGTTATGTAGTCACGCTGGAATCGCGCCTTGCGCTGCTAAAAAACAGTCTGACCTATGCCGTTTACCAGCATAAAAGTGTACCGGGTGCGGTAGAGGATATCCTTAAACGCTGGGAATATTCCTCGCTGGATTATCACTTTCGCCTGAATACTCAATATCCGATTCGCGATTTCTATATCTCATATGCGGAGAGCGATCTCGCCTTTATAGAGCGTCATCTGTCGCGCATTGGTGTCTTTTATTACTTCACCTGGGATGAAGAAAACCACCGAGATGTGCTGGTACTGGGTGACAGCGCGCAGGCCTATGGTGCTGAGCAAAGCATCGTCTTTCGCCATCCGTCAGGGTTATTTGATGGCGGCCTGGAATCTCTCTGGGATATTTCCGTTAATCGCCAATCCGTTGCCGCCAGCACACGACTCAATGATGAGTATTACCGCAATGCGCAAAATGACATGCAGGCGCAAGCGGAAACCGATCCTGATAAGCCGGCGCTTACGGGAGAGCTGTATCGCTATGGTGAAAACTATCAGTTGCTGGGCAAGGAGTACCAGGCTCTACCGGAACAGGGACAGTGGTTTGTCAGACGTCGCCAGGAACGCCTGATCACCGAGCAGGTCACTTTCGACGGTATGAGCAACGGCATGGATATCCGTCCGGGCATGGTGATCTCGCCACAAGGTAAAGAGTGGCCAGACGCGCCGGATGGCCTGCTGGTAGTGTCTACCTCATCAACCCGTATTTCGCGCGATACCGCCTATGTTATCCGCTTTACCGCTGTGCCCGTTCGGCCGCAAAGCACTTATCGTCCACCGTTGAAAAGCTGGCCGCACATTGCAGGCACGCTGCTGGCTCGCGTCACCAGCCCGGTAGAAAATGCGCAATATGCAGAACTTGATGAACATGGCCGCTATCGGGTGCGTTTTCAGTTCGATCTAAACGAATCCTGGCAGTCTGGTTTTGAAAGTGTACCGGTGCGGCTGGCGAAGCCCTATGCAGGCAATGTCTACGGCTGGCATTTTCCACTGATAGCTGGAACGCAGGTGATGATTGCCTTCACCAACGGCGATCCTGACAGACCTTACATTCTCTGCGCGGTGCATGATTCTCGCCATGAAGATCATGTCAATCTCTATAACTATCAACGCAATGTGCTGAGGACGCCGGCGAACAACAAACTCCGCTTTGAGGATCGCCGTGGATATGAACATGTCAAACTGTCGACGGAATTTGGCGGTAAGAGCCAACTTTCACTCGGACATATCGTCGACAGTTCACGTAGCAAGCGCGGCGAAGGGTTTGAGCTGCGTACAGACAGCACCGGTACGCTGCGAGCCGGCAAGGGCCTTTTCCTGACGGCTGATAAGCAGGCCACGGCAACCGGGCCGGTGCTGGAAATGACACCGGCAATAAGCCTGGTCAAAGGTGCGATCAGCCAGATGAGCGGCTGGCAGTCGATCACTCAGTCGCACCATAATCTCCAGCCTGATGTCACGCATCTCAGGGCTTATCTGGCCGCTGTCGACCAGCTCAAATCCCCTGCCATGTTGCTGAGTGCGCCAGAAGGCATTGGCGTTGTCAGCCCCAAAAGCATTCTGCTCAACTCAGGCAGCACTCTGCATCTGCAAAGCCAGATGGAAACCAGCATTGCCAGTGGCAAACGCATTCAGGTCAACGCCAGCCAGGCGATTTCCCTGCTGTCGCAGCAGGAAGGGATTCGCATGGTGTCGGGCCAGGGTCCGCTGACGGTGGAATCGCACGGCGACACCCTCGGACTGACGGCGATGAAAGATATCAGCGTCCAGACCGTTCAGGGTGAACTGCGCCTGACCGCGAAAAACGGCATTGTGCTGGGATGTGGCGGCGCAACCATCAGGATTACGCCGCAGGGTGATATCCAAATTCATTCGCCGGGTAAAACCAGCATCCGTGGCGTTCATGTCTGGAATTCTCCTGCCAGCGAAGAAACAACGCTGCCTGATCTGCCTAAATCCGTGTGCAAAGAGTGCCTGAAAAAAGCACAGGAAGCCGCGCTGGCTTTCGCGCCAAGGGGATAGCGATGACGGACATGAATAATGGATGGTTGAAACAGGCTAACGCGCTTTGCACTGCTGCCGGACAGGATTATCTCGATGTGCTGGTTGATCAGGCTGGCACAGCACAGCCGCTGCAACAGGCGCTGAACCAGATTAACCCGCCGTTACGCTGGTTCGAGCTGTTTGCGAACACGCCTGAAGCGGCAACGCCAGAGTATTCACCGCTGGTGATGCGATTGCATTTTAGCATCAGCAGCCACCAGCGCTGGCTTGAACAGCTGGTGGAACACTTCTCCACGACACCGCGATTGACGTTGCTGATATCGCCACTGGCATTCGACCTGCTGAGTAGCCATTTGCAGGCACTGTCACAGGTTCACTGGGAAGAGCAAACCGGTTTACTGCGCTATTACGACAATCGCGTATTTCCCTCGCTACTTGAGCACGTCCTGACGCCAGAGCAGCAGGCGGCTTTCACCGATATTGCGCTGTTCTGGGGCTGGCGAGATCGTGATGACGAGGTGGTGTGGAAAATAGGTACCTGGAACCCGGGTCGACAACTTGCTGATGCCCCGGAAATGAGCCGAATTAGCGATGCGCAGGTTGAACTGATGGGATGTATTAGTGATGCCGAGGCGCTGATGTTGAAAACCAGCGAACCATGTTTCTCAAAAGAAGCGAAATATGCACGATGCCTGCAGATAGCAATGCTGGCAAGTCAGGCTGGGTATCTGGGTGATCTATTAGCATTCACGGAGCATCGACAATGAGTCATACAACCAAGCTGTTAAAAACATTTTTTTTCAGCTGCGTGGTTATTTTAGCTGGCTGTGATCAATCGGGAGCCAGTGGGTCCAGCGCCGGAAATATCAGAGGATACAATCATGTCGCCAGCCAACACGTTAATTGGTTCACCGTTGATGGCTATCGCGCAACATTATCTGGCAATACCTGTTGTGTGATGATCCCCGATAAATGGCGGCCAGGATTAACGGTTCATATTGAGTGGGAAATCGATCCCAATCCTCGTGAAAAAATCCCCATGAGAAAAGAGGGAGCCGGATATGACCAAAAGGCATACGCTCAGCATAAAGCGAAATATATTAAGTACAGCGCTGATGTGCCTATTCCTGAATATGAGAACAGTGCAGGAATGAGTGTGCATTTTCTGCCCTGCCAGAAGGTGAAAGTTTACGCCGGTATCGCCAGCTATGGTGCGGATACTTACCCAATTAAAGAACCAACGAATATGGAGGAGCCAGCAACATGTCCCAAATAAAATTATTACACGTTGCGTTGCGTTGGCTCCGTCTTCATACACAGTTCGCGGCGCTCAGCAGCCTACTTATCCTGGCTGGATGCGATCAATCAGGAGCTAATGAATATAGCGGTGGGAACTTAGGGGCAATTAACCATGTTGCCGGACAAAGTATTAATTGGTTCTCCGTTGATGGTTATCGCGTGCCTGGCACTGGTGGAGGATATTGTTGTGTCATGATCCCAGATAAATGGCGGCCAGGATTAGTGGTTCATATTGAGTGGGAAATTGATCCTAATCCTCATGAAAAAATTCCCATGAGAAAAGAGGGGGCCGGATATGACCAAAATGCTTACGCTCTGCATAAAGCGAAATATCGTCAGTACAGCGCTGATGTGCCTATTCCTGAATATGATGAAAGTGCAGGCATCACCGTGCATTTTCTACCCTGCCAGCAGGTGAAGGTTTACGCCGGTATAGCTAGCTACGGTGCGGATACTTACCCGATTAAAGAACCAACGGATATGAAGGAGCCAGCAACATGTCCCAAATAAAAACCAGAGCAAATGTCTGGGCTCCACCGTATTTTCCGGAAAACGGACGTCTTTCGGTTACCCATAAAGCGGTCGTCGAAAACTACTTGCAGCAAAAGCGAGAGGAAGAGCTGCATCTGCAACAATTTAATGCGCAAACTGAGCGACGTAACGGCGCGGGTTTTACTTGCTCGCAAAGCCTCCATGTCAGTTTCTTTTTTGATGGAACGGGTAATAACGAAGATAACGACACCAATCATTCCAGTCCAACGCATCCAACAAATATTGCAAAGTTGTTTCATGCAACCTATCCAGCCACTGCTGAAGATGATGGTTATTTCTCCTATTACATGCCCGGTGTTGGGACTGTTTTCCCAGAGATTGGTGAAATGAACTACAGCAGCGCTGGTCTTGCCTATGCCACTGGGGGTGAAGCAAGAATAAACTGGGCTTTACTAATGTTGGCTGATGCAGTTATGTGCGCTATTACAAAAGGACAGAAACGAATTTTCGCTTCTGAAGCAGGAAGCAAAATCTCACGAATGGCAGCCGACTGGCCGTTTGATAACCCTGAAAGCCGTAAAGCTGCATTCTATTCATTTTTGAATACAGAAATGAAGGCGAAGGTTGCTACCGCCAAACCTCAGTTGCTTAAGATAAAACTGTTTATCTATGGTTTTTCTCGTGGTGCGGCAGAGGCACGTACTTTCGTGAACTGGCTAACAGGTCTATTTGAAATCCCAAAAGGTGCAAATAAACCGGAACAATCAATACTCGGCATCCCTTTGAGCATTGAGTTCTTAGGTCTGCTGGATACTGTGCCATCCGTGGGGATTGCCCATATTGCACCTCTGGTCGATGGGCATATGGGATGGGCCAACAATACGCAGTTGCTGCCTAATGAAAAACGCTTTCCTCATTTAATTAAATGCTGTCGCCATTTTGTTGCGGCCCATGAGCAGCGCCTGTGCTTTCCGCTCGACTCGGTATGCCGCCCAGGCGGTGGCTATCCGCCAGCCACTCAGGAGGTCATCTACCCCGGTATGCATTCGGATATCGGCGGCGGCTATCCGCCGGGCGACCAGGGAAAAGGGCTGGTGGGCGGACAGAGTGATGACCCCAACTACCCGGGAAATCTGTTGTCGCAGATTATTCTGCATGATCTCTATGCTGCTGCATTTGCAGCAGGTGCACCTCTGACGGTGATGGAAAACTCAATACCTGACGAATTACGTTTAATGAAACCGTCAAGGGTAATGCCCTCTTCCACCTTCCAGGAATTCGATATAAATAAATCCCTGGTCAAGCGCTTCAATGCATGGCGACAAACCATCCTGTCTGAAAAAGATCAGACCAGCCTCGACCAGCAATGCACTATTGATGATGGTTATATCCCACATCTTCTTTCGCAATCACTGGACGACGCCGTTGCCGATCAAATCGGGCTGATCACCGCATGGCGTATTGGTCGCTATGCTAACGGCAGCTATGCCAGCCAACCTTTTTATCTCAATGCTAAACAGCATTCGAAAGAAATGCTGGAACAGACTAAAAAGGCGCGAGAGGAAAAGGCGCAAAAGATTGAATACTTACGCAAAGCGGCAAAATTGAACCCTGCGCTTAAAGACGCTGGAAAGATGCAAAATCAGGCGGGCCCGCCTGATTTTGAACCACTGATAGATAAACAACAACTTCAGGAAGCCGCAGATGAATTTAAAAATGACTACCTGAATAAGATAAGGCCGCAAAGCTGGAGTGAATTTGTTCTTAACCAAATCCCCAAAGGCATTGTATGGCTGATTAACACTGATGATGAGATTACGCAGCAGCGGAATATAAAGCAGGATGGTGAAAGGCTTTATCCGCGTCTTTTCTCCTCAAAACAGGGCACTGTAACACCCGATCCAACGATGGCGCTGGTGGTCGCGCTGTTTGACGATCAGATTCACGATTCGCGCGCCTGGTTTATGCACTCTGCGCTGGGCACACGTGAACCCTGGGGCGGCTATTTTTTCTATCGCTCGATCTATTACGGCAGCCAAAGCAATAAAGATCAGTATTTGTTTTCAATTCACCAACAGTTGATAGGCGTTCCTGTTACTCACGATGGAACATCCTATCGCGTTAAAAATAATGCGCTCTACTATCCATCCAGCAGCATAAGCAACGCTGAAATGCAGAATATCTTCCCGGGCACGAAGGTAGATAAGCCCGTTCCATTCTGGACGGTTATTGACAATGCAACTGGCAAAGCTATTCCACTTCAGGACGGTACAGCACAGTTACTGAATCCCACTCGCGAGCCGGGCACATTAGTCGCCCATGCAAGCCAGCAAATGCTCACATCACAGCACCAGGCCATGATGACCTCTGCCGTCGATATGCTGAAATCCTCGGGAGCGCGAGTGGTATGACACTTAAAAAACTGGTGCGCGTTGGCGATAAGCTCAAACCTTATGGTGGTGAAGTGCTCAGCGGCAGTTTTAACGCGTTTGGCAAGCCGGTGGCCTGCGTCAATGACAAAGCGAAATGCAACGAGCACGGCATGACCGCCATTATTCAGGGAGCAACCAACAGCACCGTAAACGGTAAAGCGGTGGCGCTCGATGGGCATAAATGCGCCTGTGGTTGCACGCTGGTCAGCTCCCTGCCCGATATGGATGTCTGCGGATGAATCAACCGCCGGTTTATGCCGATTACGCCACCATTTACCCGCCCCGCTGGCGGCGCTGGTGGGTGGCGTTGCCCGTGCTGCTGTTTATATCTGCGATGACCACCATTCTGCTGTGGCCGGAGGGAAAGCCGACCCGTTCGCCGCTTTTCTGGTTCTGCGCGCTGGTCTTGCCGCTGCTGTGCTGGTTGCTGGCGGTGACGCTGCGCTGGCTGGTATGGCTGCAATCTAGCGATAACAGCCGCACGCACTATGCAGAAACCTCGCTGGCACTGGATGCCTGGTGGCGAAAGCGCAGCCAGGCTTTGCCGATTGAAGCCGTTTTATTGGTGACGCCAGCTGGAGACGACGCGTCGGAACATCTGGCGCTGTTGTCGCAACCAGTTGACGCTCCACAACCGGGCATCAACGCAGAAGGTTACGCTCAGTTGCTTTGCCCACTGGTGCTTAACAGCGCCCGCAGTCGTCCTGTCATGCTGGCGGTTTATCTCGCCAATCGCCTGATGGCGCATGTGCGTCAGTTAGGTGATACACGCTCAATAACGCATCTCTGTTGGCTGGGTGATGACCCAAGTCTGCTCGCCTTTCGCGAAACGCTACTGGCAGCGGGCATGACGTTGCCAGAGGAAACCCTTCGACTCAGTGCAATTGATGGCGCAGATAGCGTTATCGATCTCTTCGCCACTACTGCTCCGGTTTTGCTGCTGTGTGCCGGAAGCGGCGAAGGATTGGCTGATTGCACCCCGGTTGCCGGGGAAGCCGCCTTTGCCTGGCTCTGCTCGGCGCAGGGGACTGCGCTGATGCATCGCTCGGAGCGCTGGCAACCGGCGTTGGGTGAAACGGCCACTCTGG
The DNA here is from genome assembly GCF_042666835.1 of Pantoea sp. GCM10028869. Classification (NCBI taxonomy): domain Bacteria; kingdom Pseudomonadati; phylum Pseudomonadota; class Gammaproteobacteria; order Enterobacterales; family Erwiniaceae; genus Pantoea; species Pantoea sp. GCM10028869. The sequence goes on along the minus strand of NZ_JBHTGO010000002.1, from coordinate 118,165 downwards.
CCGTCGCACAGCTTTCCCGTTATGCCGGATTAAGTGATACGCCGGATACGGTGATCGCGGCAGATGCCCCCGCCATGGAAGCGTTGCTGGAGGGCGGCTGGTCCGCGCTGGATCACGTACTTGCCCCGTGGATCGGCCATGCCGGGCAAATCACACCGTTTACGTTACGGTCGCTGGCGCTGCTCTCGGCGCTCAACGGCCAGTCCTGCGGCTGGATCGCCGCAGAAATGGAATCTCAATACATTACAGGAGTTTGTATTCCCCGTGGAAACCTCCCGCACTAATCCCCGGCACTCGCTGTTCTGGCTGGTTTCAGGATACTTGCTTGCTGTCACCCTGCTGGTGCTGACTGGCGCAGGGCTCTATTACTTCGCAGGCAGCAGCGTTGATCTGCCGGAAGCTCTGCCGCGCCAGATTGCTTTCTGGTCATTGATGGTCTGGCTGGCGCTGGTGTGGTTCTGTCCACTGTTTATTCTCGCCTGGCGCGGGCTGGTGCGACTCAACGCGCGTGAAGCAACAGGCGCAACTGATTCGCAGAAACAGCACCCTGCCAAGAATCAGTGGGTGCAGGAGATCATTACCCATATGCGCTACCAGTATCGGTGGCGCTGGCGCAGCCGGGTACGCATTCTGCTGGTGGTCGGCGATGAGCATCTGGTTGAACGGAGTATTCCCGGCCTGACAACTCAACACTGGCTTGAGGGGCATCATACCTTGCTGCTCTGGCACGGCAGTCCGCAGGAAGATCCGCTACCCGCGCAGCTGCGGGCGTTACGCAAAATTCGCCGCCATCTGGCCGATGCGGTGGTGTGGGTAGTGAACGCAGAGGCGGAAATGACTCAGGATGTGCTGGATACCACGGCTCGCCAGATGCAGAAGCGCTACAACCTGTTGGGCCAGGATATCCCACTATGGCTGTGGGAGATTCACGCGCCCTCTCTGCATAATGCCCCCGCGCAGGGGATCGGATTTACCATTGCGCAAAGTGATAGTGCGCACGATTACCGTCAGTCACTGGATGATCTTCAGCACCAGTTGGTTGAGCGCGGCATGCAGCAGATTGAGCAAAATCGCCAGCACAGTTTTTTACTGGAACTGGCGCACGTGCTGCGCAGCGGTGGCGCGGAACGCCTGACACGAACCTTGTCACAGCTCTCCACAGGCGCAAGAGCGCTGCCGCTGGCGGGAGTCGTGCTCAGCCAGCCGGAGATCACCGGAAGCGCTTCATTGCGAAATGCCTGGCAGCCGGGAAAAGCCTGGCGGGATTTACTGGCGCTACGCTGGCGCAGGCCGCTAACTAACGGTGCCTCATGGCGGAAAACGGTGCTGACGCTCTGCTCCTGCCTGCTGGTGATGTGGATGGCCTGCCTGGTGTTTTCCTGGATTGCCAATATGCGCCTTATACAGGCAGATCAGCACCTTGCCGCCGCCGCAACAGATTTCCGTCAGCCGCTGCAGCAGCAACTTTCAGCCTTGCGCGAGTTGCAGAGAGAGATCGAGCGTCTGCAGCATCGTCAGCAATATGGTGCGCCCTGGTATCTGCGTTTTGGCCTCAGCCAGAATGACGCACTGTTGAATTCGCTGTGGCAGCAATGGCAGCAGGCGGCCATGCCGCTGCTGCGTGATGCCTCCGTCAAGCGCCTGGCTACGCTGATGAGCGGCTGGCGTAACCTGCCGCCCGATAGCCCGCTGCGGGCCGATGAGGCCAAAAGCATGTATGACCTGCTGAAAGCGTACCTGATGCTGGCACATCCCGAACAATCCGATCCGGCGTTTTTCAGCGCCACGGTAATGAAGGTCTGGCAACGGCGTGATGGCATTCCGGACGCAAGCTGGCGCAACAATGGCGGCGCTATGCTGGCCTTTATGATGACGAATCTGCCTGCGCACCCAGAGTGGCAGTTACAACCGGATATGCGACTGGTCAGCAGTATGCGCTCAGCGCTGCTGCGTCAGATTGGTGCCAGCAATGCGGAGACCTCACGCTATCAGCAGCTCATTGAGCAGGTGTCCCGTGATTATGCTGATATGACGCTCAGTGAGATGGTCAGCGGCACCGACAGCAGCAGGTTGTTCAATACCGATGAAACCGTGCCCGGCGTCTTTACCCGTAAAGCGTGGGAAGAGGCAGTAGAGCCTGCGATTGAGCAAGCGGCGAAAGTGCGTCGCGATGAAATCGATTGGGTGCTGAGTGATAACAAAACGGCCAGCAATATTGATGTCTCTGCGGATACGTTGCAAGCGCGGCTGACAGATCGCTATTTCTCCGATTACGCCGGAGCCTGGCTTAAATTCCTCAACAGCCTGCAATGGCAGCGGGCGGAGAGCCTGTCAGAATCGATTGAACAGTTAACCCTGCTGGCCGACATACGCCAGTCACCTCTGATTGCACTGATGAACACGCTGAATGTGCAAGGCCGGACGGGGCAAACTGGCGGTAATCTTACCGATTCGCTGGTGAGCTCTGCAAAGAATTTGCTCAGCAGTGACAAAACCCAGGCCATCGCCAGACCACAAGGTGCACGTGGCCCAATGGATGACTATTTTGGACCTTTGCTGGCGCTAACCGATACCGGCGCAGCGGCTAAAGATAGCCTCAGCCTGCCAACCTTCCTGACGCGTATTACCCGTGTTCGTCTGCGGCTGCAGCAGGTCACCAACGCGCCGGATCCACAGGCCATGATGCAGTCGTTAGCATTGACGGTGTTTCAGGGCAAAGCCGTTGATCTCACTGACACCCGCGATTACGGCAGTCTGATTGCTGCCAGCCTCGGACAGGAGTGGAGCGGGTTTGGTCAGGCGATATTTGTCGAGCCGATGGTGCAGGCGTGGGAGCAAGTGCTTAGCCCCACTGCTGAAAGCATTAACAGCCAGTGGCAGAACGATATTGTAACGCCGTGGGATCAATCGTTTGCCGACCGCTATCCGTTTGCTAACCGACAAAGCGACGTCTCTTTACCGCATTTGGCGCAGTTTATGCGTACCGACACCGGACGTATCGCGCAGTTCGTTAACAGTCGCCTCGCTGGCCTGTTGCGGCTCGAAGGCGATCGCTGGGTGCCGGATGCCATGAACAGCCAGGGACTGACGTTTGATCCTGCTTTTCTGAATGCGCTGAATAAACTGACGCACATCGCGAACACCGCATTTGTCCGGGGAGATGTGGAACTGCATTTTCAGATGATGGCAAAACCTTCCCGCGACGTGGTGGAATCAGAGCTGACGGTGGATCGCCAGAAGCTGCAATATTTTAACCAGGAAGAGAGTTGGCAAACGCTGAACTGGCCTGACAACCGCTGGCAACCGCAAACCACGCTAACCTGGCGCAGCACCCATACCGGAACCCGTATTTATGCCGATCACCCTGGAAGCTGGGGCCTGATCCGCCTGCTGGATAAAGCCCGCATCACCAATCTGGGGAACAACATCTATCGTGTTGCCTGGCCGACGCCAGACGGGCTGGCACTCAACTATCAGATTCGCACGGAACTCGGCAGTGGCCCGCTAGCGCTACTCAAGTTGCGCGGCTTCCGCATGCCTGCGCGGATATTTATTTCCGCTACGCAGAATGAAGATGCGTATCAGGGAGGCGAACAATGAGGGTTCGTTTCGCCCATGTATTGCTGATTATCCTCGCGGCAACGTTGCTGGGCAGTTGTGGAGCGTGGCAAAAAACCAAACAGGGAACAGCAAGCATTGCTGATGCCGTGTTTTATCGCCAGGTCAACACCCTGCACCTGACCTTCACTGCGCGTACGGCGATTAATCAGGACGACGCCCAGCAGTCGATGCCTTTACGCCTGAATATTTTACAGCTCAGCACGCGTCAACGTTTCGATAACGCCGAATACAGCAGCCTGTTGGCACAGCCGGATTGGGTGCTGAAAGAGAGCCTGGTGGCGCAGCGGCAACTCAGCGTCATGCCGGGACAAAGCGTCAGCCTCGATATGCCAATGGAGAAGCAGGCGCAGTTTGTCGCAGTCGTGGGCTTGTTCCGCCAACCGGACCGGGAGCGCGGTACATGGAAACGGGTGCTGAGCCGTGAGGAGCTTGATGCGGATTCACCACGCACGATTGAAGTAAGGGATAACACCCTGAATTTGGAATTATTGAAGTAACTATTCAATTTAACGGCAGGAGCCACAAAGTGACGCTATACAATATAAAACCGAAGTTTCAACATTTATTAAGACCGCTGGTCGTCAGGTTACATGCGCAGGGTATCACTGCCAACCAGGTAACCTTGTTTGCCATGCTCACCTCTGTAGTACTGGGCGCATTGTTGATGCGTTTCCCCGATCCACGCTTTTTTATCACCCTGCCCGTTTTCCTGTTTTTCCGCATGGCGTTAAACGCCATTGATGGCATGTTAGCCCGCGAATTCCATCATCAATCCACCCTCGGGGCAATCCTCAACGAGGTGGGTGACATTATCTCCGACGCCGCACTCTACCTCGCTTTTGCCTTTGTTACTGGCATCTCTGCCTGGTGGGTTGTGCTGGTCGTGCTGCTTTCCTGGCTGAGCGAATTTTGCGGTGTGATGTGCCAGACGCTGAACGGCATCCGTAGCTACCGTGGCCCGTTAGGCAAAAGTGACCGCGCATTTATCTTTGGTGCTCTTGGCCTGGTGATTGCGCTGTGGCCGCAGTCTATCGCCTACGCTAACGCAGTGTTTGTCCTTGCCACCCTGTTGCTGTGCTGGACCTGCCTGAATCGCTGTCGCAATGCGATGGAGGTGAAAAATGGCTGATTCCAGACACCTGCTTTATTACTGCCTGGGCGGTATCTTCGGCGTTCTCATGCTGGCGACGCTGATTATTTTTGTGCTGAGAAAGTGCCGCCCACAACGCAACTGGCTGGAATTGCAGCAGCGCGTTAATAGCTGGTGGGTGATTATCTGCCTGTTCTCGTTAGCAATGCTGTCGCCGAAGTGGCTGGCGCTAACCTTTTTCGGCTTCATCAGCTTCCTGTCGTTAAAAGAGTATCTGACGCTAGCACCCACGCGGCGTTCTGACAGTATGCCGCTGCTGTGGATGTATGCCGCTATCCCGGTGCAATATCTCTGGACCGGCATGGCCTGGTACGGCATGTTCATCATTTTTATCCCGGTTTATGTCTTCCTGTTCCTGCCCGCTCGCATGGTGATTGCCGGTGATACCAAAGGTTTTCTGCACTCTGCGTCGGTGATGCACTGGGGCATGATGACCACCGTGTTCGCTCTGAGCCACGTTGCCTACCTGATGACCTTACCCGGTACGGATGCCAGCGCCGGTGCGCTGCTGGTGTTCTTCCTCGTTGCGCTGACTGAGCTGAATGATATTGCCCAGTATCTGTGGGGAAAATCGCTGGGCAGGATTCGAGTAACGCCCAAAGTCAGCCCGAATAAGACGCTGGCCGGTTTGCTGGGTGGCATCCTTACCACCATGTTGCTGGCTGTGATTCTTGGCCCACTGCTGACACCGATGAGTTATCTCCACTCGCTAGGTGCTGGGCTAATTATTGGTGCAAGCGGTTTTTGCGGCGATGTTGTGATGTCGGCGATCAAGCGCGATTTTGGTGTGAAGGATTCCGGCAAATTGCTGCCCGGACACGGTGGCATTTTGGATCGACTCGATTCACTGATCTACACCGCGCCGCTGTTCTTCCACTTCTATTACTACTTCTACGTGTAGGAGGCGCACATGAACCGCATGCTGCGCTGGATCTTTACCCTTTGCATCGCTTATCCGGTGGTGTGGATCTGGCTGGGTGTCGCCGTGGCCAACCGCAAGAAGCTACCGAAAACAGGCCCGGCGATCATTGTGGCAAACCACAACAGCCATCTTGATGTGCTGACGCTCTTCACATTGTTTCCCCTCTCGACGCTGGTGAATGTACAGCCGGTGGCTGCCGCTGATTATTTCCTGAAAAACAAAGTGGTGGGTTGGTTTGCGCTCAAGGTGATTGGCATCATCCCGGTCTATCGCGGAGCGCATCAGGCTAATCCATTGCAGGCCTGCGTCGATGCGCTGGCGGAAAAGAAAATTGTGATTATTTTTCCGGAAGGCACGCGCGGCGAGCCGGGGAAACTGTCAGAAATTAAATCTGGCCTGTGGCATCTCAGCCAGCAGTGCCCGGATGTGCCCATCATTCCGGTTTATATGCACGGGCTGGATCGCTCAATGGGTAAGGGTCAGAAAATACCGGTGCCGTTCTTTATCGATATTTATATCGACGATCCGCTGCGTTATCAGGATAACAAGGCCGAATTTAAAAGCGCGTTATTAAATCGTTTTGTCGAATTACAACAGCAAGCCATAAGGAAATCATCATGAGCCAGGAAGCACGTTTATTTCAGGAAGGAGCTTTTTCAACCAGCGGCGGGGAATCTCTCTATTTTCGCCACTGGCCCGCGCAGGATGCGCAGAGCAAAAAAGTGATTGTGCTATTTCATCGCGGGCATGAGCACTCCGGACGTTTGCAGCATGTGGTCGATGAGTTACTGATGCCGGATGCCCATTTTTACGCCTGGGATGCGCGTGGACACGGACATTCGCCGGGAGAGCGAGGTTACAGCCCAAGCCTGGCTCGCTCAGTGCAGGACGTCGATGAATTTGTTCGCTTTGTCGCTGAACAAGCCAAGGTGAGCATGGAAGATATTGTTGTGATTGCGCAAAGCGTCGGCGCGGTGCTGGTTGCTACCTGGGTGCATGATTACGCGCCAAAAATTCGCGGTATGGTGTTGGCATCGCCAGCGTTTAAGGTGAAGCTGTATGTGCCTTTCGCACGCACGGGTTTGGCTTTGCTGCAACGTATTCGCGGTCTGTTTTACGTGAACTCTTACGTCAAAGGGAAATTTCTCAGCCACGACCCGGAGCGCATTCGCAGCTTTGAGCAGGATAAATTTATCACCCGTCAGATTGCCGTGAATATTCTGCTGGATCTGTATAAAACGGCGGAGCGTATTGTTGCTGACTCTGCCGCCATCACCGTTCCAACACAGCTGCTGATTTCCGGCGATGATTTTGTAGTGCACACCAAACCGCAGAAAAAGTTCTATCAGGGGCTGCGTAGCGCCATCAAAGAGCAGCATATTCTGCCCGGTTTTTATCACGATACGCTGGGAGAAAAGGATCGCCAGCTTGCCTTCGATAAAATGAAGCCGTTTATCGAACAGCTTTACCACGCTGCACCTTACACCTTCGATTACAGCCATGAAGATCAGTGGAGTCCGGGCGCTGATGCGTACCGTGAGTTGCAGGCTCCACCTAAGCGCTGCTCACTACAAGGCATGTCCTACGCTTCATTAAGTTTTGGCATGAAAACCCTTGGCAGACTGTCTAAAGGCATGCGCCTGGGATATGAAACCGGCTTTGACTCTGGCAGCACGCTGGATTATGTCTACCGCAACACGCCCGAAGGCACCGGCATTATTGGCCGTATCATCGACAGGCAGTACCTCAACAGCATTGGCTGGCGCGGCATTCGCATGCGCAAAGAAAATATCCAACAGGTGATTACGCAGGCCGTAGCAAAACTGCAAGAGCACAATTTGCCGATTCGCGTAGTCGACATAGCCGCCGGACATGGCCGCTACGTTCTTGATGCGCTGGAGAAACAGCCGGGAATTGAAAGCATCTTGTTGCGAGATTACAGCGATCTGAATGTGGAGAAAGGCCAGGCGATGATTGAAGCGCGTCAATTAGGCCACCTCGCGCAGTTCAAAAAAGGCAATGCCTTTGATTATGACTCGCTCGCCACACTCGCGCCTGCGCCGACGCTGGGGATTGTCTCCGGCCTGTATGAACTGTTCCCGAGCAACCAGTTAATCAAAACATCGTTGGCCGGGTTGGCAGCGGCCATTCCGCCGGGCGGCGTGCTGGTTTATACCGGGCAACCGTGGCATCCGCAGTTGAAAACCATCGCATGGACCTTAACCAGCCATCAGAACGGTATTCCCTGGTTGATGCGCGTACGCAGCCAGAAAGAGATGGATACGCTGGTCGAAGACGCTGGATTTGAGAAATGCCACCAGCTGATCGATGAGTTTGGCATCTTTACCGTGTCGCTGGCGGTAAGAAAATAGCATGACTGAATCGTTGCTGACACAACGCCCTTTTAGCCCCTGGAAACAGGGGCTTTGCTGGCTGATGTGGCTGGGGCCCCTGTTTTTTCTCAGCTACGGGCAGGTGAATACCTTCACCGCGACCCGCGATGATGTGGAAAGCCTGGTGTTTGCCTGGGAACGTTCGATTCCATTTGTTCCCTGGACTATCGTGCCTTACTGGAGCATCGACCTGCTTTACGGTATTTCACTGTTCATCTGCACATCAAGACAGGAGCTGATGCGTCACGGCTATCGCCTGCTTGCAGCATCGCTGGTGGCGTGTGCAGCGTTTTTACTTTTCCCGCTGAAGTTTACCTTCACGCGCCCGGAAACCCAGGGTGCCTTCGGCTGGTTGTTCCGTCAGCTTGAACAATTTGATTTACCCTATAACCAGGCCCCTTCGCTGCACATTATTCTGACCTGGCTGCTCTGGCTGCGCTTTCGCCAGCATCTAAATCGCAATGCGAGAATCATTGCGGGCGGTTGGTTCCTGCTGATTGCTGTCTCGGTACTGACCACCTGGCAGCACCATGTTATCGATGTCATTAGCGGGATTGGGGTCGCGGTCATCATCAGCTACCTGATTCCGATTAGAGGAGAATGGCGCTGGCAGCGGCCAACTCTGCACGCGCGACGTCTCGCAAGCAAATACGGCCTGGGTGGAATGCTGTTTTTACTGGCGGGGATAGCGATTCCCTGTGGTCATTTGCTGTTGTGGCCTGCCATAGCGCTGCTGGCGGTGGCTGCGGGCTATGCCGGATTGGGCGTGACGGTGTTTCAGAAAAGCAGTTGCGGTAACTTACCCCTCTCCGCACGCCTGCTGCTTTTACCCTATCTGACAGGCGTGAGGATTTCCCGCCGCTGGTTTTCCCGGCATAGCGCGCAAAGTAATGAGATTGTCGCTGGCGTAGCGCTGGGCAGGTTCCCGGGCAAAGCGCAGCAGGATTTTGCCGTTTTTGATCTCACCGCAGAATTACACAAAGGCAACCGGAACGCACAGCGATGGCAGGCCTATCCACTCATGGATCTGCTGGTGCCCGACATTGCGCATTTGCGCACTGCGGTAAGACAGCTCCAGCAACTGCATCGGGAAAGTGACAAGGTGTTGGTTTGCTGCGCGCTGGGTTTATCGCGCAGTGCCACGGTGATTGCGGCGTGGCTGCTGGCGGAAGGACATGCAGTTTCTGTCGTTCAGACCATTGAACTCATTAAGTCCCGACGCCCGCAGATTGTTCTCACCCCTGCACACATTGCAATCCTCGAAGCCTTCAGCAAGGAACAGCTATGTCAGACATCATGATGACCAACCGAATTGTGCAAATTCATCTGGCAAGCTGGCGCTACTTTGCCGCGCTGACACTGCCGCCGTTGGCGCTGATACTCAGCCTTTTCTACTTCGCGCTGAGCCTGCCGTTAATGGTGTTGTTCTTCATCACACACTACTACTGCTGGCGTTTATGGCTCGATGAACGGCTCTTCGCATTGCTCAACAACGAAGACGACCTTGCTGAATTTGACCGGGGCATGGCGCAGCTATGGCCGAAAAAATTTGCCCGCCCGCGTTCACTGGCAGATCGCCTGCACGGAACAAGAGTCATGTTTTACCGGGCAATGATCTCACTGCTGGTGCTGTGGTTGGTTTCACTCTGCTCAGTGAGTTATCTGGCACTCACGCTGGTTGAGTAGGTGAACCATGAACGACCATGATTTTCTGAAATATTTCGACAGCGAAATGCGTTATCTGAAAGCTGCTGCGCAGGAGTTTGCGGAGCAGCATCCGGAGGCGGGACGGCGACTGGGCGTAGACGGCAAATCTCTGAAGATGGACGACTCGGTCGAGCAGCTGTTTCAGGGCTTCTCGCTGATGATGGCGCAGATGCGTCGTAAGATTGATGACGATATTCCGGAGCTGACGGAGCCGCTGCTCGGGCATCTGCTGCCCGCGGTGAACCGCACGCTGCCATCAATGTCTGTGGTGGAACTTACGCCCGATAGCGTCGCTCAGGTACGTGATGCGGTGCTGCCGGAAGGTACAACGCTGCTGACCCGACCGATGGATATCACTGGCCTGTGCTGCCCTTATCGCACGACCGATGCGTTGAAATTGCATCCGCTGACGCTGGGCGAGATAACGACGCCCTTCCATCCCGATGGACACCAGATGATCTCCCTGCGGTTTACACTCAGCCCTCAGGCCGATACGAGCCAGGTCGATCTCAGTGATATTCCGCTTTATATCAACGGAGATCGCCCAGTGCAGTCGCTGCTATACCATGCGCTGACCCGTCATCTGCGCAACATTACTTTACGCCTGCCGCAGAGTGATTACCCCGATCCGCAGCCATTTAGTGGCGACATCCGTGCCCGCTGGCAGCAGCACTGGCGTCCGGTCTGGCCGGAAAGCGACAGTCCTGCACTCTGTGGTGAAGTGCGCCCGCTGCTGGAATATTTCAGTTTTCCGGCTCGCTACGCCTTCTTTACTCTATCGGGGCTCAACACGCTGCCTTTCGACGAAAGCTGTCGGGAAGTGATGCTCGATATTCACCTTAGTCAGCCGCTTCCACATGATATTTCCCTGCCGGCAGACGCGCTGCGCATTCACTGCGTGCCGATGATTAACCTGTTTACGCTGAACGCCGAGCCGCTGAAGGTGAAGCCTGCGGTGCTCGATTATCGTCTGCGTCCGCATCGACTGCGCGATCGGCACACTGAGATTTACAGTGTTGATGAAGTTGCCGCCAGCGAAACACTGGATAAGCGCCGTTATGTACCGTATCGGCACTTCCGGCAAAAAGGGGGCATGCTGCAACGCAAAGAGTCCTGGCCGGAGCGATATTTCCATACGCGCATCTGGCGTGGTGTCAGCGGTCTTTATGAAACCTTGCTGATGTTGGGTGGCGATGCAAGCGAGACCGATCGGGGCGAGGATGATGCCACGCTGTTTATGAACATCACCTGCACCAATGGTAACTATCCGCGTATGGCGCTGGAGAAAGCCGTATTTGATGGAAGCGCGGTAACCGGCAACCTGACATTGCAGTGCATAACGCGTCATCCCCCTTCTATGCCTTATTACCCACCAACCACGCAATTATTTCCGTGGCATATGATGTCGCTGCTGCATCCGCGCGCCCTGAGCCAGATGATTAACGATGCTGAAAACCTTCGAGCCGTGCTGGCGCTGTTTGACTGGAGTAATGACGATAACAACCGCCGTCGCATCAGCGGTATTCGTCACGTCAGCTGGCGTCAGGACTATAACGCCTCGTATCACTGGCACGGGGTGCGTATTCGCGTTGCGCTCGATGAAACCCAGTTCAGCGGCACCGGCGATGCCCGCCTGTTCTGCGAGCTGCTGGAGCAGTTCCTGACGCAGTACGCCAGCGTGGTGCGCTTTATCCAGCTGACGGTGCTGCTGACCGCTTCGGGCACCGAATGGGCCTGGCCGGAGCGCCGCATTGACAGGGTGCTGATGTGAGCGAAAACAACAAAAAACCGTTCTGGCTGGACAATAACGGCAATGACCAGACCGCGCAGTACAACTTTTACCGCTTCTGCCAGTTGCTGGAGCAGACGACCGGCAGCCGTCTTGGCACGGGCCGCACGCCTGAGAGTGATCCGGTGCGCTTTCGTCCTAATCCGCATCTGGGCTTTCCCGCCGGGGAGCTAAAACGCACGGAAATTGATACTGATAATCCGGATGCGCCGCCAACAGTCAGAACCAATTTCTTCGGCTTGTACGGCGTCGATTCCCCGCTGCCCACCAGCATCATTGACGACATCAACCAGGGGCGGGACGGCGCTGATGCAATGGCGGCGTTTCTGGATATCTTCAATCATCGGTTGATGACGCAGTTTTACCGCATCTGGCGCAAATATAGCTATCCGGCCACCTTTGAGCCGGGCGGTACCGATAGGGTGTCGCAAAGCCTGATGGCGCTAACCGGCATTGCCCACAGCGCCGACCAGCCGTCATCACGCCTGCTGGCGATACTTAAACCGCTGCTGCATACCACGCACACAGCTGAAGGCATCGCTGCGGTTATACGCAGCCAGGCACCAAACACCAAAGTTGAGGTTTTCGCACACCATCCGGTGACGATGCCGGTGGCTAAACGTGCCCAACTTTCAATGCGCAGCGGCATGACGCTTGATCAGAATCCGATACTGGGCGATGAAACCCGTGTGGCAGATTACTGCTCACGGGTTGAGCTTTCAACAGACGATCCTGACGAGGCAAAGGGTTGGATGCCTGACGGACAGCTCAGGCAGGATGTGATGGCGCTACTGCGCACGTATCTGGGCTGTGACTATGATTTGCGGTTTTGGCTGACGATTCCCACTAGATTGCTGCCAATGCCGCGGCTGGGCGATGCCGGGTTGTTCAGCGGATGCAATATGATGCTGGGGTTGAGGGAGGATAATCTGAGTGCGTTGCCGGAAACGGTGCGAATCAAAGTGGGAAAGCTGCGAGAAAGTAATGTTAAATAATACAAACATCGAGAGTGAATAAATGGAAGAAATAAACTCAACAATTAACTTCTCAACTTTAATTTCTAAGTGCCCCCACGAAGTTAAGAGGCACTTAATATTGTGGTTATCGTAACAATTTTCTAACTTTGAGATGTGCTTGAGGAAGATTTGAACGGAGAAGATATTCGTTCAACGCCAAATGATCATCGACTTTTTTGCAATTACAAACACCATGCTCAAACTCAGGTCTGTCGATCAGGCCAGGATAGCTTCCCAAAGCTACAGAATGGCCATTTAAGGAAACGACCAAAGGCACGTTTAGGGCCCCATCCTCTAAACATTGAAAACCATCTAGCTCTAAGCTCGCCCTTAACTGCGACAGTTTTTCCACCTGAATATCATTTGAGGAACAACTCGGCACTTCACCGTATATTGCATAACGGAGCAAAGAAGCAGCTAGTTTTCTATCAAGGCGACTCTGGATGTGCTGATTATGGAAATGATTCAAACACTCTGTACAGGAAGTGTCACACTCACAACCTTCGAGTAAATCGAGTGTTGCTATAAGTATTTCGTCCAAGTTAGAAGCAGCGACCTCAGCATAACCAGCACCGCCAGATAAAGTATCATAAAGAAAAAGATCTAACGTCTGAGCGTCTTCTGCCTCAACAGGTAAAATCCTGAAACCAGAGCCGAACTCGGCCGGGTCGAGATCTAACTGTTTATGGCGGCTAGCTGCGAGTCGAAGTGCTTCAGCGATGGAGTATAACGCGTCCTCGTACATTCTAAGCACAATCACATTTGAAGTGTCAGTTACAAGTGGTGAATTAACAGTTAACCTTAGTAAAAGCAGATCAGTACGGAAATCATGCCCAAGAAAAACACGTTTATATTCACCAGAACATTGTGGCGGTGTCTCTTTGGTTTCATTATATCTATAAGGCCTTTTATGCGGCCCTTTTACTGGGGAGTAGGAATCAAAAACTGAAGCAGCACCACACTCAGTACATACGGAGAAACCACTGGATTGACCATCATTTTTCCCCCTATTCACCGTTACCAATTTCTGGTTAATTGCATGGGTAAAAAGGATATGCGCCCCACCGGTTCTGAATTCAAAATCTTCAGGATCAACGGGCTGAGGATACTGAGCTACTGTTGCATAAGTAATTTCTTGTTCTCTATCATCCTCATTCAGTTCTCTGGCATTTTCAGCTCCAAATACCTCGGGCTGAATCATTATCTCTTCTTTGAGAATACCTTCGCAAATTGGGCAAACATTATTATCATTCTGAGACTTATGAGGATCTCGAACAAAAGAACATTTATCACAATGAACAAATTTTTTAGATTTTTCGAATAATACTTTCGCTCTATTAATTTCTCCTCTCGAAGAATTGGAAAAAACTCCACCTGAACGATATGTCTTCCTATCAATGACAATTAGCCTTCCCGGTGCGTATTCACTAAGAGCCTGTGAAATTGATTGCTGCGGTTGTTGCACCGTACGAACCTCATAAGTTCCTCTGGAACTTTTTTCGATCTTTTCTACCAAGAAACTACAGAGGCTCGTAGGAAAAGCATAACTCGGTAATAGACCATGATAAAATAAGAATTCAAGCAACTCTTTTTGCTCAAATTTTTCTTCAATATCATCATCACTCTCTTGCTCCAAAAGAACAACTGGTAGTGGCACGTTTTCAGCTAAGCTATGAAGCTGGTTTAAAAACTCTTTTGAGACAGTAGATAACCACTCACCGAGAGAAAGTCCGTTAGTCTCAAGAACTGAAGGAAGCCATCTCTCAACACTCGCTCTCAGATCACCACTCTCGGATAGTATCCGATCCTCTACCCAGCGTTCGAAACAATCCAAATTTAGGCCAGTATCCTTTGCTCCGTGGAAAAAATCGCTAGTAGTGCCAAGCGATTTTTCCAATATAGATGTTTTTTCACTAGGGCTATTAACACCCTGTTCCATTTTTTCATGGAAAAATGTCTGAATCAAAAATGAATGTACGTGCCTTCTGGCTATTTTGGGATTATTAACTTTCACTTCAGGCGTTCTAGGAGCACCTGCGACGATGTACTCAGGATTAAGAAAATAATAACTGTCATGAGGACCATTTTGAGAATATGTCACGACCGTAGAAACAGAAGCACCTCGACGACCAGCACGACCTGCTCGTTGCTGATAATTTTCGCGTTGTGGTGGAACATTCCTTAGTGCTACAGCAACCAAAGAGCCAATATCAACACCTACCTCCATAGTAGTTGTACAACTAAGAACGTCGATAGGCCTATCAGAATTTTTAATTAGAACATCCTGAAATCGGAGTTCATAGAGTTCAGTAGTTGCATGAACACTAGCTCGATCTCTATGTGATAGCTGTGCTGTATGCTCTTCAACATTAAGGTTTAGAAGCCTTGAATGGGAAATCAAAGCATCCTCTACTGGTGAACGCCAAAATCCTTTTCTAGCTTTGATATAATTGCTTTCTAACGGATCAACTGATTTAACATTGTTACTACCACAGGCAAGACAAGTGGATTTGCCCAAAACTAATGGCATAAGTGCCGTACAATCTGGACACTGCATCCATATATGTGAAAGATCAATTTGTAAGCGAAGAGAATTTGGTGAAAGATACCACTCTTCATCTTTTCCAGATGCCAATTGATTACGGAAGATTTCTTCCAATTTATTTACTGCGGATTCATCCATAGCCGGATGAAGCTTTAGTGCTTTTCTCAAGGACTTTCCAAATTGCCCCTTACTCCCCCAATTTGGCTTATAGAAACCAGCTGCTTTGCAGCGTAAAGCTGAATCAATAGAATCATCAAAAGAAAATTCAGTGAGTAATGTATCAATCCAAGCAATAGCCAAGGCATTCATATCACTTTTTTCGATCTTAATATTTTCCCCCTGGACTTCCTTCCATATTCTTTCTTTTTTTGCCGGAAGCGGTTCGACGAACCCTACAGTAGTTCCTGAAAGTGAATAGTAGTTGCCACATAAAAGTTTAAGCAACGCCATTTTGTACCGAGACGGCGGATCCTTTGGTCTAAAATCATCATCAAAGGCCTCTGCTAGATCACTAGCATAGTCTCGCTCAAACTCAGTACGAGCCATTACAACCTTCCGAGAATCCTCTCCATCAAAAATGAGTAAATCATGTTCAGATAGAACTGATAGGAAAGCGAGGTAAAGAATAGGTGTTGGCCTAGGCTCTTTAGTAATATCTTTCAGCTTAGAGCAAGCGAGTGCAATGGATTGTCTGAATAAATCAAGTTCTATGTCTCTCGGAATATCACGCGCTAATCTAGCTGCTTTTTGGCGGCCGTCAGAAAAAATGAGTACTTTTTTTCCACCATTTGGGTGTGCAATATCCGTTGGACGGCTATCAGGCTGACGCGACATCTGCGTTCGAACTAATGTAGTAAAAGGGGCCTCACCTTTGGTCACATGATCCATAATCTTTGAGAGTTCATCAGTTTCACCTCTTGTCTTACGCATACAAACCGGACACTCATCGAATGTTATATCTGTGCCCGGCTTAAATCTGTCTGGTATAAATACCTTACGATACCCTAAGCTATTATTAGGGCATTGTTTAAAAAGACGCCCTGTTTCGATATGTAGCCACCGATCTTGATATTCACTATTGGGGTGTGGATTTTCCTCAACTAAAATCTCTAGAGAAACTAAATCTATACTTCCTTCCTCAGATAATGGTCCATTAGGTTGATGCCATACAAAATTCATTTCCGCATCTACATACCCACGAATAAATGCCGCACCACAATCACGATGGGTAAGTAATTCATAGATCCGCCCTTTTGATGAACATGTACAATGATCTAACGGTTTCGTATGCAAGCGTCCAAGTATTGTAGGCTTACTGTGATTTGCTAGCCGTTGATTACATTCGGGATCAATGCAGGAATAAAGACCAGGTAACCCCCTAAAAAAAAGATGCATACGAGTAGGAATCAGCACTCTATTATCAGAGCTTCGTTGAGCATAGCAGCCCAATGCAAGCAGTGAATCTAGAGCACGTATTGCCGTTTCTTGAGGGAAATTAGGGAAAATTTTTTCACTTAGAAAATTCAATCTCACTGCTTTTCCAGAAACGCTTTCAATTAGATTTTCAAGTGGCTCAAAACCGGTAAGTTTTTCAAACAACCAATTCCGTAACGTGTTATGATCTTTTATTATTGGTTTATCCCAACCGATTTTTTCAGCAAAAATATCTATTTCGCTTAGAGCAGAATGAATATTGTTAGCTACGTTATGAAATGAATTAAGATTAAATTCAGCCAGCGCTTTAAGTTCTTTTTGGGAAACCATTCGAGCGGGTGTTCTTACTTCCCGTGCACCTTCAATTATTCGAAATTTCCTTGAGGATGTTTCTGACAACCCAGTTAAATCTTGTGCAAAATTCTCACCATCCTCGATAGATCCAAGGCTTGCGCTAGTTAAAATACAACGCATTCGTTCTCGAGGGATATTCAAACGAGCACAAAGGCGGCGAATGAGAAGCGCTACTTCGGCTCCCCCTGCACCTCGATACATATGTGCCTCATCAAGCACGAGAATAAGTTCATTCTTATCGTCAGCTTTAAGCCAATCTCTTGTCTGTTCAAAAATGTTACGCTCAATTGGTCGCATCAACATATATTCAAGCATGGAATAGTTGGTTATCAACAACTCTGGGCATCTATCCTGGATCTCATGCCTAGTCATTAATTCACGATCCCCTGATTGTGTAATTAATCTCTCACTCCAATTGTTTGAAACATATTGCTTCCCTTTATTTTTACCTGATTTGTAAGTCTTTGTCTGGGATAAACCTAGCCCATAAAAAGTATTTAAGTCTTTACTTGGCCAACGACCAATTTTTTCAAGTGCCTCTCGCACAGGAGCATTGTCTGCAATCTTATTATAAAACTCTTCGAATAATGGCTTAATGTACTGTTCGTCTCGTTTAGAACTTCGGCGCCCTGGGTAAGGAGTTCTTCCAGTATATCCGCCAAAGCGTACAGGAAAGCCTCTTCCAGCCATAAGCACTTTAGATGCCTCTGAATCACCAAAAAGACGCCTAATACGAGCTAACTGATCATTTACTAATGCATTCATCGGGTATAGCAAAATAGCTCTACAACCTGGCATAGATGCAGACTTAGGTCTTTCAGTTGCCTCAATCGCCAAATTACCGATGATAGGCATCAAGAAACTTTCCGTTTTACCGGAGCCGGTACCCGTGGCTATGACTAAATCTGATTTTTCATCCCCAAGAAATGAAGTAAGTGCTTGAGATTGATGTTGATAAGGGCGTGGGTAAAGACCAACTCCCATTTCCGATAACTGAGTCAAAATATCACGTGCAACTTTAGGAATAGGTAATTTACTATATGTTATTCCAGATTCATAAACTGGTGTTGCTTCAATATACGGAACTTGTGCAATTGTTTCGTCTTTCTGAAGTAGAGCCCGACGTTCATCGATTAGGCCTTCATCACGAATATGATATTGCGCTTCAATATATTGCCGCAAATTATCGGTTAGACTTCTCACTGTCTCATGTATGCCAGAACGATCAGATACTTTATTTTTATCAATCATAATTTATTCCGTCATTTAGATTCATTAACTAAAACAATTCCGAGTCCTTCAAAACTACAACGCACTATCGGTAATACTTCCTCAGGAAATACATAGTGTGCTATCCAAGAGGGCTCATATTTATGGACTGACTCACGCCAGCCAAGCATAAGCACCTTTGACTCTCTTCTTGGCAATGGTCTAACCAGTTTCATTCTTATTAGTCCATTATCTTTATTTATTTTTATTTTCAATGAACAATTTTCCCGCATATCCTGATAGAAGCGTAATCTCCTAGCATCATCAGATGACTCCAAAGAACTCATCCTCGATAGTTCCCCATCCACGAACTCCCCCAAAAAATATGAGAAACGGGTACCAATAGAGAGCCTGCATAACAATATAATTTTTTCACAATAAGATATTTCCGACAACTTAAACCAACGACCTTTCAAATATACAGTTACATCTCCGATATTATTAGGAACATCCGTTAATCGAGAGCATGTATGCGAAAACAGATTTGACATCCATATTTCATGACTCTCAAGTGGAGCTCCTATCCACTCATTTGCATCCCATAGTTCTACTATTCCTTTGCAAGCTCTTTGTTCGACTAGTCTTACTCTACCAATAGTTTTTACATCCATGCCTATTGGAAGAGCATATGCAGGATCTCCACCAAGCAAAATGGCCATATCATTATCAACACGGATAGCATGCAAAGGTGCAGTCAACCATTTACCGCCCTCTAACCTAATCATGTCACCTAATTCGGCCATACTTTCAAGCACTGCCAAAGCCCCAGGATAAATGACATTGCTACAATCTAAAACGTCTGGCCATAACGGCGCTAGCTTTCGCCTTACTGCATTAGTGAGGCGAAGCGAGGCTACAGCTACTCTAGTATCCTTAATATCAGATACAGAATATTGGTACAATACACTTCTCAAACACTCAGATATGATTGAAATTCTCAATCCTTCACTAGAAAGTTGGCATTTTATCGCAGCCGAAATTATTTTAAGAGATTCTTCTCGTGATACTGCCGTCCATTCCATGCCATTCCTCTCACGCAGATAACTTTTCACCACGTCCTGTTAACTCACGCTCAGCAATACTTGTAATTTTTTCAACTGGCCCATTTTTGACACGAGCCCAAGGCAAGGTATAATAGAATAAAACAGAATAAAGATCATAAGTTGAATTTCCATCAGGAATACTTATGAGCGATATATAAAAACGGCTGATCATTCTTTTCCATAAATTACCGCCATCAAAGTCAGATTCTTCCAATAAATCTCTCAACTCACTGATATCCTCTCTAGTCACATCTGATTGTATACCTTCAATTTCAGACCATTTTCCCTTTGAAAAAACCCCGAGTTTTAACTTTGGCAAAATAACAGAGACGCCACGAAGTTTTAATGTATCTGTATCAATTACTGGACCTAACTCAGCTAACATTCCACCGTCAGGAAATACAGCATGACCTTGTTTCCAGGTAGCAATCAGTGCAAGATGATCATAATCTGTTGGGTATATTTGACGCTGAGCCACAATATCTCTAATTGCAGTGCCATATATTTCAAATGCTGAAAGGTTAGCACCTTTCAAAACTAGGCAATGTGACGAATTGGCTGCAGACTGAACAAAATCAAAAGCAGTAGCATCAGAAATAAGTCCTACTGGAACTCTCCATTCATGATAGAGAGGAGCTCCTACAGCAGAAGCAATCGCATCAGCTACTATATCGGCTAGAGAACCGCACAATTGAACTATCTGACCTGAAATAAATGCAGCAAGTACTAATCTAGCTACATCTCTAGATGATTCTTTATTCAGACCAACAGATTGAAGATTTGATGAAATAATATTAAACGCTTCTTCGTGAGTTGATATATGTTCAACCGACTCAATGGTTTTATTTTCATGAATTTCATTGCATTGGGAATAAATCAAACCCGAACTTTTTTTTTCGAAATTAGAGTCAAGGATATCAATTCTTTCAGTGAGTAATTTATAAGTCTCATTATTATCAATAACAGCGTTATTGCGTTCTTTTTCATAAATACTCTCTAATGAATTTTGAATCTCAACAATCTTGTTATTTATACAATCTAGAGCTTTGCCATACTCGTAAAATTCATCTATAACTGAATCATAGGTGTTATTTTTAATTATGATTTTTTCTAAATTTAAATATATATCCTTCTTAGAAATGAATAGTTCATCGACGGCCTTATTTACCTTATCATTTCTTTTCACCTCTTTTTCTATTGTATTTTTCAAATCAATGAGCGAATTTAGATTAATTTCATTATTCTTTGCATATTTTTTTAACTCTGAGGCAAGTGAACTAGTTGCTGATTTGAGTGATTTAATACTACTTTCATTATCTTCAATAATATATTTTTCTAGTTCAATACGCTCTTCTAGCTCATCTAATCTAATGGGAAGAGCATCGAGTGCATTATCACGAGCAAGTATCCTCGCTGGCCGAAAAAACTCAAATGCTGCTGTAATTTTTGAATCATTAGTAAACCCGCTAAAAGAATAAAGACGTTCAACATCCTCTCTTGACACATTAGGAAAGGTATCTGCAAGTTCCTTAATAAAAATCAAGCCAGTACCAGGTTCAACCCCCTTCTCTTCACATATTGTAAATGGCTTACCTATTTTTTCTTCTGCCCATAGTTTCCAAAAAAGAGCAAAACTTTTCCATGCATATGTCTCCTCAGAAGAGGAATGAGTCTGAAACATGTATCCAATGAGACGCTTCTGCTTCTCTTTTATTTCTAATGGTTGGCCTACTCTGAACCCAGGAACTTTAGGCATAAGGCTGTATACCTTGCGTCGAAGGGCAATAGGAACCTCCCCAATAAAATCAATAATATCGGACTGTCCTAACTTACGGACTCTCTCCTTTGCCTCTTGGCTATATTGGTAACTCATGAAAAGGCACCTTATCTAAAGCGATTAAATTCAAATCCACTGGCAATAACTTCTTTTACCAATGCTCGATAATGGGGTAATAGGTGTTTTTTAGGGTTTAATTTTTCCAATACTTCAAGTAATTTAGAATCATTAACCATGAAAATTTCAATATTAATTGATTGCATCTGCAATATGAAACTCAATATACGAAGACGTAGGCTCGATGATATTGCATTACTTACGACAATATCTTTCCCAAGGTTATTAAAGCCAGTAAGATGTAATGTCCCTAGTCCTTTAAAATCAATATCCAGATTATAATTCACATCAGATAAGCATTGAGATAACTTAGAAAAGGCATCAGAACGTAGCAACCTCATATTGCTATCATGAGGAGCCACATGATTACTTGAGAAAAGATTGATGCGACTACTCTCTTTTTTTCCCTGTATTTTGGCCGTCCCTTCGGCCCCAGAAGGCATAGACAAGTACTCTAACTTATAACCTAACAGTCGAGCTTCCTTTGTAAGTTCAACACACCTTCTCTGATGCAATGAGACTATTTCTCTCACACCATTTTTTTTTGTATAAACTAAATCAACTGAAGGATATTTATGATTTTTAACCTCATTAGTAAAAAAAGAATAATATTTTTTAATATTTTGATCATTTGAAGCTGATACTCCTACTATGTCACTATTATCGGGGGTAAGAGTAAATAATGCCGGTGATTTTTCTACTCCAATCGCTGAGATTACAGAAGAGGCCCCTTGAGCACACATTGTCGGCCCAGGTTCATTGGGTGTTGTCGAAATCATATTCGCAGACAATAGTAAGAAATTGGAATGAATGCACTCGACCTGATTAATACTAATGTCTTGAGTTAGGAATGGCCAAATAGCTGTAATAGAAGCTTTTGCAGGAATAATTGGAAGACGTGTGAAGGAGTTAAGCCATGAAATGCTCTCTGGGGAAAGAGTTTCAGGTATTGTCACAATGGCTAAATTCCATCCTTGCCTACTAACTAGACTATCAATGTCTAATTCATCAGGAAATCCGGGACTTTCAGGCTCTCGCCAAAGGAAAGCGAAGGTTTCAGTGCATCTTAATTCCTGCGCCAGAGGAAATCCGTTCGATGCCCCACCTCCCATTGCGGTGAATACAGCAGCTCCTACTGAGGGTAGTCCCGGACATTCCCTTTCCACTTCTGTAACAAACTCAGGATCAGGATTACCAGAAAAAGATACTATACGATATGGTCTAGCTGAGAGCTCAGCACTAATCTGACGGCGCGTTACCATACCTCTCATATCAATCGTTTGAGATCTTCCCCCTACGTCAAGAATGACCTTAGCTTGACATAATTTACAAGTGGGTAATGCTAGCTCTAATGACCATTCTCGAATCTTTTTGGCAGTGGAGATCAACAAACGCAGCTCCATACGCCGCTTTACAATATCGTTGATATTTTCTTTTATAGTGAAGGACAAATGCGCAGGGACAAAATTTTCACAGTCGAGTGTGCCATATCCGCGAAAATGGGCAAAATAAGGAGGTATTATTTTCCCCCGTCGGAGACTAACTCCTTTTTTACAAACTGGGCATATATACCGACTATATCTCAATGCTCGAGAAGCCGATACTAACATCCCATTAGCCTCGTTAATGGCGTAGTCCATTACCCTTTCCCCCACCAAAGGTTAACTAATAGTCTTTTTTTTATCAGTTTCCACTTCCAAGCTCAACCAATCATTATCAATAAAATCAAAAAGATAATCTGAATTCCAAGAACGATACTCAGTTTTGCGTATTGATCGAGGAATCATCCACCTCTCCATAGCTCGCTCAGCGATGTCTTTCGCAGAAAGCAATGATGTAAGATCTGGTTTACCTCTACCCGTTTGCAGAATATTAGTTGCATTATCAGCTAACTGACTGATAAATACTTCGCGTTGGATTCCATGTTTCATCATATCATCCCTAAATCCTAGCGCATTTAAAGCCGCCTTCATCGTTCGTAGACGCCAGTTGGGACCATTCCCAAACATATGGTGATCTGCATAGCGATGATCCATGTCACGCAGGTAATCACGTAATTCAATAAACAAGCTATCAGGTATGTGAAAATGCCCCCAACCGCCAGTATAACCAATAGGTTCCATATACTGAATTCCATCAAGTTTTAATCTGTTATATACAGAAGATCGCCCCATCGATGATGTAGTTGTAATTGCTAAAAGACGGGCTCTCTTCTTCTTTTGAGATATAACCCCCACACTGTTGCCATACACTCTTGCAAAGTCATCATATAACTCGCGACTACGAAGTAGGCAAGCTATAAGTTTTCCTCCAAGCAGAAAATTATAAGGTGGAAGTGCGCCAAGCACATACGCATCCATCACATTAACAAGTCTTGAGCTTCTATCCTCTGTACTCCAACCAATCAATCTATCCCTGACGGCAAGATTGAAAACGGGGTCACCAATAGCAATTAACCCTATCAATTTTCCATTACTTTCATCCCAAACAAGGTATCGGAGACGCCTTCCAAATCCGTTTGAAACCGGCACAGACCAAGTTAATGCCGCTAATCTAAACAGATCGCCTTGCCAAGTTCCTGATGACACCCGCTCAAGAACAGGCAATATCTTGTCAGGAATAACGTCCTGACCAGATGCAAAAAATTTCAATAATTTTGAGGACTTGACTGCTATGAAATTTTGGTTTGCAGCAAGTCGCTCAGCCCGCTGAGCGCTATGAAGGGTCCTGATTACCTCTTTCGTGTTTCCTGGGGCCTGTAGCGCTCCTGCATCAGATTTTGTAAATCCCAATGATTGCAAATGTTCTCGAACCTTCTTTTTTAACCGGGCTTCACGCAGGTTCACATTAACTATTATTGAGGGATCTTTGTGCATTTTTCTCACGCTCCAATTAATATTTGCCGCATTAAATTTGACTTAAGGTTATTCCTGATTATGCCTGGATCATATTCGGGGTCAGGGTCACCAGAATAGGCCTCTAACGCCTGCAAAAACTCAGGCAATTCTTCCGCAAGCAGATGAGGGAAATGTTGTGACTTTGGCGCTGCCAAAGCACTGGATAGTTCAGAAGCAGAATTGTTCTCCGCTCGGCCAGTAACAATCGAGTACCTGAATACTTGATTACAGGCCCGTCGAATTTTGCGCAATTTGTCGAGAACACCGCGCTTTTCTAACTTACGCAGAGTCGTCAGCATCTCCAGCGGCTTTATCTCTGCAATGGGTCGCTTGCCGAGATCTCGTAAGATGTCGTTCTCAAATGCTTCCATCAAATCATCCACGTAGCCTTTCGACCATCCGGCACGCTTATATTCATGCCATTCCAGCGCGATAGCTTTGAAGTTATTTTCAACACTCGCCTTCTGCGCCAGTTTATCAACACGTTTCTCCTCGCTTGGATCTCCGCCAAGCGCGACAATCTTACGTGCTTCCCCTCGCTTCAAACGAGCATCAGCCAATGAGATATCGGTATAAATACCGATAGAGAGCTTTTTCTCTTTACCCAGCACGCGATATTTTAAGCGCCAATATTTAGCACCGTTAGGTTTGATCAGCAGGTAGTAGAGCCCGCCGCCATCCGTTAATTTATATTCTTTCTCTTGGTTTTGCAGTGTCGATCTGCCGTGCATTTAGTGGCATAGGGGCCCCTAATTGCCATTGAACGAGATGAGCCCCCAAAAGGCCCCCAGATACCAAGTGATTTGAGTTGAACTGAATAGACTTTGGTTGAGCTCGCGACAGAAAAATCCAGCGATATTAGGGAGTAAAAATCAAAAAAAGAGAGTCTAATGGAAGAGTGTTGACTTCAAAATGGTACGCCCTACAGGATTCGAACCTGTGACCTACGGCTTAGAAGGCCGGTGCTCTATCCAGCTGAGCTAAGGGCGCATAGTGATTGGGTCGGATTATACGTCCAGCGGCTCGCGCGTCAACGTTTTTGCCTCCCACGCGCAGCGGAGTGCTGCCAGATTAACCAAAACCCCTTAATGCCGCTTGCGCCATTCGCTCATCGACACAAGATTCCCGCCCTGCTCCGTTTCTCCTTCCAGCTCAATCCCTTGCTGCGTGAAGTGTGCATTGTACTGGTCGCGCAGCGCATGCAGTTCCTGGCTGTCCGGCTCCATCTGGCGCAAGAACCCCAACGCCAGCAACAGCTGTTGCCTCGATATCAACGCTGAAAATCCCGCCCGGCTCAAAATGCCGTGCCAGCGCTGCCTATTCTCGTCGCTGCCATCAACAATCAGCACCTGCCAAATCAGCAGCACCGCCGCGCCATTATGCAGATGCGTGTCGTTATCGCCCGCGATGTAATCGGTAAACTCTTTTGCCGCCTCTTTGCCCATCAGCGACAACATTGATTCGATATGCACCGGCGGCAGCTGCAACCGTTTATTAAGCGCCTGCACCGCATGGCGCGAGCTGGCCGTCAGCAGCTGAAAACCTACCACGAACACCACCGCCAGCGTGGCGAGAATTAACCAAATCATCACGTCATCCATCTCATTCACTGCCGGGCATCATAAGCGCTAACGCGGGCGGGCGCCACGGCGAAAAATCGGGAAAGCGGCGTTGATGGCGAATCTCTACCTGACAGCCGCACGCGCTTCTGACAGAATAGGCGCCATCCCCGATCTAACCCTCTACAGATGGATTTCCTCTCTGATGGCAGCAAAAATTATTGACGGTAAAACGATTGCGCAGCAGGTGCGCCTTGAGGTTGCCGAAAAAGTACAGCAGCGTTTGGCGGCCGGTAAACGTGCGCCCGGTTTGGCAGTTGTGCTGGTGGGTGAAAACCCGGCTTCGCAGATTTATGTCGCCAGCAAACGTCGTGCTTGTGATGAAGTGGGCTTCATCTCCCGCTCCTACGATCTGCCCGCCACCACCAGCGAAGCCGAGCTGCTGGAGCTGATTGATACGCTCAACAACGATAACGACATCGACGGCATTCTGGTGCAGCTGCCGCTGCCAGCCGGCATCGATAACGTCAAAGTGCTGGAGCGCATCGTGCCGGACAAAGATGTGGATGGCTTCCATCCGTACAACGTCGGTCGTCTGTGCCAGCGCGCACCGAAGCTGCGTCCATGTACGCCGCGCGGCATCGTCACCTTGCTGGAGCGCTACAATATCGATACTTACGGCCTGAACGCCGTAGTGGTTGGCGCATCGAATATCGTTGGCCGTCCGATGAGCATGGAGCTGCTGCTCGCCGGTTGTACCACCACCGTCACGCACCGTTTCACCAAAGATCTGCGTCATCACGTTGAGCACGCCGATCTGCTGGTGGTGGCTGTCGGCAAGCCGGGCTTTATTCCGGGCGACTGGATCAAGCCGGGCGCGGTGGTGATTGATGTGGGTATCAACCGTCTCGACAGCGGCAAAGTGGTCGGCGATGTGGAGTTCGAAGCGGCTGCTGAGCGCGCCTCGTACATTACGCCCGTTCCAGGCGGCGTCGGTCCAATGACGGTCGCGACATTGATCCAAAACACGCTAACGGCGTGTGAAGAATTTCACGACATTGAGGAGGCATAATGGCCAGTTTTTCTCTCGGTAAACATGCCCACGTAGATTTGTGCGACCTGCTGAAACTCGAAGGTTGGGTGCAAAGCGGTGCGCAGGCGAAAGCGGTGATTGCGGAAGGCGAAGTGCGCGTCGATGGCGCAGTTGAAACGCGTAAGCGCTGCAAGATTGTTGAAGGCCAGAAGGTCGAGTTTGCGGGCTTTAAGATTACGGTTGTTGCCTGACCTTTAGGCGTCCCAATCGGGACGCCTAAATCCGCTCTTCCCCCACCACCCGAGTTTCCCCTTCAATTTGCTCCAGCGCGATATGATTCACCGCCGTATGCTGCGCAATCAGCGTCGCCAGTTTCGGTGAATGGCTGGTGATCCACAGTTGGCTAAACTGGCTGGCTTCGGCGATCAGTCGTGCTAATGCAGGCAACAAATCTTCATGCAAACTGTTTTCCGGTTCATTCAGCGCCATAAACGCCGGCGGACGCGGGCTGAGCAGCGCCACCACTAAGCAGAGAAAGCGCAGCGTGCCATCCGAGAACTCGGCGCTCTCCAGCGGACGCAAAATCCCCCGCCGTGACATCAGCATCTGAAAACGCCCGTTCTGCACATCAACGTGAAATTCCGTGTCCGGGAAGGCTTCGG
This sequence comes from Pantoea sp. GCM10028869, assembly GCF_042666835.1. Classification (NCBI taxonomy): domain Bacteria; kingdom Pseudomonadati; phylum Pseudomonadota; class Gammaproteobacteria; order Enterobacterales; family Erwiniaceae; genus Pantoea; species Pantoea sp. GCM10028869. The sequence continues at coordinate 90,877 of NZ_JBHTGO010000002.1, read as the reverse complement.
CCATCACCTCGAGCAGTAATTCGGAATGACCGCGTTCAACAATTGTGGCCCAGGCTGCGGCCAAATTGCTGCCATCGTGGCTCAGTACCGGCGCGCGCACGCCAATCTGCGGCGCACGAATCGGCGAACCGGGCCACACCGCAAACTCATGATAGAAACGCCACTGGCGCAGCCTTTCACGTACCTGCGAAAGCTCGGGATAAAGGTGCGGCTCGCCCAGTTGCCCAAACAGCGACTCTTCCGGATGCAGCACCGCAGGATAAGCAACGCGTTCGCCCTCAACGTTGTGCAGGAAAGCGGTTTGATTTTGCCGCTGCAGGATGCAGGAGGAAGGACGCCGACGCTGGCCGCTCATCCATATACGCTCCTCTTTCACCAGCGGATCGAGGTTAAACATGCTGGTGGCTAACGGCTCAGGAAAACCGATATCCAGCTGATAATCCATATCATCCATCACTACCGCAAGCGCCAGACGTTTAGGATCGTGGCGACGATCGCCGCGCCGTAATCCGCCCGCCCACATCGCTTTCTGGATGCCGCCCTCTTCCGCCAGCGCCAGCGCTAAAAGTCCGCTCGCCGCTTCGTGTAGCAATCGCACCGCTTTATACAGGTTAGATTTGCCGCAGCCGTTCGGGCCGCTCACCACGTTGAGCTGTTGCAGCGGTAGCGTCAGGTCGCGCACCGAGCGGAAGCCGTGAATATGAATCTGTTCAATCGCCATCAATAAAAAAGGGCGATTTCTCGCCCTCTCCGGTTATTTGCGTCGCCAGCTGGAACCTTGCGGCCCATCCTCAACGATCACGCCCAACTCATTGAGCTTATCGCGCGCCACATCCGCCTGCGCCCAATCTTTGGCTGCACGCGCGTCGGAACGGGCTTTTACCCAATGCTCGATTTCCGCCACTTCATCATCATTCACCTGCGCACCGCTCTGCAGGAACTGCTCGGGATCCTGCTGCAGAATGCCGAGCACGTTAGCGATCTGGCGCAGTTTCGCCGCCAGCGCATCAGCGGAGGCTTTGTCTTCAGTCTTCAGACGATTAACTTCACGCGCCATATCGAACAGCACCGAATAGGCTTCCGGCGTGTTGAAGTCGTCATCCATCGCGGTACGGAAACGCGCTTCGAAATCTTCGCCACCCGACGCCGTAGCATTGGCATCGGTATGACGCAGCGCGGTGTACAAGCGCTCGAGCGCCGCACGCGCCTGGTTGAGGTTGTCTTCGCCGTAGTTGAGCTGGCTGCGATAGTGTCCCGACATCAGGAAGTAACGCACGGTTTCGGCATCGTAGTGCTGCAACACATCGCGCACGGTGAAAAAGTTATCCAGCGATTTCGACATCTTCTCGCGATCAACCATCACCATGCCGGAGTGCATCCAGTAATTTACATACGGGCCATCGTGCGCACAGGTGGATTGCGCCACTTCGTTTTCATGGTGCGGGAACATCAGGTCCGAACCGCCGCCGTGAATGTCGAAATGGGTGCCAAGCTGTTTGCAGTTCATCGCCGAACATTCGATGTGCCAGCCGGGACGGCCGTTGCCCCACGGCGAGTTCCACGCCGGTTCGTCGGCTTTGGACATCTTCCACAGCACGAAGTCCATCGGATTGCGCTTCACATCCGCCACTTCGACGCGCGCGCCGGCCTGCAGCTGCTCCAGATCCTGACGCGACAGCACGCCGTAATCTTTGTCGCTCATCACGTCGAACATCACGTCGCCGTTGTCCGCCACGTACGCGTGCTTACGCTCAATCAGCCTGCCAACCAGCTCGATGATTTCATCGATATGGCGGGTGGCGCGCGGCTCCAGATCCGGCGGCAAAATGCCAAGCGCGGCGAAATCGTTGTGCATCTCGGCGATCATGCGGTTGGTCAGCGTTTCGATGCTTTCCCCGTTTTGATTGGCACGTTTAATGATTTTGTCATCGATATCGGTGATGTTACGCACATACTTCAGCTGATAGCCCACGTAACGCAGATAACGCGCCACCACGTCGAATGCCACAAATGTACGCCCATGGCCGATATGACAGAGGTCGTAAACCGTGATACCACACACGTACATACCGACTTGACCGGCATGGATGGGTTTGAATTCCTCTTTCTGTCGACTCAGGGTGTTATAAATCTTTAGCATTGAACGGTTCCGTTTATTTACGTGTGCGGGAATAGAACTATCAAAAATCTTGCTGTTTATTGCGTCAAGCCAACCAGTTAACAACTGTAATCCGTGACTGCACATTCCGTAGCGGCGCGATTTATCGCGCAATAAATTGCGCCGCTACGGAATGTGCGCGCTATGAGAACGGTTTTCATCTCTTAACTGACAAACATCAAGCCGGTTATTGTGCCGTATTTTTCTGACTTGTGCATCGCTCGCTTGCCAACTGCCGTCCGGTTACTGACGCGTTATTGGAAATTGTGATATAAGAAGCGTCTACAAAAATGCCCCGCCGCCTTACAGGCGTGGCAGTTGATACTGACGACAACCTTGACAGGAAGAAAATAATGGTCACTTTCCAGACGAACCATGGCGATATCGTAATCAAAACTTTCGATGACAAAGCGCCGGCTACCGTGAAGAACTTCCTGGAATACTGCGCGGAAGGTTTTTACGATAACACTATCTTCCATCGCGTAATCAACGGTTTCATGATTCAGGGCGGCGGTTTTGAGCCTGGCATGAAGCAGAAAGATACCAAAGCAGACATCCGCAACGAAGCGAACAACGGCCTGAAAAACACCAAAGGCACCCTGGCGATGGCGCGTACTCAGGCGCCACACTCTGCAACGGCCCAGTTCTTCATCAACGTGGCAGACAACGACTTCCTGAACTTCCGTGACGAAAGCCTGCAAGGCTGGGGTTACTGCGTGTTCGCTGAAGTGGTTGAAGGCATGGACGTGGTTGAGAAAATCAAAGCGGTGAAAACCGGCCGCAGCGGCATGCACCAGGACGTTCCGGTTGAAGATGTTGTCATCCAGAAAGTGACTGTTAGCGAGTAATGTCGCGCACGCTGTTTATCGCAGATCTGCATCTGTGTCATGAAGAACCGGCAATTACTGCCGGTTTTCTGCATTTTTTGCAGGGTGAAGCGCGCACGTGCGATGCGCTTTACATCCTCGGCGATCTGTTTGAAGCCTGGATCGGCGACGACGATCCTAATCCGCTGCATCAGCAGATCGCTGCGGCGCTCAAAGCCTTGCCGGTACCGAAATTCTTCATCCACGGTAATCGCGACTTCCTGCTCGGCCAGCGTTTTGCGCGTGCCAGCGGCATGACGTTGCTGCCGGAAGAAAAGGTGCTCGATCGCTACGGACATCGTGTGTTGATCATGCACGGCGATACCTTGTGCACCGACGATGCAGGCTATCAGCGTTTCCGCGCCAAAGTGCATCAGCGCTGGTTGCAGCGTCTGTTCCTCGCGTTGCCGCTGCGTCTGCGCATGCGCATTGCCGCGCGCATGCGCAATGGCAGCAAGCAGGCGAATCAGCATAAATCGGTCAGCATCATGGACGTCAATCAGTCCGCGGTGGAAGCCGCGATGACGCGCCAACAGGTGGCGATTCTGATTCACGGCCACACGCATCGTCCCGCCATTCACGCCTTCCTGCTGCACGGCAAAAGCGCCCAGCGCGCGGTGCTGGGGGCCTGGCATGAGAGCGGATCGATGATTCAGCTTGATGCCAACGGCGTAAGCCTGATCGAATTCCCCTTCTGAAATCCGGGCATCAATGCCCGTTTTCCGCCTACGCAACCGTTTTCCTTGCTGCCATCTCATGCTATTCTCTGTGCCCTTCTTCGCCTGCCCGCCCGGCCAGGTTCGTTTGCATATTCACAGGAGTTGACCGCATGTCATCCAACGCCGCCCCGGCCCGTATCGCCATTGTCATGGGTTCCAAAAGTGACTGGGCTACCATGCAGTTCGCCGAGGAAATTCTTAACAGCCTGGATGTTCCCTTCCACGTTGAAGTGGTCTCAGCTCACCGTACGCCCGACAAACTGTTCAGCTTCGCGGAAACCGCAGCCGATAACGGTTTTCAGGTGATCATCGCCGGTGCCGGCGGTGCTGCCCATTTGCCGGGCATGCTGGCCGCGAAAACGCTGGTGCCGGTGCTGGGCGTGCCCGTGCAAAGCGCGGCGCTGAGCGGCGTCGATAGCCTCTACTCCATCGTGCAGATGCCGCGCGGCATTCCGGTGGGTACGCTGGCAATTGGAAAAGCCGGTGCTGCCAACGCCGCCCTGCTGGCGGCACAGATTCTGGCGATCCACGACAGCGCGCTGTCAACGCGCATCGCCCACTGGCGTCAAACGCAAACTGATGAAGTGCTGAACAACCCGGATCCGCGGGAGGACGCATGAAGCCGGTTTGCGTATTAGGAAATGGTCAGTTAGGCCGCATGCTGCGCCAGGCGGGAGAACCGCTGGGCATCGCGGTGTATCCGGTGGGCCTGGATGCGGAACCTTCTGCGCTGTCGATCGCCGAAAGCGTGATCACCGCTGAGATCGAGCGCTGGCCGGAAACCGCGTTAACCCGCGAACTGGCGAGCCATTCGGCCTTTGTGAATCGCGATATCTTCCCGCGTCTGGCCGATCGCCTGACGCAAAAACAGCTGCTGGATCAGCTGAACCTCGCCACCGCGCCGTGGCAGCTGCTGGCCGATAAAGCCGAGTGGCCAAATGTGTTCAACTCGCTTGGCGAACTGGCGATTGTAAAGCGTCGTACCGGCGGCTATGACGGCCGTGGCCAATGGCGTTTGCGCGCCAATGAAACCGATGCGCTGCCGGATGAGTGCTACGGCGAATGCATCGTTGAGCAGGGCATTAACTTCAGCGGCGAAGTGTCGCTGGTCGGCGCGCGTGGACACGATGGCAGCACGGTATTTTATCCGCTGACGCACAACCTGCATCAGGACGGCATTCTGCGTACCAGCGTGGCGTTCCCGCAGGCCGATGCCGCACAGCAACAGCAGGCGGAAGCGATGCTCAGCGCCATCATGCATGAGCTGAACTACGTCGGCGTGATGGCGATGGAGTGTTTCATTACGCCAGAAGGTTTACTGATCAACGAGTTAGCACCGCGCGTGCACAACAGCGGCCACTGGACGCAGAATGGCGCGTCAATCAGCCAGTTCGAACTGCATCTGCGTGCGGTTTTGGGCCTGGCGCTGCCAAAGCCGGTGGTGTTTGCGCCGTCGGTGATGGTGAATCTGATTGGTACTGAGGTGAATCTGGCGTGGCTGCAGCAGCCGCTGGTGCATCTGCATTGGTATGACAAAGAGGTGCGTGAAGGCCGCAAGGTTGGGCATCTTAATCTCACCGATAGCGATCACGCGCGTCTGGCGTCAGCCTTGAATGCGCTGGTGCCGCTGCTGCCGGAAGCGTATGCAAGCGGGATTGCGTGGGCGGTTGAAAAGCTGTAGTTCAGCTGTTTTTCCCTCACCCTAGCCCTCTCCCAGTGGGAGAGGGAACCGATCGCGCTAACATCTCCCTCTCCCACTGGGAGAGGGAACCAATCGCGCTAACATGTTGTCTCCCTCTCCCTGTGGGAGAGGGCCGAGATGAGGGCATCAGCCCGCTTAGAACTCCCCTTACCCCACCATCTTCATCGCCACATGGCTCCAGCGATTCAGATGCGTAATCTGGAATCCATGCGCACTGAACAATGCATTCAGCGACGCTTCCGAATGAATCGTAATATGACCGGTGCGCGGCGCAATATACCAGTCAGTCATCCCCAAATGACTCACTTCGTCCGTGGTCGCGGTGCTGAAGAAAAACACCCCGCCTTTTTTCAAAAAACCTGACACTTCTGCCAGCGTTTTATGCGGATCCGGCGTATGCTCAAACACCTCAAAACTGGTCATAAATTCATAAGAATTCAGTTCTGGATAATCGCCGGGCACAAACGGATCCCACGCCACCATATCAATGCCCACTTCCTGCAGTAAGCGCGCCAGCGTGCCGGTGCCGCCACCGTAATCCAGCATTTTTTTGCCGTGATATTTTTTGAATAACGTCAAAATCAGATCGCGATTTCTCATCGGTCGATTGATCTCATAGTTAGGATCAAACTGCCCGTAAGCCTCGTTATACATATGCTGTGCATAATCCGCTGGCGTCCAGTCATCGCATGCGTGGGTATACACCAAACCACAGGTCTGGCATTGATGATAATAAATCGCCACGCCGGTGAGCGGATAAGTGTAACGACTGGCATTTTCCGAATGACAGATGGTATTGAAATCGGTCACACCATACAGCGTGGCCTCGCCCTGGCAGACTTTACAGCAGCCGATTTCAACAACGGATTTGACGATAAGTGGAGATGACATGTTTAGCCTTAAATAAGTCTGGTCTGCTTTCATGAGTCGACTCACGCAGACCAGAACTTAAATTTAAGACAAATCGTTTTGCTTATCCGGCACTGAAGCTTCTGAACAGCGCCTTCTGTTTTAATAGTCGAATACCCAACCAGGCACCGCACAGCGAGAGCAGCAGCGCGCCGCCGATCGGCAAGGCGATCCATAACGTCCAGTCTGGCTGCCACGGGAAATCGAAGATCTTGCGCTGCAAGCCCCACAGCGCCGCTTCCGCGCCCAGCGCCGCCGCAATCCCCGACACCACGCCAAGTAGCGCAAACTCACACCATAAGGTGCCGCGCAGCAGGCGCTTACTGGCACCCAACGTGCGATAGACTACCAACTCCTGCCGACGCTGACGCATGCCAACCTGGATCTGCGCCAGCAACAGCAGCACGCCGCACACCGTCACCAGCACCACCATCACTTCCAGCGCCTGACTGACCTGCGTCAGCACCTGACCGATCTGGCGCATCATGCTGCCGATATCCAGCAGGCTCAGCGTCGGGAATGCACGATTAAGCTGCGCCAGCAGCGCCGGATTGCTCTCCATACGGAAGCTGGTCAGCCAGGTTTGTGGCTGCTGATCGAGTGCGCCCGGCGGGAAGATAAAGAAGAAGTTCGGCCGCAGACTTTCCCAATCCACCTTGCGCAAGCTGGTGATTTTGGCGCTGAACTGCTGGGTATCGCCGCTGAAGGTTAAGCTATCGCCGAGCTTCACGCCCAGACGATCCGCCAGCTCCACCTCCATCGACACTTCACCGGGCTGCGGCGGCCAGTTACCGGAAATCAGCGGATTGTGATCCGGACGCTCCGCTTGCCACGTCAAATTAAGTTCGCGATTCAGCGCGTTATCCAGCTGGGGATCAGCCTCTTTGCCGTTTAGCTCGGTCAGCCGCGCACGCACAATCGGGTAGAAGGTTTCCGGCTTGAGCTGATGTCCGGCCAGGAAGTCGCGTACCTGCGGCACCTGCTCTTTGGTGATGTTCAGCAGGAAATAGTTTGGACTGTCAGGCGGCAGTTGCTGTTGCCAGCGATCCAGCAGATCGCCGCGCATCACCAGCAGCAGCGCCAGCAGCATAAATGACAGCGAAAACGCCGCCAGCTGGCTGAGTGTCATCGCCGGTTGACGCAGCAGACGGTTGATCGCCAGGCGCAGCGCCAGATTGCGCACCACCAGCCGACGCAGCAGCAGCAAGGTGCCCCAGCCGAGTAACGCCAGCAGCAGCGCCAGCATCACCACGCCCGCCAGCAGCGCCCACAGCATTTTGCTGCCGCCCATTAGCAGCGCCAGCAAGCCAATCACCACCAGCGCCATTGCCGGCAGATAGAATCGCAGCGGCCAAACGTTCGCCACCGCATCCCGCCGCAGTACGCGCAGCGGTTGCGTCGCCATCAGCAAACGATACGGACGCAAACCCACCAGCAGTGAAATCACAAACATCGCGCCGATCGCCCACAGCCACGGCCAGAAACTCGCCGCAGGCAGCGCGCCCGGCAGCACCGGTTTCAGCATCAGCAGCAGAATCACTTCAATGCCCTGCCCTAAGGCGCTCCCGACAATCGCCGCCAGCAGCAGCACCGCCAGCCATTGACCGATAATCAGCCGCTGCAGCGCCTTGCGCGTTGCGCCCAGGGTTTTCAGCACCGCCACCAAATCGTAGCGGCTGCGGCAGTAATGACTCATCGCCACCGCCACCGCAGCAATCGCCAGCATCAGCGTCAGCAAGGCTGAAAGCAGTAAAAACTGCTGCGCACGCTGCATTGAGCGGCCCAGCGCATCTTCCGAATTCTCCACGCTGATCCAGCGCTGATCGGCTTTTAGCTGCGGCGCGATCCAGCTGTCATAGCGCGCCAGGGGTGCCGGATCGCCGGAGAATTTATAGCGCCAGCTCAGACGACTGCCCGGCTGCACCGCACCGGTTTTCTCCACGTCGGCCAGATTCATTAGCAGACGTGGCGCGGTCTGGAACGGATTGAAGCCGCCATCCGGCTCCTGAATCACTTCCCCGGCAATGCGCAGCGTGGTGTCGCCGACATCCACGTTATCGCCCACTTTCAGATTCAACAGCGCCAGCAAACGCGGTGCGACCAACACCGTGCCCGCTTGTGGACGTAGGCCCGGCGGATCGGTTTGCAGCGTGCCGAACATCGGATAGGCATTGTCCACCGCCTTTACGTCCGCCAGCTGCGGCGTCTCTTGCGCGAAGGTCATGGTCATAAAGTGCAGCTGGCTGCTGACCGACAGCCCTTCATCACGCGCTTTGTTAAGCCACGCTTCCGGCGCGGGCGCGGTGGTGCGCAGCGTGCGATCGCCCGCCATAAAGTCGCGGCTCTGCTGGCTTAAGCCTTTTTCCATGCGATCGCTGATCGAACCCAGCGCCAGCACGCAGGCCACGGCTAAAGTGAGCGCCAGCCAGACAATCAGCAGCGAGGGCGAACGCCACTCGCGCCAGAACCAGCGCCAAATCATGACTCCTCCCACAACTTGCCGTCGCGCAGCCGTAAGCGACGGTCGCAGCGCGCCGCCAGTTGTTCATCGTGCGTTACCAGAATCAGCGTGGTGGCAAAATCGCGGTTGAGGGAGAACAGCAGATCGGCGATACGATCGCCGGTTTTACGGTCAAGGTTGCCAGTGGGTTCATCGGCAAACAGCAAACCGGGACGGCCGCTAAAGGCACGCGCCAGCGCCACACGCTGCTGCTCGCCGCCCGAAAGTTGCGCCGGCAAATGGTGCAGACGATCTTTCAGACCCAGCACCGTCAGCAGTTCCACCGCCTGGCGGCGACTTTCGCGATCGCTGTCGCCACGCAGCAGCGCCGGCAGCTGCACGTTTTCCAGCGCATTCAGCGTCGGCACCAGCATAAAGGATTGAAACACAAAGCCCACTTCGCGCGCGCGCAGCGCCGCTCGCTGCTCTTCATTCATGCTGTGCAGCGGCTGGCCAAGCAGATGCACTTCGCCGCTGCTGCCGTCATCCAGTCCGGCCAGAATGCCCAGCAGCGTGGATTTGCCCGAGCCGGACTCGCCAATCAGGGCGATGGTCTCAGCTGGTTTGACAACCAGCTCAACTCCGGTAAGGATGGTCAGCTGATGCTCTCCCTGACCGACGGACTTAGTAAGATGATGAACTGCAACAATGTTTTCCGCTGGCATTATCCCTTCCTGTTGTTATTGCTTCTGCTGGTGTCCCGACTCGCCGCCGCCGATACCCTGCTGGTGTTGGGCGACAGCCTGAGCGCCGGGTATCGCATGTCGGCCACGGCGGCCTGGCCCAGCCTGCTGAATAAAGAGTGGCAACAGCAGCCCAAAGTGGTCAACGCCAGCATCAGCGGAGATACCGCAGGACAAGGGCTGGCGCGTTTACCGGGCCTATTAAAACAGCATCAACCCCGCTGGGTGTTAATCGAATTGGGCGGTAACGATGGCCTGCGTGGTTTCCCGCCGCAGAATATCGCCGCGGACCTGACCAAAGTGATCGACGAAGTGAAAGCCGCTAAAGCGCAGCCGCTGCTGATGCAGATTCGTCTGCCGGCTAATTATGGACGTCGTTATACGGAAGCGTTTAGCGCGATCTATCCGCGTCTGGCACAGCAGTACGACATTCCTCTGGTGCCCTTCTTTATGGAGCAGGTCTACCTGAAGCCGGAGTGGATGCAGCAGGATGGAATTCACCCCAATCCGGATGCTCAGCCGTTTATCGCCAACCTGATGGCGACCGAACTGGCTCCGCTAGTAAAGCATGATTAATGCAGGCGTGTGATTTTTAACGGGTAAAGAAATGCAAAAAACAATTCTCATCACCGGCTGCTCGAGCGGCATTGGTTTGGTCGCCGCAAATGACCTTTTATCGCGCGGCTATCGCGTGCTGGCCGCCTGTCGCCGCGCCGACGATGTGGCGCGCATGGAAGCATTGGGATTTATTGGCGTACAGCTCGATCTCGATGATGCCGCCAGCGTCGATGCCGCCGCCGATCGCGTGCTGGAACTCACCGATCATCGCCTACACGCGCTGTTTAACAACGGCGGTTTTGGTCAATATGGGCCGCTCAGCAGCGTTTCGCGTCAGCAATTAGAGAAGCAATTTTCCACCAACCTGTTTGGCACTCATCAACTGACCATGCGCCTGCTGCCCGCGCTGCAAGCCAGCGGCAACGGACGCATCGTCAATACCAGTTCGGTACTGGGACTGATCTCGACGCCGGGGCGCGGCGCCTATGCCGCCAGCAAATGGGCGCTGGAAGCCTGGAGCGATGCGCTGCGTCTTGAAGTGCGCGACTCTGGCGTGCGCGTTAGCCTGATTGAACCCGGCCCGATAAGCACGCGTTTCACCGATAACGTGCATCAGGGCCAGCAGGATAAACCGGTACAAAATCCGGGCATCGCCGCGCGTTTCACGCTGCCGCCGGAAGCGATTTTGCCGAAGCTGCGCCACGCGTTAGAGAGCAAACATCCGCGCCTGCGCTATCCGGTAACGCTGGTGGCCTGGGCGATGAGCCTGCTGAAACGCCTGCTGCCAGGTTGGATACTGGATCGCATTTTGCGCAGCAACTAAGCTGCAACGCAGAATCAAACTTGAACCGGGGCAGCTTGCCCCCATATCCTCAACACACTTTCTGACAAGAGACGTATTCATGTCACACGCTTTGATTATCGACATCAACGAATCCAACCTGCAGCAGACCTTAGAACAGTCGATGCAGCTGCCGGTGCTGTTCTATTTCTGGTCCGAACGCAGTCAGCACTGTCTGGAACTGACGCCGGTGCTGGATCGCCTGGCGCAGGAGTATGCGGGTCAGTTTATTTTGGCGAAGCTGGATTGCGATAAAGAGCAGATGGTGGCATCGCAGTTCGGCCTGCGCTCGATCCCAACCGTTTATCTGTTCCAAAACGGTCAGCCGGTTGACGGCTTCCAGGGACCGCAGCCGGAAGAGGCGATTCGCGCTCTGCTGCAAAAAGTGTTGCCGCGTGAAGAAGAAGTTAAAGCGCAGCAGGCGATGCAATTGATGCACGAAGGCAAACCGCTGGAAGCGCTGCCGCTGCTGAAAGACGCCTGGCAGCTGAGCAACAAAAACAGCGAAATTGGCTTCCTGCTGGCAGAAGTGTTGATCACCCTGAACCGCAGCGACGAAGCAGAAACCGTGCTGGATGCGGTGCCGCTGCAGGATCAGGACACGCGCTATCAGAGCCTGATTTCGCAAATCGATCTGTTAAAGCAGGCCGCCGATACGCCAGAAATTCAGCTGTTGCAGGAGCAGTTAGCCAGCGATCCGACCAATGCCGAACTGGCTGCTAAACTGTCGTTACAGCTGCATCAGGTTGGCCGCAACGAGGAAGCGCTGGAGTTGTTGTTCAGCTTCCTGAAAAGCGATCTCAGCGTTGGTGACGGCCAGGTGCGTAAAATGTTCCAGGAAATTTTGGCCGCACTCGGCACCGGCGACACCCTCGCCACGCGCTATCGCCGCCAGCTTTACTCGCTGCTGTACTGATCGGTACCGCGCGTTAAACGGGCCGAACGACTCGGCCCGACAATCTGACAGCCAGGAGGTTATATGTTAACGGTCATTCCCGTCATCATTGTGCTCGCACTCGTTACCGTGTGGGCCGGTGTAAAAATTGTTCCACAAGGTTACCAGTGGACGGTAGAGCGCTTTGGCCGCTACACCAAAACCCTGGCGCCCGGCCTCAATTTGCTTGTGCCGTTCATGGATCGTATTGGTCGCAAAATCAATATGATGGAACAGGTACTCGATATCCCTTCGCAGGAAATCATTTCTAAAGACAACGCCAACGTCACCATTGATGCAGTCTGCTTTATTCAGGTTGTCGATCCGGCGCGCGCCGCCTACGAAGTCAGCAATCTTGAACTCTCGATCCTGAATCTGACCATGACCAATATCCGCACCGTGCTCGGCAGCATGGAGCTGGATGAGATGCTGTCGCAGCGCGACAACATCAACACGCGTCTGCTGCATATCGTTGATGAAGCCACCAATCCGTGGGGCGTGAAAATTACCCGTATCGAAATTCGTGACGTGCGCCCGCCGCAGGAATTGATCGCCGCGATGAACGCGCAGATGAAGGCGGAACGTACCAAACGTGCTGACATCCTTGCCGCCGAAGGCGTACGTCAGGCGGCGATTTTGCGCGCCGAAGGGGACAAGCAGTCGCAAATCCTCAAAGCAGAAGGCGAACGCACCTCGGCCTTCCTGCAAGCCGAAGCGCGCGAGCGTCAGGCAGAAGCGGAAGCCACGGCGACGCGCATGGTCTCCGAGGCGATAGCCGCCGGTGATATTCAGGCGGTGAACTACTTTGTGGCGCAGAAATACACCGACGCGCTGCAAAAAATCGGCGAAGCCAACAACAGCAAAGTGGTGATGATGCCGCTGGACGCCAGCAGCCTGCTCGGTTCAATTGCCGGTATCAGTGAACTGCTGAAGGAGAACCGGACGGAGCGCAGACCATGATCCTGATGGAGCTGATTGCGCATCCACACTGGTTCTGGCTGACGCTGGGCGGCCTGCTGTTGGCCGCCGAAATGCTCGGCACCAGCGGTTATCTGCTGTGGAGTGGCTTAGCCGCCGTCGCGGTGGCGCTGATTGAGTGGCTGTTTCCCATCTCATGGACCAGTCAGGGCATTGTGTTTGCGGTGATGACGTTGTTCAGCGCGTTCTTCTGGCATCGCTGGATGCGCTATCGCGAATCGTCGCAGGTCGCTAACACGCTTAACCAACGCGGTAACCAGTTAATGGGCATGCAGCTGACGCTGGATAATGCGCTGAAAAACGGCCTTGGACACGTACGCATTGGTGACAGCAGCTGGCGCGTGCAGGCGGACAGCGACCTGCCGGCGGGCACGCCGGTGATTGTCACTGGCGTGGTCGGCATTACGCTGATGATTCAGCCGCGCTTTCCATCGGCGTGATGGCAGCAACCGGCCAGGTGATTGATGATCGGGCACTCTGCGCTGTCATCGCCGGGGCAAGCCTCCGCCAGTTCCAGCAAGCGCGCACGCATCGCATGTAATTCTTCGATGTGCGCAGCAATCTCGTCGGCTTTCTGCAAGGTGCGCGCTTTAACATCGGCGCTGTGGCGCGCGGGATCGTTGAACAGCGTCACCAGTTCACGGCACTCTTCCAGCGTAAATCCCACCTGACGCGCCTGGCGCAGCAGATTTAGCTCATCTATATGATGCGCCGCGTAATGGCGATAGCCATTGTCACCGCGCGACGGCGGCGTCACCACGCCCTTCTCTTCGTAGAAGCGAATCGCTTTGCTGGTGAGTCCGGTTTTTTTTGCCACATCGCTGATGTTCATCTTTCCCCCTTGACCTTCCATTCAGGGGAAGGTTTAGGCTGTAGTTCTAATGCAAATTTTGCATGCAGTCAAAATCATTAGCCTGAGGAGTACACCATGTCACATACCCAACTGCTGGCGCTGGACGGCTTGTCCTGTGGCCACTGTGTTAAACGCGTCAAAGAAGCGCTCGAGCAGCGCAGCGATGTTGAACAGGCGGACGTCACGCAGCAAGAAGCGCGCGTGACCGGTGCGGCGAGCGCCAGCGATCTGATCGCTACGGTTGAACAAGCCGGTTATCACGCGGTGCTGAAAGACGGCGCAGCCAGCCCAAAGCCTGATCCGTTGACAGCTACAGAGCCGCCGCCGGAGGCGCTGACAACGGAGTCGCAACCGGCACAATCCACTGAAGCTGAGCTTGCTGTGCATCATTTACTGATTGGCGGCATGAGCTGCGCCAGCTGCGTAAGCCGCGTGGAACAGGCGCTGCAAAAAGTGCCGGGCGTCAGCCAGGCACGCGTCAATCTCGGTGAGCGCAGCGCGCTGATCATGGGTGATGCAAGCGCCGAAGCGCTGGTGAGCGCGGTCGATCAGGCTGGGTATTCCGCCGAAGTGATCGAGGATGAACAAACCCGCCGCGAACGCCAGCAGGTTAGCGCGCAGCACGCTATGCGCCGTTTTAGCTGGCAATCGGCGCTGGCGTTGCTGCTCGGCGTGCCGATGATGATTTGGGGCATGCTCGGCGACAACATGATGCTGAGCGCAGATAACCAAACGCTGTGGCGCACGCTCGGCGTGATTACCTTGCTGGTGATGGTGATGGCCGGCGGCCACTTCTATCGCAGCGCGTGGCGCAGTTTGCGTCACGGCACAGCCACCATGGACACGCTGGTGGCGCTGGGAACCGGCGCGGCGTGGCTCTATTCGATGAGCGTCGCCCTTTGGCCCGAATTCTTCCCGCATCAGGCGCGTCATCTCTATTTCGAAGCCAGCGTGATGATCGTTGGCCTGATCAATCTCGGCCACGCGCTGGAGCAGCGCGCACGCCAGCGCGCCTCGCAGGCGCTGGAACGATTACTGGATTTAACTCCGGCGCAGGCGCGGGTCATCAGCGATCAGGGTGAAACACTGCTGCCGCTCAGCGAGGTTAAGTCCGGCATGACGCTGAAGCTGGTCACCGGCGATCGCGTACCGGTGGACGGTGACGTCGCCAGCGGTGAAGCCTGGCTGGATGAAGCGATGCTGACAGGTGAGGCAGTGCCGCAGGCCAAACAGCCGGGAGATAAAATCTTTGCCGGTACGCTGGTACAAGACGGCACGCTGCACTTTGTGGCGCGCGCCATCGGCAGCCACACCACGTTGGCGCGCATTATCAATCTGGTGCGTCAGGCGCAAAGCAGCAAACCGGATATTGGCCGACTGGCGGATCGCATCTCCGCCGTATTTGTGCCGGTGGTGGTGGCGATTGCACTGCTGAGCGGGGTTATTTGGTATCTGGCGGGCCCGCAGCCGCAACTGGCTTACACGCTGGTAATTGTCACCACGGTGCTGATCATCGCCTGCCCTTGCGCTTTGGGTTTAGCCACGCCGATGTCGGTGATTGCGGGCGTCGGGCGCGCCGCAGAGTTGGGCGTGCTGGTGCGTGACGCCGATGCGCTGCAGCGGGCCAGCGAAGTCGATACTATCGTGTTCGATAAAACCGGCACCCTGACGCGCGGCACGCCGCAGGTCAGCGATGTGGTGCTGTATGGCGAGTGGAATCGCGAGCAGGTGCTCAGCGCGGCGGCGCAGATGGAGCAAGGCTCCAGCCATCCGCTCGCCAAAGCGATTCTTGAGGCTGCGCCTGCGGTGAACGCCGAAGCGGTTAAGCAATTTCGTACAATACGCGGCAAAGGCATCAGCGCTACAGTGGCAAACAGAACGCTGCTGCTG
Source organism: Pantoea sp. GCM10028869 (assembly GCF_042666835.1). Classification (NCBI taxonomy): domain Bacteria; kingdom Pseudomonadati; phylum Pseudomonadota; class Gammaproteobacteria; order Enterobacterales; family Erwiniaceae; genus Pantoea; species Pantoea sp. GCM10028869. The sequence goes on along the minus strand of NZ_JBHTGO010000002.1, from coordinate 75,286 downwards.
GGGAATCAGGCGCTGCTGGATGAGCAACAGATTGATTACCGCGCCGCGCAGGACGATATCGCGCGCTTCGCCGCACAAGGCGCAACGCCGGTGCTACTGGCCGACAATCAGCAGCTGCTGGGATTGATCGCGCTGCGTGACAGCTTGCGTCCCGAGAGTAAAGCGGCGCTGCAGCGTCTGCATCAGCAAGGTTATCGCCTGATTATGCTGACCGGCGATCATCAAAAAACCGCGCAGGCCATTGCCGCCGAAGCGGGTATTGATGAAGTGATTGCCGGCGTGTTGCCGGATGGTAAAGCGCAGGCGATTAAGCAGCTACAGCAGCAAGGCCGCAAAGTGGTGATGGTCGGCGACGGCATTAATGATGCGCCCGCGCTGGCGCAGGCCGATGTCGGCATTGCAATGGGCGGCGGCAGCGATGTGGCGGTAGAAACCGCCGCCATGACGCTGATGCGCAACGATCTGCACTGCGTCGCCGATGCGCTGTCGATCTCCAGCGCTACGCTGCGCAATATGCGGCAAAATCTGTTGGGCGCCTTTATCTACAACAGCCTTGGGATCCCCATTGCGGCCGGCGTGCTCTATCCATTTACCGGCATGCTGCTGAGCCCGATTGTCGCGGGCGCGGCGATGGCGCTGTCATCCATTACCGTGGTGAGCAATGCTAACCGTTTGTTGCGCTTCAAGCCCGCGCAACGGCAATAGCCATTCCAGCCCTGTTTTTCATCGGATGAAATCGCTAGCATGGTTTTTTGCCTTAAAAAGGACAGGGAATGAGACACGGTCTGTGGCACAGCATCCAACAACGGATCGCGACCCTTTTTCCGGCCAGTTACAGCTGGCCGGCCATGGATATTAAGCTGGGCGATCGTCGTTTGCATTTGGCGGGCAGCATTCACATGGGCACGCGCGATATGCAGCCGCTGCCTGCCGGGCTATTGCGCCAGCTGCATAAAGCCGACGCGCTGATTGTCGAAGCCGATATCACTCAAGGCGAATCGCCGTTCAGCAATGATGATGAACATCCGCCGCTGGCAATGCGACTCGACGACGACGTGCTGCAGCGCTTGCAGGCCTTGTGCGATGAGCTTTCGCTGTCACTGAGCCTGTTCGATACGCTGCCGTTCTGGCAGATCGCGCTGATGTTGCAGGCGCAACAGGCGCAGCGGCTGGGATTACGTCCGCAGTTTGGTATCGATTATCAGCTGTTGCAGGCGGCCAAAGCGGCCAACAAACGCATTATCGAGCTGGAAGGTCCGGAAACGCAGATCGCCCTGCTGAAATCGCTGCCGCAGGATGGTTTGCCGCTGTTGCTGGATACGCTGGAACACTGGCACACCAACGCGCGCCTGCTGCAAACCATGATCAGCTGGTGGCTGGATGCGCCGCCCACCCAGCAACCGGTGGCGCTGCCGACCACCTTTAGCAGCGAGCTGAACGACACGCTGATGCGCAACCGCAACCAGCACTGGCGCGAGCTGCTGCTGGCGTTACCGAAAGGGCGTTATGTGGTGGCGGTGGGCGCACTGCATCTGTATGGCGATGATAATTTGCCGGGACTGCTGAAGAGCTGATTTATGCACATTTCTTAGCGGCGCAAGTTATTGCGCGATAAAACGCGCCGCTACGGGCTTGTGCGTTTTATTAACTGTGCGTTTGGCAGAAAAAAAGAAGGCCAATAATACTATTGGCCCGTCAAAGAGGAATTTGTTTATGATTTTGGTTATCACCAACAATCTCTTGCTGGCGCGGGCCAATTCTCGCGCAAAGTTCAGAATTTCGCCACTGTTTTTCCATCAAAACTGAAATAAGAATTTTCCTAACAAGGACCGATCATGACGCCCGCGGTAAAACTTCTGGAAAAACAAAAAGTCACCTTTACCCTGCATCCCTACGACCACGATAGCCACGAAACCAATTTTGGCGACGAAGCGGTGCGTAAGCTTAATCTGGATGCGCGCCAGGTGTTCAAAACCTTGCTGGTATCGCTCAACGGCGATGCTAAAGCGCTGGCGGTTGCGGTAACGCCGGTCTCAACCCAATTGGATCTAAAAAAGGTCGCCAAAGCGCTGGGCGCGAAGAAAGCGGATATGGCCGATCCGCAGCTGGCACAGCGCGTGACCGGTTATCTGGTAGGCGGCATTAGCCCGCTGGGACAGAAAAAACGTCTGCCAACGGTGATCGATCAGCAGGCAGCGGAGTTTGCCACCATCTTTATCTCCGGCGGCAAACGCGGGCTGGATATCGAGCTGGCCGCGCAAGATTTGTCTCGCCTGCTGGATGCGCCGCTGGCCGACGTCGCACGGCGCGATTAGTCGGGCTGCTGGGCGCAGAGTTGATCGATCATCCAGCGCCCGGCCGGTCCCGGCGGATTACGCCGCGACCACACCACATCAACCGCGATATGCTGCGGCCAGCCCGGCACCGGCAACTCCTTCAACACCTGATGACCAAACTGCTCCACCAGCCAGCGCGGTAATATACTCCAGCCAAAACCCTGCTCCGCCATCTCTAACAGCAATAAATAAGATGGTGCCGACCACACGCGTCCGGCGGGCAAGGGATCGCGATTTTGTACCCAGGTATTGAGCCGCAGATGCCGCAACTCACCTAACTGCCCTTCACTCACCTGCTGAGCCTGCGACAGCGCATGATCCTGATGAAGGTAAATCGCCATCTGCGCCCCCACTTGCAAGCGTGCCACCGCCAAATCCGGCGGCAATTGTGGCTGCGCCCGCACCACGCCAAGGTGCACGCGCCCGGCTTGTATCAAATCTAATGCATCAGCATCCTCGGCGATCATGCACTCAAAATCGATATCTGGATAACGCACCTCAAACCGGTTAAGCAGATTTTCATGGTGATCCGCTTGCCAAAAATCGGAGATCGCCAGGCTAAGGCGCGGTTCTACGCCTTGCGATAAGCGCACTGCCAGCTCATCCAGCCGCTGGCTGGCGGCCAGAATCTGCTGCACCTGCGCAAACGCGCGCTGGCCATGCTCGGTCAATATCGGATTACGTCCGCTGCGATCAAACAGCGTGAAACCCAAATCGTCTTCCAGATTAGCGATCGCGTTACTGATGGTGGACTGGCTTTTAGACAACGCGCGCGCCGCCGCCGAAAAGGATCCGCTGGCCACGGTTTGCACAAACGCCTCAAGGGATTCCGGGGAATATTTCATGTTGAACCATCGCTTTTATCGATAGGTGATCATTTTATCTTAGCATCACCCAGTGCGAAAATAGGGGTTATCACCAATAAGGAGGTTTATATGCGTACCCGTTCGCTGAAAGAACGTTTTTGTCATGCCGCAGGCTTTGAAGGGTTAGCACTTATCACTGTTGCGCCGCTGGCTGCCTGGATCATGGAGAAACCGCTGTTTCAGATGGGCGCGCTGGCGATTATGCTGTCAACCGTCGCCATGCTGTGGAACATGATCTATAACACCGGCTTTGACCGCATCTGGCCGCCACAGGTGAAACGCGGATTCGGTTTACGCGCCATGCATGCGCTAGGCTTTGAAGGCGGTTTTATCCTGATTGGCTTGCCGATTGCCGCCTGGATGCTGAATATTTCGCTGCTGGAAGCCTTTGTGCTAGAAGTGGCGTTCTTCCTGTTCTTCCTGCCCTATACCATGGTTTACAACTGGATGTGGGATAAGTTGCGCCACCGTTGGGTGACGCAGAAATCCTGTCGGGCCTGATGTGCATATAAAAAGTGGTCGCCATAAATGGCGACCTACGAGCGCAGAGTTCAATGTTGTGCGGCGCGCGGCCAGATCCACGCCAGAATCATTTGCGGGTAGCTTGGTTTGCGTTGCTTCTCCAGCGCTTTGTTGCGCTCTTCAATTTGCGCTGCTGTCAGATGCACAATCCCGCCAGGTTGATAATCCGCTACCTTCAGCGGTGAATGCTGGCTGACATAATCACGCAGCACATCCGCATCGCGCTGCCCGCTGTTGCTGAAGCCAGCATGGGTTTCAATGTTCGGATAACCGTCGCCGCCGCTGGCGTTAAAGCTGTTAGTCGCCATGCGGTAGGTTTTATCCTTTTGCAGCGGTTCGCCATTAATCTTCACGTCGCTGACGCCTTTACCATCCGCCACCAGGCTGATGTTGCTGAACTGCGCGAAGCCGCCGGAATCCACTTTAATATTGGCAACCGTCGCCAGATAATTCAGCACTTCATTACCCTTCAGCGTCACCGACACCACCTGATTGCCAAACGGCTGCACCTGCAACAAATCGCGCCAGCTGAGATTGCCTGGCGCCAGCGAAGTGCGAATGCCACCGCCGCTCATCACCGCAAAGTCCGCTTTGGTCGCCGCCATTTGGGCGCGCAAAATTAGCTGCCCAAGATTGGTCTGCTCAAAGCGTACCTTGTCGCGCTCACCGACAAACACGCCGTCGCTGCTGCCGACGTTAACATCCAGTTTCTTGCCAGCACGCAGTTGATACGGCGTTAACAGCTTCATCATCGCGCTGTTTTTCGGGATCTCTTCCTGCCAGGTGAGCCAGGATTCGCTGCCATCAAGATTTTTTACCTTGTGCTTGAGGTTGACCGGGATCAGCTGGTAATTCTCCAGCGTCAGCTCGCCATTGCGGAAGGTGAAGTCGCCGCGCCCAACAAATTTGCCCCACTCTTTTGCCTGCATGATCCACACGCCGTTTTGCCGATCCGGCTGGCAGGGCTGGCCTGGCTGATAATCTTTTACGCTGACGTTCTCTTTCTCCATGCACACCGCATCCTGCGAATGGCCGCCAATGATCACGTTGATGGTGCCCGGCGGCAGGCTGCGCGCCAGCTCCACGTCGCCCGGCGCATTGCTGCCGTGCTGACCGTCGTCGTAGTGGCCCATGTGTGTCAGCGCGATGATGACATCAGGCTTTTCGCTGGCGCGTAGTTCCGCCACCGCTTTTTCGGTCTCTTTCACCGGATCGCGAATATCAATCGTTGCAATGTTTTCCGGATTGGCGATGCGCAGCGTGTCGGTGGTGGTCAGGCCGATCACCGCAATCTTCAGCCCCATGCGGTTAAAGGTTGCCCACGGCTTAAATAAGCGCGTGTCGGTGCCTTTTTGATAGATGTTGGCCGAAAGGAACGGAAATTTGGCCCACTTCTGCTGCTGTTGCAGCACGCTAAGCGGTTTGTCGAATTCGTGGTTGCCCAGCGCCATGGCGTCATAGCCCACCAGGTTCATGCCGCGGATGTCGGGTTCAGCATCCAGCATGTCTGACTCTGGCACGCCGGTATTCACATCGCCCGCCGACAGGATCAGCGCGCCGCCACCTTTGGCCTGCACATCGTAGCGCTGTTGATCCATCAGCGTTTTCTGTGCCGCAAGGCCATATTCGCCTTGTGCGTTCGGCCAGTAACGACCGTGATGATCGTTGGTGTGCAGAATGCTGAAACGATAACTGCGATCCGTTTGCCACGCCTGCGCCAGCATCGGCAGCAGTAACACTGTCAGCGCCAGCCAGCGCCCTTTTCGCGGTGATAAAAACAAAGTCGATCTCCTTATTCTGCGTTTTTCCACTTAGCGGTGGACTTAATGTGCGTTATCGCCCTTCTGTGTCGCACAGATGGCTGGCTAACTCAAGATGAAACACGCATTGCATAATGGCACAGCGTGATGACCAGCATTTTTAAATTCGCTTCTCGCTGGGAATGACAACCCAATTCTACACCTGGCGGTGACTTTATCGACTTAGAACCGCTTTAACCCTAACAACCCCTGCTGCGAAGCCAATTTCCCCCTGCAACTATTTTTTCCGCGCCACCCTTCATTCTGCGTATTTCCAGCCGATATAGTGAGATAACTGACGAAAATGGAGCTTCAGCTGCGTTTTAGTCTCATTTTTTCAATTTAGTGGGCTTTAACCGCTCAAATGTTTAAACGCGGTAAGGGATTGTGCATTACACTAGGTTGTTACAAGCGGATACATTTGCACACAAGGAGACAGGCATGCATCACACCACACCGTTGATCACTACCATTGTCGGGGGACTGGTCCTCGCATTTCTCCTTGGTATGCTGGCAAACCGCCTGCGCATCTCACCGCTGGTCGGTTATCTTCTGGCTGGCGTCCTGGCCGGCCCTTTCACGCCAGGCTTTGTCGCGGATACCAACCTTGCCCCTGAACTGGCTGAACTCGGCGTTATTCTGCTGATGTTCGGCGTCGGTTTGCACTTCTCGCTGAAGGATTTGATGTCGGTAAAGTCCATCGCCATTCCTGGCGCCATCGCGCAAATCGCCGTGGCGACGCTGCTGGGAATGGGACTTTCATGGACAATGGGCTGGTCGTGGATGACCGGTTTGGTATTTGGGTTGTGTCTTTCCACCGCCAGCACCGTGGTGCTGCTGCGCGCGCTGGAAGAGCGTCAGCTGATTGATAGCCAGCGCGGGCAAATCGCCATTGGCTGGTTGATCGTGGAAGATTTGGTGATGGTGCTGACGCTGGTGCTGCTGCCAGCCATCGCCGGCATGCTGGAACAGGGCAACGCCAGCCTAACGCTGCTGTTGTGGGATCTGCTGCTAACCATCGGTAAAGTCGTCGCCTTTATGGTGCTGATGATGGTGGTAGGCCGTCGCGTGGTGCCATGGATTCTGGCAAAAAGTGCCGCGACCGGTTCGCGTGAGCTGTTTACCCTTGCGGTGTTAGCGCTGGCGCTCGGTATCGCCTTTGGCGCCGTCGAATTCTTTGATGTCTCCTTCGCCCTCGGCGCCTTCTTTGCCGGCATGGTGCTGAACGAATCTGAACTCAGCCACCGCGCGGCGCACGATACCTTGCCGCTGCGGGATGCGTTCGCCGTCCTGTTCTTTGTGTCCGTCGGCATGCTGTTTGACCCGATGATCCTGATTGAGCAGCCGCTGGCGGTGCTTGGCGCGCTGGCGATTATCGTGCTGGGTAAATCTATTGCTGCCTGGCTGCTGGTAACGCTGCTGGGTCATTCACGTCGCACCGCGATGACCATTTCGGTGAGCCTGGCGCAGATTGGTGAATTCGCCTTTATTCTCGCCGGCCTCGGCATCTCGCTCGGCATGCTGAGCGAGGAAGGCCGCAATCTGGTGCTGGCGGCGGCGATTCTCTCCATCATGCTTAACCCGATTCTGTTTAGCGTGCTGGAACGCTACCTCGACAAAACCGAGACCATAGAAGAACAGACGCTGGAAGAAGCGATCGAAGAAGAGAAGCAGATTCCGGTGGATATCTGCAATCACGCAGTTTTAGTAGGTTATGGCCGCGTCGGCAGCCTGCTGGGGCAAAAGCTGATGGAAGCGGATGTGCCGCTGGTGGTGGTGGAGAACTCCCGTCCGCGCGTTGAAGCGCTGCGCGAGCAAGGGATCAAAGCGGTGCTGGGCAATGCGGCACGCGTGGATACCATGGAACTGGCGCGCCTCGACTGCGCCCGCTGGCTGCTGCTGACCATTCCGAATGGCTACGAAGCCGGTGAAGTCGTGACGGCAGCGCGCGAGAAGCGTCCGGACATTGAGATTATTGCCCGTGCGCATTATGACGATGAAGTGGCCTACATAATGGAGCGCGGCGCGAATCGCGTAGTGATGGGCGAGCGTGAGATCGCTAACAGCATGTTGCATGTGCTGGAAGAAGAGATTGCGCAGAACCCGATTGTACGTGAGTGCCCAATTTAAGTGAGTGTGGTCTTTAGCAAGGTCGCCATTAACGGCGTAATGCCGATCAGTTAAGCACCTTATCAAATCACCGCACATTCCGTAGCGGCGCGATTTATCGCGCAATAAATTGCGCCGCTACAATGTGTGCTCTCGGTAATTAAGGGTTTTCATGCCTTAACTGACGAGCATTACGCCATGAACGGCGACCTTGCGTTTTATCTGTCCCAATACGACTCTTCTAAGCTGTCTTCCCGCTCCGGCAGGCCGCGCGTCAGGCGCGGTGAATGCTGGTTCAGTACCTGATAACTTACCCGGTTCGCGTATTTACACACCTGTGCCAGCGACGAATAGGTCAGGTAGGCGCGGCCGTGTTTGCTGGAGTTCGGCACTTTTTGGCGGTGGAAGTTGTTAGCGGTGATGTCATGCAGCAGCGCCGCCAGCGCACCATCGCCCGCGCCATTGGTGTTCATGATCTTCTCTGGGCCGCCCATATATGGCGCGATATGCGAGAAGATGCGCAGCGGCTGTTCGCAATCCTTGTGGCGCATCGCGCGGCTAAATTCATATTGGTTGAACTCAGCCAGCGCGCCCGGCAGCAGCGGATGGTTGGTTTTGCGCTTGTACTCTTCTTCAGTGAAACCGGCCATGTACAAACCGGTTGGCCCGGCGGTACACAGCACCAAATCCACCCAATCCAGCGCCATATTCGACGCCAGTAGCGGATCCTGCTCGCCGGTCAGCGCAAAGGCTTCTTCTTCGTTCATCGCCACAATTGAGACGTGATCGCGCAGGAAATCGCGCCAGAACTGCGGATTATCCTGAATCACGTATTTGGTGCCGAGCGTCAATACCACCGGCACGTTGTGTTTTTTGGCGTAGTCGATGGCGCGTAAAGTGGCTTCCGGCATCGGTTCGCCCGGCTGACAGCGCACCAGATAGGAAGTCAGCACCAGCGCCGACGCGCCCGCAATAACCTCTTCCGGAATGCTGTTGGCCTGCAGCTGGTTCATCAAGCCGGGACTGATGGCAAAGGTACGCTCGCCCTGCTCGCCAATCAGCGTAAAGCAGCGGCCAATCGCGCCATCGACGCCCTGCAGGAAGTTCAGATCCATGCGGCTGGAGGTGTTGCACAGGTAGCGATAGGCGTAGCCGCCGATCTGGATGTTATTGCACATCACACCGAGCAGCACCGAGCGGTCATCTGCCAGCACCGAATAGTTATGCAGGGTATTTCCGATGGTGCCACCGGCAAATTGATGGCTGATGAGCGCTTCGCGCATCAGTTCGTTGTAGAGCGCCTCGGCGGTAGCATCGTCGATCACCAGCGAGTGACCGGCGCTTAAACCGTAACGCTGCAGAAAGTCGTCGTCGACTTTGGCTTCAATATCCACCAGCGTCTGGTCGATACCCACCACCCAACTGCCCTCTTCCTGCTCTTGCTGCGTGGCTTGCAGCAGCGGATCGCGCGCGTTGACGGGGAAATAGTGTTTGGATTTGCGTTTGCCGGGAAATTTCATCGAGAGTGCCGTCAGGGAAAATCAGGCAGAGAATGATATCACACTCTCTGCCACACCCTTAACGGCGCGCGTTGACCAGTTGCACCATCATTTCAATGTGCTCCGCATCGGCGTTGAGCGCAGGAATGTACTCGAACTTTTCGCCGCCGGCATGCAGGAAGATCTCGCAGTTCTCACCGCTGATCTCCTCCAGCGTTTCAAGGCAATCCGCCGCAAAGCCCGGACTCATCACCTGCACATGCTTGATGCCTTTGGCCGGCAAACTTTTCATGGTTTCGTCGGTGTACGGCGTCAGCCACGGCTCGCGACCAAAGCGCGACTGGAAGGTCATCATGATTTTGTGCGGCGCAATGCCCAACGCCGCGGCCAGCGCATCGGTGGTGTCTTTGCAACGCAGCGGATAATCATCGCCTTCATTGGCGAAACGCTGCGGAATGCCGTGATAGGACAGCACCAGAAGATCCGGTTCGCCATGCAGCGCAAACGAGCGCTCAACCGAGGCTTTCAGCGCGGCGATGTAAGCCGGATGCTCCGCGTAATCGCGGATAAACGCCACTTCCGGCAGCGAGCGCAGTGGTTTAAAGCTGGTGGCTAAGCCGTCCCATACTGCGGCAACCGTCGAGCAGGAGAACTGCGGATAGAGCGGCAGCACGATGAGTTTGGTCACGCCCTGATCCAGCAAGCGTTTCAGCGCGCTGTCGAGGCTTGGCTGGCCGTAGCTCATGCCCAGTTCAACCGGCATATCGAGGCGCTGCGCCAATGCGTCACGCTGACGCTTGCTGAACACCATCAGCGGTGAACCTTCATCCATCCATACGGAAGCATACAGTTTCGATACGCGTGGCGAGCGAAAAGGCACGATGATGAAATTGAGAATCGGCCACCACAGTAAGCGCGGTGTATCAACCACTCGTGGATCGCCGAGGAATTGTTTCAGATAGCGTTTAACCGCAGGTGTTGTGGGTGCGTCTGGTGTGCCTAAGTTAACCAGCAAAACCCCGGGCTTTTCTTGCCTCATGGTATTTCCTTGATGTCGAAACGAATGGGTCGAATGCAAAATCAGGGGGAAATTGTAGCGGAAATTGAAGGAGGGGAAAGCAATTGCTGCAAAAGGGCCGGACAACCGGCCCCTCAACCCATTAACCGAGAATCGTGGCCAATTGCGTGCTCACTTCGGCGACAGGACGTGTGCCGTCGATTTTGTGATATTCGGTGTTGCCGTCTTGCGCTTCTTTGCCGTAGTAGGCAATCAGCGGTGCAGTCAGTTGATGGTATTCCACCAGACGCTTACGCACGGTCTCTTCCTGGTCATCTTTACGCGTGGTCAGCTCTTCGCCGGTCAGGTCATCTTTACCTTCCACTTTCGGTGGATTGTAAGTGACGTGATAAACGCGGCCCGATGGCGTGTGTACGCGACGGCCAACAATACGATCCACAATTAGCTCGTCCGGTACAGCGAACTCCAGCACGTAATCAACTTTGATGCCCGCTTCTTTCATCGCGTCAGCCTGCGGGATAGTGCGTGGGAAGCCATCGAGCAGGAAACCGTTTTTGCAGTCTTCCTGCGCGATACGCTCTTTAACCAGCGCAATCACCAGCTCGTCAGTCACCAGTTTACCGGCATCCATGATCGCTTTTGCCTGTTGGCCCAGTTCCGTACCTGCTTTTACTGCCGCACGTAACATGTCACCGGTGGAGATTTGCGGAATACCGTATTTCTCCATGATGAATTGAGCCTGAGTGCCTTTACCTGCGCCCGGAGCTCCGAGCAGAATAATACGCATTGCGTAATTCCCCTTGCGAATCGCATTGTTCAATCTGAGAAGGCGAAGAACATACCATTATGGCCCGCGCACCACAAGGAAACGGGCGCGCTCGCCACGAAAGGTCTACTTTGACCTGCTTTGTCAGCAAATACCAGCAGAGTGCCCGTTTTTAGGAATCACGGCTAGGCATGAGCACGTCTTTGAGGCGTTTTTTCAGTGCGAGTGTGACGTTCAGCTGTTTGTTGACCCCGCCGCGCACGTCGGCGCGCAAGCGTAATTGCGCCTGTTCGGGCAGCACCTGAATATCCTGCGGCAATTCACTGGCATTGAGGCCGTTCGGCAGCGGAAAAAGCGCAAAGGGTAAACCCGGTTGCTGAATGGAGTGCAGGATGAATGGCGAGTCGAGCGCGATCTTTTCCACCATCGCAATATTGTATGGACGCCATTCGCTCTCCTTCATCATTGCCAGCGCCTGTTCTGGCGCGCCACCGAGCGCTAATCCTTGCTCAAACAGCCGCAGCTCGCTGCGCACCAATGTGCTGAAATCGGCGGTGCGCAATGCGATTAACACCAGATCGCCGCATAACGCCGCATGGCGATCAAGGCGGGCGACAAACAATCGCGCATCGCTCACCAGCCGTTTATGCAGCTGCGTGGCAAACGACTCCGATGCATCGGTGACGCCGTGGCTTTGACATTCGCTCAACGCACGCACGCGACCTTGCTGCATATCAACATGATCCACCAGCGCAATGTTGCCCGCCGTCATCGGCAAAGTGGGCAGCACGCTCAGTTCACTAACCGGATAGTGCGAGGCATAGCGCGTGTGATTACGTGATTGCTCCTGACGGAGAAACAGCTGGGAAAGCAGCACTCGCGAGATATGCAAAGAGGGAGCGAAAAAGAGATCGAAATTTTCAAGCCGGTAATAGCGGGAAAGCGAGCCGCGAAGCTTATCGCGCGCCGCCGCCGCCCTGGCAGAAGCAAGTTGTGGAGCCATCGCGTGGTATGTCTCTGGTTATTATGCTGTGTGTGGGAGGTGAAACCTGCGGTGATAGTCGGCGTAAAACACAGAGAGCCGTAGCCGTCAACCTGCCAGAATCAGGGGGAAAGGTTAGGCCAATGCGGCTGGACATTAAAATGATATAAACTGACAATCCCTGTTAGGTTTTTACACAGGGGACGAGTATGACCGTGCTTCCTTCGTTACGTGCACTGCACTATTTCCACCAGGCGGCACTGTTCAGCAGTTTTAGCGTAGCGGCCGAACGTCTGCATGTCACCCATAGCGCCATTAGCCATCAGGTTCGACAGCTGGAGAGCTGGATGGGGAAGCCGCTGTTTGTGCGTACCAATGGACGCGTCAAATTAACCTCACACGGTGAACGTTTGCTGGTGAGTTGTCAGAAAGCCTTTAGCGAGCTCTCCACCACCTGCGAAAGCATCCGTACCGGCATGCGCCATCATATCAGTGTCTCCTGCGCGCCCAGCTTTCTCTCGCAATGGCTGATTCCGCGCATCGCCAGCTTTTATCAGCGCTATCCCGATATTGAAGTGCAGTTTCAGCCGCTGGTGGAGATCGATCAGCTGCGCAGCGAGCATACCGATGTGCTGATTCTCAGCGCCGAGCAGTCGCCGGATGACGATATTGATGCCACCTTGATCAGCGATGATTATATCGGCCCACTGTGCGCCCCGCAGTTTGCCGCCCGCTTTCAAAGCGAGCAGGATCTCGCCTCACTGCCATTGCTGCACGCCGATACGCGGCTGCATGCGTGGGCCGAATGGGCGAAAACCAGCGGCGTACGCGGCAATTACTGGATCGGCAAGCATTTCGATAATTTGACGTTAGCCATTCAGGCGGCGAGAAACGGATTGGGCGTGATTATGGCGCCACGCTTGCTGGTGCGTCAGGAGTTGAGTGACGGCACCCTGATCGCACCGTTGGGCTTTGTGCGCGTCGATCGCGCCACGTTAATGATGACCAAGACTTCGCGTCAGCACGATGCAGAAATTACGTTGTTTCGTGATTGGTTGCGGGATCAGGCGCAGATTTAACAGCAGATATAAAAAAGGTCGCCATGAATGGCGACCTTTCGGGTTTGGTGCGATTACGCCGTCAGCAACTGGTTCATGCGACGGATGAACTGGTTTGGATCGTCAAGCGTACCGCGCTCGGCGAGCAGCGCCTGATCCAGCAGCAGCTCAACCCACTCGGCAAAGCGCGTTTCGTCCTGGGTATCGGCCACGCGTTTCACCAGCGTATGATCCGGATTGATCTCGAAAATGTACTTCACGTCCGGCACGTCCTGACCGGCCGCGGCAAACAGCTTCGCCATCTGCGTGGTCATTTCGTTAGCATCGGTGGTGACGATCGCTGGCGTGTCGGTGAGACGATGCGTCAGACGCACCTCTTTCACACGCTCGCCCAGCAGCATTTTCACGCGCTCAACAAACGGCTCCAGCGCCTTCTCCGCTTCTTTCTGTTCTTCGGTCTCTTCATCGGCCAGTTTGCTCAGCGAATCATCCGCTTTGCTGACTGACTGGAAGGTTTTGCCGTCGAACTCGGTGAGGTAGCTCATCATCCATTCGTCGATACGATCGGAGAGCAGCAGCACCTCGATGCCTTTTTTGCGGAACAGTTCCAGATGCGGGCTGCTCTTCGCGGCGGCATAGCTGTCAGCGGTGATGTAGTAAATCTTGTCCTGACCTTCCACCATGCGCGTCACGTAATCGTCGAGCGAAACGGTCTGCTCAGCGCTTTCGCTCTGGCTGGTGGCAAAGCGCAGCAGTTTGGCAATCTGTTGCTGGTTAGCGTTGTCTTCGGCTGGACCTTCTTTCAGTACCAGACCGAACTCTTTCCAGAACTGCTGATATTTTTCCGCGTCGTCTTTCGCCAGCTTCTCTAACATCTGCAGGCTACGCTTGGTCAGCGCGCCACGCAGGCTCTGGGTCACACGGCTGTCCTGCAGGATTTCACGCGATACGTTCAGCGGCAGATCGTTGGAATCTATCAAACCACGCACGAAGCGCAGGTAGTTCGGCATGAACTGCTCGGCATCGTCCATGATGAACACGCGCTGTACGTAGAGTTTCAGGCCGTGCTTGCTGTCGCGGTTCCACATGTCGAACGGCGCACGCGCCGGGATATACAGCAGGCTGGTGTATTCCTGCTTACCTTCCACGCGGTTATGGCTCCAGATCGCCGGATCGCTGAAATCGTGGGCGATGTGTTTGTAGAACTCGTTGTACTCGTCGTCGCTGATCTCAGACTTGTTGCGCGTCCACAGCGCCTGGGCTTTGTTGATCTTTTCCCAGGTGGTGGTGTCGCTCTCTTTGTCTTTGCTTTCAATCTCAACCGGCAGCGCGATGTGATCGGAGTATTTGCTGATCACGTTACGCACGCGCCACGCATCGAGGAAATCATCCTCGCCTTCACGGAAGTGCAGCGTGATTTCGGTACCGCGATCGGCTTTCTCAATCTCTGCCAGCGTATATTCGCCTTCGCCAGCAGATTCCCAGAACACCGCTTCATCGGCTTTAGCGCCGGCGGCGCGGGTGCGCACGGTGACTTTATCCGCCACAATGAACGCAGAGTAGAAGCCCACGCCGAACTGGCCGATCAGCTGGCTGTCTTTCGCCTGGTCGGAGCCCATGGATTCGAGGAAGGATTTGGTGCCGGATTTAGCGATGGTGCCGAGGTTCTCAATCACCTCATCACGGCGCATACCGATGCCGTTATCGCTGAGCGTCAGCGTGCGATTTTCCGGATTGACCGAGATACGTACGCGCAGGTCGCCGTCGCCTTCATACAGATCGGGCGTCGACAGCGCGCGGAAGCGCAGTTTGTCGGCGGCATCTGAAGCGTTGGAAATCAGCTCGCGCAGGAAAATCTCTTTATTTGAATAGAGTGAATGGATCATCAGGTGCAGAAGTTGTTTTACCTCTGACTGGAAGCCACGCGTCTCTTGTCCTTTCATGGTCATTGCTACCTCAACTGAATCGGGGTTGATGATACGTTGAGAGAGAAATGGGGATGAAGGAGAGGATTTCAAGCCGATGTCTGTGAAGACATCGGCAAGTGATTAGAAATTAATCTTGTGGCGTCCGGCGAGCGAGTGCGACAGCGTGGTGCCATCGACCATTTCCAGCTCACCACCGACCGGCACACCGTGTGCAATGCGGCTGGCATCAACGCCATATTGTCCGCACAACTCGGCGATGTAGTTGGCCGTGGCTTCCCCTTCCACCGTGGGATTGGTGGCGAGGATCACTTCGGTTAAGGTTTCGCGCTCGAGACGCTGCTCCAGCCGATCCAGGCCGATATCCTGTGGACCAATGCCATCCAGCGGTGACAAGTGCCCCATCAGCACAAAGTAGCGGCCGCCAAACTGGCCGGTCTGCTCAATGGCGTGGATATCTGCCGGGCTCTCCACCACACAAATCTGGCCGTTTTGCTGACGACGCGGATTGGCGCAGATGGTGCAGATTTCCTGTTCGGTGAAGGTACGGCAATCGGCGCAGTGACCGATTTCCGACATGGCGCGGGTCAATGCCTGCGCCAGACGCATGCCACCGCTACGATCGCGCTGCAACAGCTGAAAAGCCATACGCTGCGCCGACTTCGGGCCAACGCCCGGCAGGCAGCGCAACGACTCCATCAAAGATTCAAGCAGTGGACTGGTTTGCATCAGAACGGCATCTTGAAGCCAGGCGGCAGCTGCATACCTGAAGAGACCGCAGCCATCTTCTCTTTCTGCGTTTCGTCAATACGGCGTGCCGCATCGTTGAAGGCCGCGGCGATCAGATCTTCCAGCATGTCTTTGTCATCTTCCAGCAAGCTAGGATCGACTTCAACACGACGGCAGTTGTGCGCACCGTTGATGGTTACTTTAACCAAGCCAGCGCCTGATTCACCGGTCACTTCGATCGCGGCGATCTCTTCCTGCACTTTGGCCATTTTGTCTTGCATCTGCTGGGCCTGTTTCATCAGGTTGCCCAATCCGCCTTTACCAAACATAGTTTTCTCTCTCTGCTGGGGCTGCGCGCAGTTGACGCGCGGCAGCATGTTCACACCGGTCGAATACTCTCTTCATCCAAATCGGCATCGAAGAATCGACGCAATGTCTGAATATGGGTATCGCTTTCGATCGACTGTCGCGCCTGCGACAGCTTCTCTTCATAAATGGCCTGGCGCCACTCCAGTGGCGTCAATACCGTAGGATTATCGTCTTCAATAATCGTCAATTCAACCGGCTGGCCGGCAGACTGACTTAGCGCTTCCGCCAGCGCCTGCCTGGCAGAAGCTGAATTCAGATGGCGCTGACTGCTGCGCAGATGAAGTGTAACACCGGCTTCGCCCACCTCTTTCCACGCATTGAGCGCCACTTGCTGCACCAGTTTTGGCAGCGTCAGCGCGGCGATTTCAGCAGCCCACGCATCGCGCTGCTGGGCTTCTTCCGCCAGACGCAGCGCCAGCTCAGGGGTTTTCTCATGCTCCAGTGCCGAACGCAAGGCTTTTGGCGTCGCCACCGGCTCCGCTTTAACCTCCACCGGCAGCTGCGTTTTCCAGCGATAGGCTTCCGGTTTGGCCGGGGCTTTTACCGTGGGTTCAGACGCACGTTGTTGCACACGTTCAGTGACGCTAGCGAGACGTTCCAGCGCCGGATTCGCCGGCCGCGCGGAACGCGCTGCCGGCTCACTCTTTTTTGCTTTGCCGGCTCCCTGACGCAGCAACTGCGTTCTCGCCTGTAACAACTGGCTGGTGGAGTCAGGTAGCGGATCGGGCGCGGGCTGCATGTCTGGATAATCATCCGACACCGGCGGCGCGTCAGGGTTCGGCGGTGCCATCTGCGGCTGCGCAGCCGGTGCGGGCGCGGTTTTCGCGGCGGCTTGTGGCGCAGCAACCTGCGGCGCAGCTTGTGGCGTCAAGGTGGGACGCGCCACCGGCTCCGCAATCGTTGCCTGCGGATGGAACGCCAGCGCCCGCAGCAGCGTCATCTCTACGCCTAAGCGCCGATCCGGTGCCAGCGGCAGATCTTTACGTCCCATCAACAACGTTTGGTAATAGAGCTGCACGTCAGCCGGTGGCAGTACGCGCGCTAACTCGCGCAGGCGATCGGCCTGGCTGAGATCGTCCTCGCTGAGCGAGCTTGGCAGCAGCTGCACCATCGCAATGCGGTGCAGTAAACGCAGCATCTCGATCAGCAGCGCTTCCCACTCAACCCCACGCGACGCGGCCTGATTCAGCAGCGCCATCACCTGTTCGCCCTGGCCATCCACCAGCGCTTCAATCAGCGCCAGCGGCTGTTCATCGTCAAGCGTGCCGAGCATTTGTGCCACGGTGTCACGCGTTACGCTGCCCTGCCCCATGGCAATCGCCTGGTCGGTCAGGCTCAGCGCATCGCGCATGCTGCCGTCAGCGGCGCGTGCCAGCAGATGCAGCGCACGCGGTTCGGCAGCAATCTGCTCCTGCTGCAACACATGCGCCAGCTGCTGCTGGATTTGCTCCACGTCGAGCGCTTTGAGATGGAATTGCAGGCAGCGGGACAGAATCGTCACCGGCAGCTTCTGCGGATCGGTGGTCGCCAGCAGAAATTTCACGTGCGATGGCGGCTCTTCCAGCGTTTTCAGCAGCGCGTTGAAGCTGTGGCGCGACAGCATGTGCACTTCATCGATCAGATAGACCTTGAAGCGACCGCGCGCCGGCGCGTACTGCACGTTATCGAGCAGATCGCGCGTATCTTCAACTTTGGTGCGTGATGCGGCATCGATCTCAATCAGATCGACAAAACGGCCCTGTTCGATTTCGCGGCAGTTATCGCATTGCCCGCACGGCGTTGACGTGATGCCGGTTTCACAGTTAAGCCCCTTCGCCAGCAGACGGGCGATCGAGGTTTTCCCGACGCCGCGTGTGCCAGAAAAGAGATAAGCATGATGGATTCGTCCCAGTGACAACCCGTTGGCCAGCGCAGTCAGCACATGTTCCTGACCGACTACGTCAGCGAAGGCCTGGGGACGCCATTTTCGCGCAAGTACCTGATAGCTCATGTGGATTCAATCACTGGAATTTAGGGAGAAGGGAGAAAATGCAGCTTCGCAAACCCTGTTTATTTTGGCAGTAGTTTAACAGCCACCAGCGGATCAGCAACCACTAACTTTGCAGAGGTGGCGCCCCGCCGTGCAGCGGAGCGCGCAGGCCTTAGTGGCCGGGGAAATTCACCAGGCTGAAGCACTCGACGCCCATAGCAGTCAGGCGGGCTTCACCTGTCAGGTCAAACAGATTAATCACGAATGCGGCGTCTTTCACTTCTCCACCGGCGCGGCGGATCAGCTTCACCGTTGCTTCCAGCGTGCCGCCAGTCGCCAGCAGATCGTCCACCACCAGCACCACATCGCCTGGTTTAATGGCATCTTTGTGCAGTTCCAGCGCATCGGTGCCGTACTCCAGCTCGTAGCTTTCGCTGAAGGTGTCACGCGGCAGTTTGCCCGGCTTACGCACCGGCACAAAACCCACGCCCAAACCCAGCGCCACCGGTGCGCCAAACAGGAAGCCACGCGCTTCCGTTCCCACCACCTTGGTGATGCCTTTGTTACGATAACGCTCCACCAGAATGGCGATCGACGCGGCATACGCCTGCGGATCTTCCATCAGACTGGTCACGTCACGGAACAGAATGCCCGGCTTCGGATAGTCAGGAATGCTTTTAATGCTGTTTTTGATGAGTTCAAGCTGCTGCGCAGTTGCGGTCATAAATGTTACGCCTGGAGAAAATATCTAATACGCGCAGCTTCTCTAGCGCCAAACCCCGGAAACCGGGTTAAGCGAAGTCGTTTATAAGGGAAGCCACGCACGAAGATGCCCAAATCTATGCAAATACCCGGCTAAATGCAACCCTCACGCTACTGTTGTGGCGGGTTGGCATCCTCGGTTACAACCGGAATGCGCCACATAAAAAGCAGCAGCAGGCACAGCATCGCGCCTAACAGGATGCGCACCCACAGCAGGTTTACTAAATAAAGGGACACCGAAAAGGTAATCACAATCAGCAACATGGCGCGCCCTTTGGCGCCGGGCGGCATGGCACGATGCTGCTGCCAGTGGCGAATAAAGCGACCAAACGGCGACTTCCATAGCAACCAATGATGGAAACGCGGCGACGAGCGGGCAAAACACCAGGCCGCCAGCAACACAAATGGCGTCGTCGGTAATAAAGGTAATACAATGCCCAGCGTACCTAGCACAATCGCCAGCCAGCCAAGGCTCAGTAGTAAAATGCGCTGCATGCCTGATGCCTGAATAAGTCAAAAACAGCGTTACGTTAACACAGTCGGAAACAGAGTGATGCCCCAACCGCCCGCCCAGCAACGTCTCCATGCCATGTTAGAGTTACTGCGCCAGCAGATTGCGCAGCAGCCGGATGGTGCCTGTCGTCAGCCCCGTTTTGATTCTCACCTGTTTCGCACCAGCGGCACGCGTCTGGCGGATTATCTGCGCGAACTGGAAGGCAATGTGACGCAGTTAACCGCTGCTGACACTGATGTGGCGCGCCGTCAATGGCTGGCGGAGAAAGTGCTGGATCAAATTGCCGCATTACAGCGCGAATGCCAGAGCCAGCAGCTGCGCGTCAAGCGCGAGCGGCCACGTGTCGATGCACGCCAGGCCAAGCGTGAAGAGTATCAAGGCTACGAAAAACGCTTACTGGCGATGATTGCGCAGCGCGAGCAGCATCTGGCGCGCGCTGAAACGCTGAGCGTTCAGCAGCAGTTAATTCGTGAAGTCGATCAGCTGCAAGAACGTTTGGCACGCTGCCGCGCCGCTATCTACAAACTGGAGTTGCCGCCTATGCCGCGCTGAACGCGGCGCTTTTTCCTCTATACTCATTGCGGTGAGAAAAAGGAGTAAAATCATGACGCTGGTATTATGGATTGTGATCGGTTTAGCTGCAGGATGGCTTAAGCGGGTGATTTTTCCCGGTCGTCCGGGAGGATTTGTGCCGACGTTGGTGCTGGCGGTGATTGGCGCGCTGATTGGCGGCTATATCGCCACCTACTTCACCACCGGCGATCTGGCCGCCCTGCATCCAGCCGGTTTCGCTAGCGCACTGCTGGGCGCACTGTTAATGCTGCTGGTCGCGGCGAAATTACGTATTTAGGAGAAAAAATGTCACTGGACAGCGCACCCGACGAAATCAAACTTGCCGTCGATCTGATTCAACTACTTGAAGAGAATAGTGTCCCTACCGCCACCGTGCTGGCCGCGTTGGCGATTGTTCAGCGGGATTATGAGCAGAAACAAGCGGCGGAAATCAAGGCCGACTAAGCAGCGTTGGACTCAGGCGCAACATATCAAGAAACGCATCCACCAGCTGAGGCGCATCGGCTGCCAAATCAAAACTTTGCGGGTTGAACAGCCAGCTTTCCATCATGCCATTGATATAGCCGCGCATCAGTAGCGCCGCCTGACGCGTATTCAGGTTCGCAGGCAATTGGCTGGCATCAATACAAAGACGTAGTACAGTTTCAATTCGATCGTAACACGCTTGCAGTAAGCTCTGCTGCATATCCTGCAACGTCGACATTTCGCCAACAAACTCACATTTGTGAAAGATAATCTCCATTAATGCGCGTCTTTGCGGATCCTTTGCTGTGGCGTCAAGGATATAGATCAACATAGAACGAACAACAGAAAGTGGATCGCCCGGGTATTTTGTCTGATACTCAAGTTCCACATCGTCCAGCCCAGCGTCACAACGCAGCCAGATTTCCTGTAAGAGATCGGCTTTATTTTTGAAATGCCAGTAGATAGCCCCGCGCGTGACGCCGGCCGCTGTTGCGATATCCGCCAGAGACGTGGCGGCCACACCATGTTCGGAAAAGTGTGCTAATGCGGCGTCAAGAATTTGATGCCGTGTTTCAAGAGCTTGCGCTTTGGTTTTTCGTGCCATGCTGGGCTTTTTTTACAAACTTGTAAGTTTACATACATTTGTGAATGTATGTACCATAGCATGACCCGTGTTTTAACGCAGCAATGGGTTTATCGGTTTGTGATCCATTGATCATTTGATATCGGACACTAGAGGTTTATTTATGAATAAAAACAGAGGATTAGCGCCTCTGGCGGCCGTCCTGATGCTATCAGGCAGCTTTGTGTTAACAGGATGTGATGATAATAAATCCCAGCAAGCCGCCCAGCAGCAGCCCCCAGAAGTGGGTGTTGTAACGTTAAAAAACGAACCCTTGAAAATTACCACCGAGCTGCCGGGCCGTACCTCGGCTTTCCGCGTTGCGGAAGTTCGCCCTCAGGTGTCAGGAATTATCCTTAAGCGTAATTTTGTTGAAGGTAGTGATGTAAAAGCCGGTCAGTCGCTGTATCAGATTGATCCAGCCACCTATCAGGCGGCCTACGACAGCGCTAAAGCGGATCTCGCCCAGGCTGAAGCCAATGCGCGTGTTGCGCAGTTAACCATTACTCGCTATAAGCCGCTGCTGGGTACCAAGTACATCAGTCAGCAGGACTATGACACCGCCGCAGGCACCGCAGCTCAGACTGCTGCAGCCGCCCAGGCTGCACGTGCCAACGTCGAAACTGCGCGCATCAATCTGGCGTATACCAAAGTGACGTCACCCATCAGCGGTCGTATTGGTAAATCGTCGGTAACCGAAGGTGCGCTGGTTTCCAACGGGCAAACCACTGCCCTGGCGACCGTGCAACAGCTCGATCCTATGTATGTCGATGTGACCCAATCCAGTGATGATTTCCTGCGTCTGCGCGCAGAGCTGGAATCCGGTCAGCTGAAACAGAACGACGGTAAGGCCAACGTCACCCTGCTGATGCAAAACGGTAACGCATACCCGCAGACAGGCACATTGGAATTCTCTGATGTGAGCGTGGATGAAACCACCGGCTCGATCACGCTGCGCGCCATCTTCCCGAACCCGGACAATCGCCTGCTGCCAGGCATGTTTGTTCGTGCGCGTCTGGATGAGGGCACCAATCCCACCGCACTGCTGGTGCCGCAACAGGGCGTAACACGCACCCCAACCGGTCAGGCAACCGCAATGGTGGTTGGCGCAGATAATAAAGTGGAATCCCGTAACATCACCGCTAATCAGGCATTTGGCGACAAATGGCTGGTGACGGAAGGTCTAAAAGAAGGCGATCGGGTGATCACCACCGGTATCCAGCGTGCCAAACCGGGTGCGCAGGTGACGCCAAAAGAAGTCTCCGATGATGCCAAAGCTGCACCAGAATCACCGTCTGCTAAATCATCGTCATAACAGGAGCCACTGATACATGGCTAAGTTCTTTATTGATCGCCCCATTTTTGCGTGGGTGCTCGCCATCATCATCATGTTGGCCGGTGTGCTATCGATTATCAGCCTGCCGATTGAGCAATATCCCAATGTTGCACCGCCGGCGGTTGAAATCCAGGCCACCTATCCGGGTGCTGATGCGAAAACGCTGCAAGATTCGGTGACGCAGGTCATCGAGCAAAACATGAACGGTATCGATGGACTGATGTATATGTCCTCGAGCAGTGACTCGTCGGGTACATTGACGCTGACGCTGACCTTCCAATCCGGTACTGATGCCGATATCGCGCAGGTTCAGGTGCAGAACAAACTGCAGCTGGCCACGCCGTTACTGCCACAGGAAGTACAGCAACAGGGTATTCAGGTTAAGAAATCCTCTAGCAGCTTCCTGATGGTGGCGGGTTTTGTCAGTGATGACGGCACCATGACGCAGAATGATATTTCTGACTATGTTGCTTCAAACATCAAAGATCCGGTCAGCCGTATGCCGGGTGTCGGTGATACTCAGGTGTTTGGTGCGCAGTATGCGATGCGCATCTGGCTGGACCCACACAAGCTGAACAACTATTCACTGACACCAGTGGATGTGATCAACGCGCTGAAAATCCAGAACACCCAGATCGCCGCGGGTCAGTTGGGCGGTACGCCACCTGTACCAGGCCAACAGCTGAATGCCTCGATCATTGCGCAAACCCGTCTGACATCGACAGATGAGTTCGGCAATATTCTGCTGAAGGTGAATCAGGATGGTTCGCAGGTACGTCTGCGTGACGTGGCGAAGATTGAACTTGGTGGTGAAAACTACGAGATCATCGCGCGTTATAACGGCAAACCGGCTTCCGGTATCGGTATCAAACTGGCCACCGGCGCTAATGCACTGGACACCGCCGATGCGGTGAAAGCAGAACTGGCGAAACTGGAGCCGTTCTTCCCGGCAGGCATGAAAACGGTTTATCCGTACGACACCACACCGTTCGTGAAAATTTCGATTTTCGAAGTGGTGAAAACGCTGTTCGAAGCAATCGTGCTGGTGTTCCTGGTGATGTATCTGTTCCTGCAAAACTTCCGTGCGACGCTGATTCCAACCATCGCCGTTCCTGTTGTGTTGCTCGGAACCTTTGCGATCATCAGTGCCTTTGGCTACTCGATAAACACCCTGACGATGTTCGGGATGGTGCTCGCCATCGGCCTGCTGGTGGATGACGCCATCGTGGTGGTAGAGAACGTCGAACGTGTAATGGCGGAAGAAGGCTTACCGCCGAAAGAAGCGACCAAACGTTCGATGGAGCAGATTCAGGGCGCATTGGTCGGTATTGCCTTGGTGCTGTCAGCGGTATTTATTCCAATGGCGTTCTTCGGTGGTTCAACCGGCGTCATTTATCGCCAGTTCTCCATCACCATCGTTTCGGCAATGGCGCTGTCGGTGCTGGTGGCGTTGATCCTGACGCCTGCGCTTTGTGCCACCATGCTGAAGCCGGTGGAGAAAGGCGCTCACGGCAAAACCACCGGTTTCTTCGGCTGGTTTAACCGCCTGTTTGATAAGAGCACCAACCACTACGTTGACAGTGTTGGTCATATCATTCGCAGCACCGGCCGTTACCTGCTGATTTATCTGGTGATCGTGGTCGGCATGGCGTACCTGTTCCTGAAACTGCCTACCTCATTCCTGCCGGAAGAGGATCAGGGTTTGTTACTGGCGCAGGCGCAATTGCCAGCCGGTGCTACCCAGGAACGTACCCAGAAAGTATTGGATCAGGTGACGGATTACTTCCTGACCAAAGAGAAAGACAGCGTTAACTCCGTGTTTACCGTTAACGGCTTCGGCTTCGCCGGTCGTGGACAGAACACCGGTATTGCGTTCGTCAGCCTCAAGCCGTGGGATGAGCGTGGCGATGCCAACCTGAAAGTGCCTGCGATTGCCGGTCGTGCCATGCAGGCGCTCGGTCAAATCAAAGATGCGATGGTGTTCCCGTTCAACCTGCCAGCGATTATCGAACTGGGTAACGCCACCGGCTTCGACTTCATGCTGACCGATCAGGGCAACCTGGGTCACGAGAAGCTGACCGCCGCGCGTAACCAGCTGTTTGGCATGATCGCCCAGCATTCGGATACGCTAGTGGGTGTGCGTCCAAACGGCATGGAAGATACGCCGCAGTACAAACTGATCATCGATCAGGAGAAAGCGCAGGCGCTGGGTGTGTCGCTGTCCGACATCAATACCACGCTGGCTTCAGCATGGGGCGGTTCTTACGTCAACGACTTCATCGACCGCGGTCGCGTGAAGAAGGTGTACGTTATGGGCAAGGCCGATTCACGTATGTTGCCGGACGATATCAGTAAATGGTACGTGCGCAACAGCGGCGGCACCATGGTACCGTTCTCCGCCTTCTCTTCGGCGAAGTGGCAGTACGGTTCACCGCGTCTGGAACGTTACAACGGCTTGCCATCGATGGAGATTCTGGGCCAGGCTGCGCCAGGCAAGAGCTCCGGTGATGCCATGAACCTGATGGAAGAGTTGGCAGGAAAACTGCCGGCGGGTATCGGTTACGACTGGACCGGCATGTCCTATCAGGAACGCTTGTCAGGAAACCAGGCTCCGGCGCTGTATGCTATCTCACTGATTGTGGTGTTCCTGTGTCTGGCCGCGCTGTATGAGAGCTGGTCGATTCCGTTCTCGGTCATGTTGGTGGTACCGCTGGGTGTTGTCGGCGCACTGATCTTCACCACGCTGCGTGGCTTAAGTAACGACGTCTACTTTGTGGTGGGCTTGTTGACTACCATAGGATTGTCGGCGAAGAACGCCATCCTGATTGTCGAATTCGCCAAGGATTTGATGGAGAAGGAAGGTAAAGGGTTGGTGGAATCCACGCTGGAAGCATCCCGTATGCGTCTGCGTCCGATTCTGATGACCTCACTCGCCTTTATCCTCGGCGTAATGCCGCTGGCGATCAGCACCGGTGCGGGTTCTGGCGCACAGAACGCGGTAGGTACAGGCGTAATGGGCGGGATGGTAACAGCGACCGCGCTGGCTATCTTCTTCGTTCCGGTGTTCTTCGTGGTGGTACGTCGCCGCTTCAGTAAGAACAAAGGTGATCTGGAACACGGTCATCCGGTTGAGCACAAACACTAAGTTTTACTCTTCCCTAAAAGGCCGCTGATGCGGCCTTTTTTATTGCTGTTCCCCTGCCCCGCCAAAATCCCTGCGTTTTTCACGGTTGCAATCAGCCATGTTCGGGCTCATACTATTGTTATAGTATAACATTACATAACGAGGTTACTATGAAACCGAATATCCATCCTCTTTATCGCCCAGTGGTGTTCCACGACACCTCGGCCAACGAATACTTTAAAGTCGGCTCCACCATCAAAACCGAGCGCACCATTGAGTATGAAGGTGAAGTGCTGCCGTATGTCACGCTGGATGTCTCGTCAAAATCTCACGTGTTCTACACCGGCAAGCAGAAAGACTTTGCTAAAGAAGGCAGCACCGCGCGCTTCAACCAGCGTTTCGGCAGCTTCCTGTCGCGCAACAAGTAACGCTGGAGAGAACAGATGCAGGTATTGAGTTCATTGCGCTCTGCAAAGACGCGCCATAAGGATTGCAAAGTCGTGCGTCGTAAAGGTCGCCTCTATGTGATTTGCAAAACTAACCCGCGCTTTAAGGCGGTTCAGGGAAGAAAGAAAAAAAGGTAGGAAAGTGTCGTGATAGTTGGCCGGGATGCTCCCCGGCCTTTTTTTTTACTTCATGCTATGCAGAATGGCGTCAACATTGTGTTTGAACGCGGCGACATAGGTCGCTGCTGGGCCATTCGCTTCCGACAGCGCCTCAGGATAAAGTTCCCCGCCCGGCTGTGCGCCGGTTTCGCTGGCAATCTGTTTTACCAGTCGCGGATCGGTTTGATTCTCCATAAAGTAGGTTTTGATGTGCTCGGCCTTCAGTTGTTGGATGATCGAGGCCACGTCACTGGCGCTGGCTTCCGCTTCGGTAGAGAAGCCCACCGGCGCAAGGAAACTGACGCCATAACGTTGGCCAAAGTAGCCAAAGGCATCATGGCTGGTCAGCACTTTACGCTTGCTCTTTGGCACTTCGGCAAAGGCATTTTTCGCCCAGCTATCCAGCTTCTGCAGCTGCTGAATGTAACTTTCACCGCTTTTACGAATATCCGCCGCATCTTCTGGATCGGCTTTGATCAGCGCATTCATCACATTAGTGGCGTAGATCACACCGTTTTGCATGCTGTTCCACGCGTGCGGATCGGTGACGCTTTTGCCGTCCTCTTCCATCTTGCGCGTGTTGACACCGTTCGATGCCACTACGATGGTGCCTTTATAGCCTGACGCGCTGATCAGGCGATCCATCCAGCCTTCCATGCCCAAACCGCTCACGAATACCACATCCGCCTTCGACAGCGCCTGGCTATCTTGCGGCGTCGGTTCGAAGGTGTGCGGATCGCCATTCGGCCCGACCAGCGATTTCACGTTAACGTGATCGCCACCAACCTGTTTAACGATATCCGCCAGCACGGTAAAGCTCGCCACAACATCAACGCTTTTCGCCAGCGACAGCGGGCTTGCCAGCATGGCGCCAATCGCCAGACTCAGCGGTAACTTTTTCATTCCTATCCCCTTATTGGTTTGGTTATCGACGGCGCAACAGGCCGCCACATGGTCCTGTCAAAACAGAAAGCAGAAACAGCACCGCAGCACTGAGCACCACCGCCGGTCCAGCCGGCAGCGAGAAATGCCACGAAAGAATCAGGCCGATAAATGCTGAGACGATCGCCAGCAGCATGGCGATGCCGAGCATGTAAGCCAGATGGCGGCTCCAGAAGCGTGCGCTGGTGGCCGGCAGCATCATCAATCCCACCGACATCAGCGTGCCCAGCACCTGAAAGCCCGCCACCAGATTGAGCACCACCAGCATCAGAAACAGACCGTGCACCAGCGGTGCGCTCCATTTGCCCTGAGCGCGCAGGAAGTCGGGATCGAAGGCATCGATCACCAGCGGACGGAAGATCACCGCCAGCAGCAGCAAGGTCGTAGCCGCAATGCCGCCGACCAGCAGAATCGCCGCGTTATCCACCGCCAGCAGCGATCCAAATAACACGTGCAGCAGATCGACGCTGGAGCCGCGCAGCGACACCAGTGTGACGCCGAGTGCGAGAGAGCCGAGGTAAAAGCCGGAAAAACTGGCATCCTCTTTAAGATGCGTATAACGGCTGACCGCTCCCGATAGCAGCGCCACCGCCAATCCGGCAATCAGGCCGCCGATACCCATCGCCACTAGCGATAATCCCGATACCAGATAACCAATCGCCGCGCCGGGTAACACAGCATGTGATAAGGCATCGCCGACCAAACTCATGCGGCGCAGGGAAAGGAAAACGCCCAGCGGCGTGGCGCTGATCGCTAATGCAACGCAGGCCACCAGCGCACGGCGCATAAAACCAAATTCGATAAAGGGTTGGAGTAATGTCACGACGCCACCCTACGCAACGTTGGCGTTTGTGCGGCATCAGCGTCATCGAGCGATAGCACATCCTGAAAATAGCGCGCCACCAGCGGACGATCGTGTAGCACGACTAATAATGTGGTGCCCGCCTGCTGCTGCTGTTCGAGAATCGACATCAGCAAGGTGACGGTTTGGCTATCAATGCCGTTGAAGGGTTCATCCAGCAGCCAGAGCTGGCTGCGCTGCAGCATTAAGCGCGCGAACAGCACGCGCTGCAGTTGCCCGCCAGATAACGTCGATGGCTGTGCATCGGCGAACTCACGCATTTGTACCGCATCCAGCGCGGCATCGATTTCCAGGCGCAAGGCGCGATTGATACCACCAAACCAGCCGCAGCGTGGCCAGCAGCCCATCGCCACCAGTTCATAGGCAGTAAGAGGAAAGCGGGTTTCAAGTTCACTGCGTTGCGGTAACCAGCCCAGGGCTTTGCGTGGGATGTGCAATTCGCAGTTGCCGGAAATTGGCGGTAGTAAGCCGGCAATGGTTTTTAATAATGTCGATTTGCCGGTGCCGTTAGCGCCAATCAGCGCCGTCATGCTGCCTGTTGCCAGCTCACCGTTAACGACCGGCGTCACCGCACGGCCTTGATAACCGGCTTGTAAGCGGTTGAAATGTATCATTTCTGCATGCCCCAATCTAAGGCCAGCGCTAGCATGGCAATCAGCATCAGTGCAACCAGCAAACGGCCGCCAAGGGAAAGAAGTAAACCGCTGTGATTCATACTCAACAACCAATAATGTTATAACATAACAATTATCATACCCGACTCATCCTCAATTTCGCCTAAGCAAAAGTGTTTCAAAAGTTGATCGATTATGAAGATAGCCGCGTTAATTCGCCGTTTCGCCATGAATGTGTTATGAAACCCATCACAACGATTACTCTTTCTGTTTATTAGCGACTTGCAATGTCACTCAATAAGCTCAATGATAGAAACATCATTCTTTTACTGGATACAAAATGCCGTCTATTATTCATTGTGATATTGCTGTGGATGAGGACGATTGCGAAAAGTTGGTCAGAATTATCCAGGGGAATATTCTCAAAATAGCCGAGGCATTAGCCGGTGATTTACAGTGGTATTCTCAAAACGCGCAATTAGTTCCCGATAGCTTCCAGATTATTTCTATTCAACCAACCCACAATAATCGATTTAAAATGCTTTACGATTTCAGCTGGAATTTATTTAATCCTTGCCTGGATTTAAATGAAACGTTTACGCGTCGTGAAGAAGTGTTGTTTCAGGTAAAGCCCGGCGCGCTGGTGTTTGACGTGATTGACAATGAGCGCCCCTCTCCCGCCGATGAATTGTAATATTTGGTAATTGAGGTGAGCAAAGCTAATGATTGTGGATTACATTTAAGGAGTCGCTGAATTCAATTTTATTCGATATCGCTTCCTGGTAGCTTTTCTTAATCTCGCCGCGCTGCGGTAACTGTGCTAGCTATGGAGGGGAAAAAGATGGACGAATACTCACCGAAACGGCATGATATTGCCCAGCTTAAATACCTGTGTGAGAACCTGTTCGACGAAAGTATGGCGACATTGACCGACAGCCATCATGGTTGGGTTAATGATCCTACTTCGGAAAGCAATTTACAGCTCAACGATTTGATTGAGCATATCGCTTCTTTCACGATGAATTACAAAATTAAGCACGTTGAAGATGAAGCCCTGATTACGCAAATCGATGAATATCTTGACGATACCTTTATGCTGTTCAGCAGCTATGGAATCAATACTCAGGATCTACAACGGTGGCAGCGTTCAGCAAAACGCTTATTTAATCTGTTTGCCGAAGAGTGCGCTTATCTCCAACAACCTAGCCATTCCTTTTAGCACCAGACTGAGACCGGTTTATTTATGAGCAACCAAGCCTTAACTAAAACAGATTATTTGATGCGACTGCGCCGCTGTCGCTCAATCGATACTCTTGAACGGGTCATCGAAAAAAACAAGTATGAATTACCTGATAATGAACTCGCGGTATTCTATTCGGCAGCCGATCATCGTCTGGCTGAACTGACCATGAATAAGCTTTACGATAAAGTACCGGTTTCTGTCTGGAAGTTCGTCCGCTAAGTTTTTCCCCTAACAGCCGATCTGCACCATCATCGTTTTGATCAAGGATTGAATCACCGGCAAAGGATTGCCAGATTTCTCTGTGCGTAAAATTCTGTGGAGTATGAGGCGGGTACAAATTGGTGGGGGCCCTGCCAGCTACATCCCGGCACACGCGTCGCCTGCTGCGGCTGCTTCCTTCCGGATCTGACCGAGTTCACAAGTTAGCATTGCGGGAGAACCAACAGGGCCCCCATTGACAAGCCCTCATTTCGAGAGCGCAGGCATTATCAAGTATGCCCCCGGCAATTGCAAGCGCAGGCCCGACAACCGTTGGTTTCTTGCACAAGCACACAGCAATGCGCTGATGTCTACCCTTCTGCATGCTAAAGTTTGCCCTTTCCTGATGAAAATAGGTGCGCATATGAGCGACCAAAACAATTTTTCTGAGCGCGTCTGGCAGATCATCGCGGCCATTCCGCCAGGAAAGGTCACTACTTACGGGGATGTTGCGCAATTAGCGGGTTCGCCGCGCGCGGCACGCCAGGTGGGTGGCGTATTACGCCGTTTGCCGGAAGGCAGTAAATTACCCTGGTTTCGCGTTATCAATCGCCATGGCCGCATTTCATTACAGGGCGACGACTTATTTCGTCAGCGCGATGCGCTGGAAGCGGAAGGAATTGAAGTGAGCGATGCTGGGGAGATCGAGTTAGAGAAATATCGGTGGGAAATTTAGCGGTGCGATATGTCGCGCACAGGCCCGCTACCGTTACGTAAAGGCGCTGTCTCGTCCCTGATCGCTCGGCACACGCCATCCATGGCGTGTGACGCTTTACTCCACGGCAGCGGGCCTGTGCGCTTGGCCTGTGCCGTTTGGTAGATTACAGACTTGTCGGTGCCGGCACCGAAGCAGATGGCGTCACCTGCGTAGGTGAAGTCGAAGGCACTGTTGTTGCTGCTCCAGGCTGGGTTTGCATCGCGACGTTAGTCACTGGCACCAACAGCAGTTCGGCTTTTGTTCCGCCCTGATTAATCACCGGTTTCACCGTATCGGTGATAAACGCCAGCTTGCCATCAATCGAAATCGCCGCACTCAACAGAATGCGCGCGTTCGGCTGGATGTCAGCCGGATTAAACGGCAAGACAAACTGGAACGGCGACTGTTTCCCTTCCGTACGCACCACGCGCTGCGACAGCACTTTCGAAGGCGCATCGGCCAGCGATGCATCTGATAGCGTAACGGTCAGCACAGAATCCGGCGGCAGCGCAATGCGCTGGCGGATATACACCGAACCACTGACATTAGGCTGCGCAATCGCGGCCTGCTGCCCCGCTACCGCTGAGCCGAGTGTAGGCGTGGCTACCGGCTTGCTGTGGTCCGCACAACCGGTAATCGCCGCAGCCAGGGTCATACCGCTAATAACTTGCCAGAGTTTCATCGATGTCGTCTCCTTATGAACACTATGATTGTCGGCGGTAAATTTATTGCTTAGCTTTTCAGCCGCCGAATGACCTTAATTCTGGCACAAATATCGGCATTGCGCCTAAACCCTCCGCCAGCCCGCTGAAATCGCGGCAAAATCATTGACGGAAACTGGTCGGATCTTTCACACTGACGCGATAAGTCACGCTGAGGAATCCGCTATGAGCCAGGCACTGCACAACCTGCTTAATTTATTAAATCTGGAAAAACTGGAAGAAGGCCTGTTTCGTGGTCAGAGCGAAGATCTGGGCTTGCGCCAGGTGTTTGGTGGCCAGGTAGTCGGCCAGGCGCTGTATGCCGCGAAACAAACGGTGCCGGAAGAGCGCATCATTCACTCCTTCCACAGCTACTTTCTACGTCCGGGCGATAGCCAAAAAGCCATCATTTATGATGTCGAAACGCTGCGTGACGGCAAAAGCTTCAGCGCACGCCGCGTTAGCGCGGTACAGAATGGTCAGCCGATCTTCTACATGACGGCTTCGTTCCAGGCACCTGAAAGCGGCTTCGAGCATCAGAATGAAATGCCGCAGGTGCCGGGCCCGGATAATCTACCATCGGAACAGGATTTGGCGAAGAAGCTGGCCGCGCATCTGCCACTCAAGCTGAAAGAAAAATTCCTCGCCGAGCGTCCGCTGGATATTCGTCCGGTGCAAATTCATAACCCGCTGAAAGGCCACGTCGATGAGCCGCTGCGTCAGGTGTGGATTCGTGCCAACGGCGAGTTACCGGCCGATCGTCGTATCCATCAATACCTGCTGGGCTATGCCTCGGATCTCAACTTCCTGCCGGTGGCGCTGCAACCGCACGGTAAAGGCTTCCTCGAAGCCGATATGCAGGTTGCAACCATCGATCACTCAATGTGGTTCCATCGTCCGTTCGACTTGTCTGAATGGCTGCTGTACAGCGTGGTGAGCACTTCCGCCTCGGGCGCGCGCGGTTTTGTGCGGGGTGAGTTTTATACCCAGGATGGCCGACTGGTGGCGACCACGGTGCAGGAAGGCGTGATGCGCCAACGCGACGCATAAAAAAAGGGGCGGTAAAATCGCCCCTCTGTTTTTTTATAATTTTAGCGCACTGCTCTTCTTTAGCCCGCCGGCGGTTACTGGTTGTAAGCGTTCTCGCCGTGGCTGTTTACATCCAGACCTTCACGTTCCTGATCTTCCGGAACCCGCAGGCCAACAATCATATCCGCCAGTTTGAAGCCGATGAAGGCTACCACCGCAGTCCAGACGATGGTCACACCCACGCTGAACAGCTGAATCCAAACCTGATGGCCCATGGTCACGCCTTCTGCGTAGCCTACGCCGCCCAGTGAAGAGGACGCGAACACGCCGGTCAGGATACAACCAAGGATGCCACACACGCCGTGCACACCGAACACATCACATGGGTCATCAACGCGCAGCCATTTCTTCAGGGTTGTTACGCCCCACAGACCGGCTAAACCACCCGCCAGACCTATAATCAGCGCGCCGCCGACACCCACATAACCACAAGCAGGGGTAATCGCCACCAGACCGGCGATGAAGCCCGAGCAGGCGCCAAGCAGAGAAGGTTTACCGCGTACCGCCCACTCGCCAAACACCCACGACAGCACCGCACCCGCTGTAGCCACCACGGTATTCAGGAACGCCAGCGCAGCGATTTCGTTAGCTGAGGAAGCAGAACCAGCGTTGAAGCCGAACCAGCCCACATACAGAATCGCGGTACCGAGGAACACCATCGGCAGGTTGTGTGGTTTGAAGGCCTCTTTGCCGAAACCAGCACGTTTGCCCACCAGATAAGCCCCCACCAGGCCTGCAACGGCGGCGTTGATGTGAACCACGGTGCCGCCCGCGAAGTCGAGCGCGCCATCTTGCGCCAGCAAGCCACCAGCCCATACCATGTGTGCGATTGGCAGATAAGCCAGCGTCAGCCATACCACCACGAAGATCAATACCGCAGAGAAGCGAATACGTTCAGCCAGCGCACCAACAATCAGGCCGACGGTGATACAGGCGAAGGAAGCCTGGAACGCGATGTGAATGTATTGATAGAAGCTGCCCATCAGCGCTTTCAGCTCAATATTTTTCAGCATCGCCCACTGGAAGCTACCGAAGAAGGCGTTGCCTTCACTGAACGCCAGTGAATAGCCGTAAATTACCCACAGCACGCAAACCAGTGAGAAGGTCACCGCAACCTGCGTCAGCATCGACAGCACGTTCTTGCCGCGAATCAAACCGCCGTAGAACAGCGCAATGCCGGGAATCGACATAAACAGTACCAAGGCGGTACAGATCATCATAAAGGCGTTATCGGCTTTATCCGCTACTGCAGGGGCTGCCGCCATCGCCAGAGAAGGTAACAGCGCAAGGCTGGTGAGGCCCAACTTCGTTATCAGTTTATTCATTTCTTTCCATCCCATCACAATTCAGAGCCCCAGTTACAGTGCTGCTTCGTCGGTCTCGCCGGTACGAATACGAATGACGCGCTGCAGTTCTGCGACGAAAATCTTGCCGTCGCCAATTTTGCCGGTATACGCGGCTTTGCTGATGACATCGACCACTTCATCAAGTTGGTCGTCCGCAATAGCGATATCAATTTTTACTTTTGGCAGGAAGTTAACGCTGTACTCGGCACCGCGATAAAGCTCTGCGTGACCTTTCTGGCGACCAAAACCTTTAACCTCGGTAACGGTCAGTCCCTGAATGCCAATAGAGGATAAGGCTTCACGCACGTCCTCCAGCTTAAATGGTTTGATTACCACGGTAACCAGCTTCATACGTTCCCCTCCGGATAAGAAATTGAGTGAGTCTTCGCGGACACGTAGGGATATAAGCAAAGGCTGTGCCATAAATAAAAAAAGGGGAATGTCAGTAGCATAGGCGCGCTGTATCACGCTTCGTTATGTGAAGCACAGCGCAGTTTGCTTAGGGGGTAGAGGAAAGGTGTTGCAATATTGCACTTCTTTGGTGCTTCAAGCCTCAAAGAAGTGCATCAATACAGAACATTCCGATAAAACTGTGCAAAAAAGGTGCAATTCACCCTTCGGCTTGTACGGGGATGCCCGCCGCGAGTTCATCGCCGGCCTGCTGCAGCTGATACATCTGCCAGTAACGGCCCTGCTCGGCCAGCAGCTCAGCATGCGTACCGCGTTCAACCACCTGACCGCGATGCAGCACTAAAATCTGATCGGCTTCGGTAATGGTGGAAAGGCGATGCGCAATCACCACCAACGTGCTGTGCTGGCGTAGTGCACGTAACGCCTGCTGAATCGCCTGTTCCGTGCCGGAATCGATATTGGCCGTGGCTTCGTCGAGGATCAGGATTTGCGGTAATGACACCAGCACGCGCGCCAGCGCCAGCAGCTGTTTCTGCCCAACCGACAGATTATTGCCCTGCTCGCCTAAACGCGTATGGATGCCGTCCGCCATGCTGCGCGCCAGCGGTGCCAGCTGCACCGTCTCCAGCGCCTGCCACACCTGATCTTCCGGGATATCGCGCCCCAAACGCACGTTGGCCAGCAGCGAATCCGCCAGCACCACCGGATCCTGTTGCACCATCGCAACGCTTTGACGTAAAGCGGCGTGCGACAGCTGCGGCAGCGGGCGACCATCCAGTTCGATACTGCCGCGTGTCACCGGGTAATAGCCCATCAGCAGATTCGCCAGCGTACTTTTCCCGCTGCCGGTGTGCCCCACCAGCGCAACAAAATGACGCGCCGGCACTTCGAGATTGATGTGGCTGAGCACATCGCGATTATCGCGATAGGCAAAGCTCACATCACGCAGCGAGATGCTACCGGAGGCTAGCGGCAGACTATCGCTGCCATAACCTTGCTGCTCCGCATCCATCAGTTCAAAGATACGCTCGCCGGACACCACCGCCTGTTGCAGCATCGACTGCTGCGTGGTGAGTTCAATCAGCGGTTCATTGAGGCGGCCAAGATAGGTAATAAAGGCATACAGCACACCGACTTCAAACACGCCCGGCGTGGCGAAGCTGAACAGCATCAGCAAACCGCACAGAATCATGGCCGAAAACAGACTCAACAACGGGCGCAACAAAAAGCCATCCAGCCGCAGCGTTTCCATACGTGCCAGATAGTGTGAACGGCTGGCTTCGCCCATGCGTTCACCAAAGCGCGCCTGCTGGCGGAACTGCTGGATCACGCTCATGCCGTTGATCACTTCATTGAAGCCGTTGTTGATGTCCGCCAGATAGCTGCGCACGCGACGCGCAATCGGCGTGCTAAAGCGCTGATAAATCATCATCACCGTCAGCACCAGCGGGAAAATCACGATCGCTACCAACGCCATGCGCCAGTCGAGGGAGAACATCGCCACCAGCATCGCGCCAATCAACGCGGCGGCGCGCAACACTGTGGCCACCACGGTAACGTAGAGATCTTTGATCACTTCGGTGTCGTTGGTGACGCGCGAGATGATTTGGCCGACCGGCTGCGTATCGAAGGCGCTGAGCGGCTGGCGCAACGCCGCGTTCATCACGTCCACGCGCAATTGCTGCACCACGCCAATCGCCGCGCGGTTAAACAGCAACGCCTGAAAATAGTGCAAACCGGCGGCCAGCAATTGCAGCAGGACAAAGCCAACCAGCAGGCCCGCGACGATGCCCCACGGCATCTGATGTTTCGCCACCAGATTATCGATGAAGTAGCTTACCAGCACCGGTCCGGTCACTTCGGCTGCCGCCGCAATCCACAGCATGCCGACCGCCAGCCACAGCGATTTACGCCACGGTTTGCCATACGCCAGCAGTCGTTTCAGCGTCGGCCATAAACGTTGTGATTTAGCCACGGCTTGCTCCTTCTGCCACTTCATCGTCATCCAGTGCGGCTTCCAGCTGCTGATAACGGTACATATCGCGATACCAGCCTTCTTTGGCCGCCAGGGTGTCATGATCGCCACGCTGCGTCACGGCGCCGTGCTGCAGCACCAGAATTTCGCTGGCCTCGGTAAGCGCCGACAGACGATGCGCGCTGATAATCAAGGTGCGCCCTTTGCCCCACTGACGCAGGTTATGCAGGATGTCATGTTCAGTGCGGCCATCAACCGCCGACAGCGCATCATCCAGAATCAGGATTTCGGCATTCAGCAGCAGCGCGCGTGCAATCGCTATGCGCTGCTTCTGTCCGCCCGATAACATCACGCCGCGTTCGCCCACTTCGGTCTCATAACCTTGTGGCAGGCGCAGAATATCATCGTGCACGCAGGCCATGGTTGCCACGCGCTCCAGCTCTTGCTGCGTCGCATTCGGGCGACCCAGCGCCAGATTAGCGGCAATGGTATCGGAGAACAGGAAAGGCGTCTGGCTGACGACCGCCAGCCGGCTGCGCCAGCTATCGAGCCGCAACTGCGGCAGCGGCGTATTGTGGTAACGAATATCGCCCTGATCGATGTCGAAGTGGCGCTGAATCAAGCTTAGGAGCGTGCTCTTGCCGCAGCCGGTTGGCCCACATAATCCCAGCATTTGGCCCGGTTTTAACTGGAAATTAAGATGGCTCAGCACCGGGCCAGAGCTGGCCGGATAGCGGAACTCTCGAATGGCAACCTGCAGGATGCCAGGCTCAGGCGGTAACACTTTCTGACCATCTTCAACCGCTGGCGCTTCGGCCAGCAATGAACGGATACGGCTCCACGCCGCACTGCCGCGCTCAACGATGTTGATCATCCACGCCAGCGCCAGCATGGGCCAAATCATCAGGCCGAGGTACATTACAAAGCTGGTGAGCTGCCCAAGCGTCAAACTGCCGTTCCACACCATCCAGCCGCCACCGGCAATCGCCAGCAGGTTAGAGAAGCCGACGGCGATATAAATGATCGGATCGAATCGCGCATCCACGCGCGCCACATGCAGGTTTTTCTTGCCGGTATCAGCAGCGATGCCGGCAAACTGCTGCGACTGGTGATCTTCGAGGCCAAATGCTTTGATCATACGGATGCTGGTCAGGCTTTCCTGGGTTTGATCGTTCAGGCTTGAAAACGCCGCCTGCGCCACTTTGAAACGTTGATGCAAGCGGGCACCGTCTTTCTGGATGGCGAAAGCCATAATTGGCATCGGGATCAGCGCCAGTAACGTCAGTTGCCAGCTAATTTGGGTACTCATCACAATCAGCACCACCAATCCCATCACCAGCGAATCCACCAGCGTCAGCACGCCTTCACCGGCGGCAAACACCACGCGATCCACATCATTGGTGGCGCGGGCGATCAGATCGCCAGTGCGATGGCGCAGATAAAATGCCGGATGCTGGCGGCTGAGCTGGCGATAAAAATCTTCACGTAGCTCAACGGCTAATTGATAGGATGCGCCAAACAGCAGCACGCGCCAGACGTAGCGCAGCAGATAGACAATCACCGCCGTCACCAGCATCACGCCGATCCACATAAAGATCTGCCCGGCGCTTAAATTATGCTGGGTGACGCCGTCGACAATTACACCAACCACGTGCGGTGGCAGCAATTGCAGTAAGGCAATAACGATCAGCAAGCTGACGGCGCCCAGATATCGCCGCCACTCGCGCAGGAAATACCAACTTAACTGGCTGAATAATTGCACAAGCGTGTCTCTTTCTGTGCCCGTTAGGGCGCTACCGGCAAGGCGGTGGTGTATTTAATCTCTTCCATGGCAAAACTGGAGGTCACATCTATCAGTCCCGGTACGCCGTTCACCAGGCGCTTATAAAAGCTGTCGTAACTCTTCATGTCCGCGACCTGAATGCGCAGCAAATAATCGTACTCGCCCGCCATGCGGTAAAACGCCATCACTTCCGGCATTTGCTGCACCACGGCGACAAATTGCTTAAACCACTCGCTGCTATGCTGCTGAGTTTTAACAAACATAAAAGCGGTGAGCGACAGACCGATTTTTTCGCCGTCCACCAGCGCCACGCGCGCACGAATAATGCCATCATCTTCCAGTTTTTTCAGGCGTTTCCAGCACGGCGTGGTGGTGAGATTCACCGCATCGGCCAACGTCTGCAGCGACAACGTGCAATCCTGCTGCAGCATTGCCAGCAAAGTGCGGTCAGTTTTATCTAACATTTGCCACTCCCGGAGAAAAATTTTCTCTAAGCGCACCATTATACCGTGATTAAAGCAACCTCTTTTTCCTGCCAGTGCCTTACACTGTGCGCAATAATGATTACGGAAATGCCACATGCAAACGCCCTGGGTTCGCCACGCCATCAATGAAATTAACGCCGATTTTCAGCGCTCCGCGGATACGCATCTGATCCGCTTTAAGTTGGATGATTTTCCCGGCATTCACTTCTATCTTAAGGATGAAAGCACCCATCCCAGCGGCAGCTTAAAACATCGACTGGCGCGTTCCCTGTTTCTCTATGGCCTGGCGAATGGCTGGATCCACGAAAATACGCCGATCATTGAAGCCTCATCCGGCAGTACTGCGGTATCGGAAGCTTACTTCGCGCGTTTGCTCGGTTTGCCCTTTATCGCTGTGATGCCCGCCAGCACAGCGAAACGCAAAATCGAGATGATTGGTTTTTACGGTGGCGAGTGCCATTTCGTCGCCGATCCCTGCCAGCTGTACAGCGAATCCGAGCGTTTAGCGCGTGAACTGAATGGCCACTTTATGGACCAGTTCACCTATGCCGAGCGCGCCACCGACTGGCGCGGCAACAACAATATTGCCGAAAGCATTTTCCGCCAGATGTCACACGAACCCTTCCCGGTGCCGCATACGGTGATCATGAGCGCCGGTACCGGCGGCACCTCGGCAACGCTGGGCCGCTATATCCGCTATCAGGGCCATGACACGCGCCTGCTGGTGGTCGATCCGCAGCATTCAGTGTT
The DNA here is from genome assembly GCF_042666835.1 of Pantoea sp. GCM10028869. Lineage (NCBI taxonomy): Bacteria > Pseudomonadati > Pseudomonadota > Gammaproteobacteria > Enterobacterales > Erwiniaceae > Pantoea > Pantoea sp. GCM10028869. The sequence continues at coordinate 36,182 of NZ_JBHTGO010000002.1, read as the reverse complement.
CTTTGATTACTGGCAGAGCCGCGACAAAACGCTGCGCAGCGAACGCGGTAGCCTGATTGAAGGCATTGGTCGTCCGCGCGTGGAACCGTCGTTTTTACCCGACGTGATTGACGAGATGATGAAAGTGCCGGATGGCGCGACTATCGCCGCAATGCTGCAGCTGGAAAAGGTGCTGGGACGTCGCCCTGGCGCTTCAACCGGTACCAACTTCTGGGGCATGATGCAGGTGGCAAAACGCATGCGGGAAAACGGCGAGCAGGGTTCTCTGGTGACGTTGCTGTGTGACAGCGGTGAGCGCTATCCCGACACCTATTACAATGCGCAGTGGGTAGAGCAGAATATCGGCGACATTGCGCCGTGGGTGCGTGAGCTGCAATAAAAAACCGGACATCCTGTCCGGTTCACTGTAAGCCTCAGCATTCGGGGGAATAATCGAGGTGTGGTGTGGTCATCCAGTGATTAAGGTAGTGAGACACCGCCTGTGTCTCGCAATGTCCGATAATCGGTAAATGGGGCAACGACGCTTTCAGTTGATGCATGGCGTTGCCCATAATGAAACCGCTGCCAACACGTTCCAGCATTTCGCGATCGTTCATGGCATCGCCAAACGCCATACAATCCGCCAGCGACAGCGAAAGATGCTGGCACAAACGTCCCAATGCCGCGCCTTTATGGCAATCGACCGGCAACACCTCCAGACAATCCCACGCAGAGAAGCAAATGTTGGCCCGCTCGCCCAACGCGGCCTGCAATTCGCTTTTTAACGCCTGCAACATTTCATGTGGCGCAATAAAACAGATTTTCGTGACTTCATGCGCCGACATCTGACGCAAATCGCGCAGCTGATAATGGAAGCCACTCATCGCATGCGCTTCCAGCGCGCCGAGCAGCGGCTTATCGGTAAACCAGCCCTCATCGTTGAAAACATGAATCGAGGCCGGCGTTTGCCAATGCGTATGAATCACCTCTTCCGCCACTGATGGCGATAAACCGCAGCCGTAAAGTTGGTTGCCTACAAGATCGTGAATGCGCGTGCCGTTACCGGTAATCAGCCACGCAGGCAAGGTGATTTGTTCGCGTACTCGCTGCATATCCATGAGATGACGCCCGGTGGCAAACGCCAACGTGACGCCGCGCTGATGCAACGCGTGCAGGCTTGCCAGCGTTTCATTACCTAACCGGTGCGAAGGCAGCAACAGCGTGCCGTCCATATCAAATGCCGCGAGGCGAGCCATGCGAATTCTCCTGTCTGAGTGAGGCAGCTACTATCGCCTGGTAATTACGGAACTAATAGTGAATACTTTTTAAAAACTGTTCCGGGTTTAGCTATGCGTGAACTTCATCGGGTCAATCAATTTCAGCGCCTGTGGCAACTTAGCCACGGCGAAACGCAACGCCTCAGCGTCGCCGCGATGGCGCAACACTGCTTTTGCAGCGAGCGCCATGTGCGCACGCTGCTGCGTCAGTGGCAGGATGCCGGCTGGCTGCAGTGGCGCGGTGAATCCGGGCGTGGCAAACTGGGTGAGCTGACTTTCCTGGTGTCGCCGGAACAGCTGCGCCAGCAGTTGTTAACGCAGCAACTCGACGCCGGCGAGGCGGTACAGGCGCTGCAGGTGCTCGATCTGCATCCCGAGCGATTAGTAAAATTGCTGCGACCACTGATGGGCGGTCAGTGGCAGAAGCAATCGCCGGTGCTGCGCATTCCTTACTACCGCGCGATGGAGCCGTTGCGTCCGCTGCAGCTGACCGGACGCGCCGAGCAACATCTGGCGCGCCAGGTTTTCTCCGGGTTAACGCGCTTTCGCGATAACGATGTTGAAGGCGATCTCGCTCACCATTGGCAGCATGATGCCAGCGGCCGTGACTGGTATTTCTGGCTGCGCCCACAGCTCAGCTGGCACAACGATGAACCGGTGCAGGCGGCACAGTTGGTTGAGCAACTGCAACAGATCAGGCATTCGCCACGCGGTGCGAGGCTGCTGGCGGCGATTGAACAGATTGAAGCGCCGCATTCGCTAGCGATACATATTCAACTGCGTGAAAGCGATTACTGGCTGCCGCAGCGGCTGGCGCACCAGTTCTGTCTATTACCGCATCCTGAATTCGCCGATATCGGTAGCGGGCCGTGGAAACTCACGCATTTCACCGCTGAGATGGTGCGCCTGGAGAGCCATGCGCGCTGGCATTTGCAGCGCCCGCTGATCCAGCGGATGGAATACTGGATCACACCGCAGCTGTTTGATCGTGATCTCGGCACCAGCTGCAGCCATCCGGTGCAAATCGCCATTGGCGATCCTGACGAACTCGGCTCGCTACGTCCGGTTGATCGCAGTATCAGCCTGGGATTTTGCTATCTGGCGCCACGCATCTCGGCGAACTTCAGTGCCGAACAGGCCCAATCGCTGATTGCCCTGATTCAGCGCAGCGGTGTGATTCAGCAACTGCCGCTGGATGAGGGTTTAATCACACCGAGCCATGAGCTGCTGCCTGGCTGGCCGGTACCGCGCGCCGAAAGAGAGACGATTGCACTGCCGCCCACATTAACGCTGCATTACCACTTGCCGGTCGAACTGCATGTGATGGCACAGGCGTTAATTCCACTGCTGGCGCAACACGGCTGCGCCCTCACCTGCATCTTCCATGACGTAAAAAGCTGGCGAGACGATAGCGATCTCAGTGAGGCCGATGTGGTGATGGGCGATCGACTGATTGGCGATGCACCGCTGTTTACGCTGGTGAACTGGCTGGAGAACGATCCGGTCTGGCAGCCGCTACGCGAACAGGTTCTGCAAACGCCACTGAGCGCGATTGCCCAACAACCTGATGCACTGCAGCGCGGTGAATTGACTCAGCAACTGTTTCAGCAGCTGATGTGCGATGGCCACTTACTGCCGCTGTTTAACTATCGCTATCAGGTTTTTGCGCCGCCCGGCGTGGAGGGCATCCAGCTTAATAGTTTGGGATGGTTTGATTTCACCCGCGCCTGGATTCCGCCGCCAACCACAGCTAGCGCTGTTCAGCCTGCGTCCGAGCCAGTACCATAAGCGCACTGATTTTTGGGGAAGAAAAAATGAAACGAGCCGTTGTGATATTCAGTGGCGGACAAGACTCCACCACCTGTTTAATTCAGGCGCTGCAACACTATGATGAAGTGCATTGCGTTACTTTTAATTACGGCCAACGCCATCGTGAAGAGATCGAGGTTGCGGCTGAGCTGTCGCACAAGCTGGGCGCGCGCGCGCACAAAGTGCTGGACGTTACGCTGCTCAACGAGTTAGCCGTCAGCAGCCTGACGCGCGACAACATTCCGGTGCCGACCTATGATCCCAATGCCAGCGGTTTGCCGAGTACCTTTGTACCGGGCCGCAATATCCTGTTCCTGACGCTGGCATCGATTTATGCCTATCAGGTCGAAGCCGAAGCGGTGATCACCGGCGTGTGCGAAACCGATTTCTCCGGCTACCCGGATTGCCGTGATGAGTTTGTTAAAGCACTGAATAACGCCGTCAGCCTCGGCATGGCGCGCAATATTCGCTTTGAGACGCCGCTGATGTGGCTAAATAAAGCGGAAACCTGGGCGCTGGCCGATTACTGGCAGCAACTGCCGCTGGTGCGCGCTGAAACGCTTACCTGCTACAACGGCGTAAAAGGTGATGGCTGTGGCGAATGCGCGGCCTGTCATTTACGCGCCCGTGGCCTGGCAGATTATCAGGCGAACGCGCCGGCGGTGATGGCAGCGATGAAACAAAAAAGCGGCCTCAACTGATTTAGGCCGCAGGGTAAACTGGCGTCATCGGCGCCAGTTATTCATTTTCGACCATCAATGACGCCAGACGCTCGCGCAACTCCCCTTCCATCGGCACCGCTTTTTGCGTACGCAAATCGATACAGACAAAGGTCAGCGCGGCATCGGCCACCACCGAATTATCACTCGCCAGCAAGACACGCTGCGCAATGATGCCACTTTTACCGCTGAGCTGTGACACTTCACTTTCAATATTCAATACGTCGCCCAATACCGCCGGACGACGATAGTTGATGTTGATATTCACCACCACAAACGCCAGTTGCTGCTCCATCAGCCAATGAAACGCATCGACATCCTCCAGCCACTGCCAGCGCGCCTCTTCCAGAAATTCCAGATAGCGCGCGTTATTCACGTGCTGATAAACATCCAGATGATAACCGCGCACTTTAATTGTGGTTTGCATTGTTGCTCCTTGTTCAGGCTGAGAATGACAACTGGTAAGACCTGTTGAGCATAGCACAGCCTGAATCCGGGCTTTTTCAATCCTTCAAAGTCGCGAGACGCTTCACAGTTTAAGCCGGGCGCTGTTGCGCTCAATCAGGGCGCTACCAATGCCCGGCACCTCCTTGAGCTGTTCAATGGCGGTAAAGGGCCCGTATTGTTCGCGATAACTGACAATCGCCTGCGCCTTCTTCAGCCCGATACCGTTCATACCAGCCGCCAGTTGTTCGGCGGTGGCTGAATTGATGCTGACCTGTCCTTCCTGTGGCGTGGAGACTTGCGTCGCCTGCGTTTCACTGGGACTTTCGGCAGCCGCCAGTCCGGTGGTATAAACTGCGCCGCCCAGCGCCAGCGTAATGCATAGGGCTTGAAACGTTGATTTAACCATGCTGTGTTTCTCCTTGTGTTTGACAGCAACAGCAGGGTGTCACAGCTCAATTCAACGCTCAAAAGGGCAATTACAGAAATGGAAAAGGCCGCATAAGCGGCCTTTCGGGTATTGCAGTGATTTAACTTTTTTTGTGAGGCTTACTGGTTTTGTGCTGCGGCGCCGTACTTAATCTTCGCCTCTTTACGCAGGTTTTCCAGCAGCGCTTCAAAGGCGATTTGCGCGTTATTCTGCGTTACGCCTTTTACCATCTCATCGATCTGCGCCTGCGGCATGTTGCCCGCGCTGACTTTATCCAGCGCGATCAGCACCACATTGCCTTGCATATCTTCACTCACACCCCTCGACGGTTTATTGTCGGCAGGTTGTGGCAGATTGAAGGCCGACTGAGCAACAGGATCCTGCGCGTTGCGATCGAACGATTTGCTGGCGCTGAGCGTCAGGCCTGCAGCCTTCAGTGCATCCGCTTTACCGGCTTTCAAATCGGCCAGCAGCTTATCTGCTTGTGCTTTCGCCTGCTGCGTCGCTTTATCATGCTTCAGCGAGTCTACGATCTGTGCTTTTACCTGATCCAGCGGCTTCACCGCTTCCGGTTTGTGCTCGCTGATACGCAGTACAAAGGCACGATCGCCATCCACAGAGATGATGTCGGAGTTGTTACCCGGCGCACCATTCTGGCCTACCAGACCACCGTTGAAGATCGCCTGTTTAACCTGATCGAAATTCAACTCGTCTGGTAGGTTATCGCGGGTGATCCAGTTGGTTTCTACCACTTTCAAGCCGGAAGCCTGCGCGGCGCCCGCCAACGATTCGTTGTCGTTGCTGGCTGCTTCGCTGACTTTCTGCTGAATTTTGTAGAAGGCATCAACCGCTTTCTCTTGTTTTACTTTATCGGCAACGATGTCATGAACATCGGCCAGCGGCTTAACCTGCTCCGGCTGGATATCATCCAGACGCACCACCAGGAAGCCAACCGACGATTTGATAGCGCCGGAAAGCTGGCCTTTCTGCGTCAGATTGGCGTTTTTCAACTCGTCTGGCGTAGTGCTCGGCTCTAGCCAACCCATGTCACCGCCTTTGCGGGCTGAGATTGGGTCGATGGATTTGCTTTTTGCCAGCGCAGCGAAATCTTCACCTTTCTTCAGCGCGTCAACCACGGCATTAGCGTCAGCTTCCGTCCTGGTCTGGATTACGCTGTAGCGATTACGCTGTGGCTGTGAATAATCCGCTTTATGTTGATCGTACCAGCTCTGAATGTCCGCTTCGCTGGCCGTTTCCTGCATGCTAGCGGCATCCATTTTGATGTAGCTCACGCGGAACTGTTCAGGCGCCATGAAGCTATTCTGATGCTGCTGATAATATTGGCTGACTTCGTCGTCGCTGACCGTCTGCTTAGCCGCCAGCGCGTTGACATCAATCACCGCCTGACGCACTTCACGCTGCTGAGACACCAGATCCACCAGCTTGCTGGTTTCGCCTTTTAGCATGAAATCGGTGTTAGCAATTGCGTTAATCAGCTGCTGCGTCGCCAGCTGCTTGCGCAGCGCTTCGGCATACTGATCGGCAGTGAAGCCCATGCTGGTGATCAGGCCGCTGTATTTGGCGTTGTCGAATTTACCGTTGGTCTGGAAAGCTTTCTGATTGAAGATCGCCTGTTTCACCTGATCATCGCTGATGCCGATGTGCAGATCTTTGATGTACTGATCAAGTAACGCCTGATCGATCAACTGCGACAGCGCCTGCTGGCGCATCTGCTGCATGTAACCTTCGTTGCTGGCTAACTGCGAGAACTGATCGCCCAGCATCTGCTGCTGACGATTGCGCTCGTTGTTATAACCCTGCTCCAGCTCTGCACGGCTGATCTCGTGGCCGTTAACTTTGGTAGCATAATCACCGCCGCCACCGATCAGGTAGTTGCCCACCCCGGTGAGTACGAAAGACAGGATGATCAATCCCAGAATAATCTTGAGCACGACATGATTCGACGCCGCGCGTAAATTGTCCATCATGGTATGACAACACTCCGCTGTAGTGTGAATGTAAAGCTCTAACACGATGTCATCATCGTGCAACTGCTGTTCAGGCTGGCAGTTGGCAACCATGCGGAGACAACAACCAAAGGCTATCGCCGCGCATCAAGAATAAAAAAGGCACATCAAAAATGATGTGCCCGTATGTTACATGAGAACGGCTTTTGCGTCCTCAATCCACGGAAGAAAATGCTTCAATGGATGTATCAGCGGTCATTAATTGACGGAATCTTTCAGTGCTTTACCAGCACGGAAGCCCGGAACTTTACCAGCCGGAATGGTGAGCTCTTTACCCGTTTGTGGGTTACGGCCTGTACGAGCTGCACGCTCACGTACAGAGAAAGTACCGAAACCAACCAGTGCCACTTCATCACCGCCCTTCAGAGCTTCGGTAACGGAGTCCATGAATGCATCTAAAACACGTCCCGCTGCCGCTTTAGAAATGTCAGCATCTGCAGCAATTTTGTCGATCAACTGTGACTTATTCACTCTCTTCATCCCCTCTTTTATTATTCACATCGCACCCGTGCTTCCCGCCCGGTGCGAACGCGCAGCCAGTTATATCAAGCCTGTGGAGCTGAAACAACGGTATTCATCTTAATCGTTGATCCAGCAGCCCACTAAGTTAGCGGCACAAAAAAAAGCTGGCAAGCACCATTTTGCCTGCCAGCTTCGCTTTTTAGCGGTTTATGCCGCTAATCACTATTTTGCGGTCGCAACCTGCATGCCGTAAGGCGCATTTTCCAGTGCCAGGTTCAGCACTTCTTCAATACGCTTCACCGGATGAATCTCGAGATCGGCAATCACGTTTTGGGGAATATCCTCCAGATCGCGCTTGTTTTCGTCCGGGATCAGCACGGTTTTGATGCCGCCACGGTGTGCCGCCAGCAACTTCTCTTTCAGGCCACCAATCGGCAGAACCAGACCACGCAGGGTGATTTCACCGGTCATTGCGACATCAGAACGCACCGGGTTACCGGTTAAGCAAGACACCAGCGCGGTGCACATAGCGATACCGGCGCTCGGGCCATCTTTCGGCGTCGCACCTTCTGGTACGTGCACGTGGATGTCGCGTTTCTCGTAGAAATCACCGTTGATGCCCAGTTTCTCTGCACGCGCGCGCACCACAGTCAGCGCGGCCTGAATCGATTCCTGCATCACTTCGCCCAGCGAACCGGTGTACGTCAGCTTGCCTTTACCTGGTACGCAGGCGGTTTCAATGGTCAGCAGATCGCCGCCCACTTCCGTCCACGCCAGACCGGTCACCTGACCCACACGGCTTTCGCTCTCTGCGCGACCATAATCAAAGCGCTGCACGCCAAGGAAATCCTTGAGATTATCGCCGTTGATCACGATGTGCTTTTTCGACTTATCCATCAGTAGCGCCTTCACTGCTTTACGGCACAGCTTGGAGAGTTCGCGCTCCAGACTACGCACGCCCGCTTCACGCGTGTAGTAGCGGATGATGCCAACAATCGCGCTGTCGTCGACGGTGATCTCTTTCTCTTTCAGCGCATTACGTTCAATCTGCTTCGGCAGCAAATGTTGCTTCGCGATGTTCAGCTTTTCATCTTCGGTGTAACCGGAGAGACGAATCACTTCCATACGGTCAAGCAACGGTGCTGGGATGTTCATGGAGTTTGAGGTCGCCACGAACATAACGTCAGAGAGATCGTAATCCACTTCCAGATAGTGATCGTTAAACGCGATGTTCTGCTCGGGATCCAGCACCTCAAGCAGCGCTGAAGCCGGATCGCCACGCATGTCAGAAGACATTTTGTCGATCTCATCCAGCAGGAACAGCGGGTTTTTGACGCCCACTTTCGCCATTTTCTGGATCAGCTTGCCAGGCATAGAACCGATGTAGGTACGACGATGTCCGCGGATTTCCGCTTCATCGCGCACGCCACCCAGCGCCATACGCACGTATTTACGTCCGGTGGCCTTAGCAATCGACTGTCCCAGCGAGGTTTTACCCACGCCCGGCGGTCCAACGAGGCAGAGAATTGGGCCTTTGATTTTGCTAACGCGACTCTGCACCGCAAGATACTCAAGGATGCGATCTTTGACGCGCTCCAGACCGTAATGGTCGATATCCAGCGTTTCCTGCGCTTTACGCAGGTCTTTTTTCACCTTGCTGCGCGCCACCCACGGAACCTGAACCATCCAGTCGATGTAGCCACGCACCACGGTCGCTTCTGCAGACATCGGCGACATCATCTTCAGCTTCTGCAGCTCAGCTTCGGCTTTTTCACGCGCTTCGGTCGGCATTTTGGCCGCTTCAATCTTACGTTTCAGCGCCTCGTACTCATCCGGCGCATCATCCATTTCGCCCAGCTCTTTCTGAATGGCTTTCATTTGCTCATTCAGATAGTACTCACGCTGGCTTTTTTCCATCTGCTTTTTAACGCGGTTGCGAATACGCTTCTCAACCTGCAGCAGATCGATTTCTGATTCCATCATCGCCATCAGATATTCCAGACGTTCATTGACGTCGGACATCTCCAGCACGGACTGTTTATCAGCCAGTTTCAGCGGCATATGCGCTGCGACGGTATCGGCCAGACGAGCCGCATCGTCGATGCTGTTGAGGGAGGTTAAGACCTCAGGTGGGATTTTTTTATTGAGCTTGATGTAGCCTTCAAACTGGTTGATGGCCGTGCGCACCAGCACTTCCTGCTCGCGCTCTTCAATTTCTGGCGAGACAAGGTATTCGGCCTGGGCAACAAAATGGTCGCCATTATCAGCCAGCGTGGTGATGTGCGCGCGTTGTAAACCTTCGACCAGCACTTTTACCGTGCCATCTGGAAGTTTCAGCATCTGCAATACAGAAGCGACGGTCCCTACTGAGAAGAGATCGTTAATGCCAGGTTCATCCGTTGAAGCCTCTTTCTGTGCAACCAGCATGATCTTTTTATCATGATCCATCGCGGCTTCGAGGCACCGAATCGATTTTTCCCGGCCAACAAACAACGGAATTACCATGTGCGGATAAACCACCACGTCGCGCAACGGCAACACGGGGATTTCAATGCGTTCAGAACGCTCAGGATTCATAGAGCTCTCTCTTAGTTTAATGTCCGCCAGGTGATGGGTACCGCGCAATAGAGGTTTTGCAGTTAAACCCACAGGATATTGAGTATATGGGGATGCTTATACGACATTCAATGTCACTGGCGAGAGAAAAACAAAAGGGGAAAGATTTTTCCCCTTTTTTAAGATAACAACGTGGTGCAATTGTTTATTTATTCACCAGAAGCCTGGGCTTCATGCTTTCCATAAATCAACATCGGCTCGGATTGACCTTCAATGACTGATTCATCAATCACCACTTTTTCAACGTCATCCATCGAAGGCAGGTCGTACATAGTTTCAAGTAACGCACCTTCAACGATAGAACGCAGACCACGCGCACCGGTTTTACGTGACATCGCTTTTTTAGCGATTGCCGTTAAGGCTTCGTCGCGGAATTCCAGTTCTACGCCTTCCAGATTGAACAGCGCCTGATACTGTTTGGTCAGCGCATTCTTCGGCTCACGCAGGATCTGAATCAGCGCTTCTTCACTCAGTTCGCTCAGCGTTGCCACAACCGGCAAACGACCGATGAACTCAGGAATCAGGCCAAACTTGATCAAATCTTCTGGCTCAACCTGAGACAGCAATTCGCCTTCACTCGCCTTCTGGGATTTGCCCTTCACGGTTGCACCGAAGCCGATGCCGGACCCGGTTTCAACACGCTGGGAGATCACCTTGTCGAGACCGGCGAATGCGCCACCACAGATAAACAGAATCTTGGAGGTATCAACCTGCAAGAACTCCTGCTGCGGATGTTTACGTCCGCCCTGCGGCGGTACGGCAGCCACGGTGCCTTCAATCAGTTTCAACAGCGCTTGCTGTACGCCTTCGCCCGAGACGTCACGGGTGATCGACGGGTTGTCAGACTTACGAGAAATCTTGTCGATTTCATCGATGTAGACAATGCCGCGCTGCGCTTTCTGCACGTCGTAATCACACTTCTGCAGCAGCTTCTGGATGATGTTTTCAACGTCTTCACCCACATAACCCGCTTCGGTCAGCGTGGTGGCATCCGCCATCGTGAAGGGCACATCCAGCAAGCGCGCCAGCGTTTCGGCCAACAGTGTTTTACCGCTACCGGTTGGACCGATAAGCAAAATGTTACTTTTGCCCAGTTCAATACCGTTGCTGGTATCGCCATTGCGCAGGCGTTTGTAGTGGTTATACACCGCTACTGCCAGCACTTTCTTCGCCCTTTCCTGACCAATAACATAGTCATCAAGGTGATGGCGGATTTCATGCGGCGTCGGCAGTGAGCTACGCTCGCGGTGCGGCGCAACTTCCTTAATCTCTTCGCGAATGATGTCGTTGCAAAGATCAACGCACTCATCGCAAATGTACACTGACGGCCCGGCAATTAGCTTACGGACTTCATGCTGGCTTTTGCCGCAGAAAGAGCAGTACAGCAACTTACCTGAACCGTCTTTGCGCTTATCTGTCATCAGCTAACCTCTTTTCTTTCTCAGACCAAATTTGTTGTACGGCGCTGGCCGTACATCAACGGCCGATATGCATTCAACCCATCTGCCTGCTCCCCGTTAACTATAGCGTAAGGGGCAGACAGATGTGTTTTATTGGCGATGCGTCAGGATTGAGTCAACCAAACCGTATTCAACCGCCTCACCCGCAGAGAGGAAACGATCGCGCTCAGTGTCGCGTTCAATCTCTTCCAGCGATTTGCCAGTGTGCTCAGCCATCAGCTCATTCATGCGCTGCTTCACTTTCAGGATTTCGCGCGCATGGATTTCGATATCCGTCGCCTGGCCCTGATAGCCGCCCAACGGCTGATGAATCATCACACGTGAATTAGGCAGGCAAAAGCGTTTACCTTTGGTGCCTGCTGTCAGCAGGAACGCACCCATTGAACAAGCCTGACCCATACAGATGGTGCTGACATCCGGCTTGATAAACTTCATTGTGTCATAAATCGACATCCCAGCAGTAATCACGCCGCCTGGCGAGTTAATGTAGAGATAAATGTCTTTTTCAGGATTCTCAGCTTCCAGAAACAGCATCTGCGCCACGATCAGGTTAGCCATATGATCTTCAACCTGACCAGTCAGGAAGATCACACGCTCTTTGAGCAGGCGAGAGTAGATGTCGTAAGAACGCTCGCCGCGCGAGGTTTGTTCGACCACCATTGGCACCAGCGCCATGTGCGGTGCAGTAAATTCACGATCGCCACTGTATGACATTACCGTCTCCTGATAAATTTCATTGGCAACATTGTGTACCGATTTTACGTGAGGCGCGCCGGGAAAACTATGCGCTGCAGTCTCACTCCGCAGTAACAAGACGGTTAATCAGTCAGTCTCACTGTTTTCATGCATTCTCCCTGTATCTGGGGATGCTGCCCAGTTGTTTCAAGCATAACAACCTTTTGCCCATTCGCTAACACGGAAAAAGAGCTTAGCGGATAATTTGCCGATTAATTAAGCAAATAGAGGGCAAATCGGTGTATTTGGCGCCAGAAACGAAAAAGCCCGCGACTTTTCAGTCACGGGCTTAGCACTAACGGTTAACGAATGAATCAGGCCGCAGAGGTCTGGTTCATCAGTTCCTGGAAGTTAGTGGCTTTATCGGTCACTTTCGCTTTCGCCAGTACCGCTTCAACCGCTTGCTCTTCCAGAGCCACGTTGCGCATGTTGTTCATCAGCTCGCTGTTCTTGCTGTAGAACTCGATCACTTCCTGCGGATCTTCGTACGCAGAAGCCATCTCTTCGATCAGCGTTTTAACGCGATCTTCGTCAGCCTGCAGTTCGTTGATACGAATCACTTCGCCCAACAGCAGACCCACAACGACGCGACGTTTAGCCTGCTCTTCGAACAGTTCGCGTGGCAGTTCCAGCGCTTGCTTCTCGTTGCCACCAAAACGCTGTGCAGCCTGACGACGCAGAACGTCAATTTCGCTGTCGATCAGCGCAACCGGAACGTCGATGTCGTTGGCGTTAACCAGACCGTCGATTGCCTGCGTCTTGACGCGGTTACGGATAGCACCTTTCAGCTCGCGATCCATGTTCTTACGCACTTCAGCACGCAGACCGGCAACTGAACCATCTTCCACGCCAAAGCGCTTGATGAACTCTTCAGTCAGCTCTGGCAGTTCGCGAGTTTCAACTTTCTTCAGCACGATTTCGAACTTCGCATCTTTCCCTTTCAGGTTTTCTGCATGGTAATCGTCTGGGAATTTCACGTCGATAGTGAAGGTTTCGCCGGCTTTGTGGCCAACAACGCCCTCTTCGAAGCCTGGGATCATACGGCCCTGGCCCATTGCCAGCACGAAGTCAGAGGCTTTGCCGCCTTCAAACTCTTCGCCGTCAACAGAACCGCTGAAGTCGATGGTCGCGCGATCTTCAGCTGTCGCTGCGGCATCGCTCTCTTTCCAGGTCGCCTGCTGCTTCTGCAGGGTTTCCAGCATGGTATCAACGTCAGCGTCTGTCACTTCTACCACTGGCTTCTCAACTTCGATTGCATCCAGGCCTTTCAGCTCAACTTCTGGATACACTTCGAACTCAACCGCGTAGGTGAAGTCTTCGCCTTCTTTATATTCGCCCGGCACATAGTTTGGTGCGCCAGCCGGATTGATTTTCTCTTTGATGATGGCGTCAACGAAGTTGCGCGTCATCAGCTCGCCCAGTACGTCCTGGCGAACAGAAGCACCGTAGCGCTGAGAAATGATGTGTGCCGGCACTTTGCCTTTACGGAAACCGTCGATACGGACTTTCTTAGCCACTTCCACCAGTTCTTTCTTCACTGCGCTTTCGATGCTGTCAGCTGCAACAGTAATCGAAATGCGACGGCCCAGACCCTGAGTGGTTTCTACTGAAACTGTCATCTTGTTACCTCAAAAAATCACGTGCTCGGTCAACTTCAGACACCACACATAAAATGCGCCGTATCCAACAACCGGGACGGCCTCTGCAGGCAGAACCAAATCCCTGTCACCAGAAGCGTCCCGAAGACATTCCGGAAAAATAGACGCAGCATTATAGCGGCATCGCTGGAATGAGTCGAGGCTGCAAACTCACCACTTTTTAGCGGCTTTGCTGCTTTTTTGCGCCGTAGATCGCGTTTGAGTGTAATAAATGAAAAGAAAACGGCCCGCAGGCCGTTTTTAAGGATGAGTAAAAAGGGAATTCAGGCGAGCGTTCCCGCGCCGCGACAATTCGGCGAGGCCAAAACCGTATCCTGTAATCCATCCCACTCTTTTTGCGTGTAGGTATGCAGTGCCAGCGCGTGTACGCTGCCCGCTAATTCGGTTGCCAGTTCGCCATAAATAGCGCGATGACGTTGCAGAAAGCGCTGACCGGTAAATCGATCGCTGACAATCACCACTTTAAAGTGACTTTCAGAACCGGCGGGCACGTTATGACGGTAGCTTTCATCATGCACTTCAAGATGTGCAGGCTCGAAAGCGTTACGCAACTTTTCTTCTATTTGTTCGCGAATCATGATTAACACTCCTTTCCGGCGAGCGCTGTGCCCATCTGTTTAAATATTAGTAGGTTTTTCACCGCTTCCGCAGGTTGGCCGTAAATAAATCCGCCAGCGCTGCGCATAGTAACTTGCTTATCTCTCAGGTCAACCGGCTGGCGTTTCATCCTGTCCGAAAAAAGCCTTTACAATCAATTTCCATTGGCCCGGGGCTTTTTTCACCGCTGCGCAATGCTATGATGGCCGCAGTTTTGCAAACCAACCCATATGCTAACGAGAATGAGTATGTTGAAAAAACTGTTATTCCCTCTGCTGGCTGCATTTATTTTGGCCGGCTGTGCCAGCAACAACACCACATTGGATATTCAGCCGAAGATTCAATTACCGCAGCAAGATCCAAGCCTGATGGGCGTCACCATCAGCGTTAACGGTGCCGATCAACGTTCCGATCAGGCGCTGGCCAAAGTAAACCGCGACGGTCAGTTGATCACGCTGACACCATCACGCGACCTGCGTTTCCTGCTCCAGGAAGTGTTAGAGAAGCAGATGACGTCACGCGGCTACATGATCGGCCCGAGCGGTGCCGTTGATCTTCAGATCGTGGTGAATGGTCTGTATGCGGATGTGACCCAAGGCAACGTGCGCTACAGCATTACCACCAAGGCGGATATCTCCATCATCGCCACCGCGAAAAACGGTAACAAGCAGGTGAAAAACTATCGCCAGACTTACAGCGTAGAAGGCGCGTTTACCGCCACCAACGCGAAGATCACCAACGCGGTTAACTCAACCCTGAGTGACGTGATTGCTGATATGGCGCAGGACACCAGCGTTCACAACTTCATTAAGCAGAACGCCCGCTAATTTCCGCAGTATTTTGCCCGGCGACTCTCAGCCGGGCTTCATTTCAGGTTGGCTATGACATCTCATTATCTGCGTATTTTTACCCAACGTAATGCGGCGGTATTGCTGCTGCTGGGTTTTGCCTCAGGCTTACCGCTGGCGTTAACCGCCGGGACGTTACAAGCGTGGATGACGGTAGAGAATGTTGACCTGAAAACCATCGGTTTCTTCTCCCTTGTCGGTCAGGCTTACGTGTTTAAGTTCCTGTGGTCGCCGATGATGGATCGCTATACGCCACCGATTCTTGGTCGCCGTCGCGGCTGGCTGCTGGTCACGCAGCTGGCGCTGATAGGCGGCATTATCGCCATGGGCTTTATGCAGCCTTCGCGTGACTTAACGCTGCTGGCCGCGCTGGCGGTGCTGGTTGCCTTCTGTTCGGCTTCGCAGGATATCGTGTTCGATGCCTGGAAAACCGATGTGCTGCCGCCGGAGGAGCGCGGAAGCGGCGCGGCAATCACCGTGCTGGGCTATCGTCTGGCGATGTTGATTTCAGGCGGACTGGCGCTGTGGATTGCGGATCGCTATCTCGGCTGGCAAGCCACTTACTGGCTGATGGCGTTGCTGATGGTGCCGGGCCTGATCGCCACGTTGCTGGCGAAAGAACCGGTGGCGCCGGCGAGCGAACCACACTCGCTACGCCAGGCCGTGACATTCCCGCTGAAAGACTTCTTCCAGCGTAACAATGCCTGGCTGCTGATCACACTGATTATCCTTTACAAGCTTGGCGATGCATTTGCCGCCTCGCTCACCACCACCTTCCTGATTCGCGGCGTCGGCTTTAGCGCGGGCGATGTCGGTCTGGTGAACAAAACGCTGGGTTTGTTGGCCACCATTATTGGTGCGCTGTATGGCGGCGTGCTGATGCAGCGCCTGAGTTTGTTCCGCGCCCTGATGATTTTTGGCGTGCTGCAAGCGGTGTCGAATTTTGCTTACTGGTTGCTGGCGGTAACGCCACCGCACTTGTGGAGCATGGCCAGCGCGGTCTTCATTGAAAACCTGTGCGGCGGCATGGGCACCGCGGCCTTTGTCGCGTTGCTGATGACATTGTGCAACAAATCCTTCTCGGCGACGCAGTTCGCACTGCTCTCTGCCCTCTCCGCCGTGGGCCGCGTTTACGTCGGTCCCGCCGCCGGCTGGCTGGTTGAAATGTGGGGCTGGCCGACCTTCTATGCTTTCACCGTGTTTGCTGGCGTACCGGGATTACTGCTGTTATGGCTGTGTCGCGGCACTTTGCATAGCATGCAGCAAAGCGGGGAGTTTGTGATGCGCAGCTTGTGGCCGCAAGGTTACCGCTGGACGGTGCGTCTGTTTAGCATCGGCTGCGGCTTACTGGCCTTGTGGTTACTGGCTTTAGCCCTTAACGCCAGCGGCGTTGTGCAGATTGATGCGCTACTTACGCCAATGTTTGAAGCCGGCATGGCATTTGCGCTGTTGGCGGTCGCACTCGGTGTTATTTTGGATAGTTTGGCATTAAAAAAAGCGGCGCGGGAAAATCTGGGTTGAGTAAGCCAATTTTCATAACGAAATAATGGGGTAAAAATATCAGTTGCTCATTTTCCCAATAGCATTTTTTTTAAAGCGAATTAGAAACATTAAATTAACAACTGCGAGCGAATATTTAAATCCGGTGCGCAATTACTTTGTATAAAAGTCATCGCCAAAATGATGCAGAAATGTTAAATAAATGAGTATTAAGAGTACGGTTTATACTTTCCCTGATTTTTCTGCGGTTTCTACCATTGGTTTTTGTTATATTGATGCCAACTGCTTGTCGCAGTTAATAATTTGTCACCCTGCGTAACATCTGTGACACCCTTAGCAAAAGGTGTCAACAGCCTTCTGACACATCCTTAAGCTGGTTTACACTGCATAAACCTTCCCGTAAAATGCGCGCACACTTAAACGACAATAGAGCCCTTTGTCATTGAGGTCGTTAAATGAGACTCAGTAAATACAATAAAAGTTTGGGGATTTTGTCATTAATTGCAGGCGCTGTATTACTCAGTGGCTGCGATAGTGCGTTGTTAAATCCCAAAGGACAGATTGCACTGGAGCAACGTTCGTTGATTCTGACAGCTTTCGGCTTGATGATGATCGTAGTTATCCCGGCAGTCTTCATGGCAGTATTCTTTGCCTGGAAATATCGGGCAACCAATACTAACGCAACTTATAGCCCTAACTGGTCACACTCAAACAAAGTGGAAGCCGTGGTCTGGACCATTCCGATCCTGATCATTATCTTCCTCGGCGTTTTGACCTGGAAATCAACCCACGCGCTGGAGCCGAGCAAACCGCTGGTTTCTGACGTTAAACCGGTTGAGATCGACGTAGTGGCACTGGACTGGAAATGGCTGTTCATTTACCCGGAACAGGGTATTGCAACCGTCAACCAGATTGCCTTCCCGGCAAACACTCCGGTGAACTTCAAGATCACCTCCAACTCCGTGATGAACTCCTTCTTTATTCCTACTCTCGGCAGCCAGATCTATGCGATGGCCGGTATGCAGACCAAATTGCATCTGATCGCCAACGAGCCAGGAACATTTGACGGTATCTCTGCGAACTTCAGTGGTCGTGGTTTCTCTGGCATGAAGTTCAAAGCCATTGCAACTAAAGACGATGCGGAATTCCAGCAGTGGGTTGCCAAAGTTAAAGCGGCACCTAACGCGCTGAACACCATGGATGATTTCGAGAAACTGGCTACGCCAAGCGAAAATCACCCGGTGGAATATTTCTCAACGGCAAATCCAGAACTGTTCAAGCAAGTAATTGATAAGTTCATGATGAGCCACGGGAAGATGGACATGCCAGAACATAAAGGCATGGACATGAGTCACGCCGCTTCCGCGGGAGCCGAGGAATAATACGATGTTCGGAAAATTAACACTGGATGCAGTGCCATACCACGAACCCATTATCGTGGTTACGGTCGCCGCTATCATCTTAGGTGGTCTGGCGCTGGTTGCTGCGATTACCTACTTTGGTAAGTGGCAGTACCTGTGGTCAGAATGGTTCACCTCCATTGACCACAAAAAACTGGGTATCATGTACATCATCATGGCTTTCGTCATGTTGCTGCGCGGCTTTGCCGATGCGGTAATGATGCGTACCCAACAAGTGATGGCTTCCGCTGGGGAAGCCGGCATACTACCGCCGCACCACTACGACCAGATCTTCACCGCTCACGGCGTGATCATGATCTTCTTCGTGGCGATGCCGTTCGTGGTAGGTCTGATGAACATCGCGGTACCGCTGCAAATCGGTGCTCGTGACGTTGCCTTCCCGTTCCTCAACAACCTGAGCTTCTGGTTTACCGCGATCGGTGTGATCCTGGTGAACATCTCTCTGGGTGTGGGCGAGTTCGCACAGACCGGCTGGTTGGCTTATCCGCCGCTTTCGGGTGCGGAGTACAGTCCTGGCGTCGGGGTCGATTACTGGATCTGGAGTCTACAGCTGTCCGGTATCGGTACGACACTGACCGGTATCAACTTCTTCGTTACCATTCTGAAGATGCGTGCGCCGGGCATGGACCTGTTCAAAATGCCGGTATTCACCTGGGCATCACTGTGTACTAACGTCCTGATCATCGCTGCGTTCCCGGTACTGACCGTTACGCTGGCACTGTTGACGCTTGACCGTTACCTTGGCTTCCATTTCTTCACCAATGAAATGGGCGGTAACATGATGATGTACGTCAACCTGATTTGGGTCTGGGGTCACCCGGAAGTGTACATCCTGGTTCTGCCGGTGTTTGGTGTCTTCGCTGAAGTCACGGCGACCTTCTCTAAAAAGCGTCTGTTCGGTTACACCTCTCTGGTGTGGGCGACCATCGCGATTACCGTTCTGTCGTTCATTGTTTGGCTGCACCACTTCTTCACCATGGGTGCGGGCGCGAACGTAAACGCCTTCTTCGGTATCATGACGATGATCATCGCTATCCCGACCGGCGTGAAAATCTTCAACTGGCTGTTCACCATGTATCAGGGTCGCGTTGAGTTCCACTCAGCGATGCTGTGGACCATCGGCTTCCTGGTTACCTTCTCTATTGGTGGTATGACAGGTGTTCTGCTGGCGGTTCCAGGTGCGGACTTCATTCTGCACAACAGCCTGTTCCTGATCGCGCACTTCCATAACGTGATTATCGGTGGTGTGGTGTTCGGTTGTATGGCTGGCGTGACCTACTGGTTCCCGAAAGCGTTCGGCTTCACGCTGAATGAAAAATGGGGTATCCGCGCGTTCTGGTTCTGGATCATCGGCTTCTTCGTGGCATTCATGCCGCTGTATGCGCTGGGCTTCATGGGCATGACGCGTCGTATCAGCCAGGACATCGATCCTCAGTTCCACTCACTGCTGGTGGTTGCAGCAGGCGGTGCGGCGCTGATCGCTTGCGGTATCCTGTGCCAGGTTACCCAGTTCTACGTTTCTGTGCGTGACCGCGACCAGAACCGTGATCTGACCGGTGACCCGTGGGGTGGACGTACGCTGGAGTGGGCAACCTCTTCACCGCCGCCGTTCTACAACTTTGCTGTTATCCCGCATATCCATGAGCGCGATGCGTTCTGGGAAATGAAAGAGAAAGGCGAAGCGTACAAGCAGCCAGAAAAATATGAAGAAATTCATATGCCGAAAAACAGTGGCGCAGCTGTTGTTATCGCGGCTCTGATGACTGTATTCGGTTTCGCCATGATCTGGCATATCTGGTGGCTGGCTGGCCTCACCTTCGTGGGCACCATCATCACCTGGATTGTGAAGAGCTTCGATGAAGACGTGGATTACTACGTACCGGTTGCTGAAGTCGAGCAGATCGAGAAGAAGCACTTTGACGAAATCAGCAAAGCAGGTCTGAAATAATGTCAATTGAAACTGCAAAACACCACCACGACGCCCATGCGGAGCATGGGCATCACGATGCAGGAGCCAATAAAGTCTTTGGCTTCTGGATCTACCTGATGAGTGACTGCATTATCTTCGCAACCCTGTTTGCGACCTATGCAGTTATGGTCAATAACACTGCCGGTGGCCCGGCAGGTAAAGACATCTTCGAACTGCCGTTCGTTCTGGTCGAAACCGCGCTGCTGCTGCTCAGCTCCATTACCTATGGTATGGCAGTGATTGCGATGAACAACCAGAACAAGGGCTCGGTCATCAGCTGGTTAGCGTTGACCTTCCTGTTCGGTGCTGGCTTTATCGGCATGGAAATCTATGAATTCCATCACCTGATCAAAGAAGGCTTCGGTCCCGATCGCAGCGGCTTCCTGTCAGCGTTCTTTACGCTGGTCGGCACGCACGGTCTGCACGTGACCTCTGGCCTGATCTGGATGGCAGTGATGATGTTCCAGATTTCTAAACGTGGTCTGACTGCAACCAACCGCACCCGTATCATGTGCCTGAGCTTGTTCTGGCACTTCCTGGATGTGGTTTGGATCTGCGTATTCACCGTTGTCTACCTGATGGGAGCCATGTAATGAGTCATTCTGTTAACGAACATGGCGCTTCTCACGGTAGCGTGAAGTCTTACATGATCGGCTTCGTCCTCTCTATCATCCTGACCGGTATTCCGTTCTGGATGGTCATGGATGGCGGCGCTTCACACGGCACTATTCTGGGTGTGGTTCTGGTGTGTGCGGTAGTTCAGGTGCTGGTTCACCTGGTCTACTTCCTGCACTTAGACAGCAAATCAGAAGGTGGCTGGAACATGGTGGCCATTGTCTTCTCAGCACTCATCATCTTGATTGTTGTCGTAGGCTCACTGTGGATTATGTGGAACCTCAACTACAACATGATGGCCCACTAAAGAGTCGCGTAATGATTAAGCAATACCTGCAAGTAACAAAACCAGGAATTATTTTCGGCAATTTAATTTCTGTGATCGGTGGATTCCTGCTGGCTTCGAAAGGCAGCATTGATTACACCCTGTTTCTCGCCTCGCTGGTTGGCGTATCGCTGGTTGTCGCATCAGGTTGTGTTTTCAACAACGTGATTGACCGCGATATCGACATCAAAATGGAGAGAACGCGGAACCGTGTTCTGGTCAAAGGCCTGATCTCGGCGAAAGTAAGCCTGGTTTATGCAACCGCATTGGGTATTGCTGGCTTTGCGTTGCTGTATTTCGGCGCTAACCCGCTGGCCATGTGGCTGGCGGTGATGGGCTTCGTGGTTTACGTAGGCGTTTATAGCCTCTATATGAAGCGTAACTCTGTCTACGGCACGCTGATTGGTAGTCTCTCTGGCGCTGCGCCGCCGGTGATTGGCTACTGCGCAGTGACCAACCAGTTTGATGCTGGCGCGTTGATTTTACTGGCTATCTTTAGCCTGTGGCAGATGCCGCACTCCTATGCGATTGCCATCTTCCGCTTTAAAGATTACCAGGCTGCCAACATCCCGGTTCTGCCAGTGGTGAAAGGCATCTCGGTGGCAAAAAATCATATTACGCTGTATATCCTGGCGTTCATGATTGCCACGCTGATGCTGACCCTTGGCGGTTACGCGGGCTACAAATATCTGGTGGTGGCTGCGGCCGTTAGCGTGTGGTGGCTCGGGATGGCGCTTTCAGGTTACAAAACCTCAAACGATAAAGTTTGGGCGCGTAAACTGTTTGTGTTCTCGATTGTCGCTATCACCGCTCTGAGCGTGATGATGTCCGTTGATTTCATGACGCCAGCGTCGAAAGATTTACTGACTTACGTCTGGTAATTCAGCTCCGCAAAACCAGAAAGGGCGCGAATTTCGCGCCCTTTCTTTTTGTTACCACTGCTTAAGAACAAATGTTTTACCCGCCCTGCCCTGCTGCCTAAAATGGGCGCAGTATAATTTTGAGGTAAACATGAACGACAATAAAATGACGCCAGTAGAGCTTCGTGCTACATGGGGTTTAGGTACCGTTTTTTCCCTGCGCATGCTGGGAATGTTTATGGTCTTGCCGGTACTCACCACGTACGGCATGGCGTTACAGGGCGCCAGTGAAACACTGATTGGGTTCGCAATCGGTATCTATGGTTTGGCACAAGCCATCTTCCAAATTCCTTTTGGTTTGCTCTCCGATCGCGTCGGCCGAAAGCCGCTGATCGTTGGCGGGCTGCTGCTGTTCGTTTTCGGCAGCGTTATCGCCGCCACCTCCGACACCATTTGGGGCGTGATTTTAGGCCGCGCGTTACAAGGCTCCGGCGCGATTGCCGCCGCGGTAATGGCGTTGCTGTCAGATTTAACCCGTGAACAAAACCGCACCAAGGCGATGGCGTTTATCGGCATCAGCTTTGGCGTCACTTTTGCTATTGCGATGGTAGTTGGCCCGATTGTCACCCACGCACTCGGCTTGCACGCGCTGTTCTGGATGATCGCCATCCTCGCGACGCTGGGCATCGTCATCACCTTATTAGTGGTGCCGAACGCACCAAACCACGTATTGAACCGCGAATCCGGCATGGTTAAAGGCAGTATCCGCGCGGTGTTGACCAATCCAAAACTGTTAAAACTGAATATCGGCATTCTCTGCCTGCACATTCTGCTGATGTCGAGCTTCGTGGCGCTGCCGGGACAGTTTGAACAAGCCGGTTTACCGGCGGCCGAGCACTGGAAAGTCTATCTGGTGACGATGTTGGTGGCCTTTGTTGCCGTGGTGCCTTTCATTATCTATGCCGAAGTGAAGCGCCGCATGAAGCGCGTGTTTGTCGGCTGCGTGGCGATCATCATCATTGCAGAAATCGTATTGTGGGGCGCGGCAGGCCACTTCTGGACGCTGGTTATTGGCGTGCAGCTGTTCTTCCTCGCCTTCAACCTGATGGAAGCGATTCTGCCATCACTGATCAGCAAAGAGTCGCCGCCGGGCTACAAAGGCACCGCGATGGGCATCTACTCCACCAGCCAGTTCATTGGTGTGGCGATTGGCGGCAGCATGGGCGGATGGATCTATGGTCATGTTGATGCTCAAACCGTGTTCCTGGTCGGTGCGATTGTCGCGGCTGCCTGGCTGTTTGTGGCGATGTCGATGCAGGAACCGCCTTACGTCAGCAGCCTGCGTATTATGCTCAGCGATGCGGTGCTGGCGGTGCCGAATCTGGAGAAGCGTTTGAAAGCGCAGCCCGGCGTGGCGTCGGTGTTTATCGTGCCAGAAGAGAAAAGTGCTTACATCAAAATCGACAGTAAAGTGACGAGCCGCGTCGAACTCGAAGCGCTGCTCGCCAGTTGCTAAGTGACCAGCCCGACCATCGCGTCGGGCTTTTTGTTACAGCGACATATCCACCACGATGCGCCCTTCAATCTTGCCAGCGTGCATCCGCGCGAAGATATCGTTGATGTTAGTCAGCGGTTCTACCGCTACGGTGGCTTTCACCTTGTGACGACCGGCGAAATCCAGCGCTTCCTGCAGATCTTTGCGCGTCCCGACGATGGAACCGCGCACCGTAATGCCGTCCAACACCATATCGAAAATCGACAGATCGAATTTGCCCGGCGGCAAACCGTTCAGCACCATGGTGCCGCCACGACGCAGCGTACCAATCGCCTGTTCGAACGCTTTCGGTGAAACTGCCGTGACCAGCACGCCATGCGCACCGCCAAAACTCTCCTGGAACACCTTGGCCGGATCGACATTTTTCGCATTCGCCACCACGCTGGCACCGAGACGTTTAGCGAACGCCAGTTTCTCATCATCAATATCCACCGCCGCCACGTTCAGACCCATGGCAACCGCGTACTGCACCGCCATATGCCCTAAACCGCCAATACCGGAAATCACCACCCAATCGCCGGGTTTGGTGTCGGTCATTTTCAGCCCTTTATACACGGTGACGCCGGCACAGAGGATCGGCGCGATTTCGTTGTAATCGACGTTATCTGGAATGATGCCGACATAGTTGGCATCGGCGAGGCAGTATTCCGCGAAGCTGCCATTCACTGAGTAACCGGCATTTTGCTGCGACAGACACAGCGTTTCCCAGCTATCGAGACAGTGTTCGCAGTGACCGCACGCCGAATAGAGCCATGGCACACCGACGCGATCGCCCATTTTCAGGTGCTTAACGCCCTCGCCGAGCGCCACAACCTGGCCCACACCTTCGTGGCCCGGAATAAACGGCGGATTGGGTTTAATCGGCCAGTCGCCTTCGGCCGCGTGAAGATCGGTATGGCACACGCCAGTAGCCGCAATTTTCACTAAAATCTGCCCCGGCCCGACCTGCGGCACCGGCACCTGCTCAATCACTAACGGTTCACCAAAAGCCTTCACAACAGCGGCTTTCATGGTGGTTTTGATTTGCATATTCATCTTTCACTCTCCATTTGAACGGATGCGGACTTAGAACAGGCCCAAAGGCGCGGTGCCATAGCTAACCAGCAGATTTTTGGTTTGTTGATAGGCGCTGAGCGCCATTTTGTGCGTCTCACGGCCTACACCCGACTGCTTGTAACCGCCGAATGCCGCGTGAGCGGGATAGATGTGATAACAGTTGGTCCAGACGCGCCCGGCTTTGATGCCGCGTCCCATGCGATAAGCCAGATTGGTATCGCGCGTCCACACGCCCGCACCAAGACCGAACTGGGTTTCGTTGGCGATGGCGAGCGCTTCTGCCTCATCCTTAAAGGTGGTAACACCAATCACCGGCCCAAAAATCTCCTCCTGGAAACAGCGCATCTGGTTGGTTCCTTTGATTAAGGTCGGCTGAATGTAGAATCCATCATTCAGCTCGGTGGCCATGCTGGCGCGATCGCCACCGGTGAGAATTTGCCCGCCTTCGTCGCGTGCGATGTTGATATACGACAGGATTTTATCGAATTGCTGGCGTGAAGCCTGTGCACCAATCATGGTGTCGCTATCAAGCGGATCGCCGCGACGGATGTTCGCCACCTTGGCCATCACGCGATCCATAAAGGGTTGATAGATCGATTCATGAATCAAGGCGCGCGATGGACAGGTACAGACTTCCCCCTGATTGAAGAAACCGAGTACTAACCCTTCCACCGCCTTCTCAATAAACTCGTCCTCACCATCCATCACATCAGCGAAGTAGATATTCGGCGACTTGCCGCCCAGCTCGACGGTACAGGGAATGATGTTTTCAGCAGCGCAGGCCATAATGTGACGCCCCACCGGCGTTGAACCGGTGAAGGCGATTTTGGCGATGCGTTTGCTGGTCGCCAGCGCTTCACCCGCTTCACGACCAAAGCCCTGCACCACATTCAACACGCCAGCCGGGAACAGATCGCCAATCATCTCCATCAGCAGCGTAATGCCCAGCGGCGTCTGTTCCGCCGGTTTCAGCACCACACAGTTGCCCGCCGCCAGCGCTGGCGCCAGTTTCCACGCCGCCATTAACAGCGGGAAGTTCCACGGAATGATTTGCCCAACCACACCGAGCGGTTCATGGAAGTGATATGCCACGGTGGTTTCATCGATCTCCGCGGTGCTGCCCTCTTGCGCGCGCAGGCAACCGGCGAAGTAACGGAAGTGATCCACCGCCAGCGGCAGATCGGCGTTCAGGGTTTCGCGAATCGGTTTGCCGTTATCCCAGCTCTCCGCTACCGCCAGTTTTTCGAGATTGGCCTCAATGCGATCCGCCACCTGCAACAGGATGTTGGCGCGATGCTGCACGCTGGTTTTTCCCCAGGCATCAGCCGCCTGATGCGCCGCATCCAGCGCTAAATCGATATCGCGCGCATCCGAACGCGGGAACTGCGCGATATCGCTGCCATTCACTGGCGAGGTGTTAGTGAAGTATTGGCCGCTGAGCGGCTCGACGAATTTGCCCGCAATGTAGTTGCCGTAAATCGCCTGGAATGAAACCAAAGCGCCGGGCGTACCGGGATGTGCATAACGCATCGCAAACTCCTTTATGTAGGGTCAGATAATCTGAAGGCTCAGTCGCCTTACAGAGAACGTGCTGTCAGAGGAGCTATTGCAGCGGGCGTGCCAGCTTTTTTCATCAGAGGATGTTTTGTTAAAAAACCAATATGATCATTAAGTTAAGAGCCGACGCACAACATGACCTGGCTATGTTGTGCAGAAAAGTTCACCATCTGTGTTGCGTATCGCAACAGTACAGAAACCGACCCGCTACAATGTCGCAACACTTTCGCTTGGGCATGAGGTCATCAATGCAGGGAAATCCATCCGCGTCTGCCGTTAACGCCAATCCGCTGTTAAGCGACTCCTGGTTCCGTAGCCAGCTGTATGGCCTCGATCGCACCGCCGATGATTTTCCGCGTGTTCGCCAGGGTGAACTGGCCGATGTACTCGCCAGCAATGCCGGGCTGCAGCAGTTCGCTCAGCCGGTGATCAAACAGCTGGCGCAGAAACTGGCCGAGAAGCAATCGGTGGTGATTCTGTCGGATGCCACCGGTCTGGTGCTCAATACCTTTGGCGATATGCCCTCGCTGGAAAAAGCCCAACGTTATGCGCTGGCGCCGGGTAATTTATGGAGTGAATGCGGGCGTGGCACCAATGCGATTGGCACCGCGCTGGCGATTGATGATGGCTGCGAGATTCAAGGTCATCAGCACTTCCTGACGCTCAATCAAGGTTTGTACTGTGCGGCGATGCCGCTGCAAATGCCCAACGGTCAGATTGCTGGCGTGCTGGATATTTCCGGCCCGGCGCACTTCCCGCATCCGCAGACCTTTAGCTGGGTGAAAGCGGCGGCGAAACAGATCGAATATCTATGGGTGAAGCAGAGCCTGCATCCGCAGCAATGGTTGATGAGCCTGCATCTGCAGCCGCAGGGCATCGATACCAGCGATGAACTGCTGCTGGTGTTCTCGGATAACGTCCTGACCGCCGCCAACAGGCTGGCGATGCGCGAGCTGGCGCTGAGCGTCGGGCAACTCGGCAGCGTGACCTTTCAACAACTGTTCCCGCAACAGCAGCAGCACGCCAACAGCATTCCCGCCCCGCTCGATTACGCCACGCAGCGCTACTATTTTCTCCTGCGGGCGCCGCAGCGCAGCCATTTTGCCACGCCGAGCGAACCCGCCAGCGAGCTGCCTTTCTCGCTGGGGCGCGATGGCAAGAAGATGGTGCGACTGCTCAATGCCGGCGTTTCACTGTGCATTCACGGCGAAACCGGCAGCGGCAAAGAGTATGTCAGCCGCGCACTGCATCAGCAAAGCCGCTGGCGCGAAGGCAAATTCGTTGCCATTAACTGCGCGGCCATCCCCGAAGCGCTGATTGAATCTGAGCTGTTTGGCTATCAACCCGGCGCGTTCACCGGCGCGAGCAAGAATGGTTACATCGGCAAAATCCGTGAAGCGGATGGCGGCGTGCTGTTCCTTGATGAAATTGGCGATATGCCGCTGGCACTACAAACCCGCTTGCTACGCGTGTTGCAGGAGAAAGAGGTGGCGCCGCTCGGATCCAGCCGCAGCTGGCCGGTGAATTTCGCGGTGATCAGCGCCACGCACCGCGATTTGGCACAGCGCGTGGCCGAAGGCGAATTCCGCGAAGATTTACTCTATCGCCTGCAGGAATTCTCGATGACCATTCCGCCGCTGCGCGCCTGGCCGGAAGTAGAGGGTTTTATCAGCCGTTTATGGCTGGAGCTGGGCGGCGCGGATCGCGATATTCAGCTCTCGCCTGCGCTGTTGACGGCTCTGGCGCAGCTGCCGTGGCCGGGCAACGTGCGGCAATTGCGCAGCTTGTTACGCGTGCTGTTGGCACTGGCGGATGAAGGTGAAGAAGTGACAGAGGTGCATTTACCGGCAGAGTATCGGCGTGCGGCGGTGCAGCCACAGTCCGATCGGCAGAGTCATGATAGGCGGTTGATCAGCGAAACGCTGCAGCGCTTCAATGGTAATATCAGTAAAACGGCGGAAGCCTTGGGCGTCGCGCGCAGCACGCTTTATCGTCGTGCGGCGCGCGACAAACGCGATTAGTCGCGGAAGTTTTTGAACTGGAAAGGCTGACCGAGGTTGCCACCGCGCACCAGCGCCATCGCACCTTGCAGGTCGTCGCGTGACTTACCGGTTACGCGCAGTTCTTCACCCTGAATCTGCGTCTGCACTTTCAGCTTGCTGTCTTTAATCAGCTTCACCAGCTTTTTCGCGATATCGCTTTCGATACCTTTCTTCAGCTTGGCTTCCACCGACCAGTTTTTACCGCTGTGCACGATCTCTTCTGGCACTTCAATCGCCGCGCCTTCAATGCCACGCTTCAGCAACTTTTCGCGCAGAATATCCACCAGCTGTTTGACCTGGAAATCAGATTCGCTGCTGAGTTTGATGGTCTCGTTCTTTTCGTTGAGCTCAATGGTTGCACTCACGTTACGGAAATCGAAACGAGTTGAGATCTCGCGGTTCGCATTCTCCACGGCATTTCGCACTTCCGACAATTCGACTTCGGAAACGATATCGAAAGATGGCATCTTTTCTTCTCCTGATACTAAAGTGACATGCATAATACGCGTCTTGTGGCGCTAATAAAACACGATACGCGGAAAGCTATACTTACCCGTAACGTGAAAACAGGAACCCGCCCACGGGAGGCAAAATGAAAATTACCGTGTTGGGGTGTGGCGCCTTAGGTCAAATTTGGCTCGCCGCTCTCGCCCGTCAGGGACATGAGGTGCAGGGCTGGTTACGTGTACCGCAGCCCTATTGCTCAGCCAACGTAGTCGATCCGCAAGGCCATGTGAGCAATCACACCTTTATTGCCAACGATCCGCTGTTCCTCGCCGAAAGCCAGCTGTTACTGGTGACGCTCAAAGCGCCACAGGTTTCCCCTGCGGTGAAAAATCTGCAAAGCGTGCTGCCGACGCACGCGCCAATTCTGCTGCTGCATAACGGCATGGGAACCCTGGAAGAGCTGAAAGATTTGCATCAGCCGCTGTTGCGCGGCATCACCACGCACGCGGCAATGCGCGACGGCACGGTGATTAAGCATATTGCGCACGGCATCACCCATATCGGCCCTGCTAATCGTGAGAGCGCCGCACAGAGCGATATCGCTGATATTCTGCATCAGGCGCTGCCGGATGTGGCCTGGCATGACAATATCGCCGCCGCCAGCTGGCGCAAGCTGGCAATCAACTGCGTGATCAATCCGATGACCGTTGAGCACGATTGCCAGAACGGGGCGCTGCGCGCCTGGCCGGAACAAGTCGCGCTGCTGTGCGAAGAGATCGCCTGGGTGATGGAGCGCGAAGGCCAGCACATGGCGGTGGATAATCTGCGCGACATCATTTACGACGTGATCGATAGCACCGCCGCCAATACCTCATCAATGTTGCAGGATGTGCGCGCGCAGCGTCTGACCGAAATTGATTACATCACCGGCTACCTGTTGCGTCGCGCCCGCGCACAGGGCATTTCACTGCCGGAAAACACCCGTTTGTACGATCTGATTAAACGTAAGGAGTCCCACTATGAGCGCGAACGCATCGGTTCTGGTTTGCCTGGCACATGGAAGTGAAGAGACCGAAGCGGTCACTACTATCGATTTGCTGGTACGCGGCGGTTTAAGCGTCACCACCGCCAGCGTGGAGAGCGATGGCACGCGTGAGATCGTCTGTTCGCGCGGCGTGCGGCTGCTGGCGGATGCGCCTTTGGTTGAGGTGGCGGATAACGACTACGACGCGATTGTGCTGCCCGGCGGTTTGAAAGGCGCGGAGACCTTCCGCGACAGCCCGCTGCTGGTGGAAACCGTGCGCCAGTTCCATCTCTCCAGCAAGATTGTGGCGGCGATTTGTGCCGCGCCCGGCACGGTTTTGGTCGCGCACGATCTGTTTCCGGTCGGCAATATGACCGGTTTTCCCGGCCTGCGTGACACCATTCCCGACAGCAAATGGATGGAGCGCCGCGTGGTGTGGGATCCGCGCGTTAATCTGCTGACCAGCCAGGGACCGGGCACCGCAATGGATTTTGCGTTGAAGCTGATTGATTTGCTGGTGAATAAAGAGACCGCGCGTGAAGTGGCTTCACAGCTGGTGCTGGCGGCAGGGATTTATAATTATCAGGAGTTTGAAGAGCGGTAACGTTGTTATAACAAGCTGCACATGATTGTAGCGGCGCAATTAATTGCGCATTTCACTGCAACGCTGATGCCGCATGAAATACGCGTGATTCATCGCGCCGCTACGGTTTATCGCTTATGGACGATAAACCTTCACGTTTTTGAAGCCCTGCTCATGCAGATAGAGCGCCTGCAAGCGACTCATCACACCGCGATCGCAATACAGCAGCCAGGTTTTACTCTGGTCCAGGTCGCCAAACTGGGTGCTGAGTTTATAGAACGCCAGAGTCTTCACTTCAACGCCTTCAACGATCAGCGGATTCGCCTCCTGCTCATCGGCCGAACGGATATCCAGCACCACGTCGTTGCTGATGAAGGAGTCAACGGTTTCAACTTCCACCACTTCTTCTTCCGTCTGCTCGGCGATTTCACGGATATCGACGTTGCTGGCTTCCTGCACCACGCGATGAAGGATCTCGAAATCGAAGTTTTGCTCTTCCGCTTCAATCTTGCCCTTCACCGCTTTAACGGTTGGGCTTTTCGAAATCACGCCGCAATATTCTGGCATGGTGCGGGCAAAATCTTCGGTGCCGATCTTACGTGCCACATCAATGATGTGCTCTTTGTCATGGGAGATCAGCGGACGCAGAATCAGCGTATCGGAGGCGTTATCGATCAAACGCAGGTTGGTCAGCGTCTGGCTGGAAACCTGGCCCAGCGCTTCGCCGGTCACCAGCGCCTGCACGCCGTAACGTTCCGCCACCATTGACGCCGCACGCACCATCATACGCTTCAGCACCACGCCCATTTGGCCGTCGTCCACTTTCTCAAGAATCTCACCGACTACCGGCTCGAAGTTGATCGCTACGAAGCGTACGCGGTGTGAGCGACCAAAGCGCTGCCACAGGTAATGTGCAACCTGGCGCACGCCAATCTCGTGTGCCGCACCGCCAAGGTTGAAGAAGCAGTAATGCACGCGGCAGCCGCGACGCATCAGCATGTAGCTCGACACGCCAGAATCAAAACCGCCGGAAATCAGTGACAGAACATCTTCCTGGGTACCAATCGGGAATCCGCCTAAGCCTTCATAGCGTGCGGTGATCAGCAACAGACGATCGTCGTCGATCTCCAGATTCACCGTTTCTTCCGGACGATTGAGCTGCACGCGCGCGCTGGCGATGTGTTGGTTAAGGCCGCCGCCAACGTAGCGTTCCACGTCCTGCGAGCTGAAGCTGTGCTTGCCGCGACGCTTGACGCGCACGCAGAAGCTTTTGCCTTCCAGACGCTCGCGGTTCAGCACCAGCGTCTGCTCGAAAATGTCGTGCATATCGGTGTAGGCGCGATCTTCCACCGCCAGCACATGGTGAATGCCCGGAATGCGCGTCAGTTCGGTGACAAGGGTCTCGCGCAGCGACTCATTCTTAGAACGCACTTCAATGTGGTCCCAATGGCGCACGACTTTGATCTCTTCATCCACGGTGCGCAGAATATTACGAATGCTACTGGAGAGAATTTTGATAAAGCGCAGACGCACCGACTGACTTTTGATGGTGATTTCTGGAAACAGCTTGACGATAAACTTCATGGCGACAGGGGTTCGTTTGGACAAATAAGTGCTAAAAGCATCGGCACTTAACTGTTAAAATCATATAATTGCGGGTTAATTCAGGAGCCCCCGCATCCGAGGCGCAAAAGTATATCACCTTTGCCGGGTGACTGCTTTAAGCAACCTTCATCACATTCATTATTTTGCTAATTAATCCTCGTCAGCTACCATGACCGATTGCAAGATGATCTCCTAACCTGTGAGTCGACACTGATTATGCCGAAAAAAGCCGAAGCGCCTGCCAGTTTTGAAAGCGCATTAGAGCAGCTGGAACAGATTGTCAGCCGCCTGGAAAGTGGCGAGCTGCCGTTAGAGCAGGCGCTGAACGAATTTGAACGCGGCGTACAATTGGCACGTACCGGTCAGCAAACCCTGCAGCAGGCAGAGCAGCGTGTGCAAATTCTGCTTAGCGATGAGAAAGATGCCGCCCTCGCCCCTTTTACCCCGGAAAATGAGTAATGGATTTCGCTAAACTGCTGAGCGCTTACCATCAACGCGTTAATCAGGCATTGACGCGCTTAATAGATCCACTTCCTTTTCAGAGTTCTCCTCTGGTGAATGCCATGGAGTATGGGGCATTATTAGGCGGTAAGCGTCTGCGTCCCTTTCTGGTGTACGCAACAGGCGAAATGCTGAAGGCCGATGCCGCCAGCCTCGATGTGCCGGCTGCGGCCGTGGAATGCATCCATGCTTATTCCCTGATTCATGACGATCTGCCGGCGATGGACGACGATGCGTTACGCCGCGGGCAGCCAACCTGCCATATTAAATATGGTGAAGACACGGCGATTCTCGCCGGCGATGCTCTGCAAACTTTGGCCTTTTCGATTCTGGCCGATCAGCCGATGCCCGGCGTCAGCGCCGACGCGCGTATTGCGATGATTTCCGAACTGGCGCAGGCCAGCGGCGTGGCAGGCATGTGCGGCGGTCAGGCACTGGATTTGGCGGCGGAAGGCAAAAGCATCGATCTGGCGCAGCTGGAACAGATTCACCGCCATAAAACCGGCGCGTTAATTCGCGCCGCGGTACGTCTTGGCGCATTAGCCGCCGGCGATCGTGGCCGCGCCGCGATGCCGCTGCTGGATACCTACGCCAATGCCATCGGACTGGCGTTTCAGGTGCAGGATGACATCCTCGATGTGGTCGGCGATACCGCCGTGTTAGGAAAAACACAGGGGGCGGATCAGGCATTGGGTAAAAGCACCTATCCTTCATTGATGGGGCTGGAAAATGCCCGCAGTAAAGCCTGGGATCTTTATCAAGAGGCGCTCGGCGCGCTCGATATTCTGGCGGCACAGTCTTACAACACACTCGCCTTACAAGCGCTGGCAAGCTTCATAATTGAACGCGATAAATAACTTTCATAATGAGTCTCTGATGAGTTTTGATATTGCAAAATACCCGACACTGGCGTTAGCCAACACGGTTCAGGAATTACGTTTATTACCGAAAGAAAAACTTCCGGAGCTGTGTGACGAACTGCGTCAGTATCTGCTGGATAGCGTGAGCCGATCTTCCGGCCACTTTGCATCGGGTCTGGGCGTCGTCGAGCTAACAGTGGCGCTGCATTATGTTTATAACACCCCCTTTGATCATCTGGTGTGGGACGTGGGACATCAGGCCTATC
Source organism: Pantoea sp. GCM10028869 (assembly GCF_042666835.1). Taxonomy (NCBI): domain Bacteria; kingdom Pseudomonadati; phylum Pseudomonadota; class Gammaproteobacteria; order Enterobacterales; family Erwiniaceae; genus Pantoea; species Pantoea sp. GCM10028869. The sequence continues at coordinate 2,935 of NZ_JBHTGO010000002.1, read as the reverse complement.
CGCACAAAATTCTGACCGGACGCCGCGATCGTATCGGCACCATCCGCCAGAAAAATGGCCTGCATCCGTTCCCGTGGCGCGGTGAGAGTGAGTACGACGTGCTGAGCGTAGGTCACTCCTCCACCTCGATCAGCGCCGGGCTCGGCATGGCGGTTGCCGCCGAACGTGAAGGCAAAGGCCGCCGCACCGCCTGTATTATTGGCGATGGCGCGATCACCGCTGGCATGGCGTTTGAAGCCATGAACCACGCCGGTGACATCAAGCCGGATATGCTGGTGATCCTCAACGACAACGAGATGTCGATCTCCGAGAACGTGGGTGCACTCAACAATCGCCTGGCACAGATTCTCTCCGGGAAAACCTATTCACGCCTGCGCGAAGGCGGCAAGCGTGTATTGGGCGGTTTGCCGCCGATTAAAGAGCTGGTGAAGCGCACAGAAGAGCACCTGAAAGGCATGGTGGTGCCGGGTACGCTGTTTGAAGAGCTGGGCTTTAACTACATCGGCCCGGTAGATGGTCACGACGTGCTGACGCTGGTGAGCACGCTGAAGAACATGCGCGATCTGAAAGGTCCGCAGTTCCTGCACATCATGACCAAAAAGGGCAAAGGTTATGCCCCGGCGGAAGAAGATCCGATTACCTGGCATGCGGTACCGAAGTTCGATCCCGCCAGCTTAGCGCTGCCGAAAAGCGTGCCAGGCTTACCAAGCTATTCGAAGATTTTCGGCAACTGGCTGAGCGAAATGGCGGCTGACGATCCGCGCCTGATGGCGGTCACGCCAGCGATGCGCGAAGGTTCGGGCATGGTGAGCTACTCACGCGACTATCCGCAGCAATATTTTGATGTGGCGATTGCCGAGCAGCACGCGGTAACGTTCGCGGCGGGTATGGCGATTGGTGGTTACAAACCGGTTGTGGCGATCTACTCGACCTTCCTGCAGCGCGCCTACGATCAGCTGATCCACGATGTCGCCATTCAGAAATTGCCGGTGCTGTTTGCTATCGATCGCGGCGGTATTGTCGGCGCGGATGGTCAAACTCATCAGGGCGCATTTGATATCGCGTTCTTACGCTGCGTGCCAGAGATGGTGATCATGACGCCAAGCGATGAAAACGAATGTCGTCTGATGCTTTATACCGGATATCACTATCAGGATGGCCCAAGTGCGGTGCGTTACCCGCGCGGTACCGGCACCGGCGCAACGCTGGAACCGCTGGCGAGCTTGCCGCTGGGCAAAGGTATAGTGAAGCGTCGCGGCGAAAAGCTGGCGATCCTTAACTTCGGTACTTTGCTGCCAGAAGCCGCCGCCGCTGCGGAAGCGCTGAATGCCACGCTGGTGGATATGCGTTTTGTGAAGCCACTCGATGAAGCACTGATTGCCGAGCTGGCGGCCAGCCACGATTCGCTGGTTACGCTGGAAGAAGGCGCCATCAAAGGCGGCGCCGGCAGCGGTGTCAACGAGTACGTGATGGCAAAACGCCTGCGCGTGCCAGTGCTCAACCTCGGCCTGCCGGATGAGTTCATCCCGCAAGGTACGCAGGAAGAAGTACGTCAGGATTATCAGCTGGATGCCGCCGGTATTCAGCAGCAAATCACTGACTGGCTCGCCCAGTAATCTGCCCGACTCGCTCACCGCCCGGTGAGCGAGCCTGCTGCTATGCTTAGGGAACGATTTCCCTCAAGCATAAGAGCAGGAGCCCAAATAGATGAAAATTATTCCCCTAGGCCAAACCGACTTACAGGTTTCACGTCTCTGTTTAGGCTGCATGACTTACGGCGATCCCACGCGCGGCAATCACGCGTGGACGCTGCCTGAAGAGAGCAGCCGACCGTTGATCAAGCAGGCGCTGGAAGCCGGCATCAACTTCTTCGATACCGCTAACAGCTATTCCGATGGCAGCAGCGAAGAGATTGTGGGCCGGGCGCTGAAAGATTTTGCCCGCCGCGATCAGGTTGTGGTCGCCACCAAGGTCTATTTCCCGCTGAGTAATCTGTCACAAGGCTTGTCGCGTCAGAATATCCTGCAATCGATTGATGACAGCCTGACGCGCCTTGGTATGGAATATGTCGATCTGCTGCAGATTCACCGCTGGGATTACGCCACGCCGATTGAAGAGACGCTGGAAGCGCTGCATGAAGTGGTGAAATCCGGCAAGGCGCGTTACATCGGCGCATCATCAATGCACGCATCGCAGTTTGCTCAGGCGCTGGAACTGCAAAAGCAAAATAACTGGGCGCGCTTTGTCAGCATGCAGGATCAGTACAACCTGATTCAGCGTGAGGAAGAGAATGACATGCATCCGCTGTGTCAGCGCGAAGGGATCGCGGTGCTGCCGTGGAGCCCGCTGGCGCGCGGTAAACTCACGCGTCCATGGGGCGAAACCACCGCACGTTCGGTATCGGATAATGTGATGGAGAAGCTGTATACCGGCACCGAAGAGAACGATGCGGCAATTGCCGAGCGTCTGGCTAACGTAGCCGCCGACAAAGGCGTGACGCGCGCGCAGGTGGCGCTGGCGTGGCTATTACATAAACCGGCGGTCACCGCGCCGATCATTGGCGCTTCGCGCGAGCAACAGTTCGCCGAGCTAGTGAAAGCGGTGGATGTTGAGTTGAGTGAGAATGAGATTGCCGAGCTGGAAACGGTATATCAACCGCACCCGCTGGTGGGGTTTGAGTAAGGTAGACTATTCCCCTCACCCCAGCCCTCTCCCGCAAGCGGGCGAGGGAGCAGAACGTGCAGTACCCACCTAATCGTTCCTTCTCTCACTTGTTGGAGCAGAACGAGCAGTCCCTACCTAATTGTCCCCTCTCCCACTTGTGGGTGTACAGTCCGGGGACATGGTAGACAGGTGTTCGGGGACATGGTGAACACTTTTTAACATCCTTTACCCATGGTGATCGACTTTTTCTTCAGGTCGATCACCCCCACTT